>CAYQWE010000012.1:0-70428 GCA_964421275.1 uncultured Prosthecobacter sp.
GGCCCGCGTGACGGTCATGCGCAGGGTGGGGAGAGTACCCTGGGCCCGCGTGACGGTCATGCGCAGGGTGGGGAGAGTACCCTAGTCCCGCGTGACGGTCATGCGCGGGGTGGGGAGACTCCCCTAGTCCCGCGTGACGGTCATGCGCAGGGTGGGGACATTCCTTTTTCTCCGCACGACCGTCATCCGGAGGCGCGGGAGGTTCTCCTTTCATCCCTTCAGCGTCATTAGATAGGCCAGCAAGTCCGCCACCTGCTGGTCCGGCAAGGCGTCGAGCAGTCCTTCCGGCATCAGCGAGCGGCGGATGAACTTCGTGCTGCGGATGTCGGCTTTGGGGACGCGGCGGTCGGGCAGGCCGGGCTGGCGGATGATGGTGGCATCCTTGTCCTCGCTGACGAAGAAGGCGTCGATGAGGTCGCCGTTTTTCATTTCGACGCGATAGATGCGGTAGCCGGGCTCCATGGCGGCGTTCGGCGTCAAAATGTTGCGCAACACGGCCTCCAGGCCCATCGCGCCCGCGCCGGAGAGGTTCGGGCCGATTTGACCGCCCGCGTTGCCGATTTGATGGCAGGCGATGCACAGGGCGCTGAGGGTTTTTCCGGCCTGTGGATCGCCTTTCGGGGCCAAGGCGGTGAATTTGGCAAATTGGGCGTCGAGAGTCTTCGCAGCTTCTTCGGTGAGCAGCGGCGGGGTGTCGATGGTTTTGGCGAGGCGGGCTCCTTTGCCGAGTTTCTCGCCCGCCTTGAGATAGGTCCTATGGGACTCATGCGACGCATAGGACCTATCAAAGTCGCTGCGGATCTCCTGAGCGCTGCGGGCCGTCTTCCACACGCGGAACTCCATCATCGCGCCTTCCGTGCCTTTCTTCGGGCCGCTCCAGCCGATTTGGCAGTTCTCGAACTTCGCCGTGGTCGTTTTCGCGCCAGTGGCATCAAGCTCGCCGTTTTGGTAGATGCGGAAGACGCCGCTCTCATCGCGTGTGACGGCGAGGTGCGTCCACAAATCGGGCGTCATCGGCTTGGTGGACACGCAGACATCATGCAGGCCATTTTCGCCGATCCAGACGCGGAACTTCGACTGGAAGAAGTTCAGATCGATCTGCCCCTGGCTGCCGAGCAGGCTGTCTTCATTGCCGATGCCGGGCGCAAGCCGCACCCAGGCTTCGACGGTGAAGGGACCGTCGAGCGTGATCTTCGAATCGACCCACGCGGTGTCCTGGCCGTCGAGCAGCAAGATCTCGCGGAAGATGCCGCCGAGCTGCTGCTGGAGTTTTTCGACCGCGGGATCGTCGCCGAGCACGCTGGCGAGGCGCTCGACGGTGGGGCCGTCGAGATCGGCTTGCGGGAGTTTCTTGTCGAGCAACGCGGTGACGATGGTCTTCGCGCCGGCTTTGCTGCTGGAGAGCGCGTTGAGGGCGCTGCGGCGCTGCGGCGGCTGAAGCGAGGGATAGAGCGCGAGCAGCTTCGTGCCTGCATCGGGTGCGCGCGAGGCAGCGAGGGCTTCAAGCGCGGCATCGCGCAGCTCCGGCTCGTTTTGCACGATGCTGGCGAAGAGGCCGACTTCGGCGCTGCGGAGGTCGCGGAGGGTGGTGAGGATTTGTGGAGTGGCGACGAGTCGTCGCCCTTCCGAATCATTTTTGGCGACGGATCGTCGCCGCTCCAAAAGCGCGAGGAGATCGCTCTCCAAACTCGTGAGCTGGAAGCCGCTGATGAGCTGCAAAGCCAGCGAAGGAGCGGTTTCGAGCATGCTTTTCGTGGTTTCACTCAGCAGCGGCGCGATCTTCGCCGCATCGAGCTTCGTGCGCTGCGCCAGAAGTTTCTCGGCGACGGCGGCGCGGGATTTTTCGTTCGTGAGAAGCGCTTGGAGGGCTTCGCCGACGCCGGGTTCGGCGGGGAACTGGGCGAGGCGGAGGAGTTCCTCGTCATTCGGGGCGCGGTCGAGCTGCGGGAGCAGTTTGGCGACGCGGGAGGCGCTGGCCTTCGGCTCCAACGCGAGCGAGGCGAGCACGCGGGCCTCCACGGGCAGTTTCGCGGCAGCTTCGGAGTCGAGGAACTTCGCGACGATGTCGGGATGACGCTCCAGGAACATGCGGACGAGGAAGCGCTCGAACTCGCGGTCGTAGGCCTCGCGCACGGGGATTTGCTTCGGGCCGCGGGAGGATTGGATGGTGGGGCCGGGGAGGCGGGGTTTGGCGAAGGAGAGGAGTGCCGAGATGTTTTGATCCGACAGATTCCGGCCGATCTGACTGATCTGACCGAATTGACTGCTGGCGAGATACTCTTGAGCGGCAAAATGCGATGCTGGGAGTTGTTTGCGGTCGAGCAGCTCTTGCCAGGCAAGATGTGCTCTGCCGACGGGTTCTTTGCCGAGCGATGCGATGAGCTCATCGGTGCTGAGCTTGGTGAAATCGGGAATTTGTAGAACGAGTTTTCCAACTCGTTCATCATGCGATCTTGCGGGAACGTTGGGAACGAGTTGGAAAACTCGTTCTACGGGCTTCACCCTCCAGATGCGCCCCCGCGTCTTGTCGCGGTCGGGATGGTTTCGCGGCACCTCGTTGTGGGAGATGATCTTGTTGTACCAATCGACGATGTAGATGCAGCCGTCGGGGCCGTTGGTGAGGGCGACGGGGCGGAAGAAAGGATCGTCGCAGGTGATGAGGTCGGGGAGCTGGGCGAGCCGCCAATACGCGCCGTCGCGGTGCATGGCGATGGTTTGAATCTTCGAGATGATGGGATTGGCGACGGCCATGGTGTGCGCGGCCTCTTTGTCCTTTAGCGGTCCGCTTTCGATGAGTGCGAGGCCGCTCAAGCCGGTGCCGCCCATGCGAAAGTCGGCCTGCGGTGGGAAATCGGGCTGGTAGCTCTTCTTCAAAGCCTCCATGCCGCCGGGGTAGTAGGCGTATTCGTGGAAGGGCATGACGGGGTAGCCGTAGTCGTTCGCCTCCTGGATGAAGGTCTCGCCTTCGCCGGTGATGACGAGGCCCCAGATGTTGTTCGGGCCGGTGCTGATGACCTCAAACTCGCTGCCATCGGGTCGCATGCGGGCCATGCTGCACTTTGGCCATTCAACGACCACATCGCTGCCGGGTTTGCGGACCTGGCTGTGGTTGAAAAGGCCCTGCGCCATCCAGATCCAGCCGCCGGGTGCCCGCGTGAACTGATGCGGAAACAGATGCGAATCCTGCACGCCGAAGCCAGTGAGCACGACATCGAAGGTGTCCGCCTTGCCATCGCCGTTCGTGTCTTTGTAGAGCTTCAAATCGTGGCCGTGCTGCACGTAGCAGGTATCGCCCGAGCCCCAGGGCAGGATGCCGAGCGGGATGGCGAGGCCGTCGGCGAAGACGGTCGCGTTGGTGAGTCCGCCCGCGGGAATCTTCGCATTCAAAGACTCCCGCGGATAGACGAGCACCTTGTCCTTGCCCTTGCCCGCATAGACCGCCTCGGCGGAGGCGGGGTTTTCATTCGCATCGACGGGATACTCCAGCGCGGTCTGCGTCCACAGGCGGCCACGCTGGTCGAAATAGACGCTGACGAATTTGCCGAGGCATTCACTTTCCTGCACGACGAGCTCGATTTCGTAGCCTTCGGGCAGGTGGAATTTCTTGAGCTGCTCTTGGGCGGTTTTGGCGGTGCCCTGGATGTTGTTGTAGCTGATGTCGCGCTGTAGAGCGGGTTTTCCAACCCGTTCAGCTTTGGGTGCGTTCGTGGACTTTTTGGGAACGGGTTGGAAAACCCGTTCTACGGTCTTCCAAGTCGGCGCACCGGGCGTGGCAGGCAGTTCTTCGATGGTGATGTCTTTGACCTGCACGAGGCAAACGCCGCCGCTGTGGACCTGCGGGGCGATGTGGCCGTCGAGCGCGATGTTTTTGTCCGTCTCGGTGTAGTCGATGCAGTGGACGCCGTTGATCCAGGTCTGGATGCGCGGGCCTTCGGCGCGGATGCGGTATTCGTTCCAGCCGAAGACATCCACGGCCTTGTCGAGCGCGGCCTGCTGCTCGGACGTGGGCACCCAGATGGGTTTGTTGCGGCGGTGCTCGTCGTAGATTTTGCCGAACCAGCCCGCGCCGCAGTCCACCTGATAGCCGCTCATGGCCGCACCCTCGCGCACGGAGCGGATCTGGATGCCGGAATTGATCATGCCGGTCTTCGGATCGCCGCTGCATTTGATTTTGAGCTTCAGCTCGAAGTTGTGGAAGGACTTCTTCGTGCTGATGAAGTCGTTCTTCTTGATCTTCTCGGTGGTGGAGCCGCCGGTGATGACGCCGCCTTCCACACGCCACATGGTGGGATCAAAGTCCCAGCCGTCGAGGGTTTTGCCGTCGAAGAGGGAGACAGGACCCGCGTGCAAAGCCGCAGATGAGAGGAATGCGAGGAATAAGAATGATGGTAAGCGCATGGTCGTGAATACGGATTGAGATGGTGAGGCTAGCAGAAGCCCATGCACGGTGTCTTGCCCGAAATGCACCTGCGCGTGACAGCGGCAATGAAAGGCGATTAAATGCCGCATGAGTTCCGGCGCTGATCTGTATGAAACCACCCTCGACGGGCCAAAGACGCGGCGCGTGATTCGGCTTCGCCAACGCGGCGATCTTCTCCCGCGTGTTCAAACGTTGGGTCGGCGTGGCACCGGGAGAGTATCGTGGACGGGCGCGATCAACCCGTCGTACGCAAACCGGACGCGATGGCATTGATCGAGACGAGCAGGTCGGCGACCATGGCTTCGGCGGCTTCGGCTTTGCCGACGGTGACGAGGGCGCGCCATTCTTGCAGCAGGGCGATTTGCTGGTGATGCAGAACCTTGAGCGGTTCCTCGCGAATGTTCAGCGTGTAGGCGAGTCGCGGACGGCGTTCCTCGAAGGTGCCCTGGAACAGCTCGTTGATGATGCCACGTGTGGTTTCGTATTCGGTGAGGATGGTGTTGAGGAAGCGGTCACGCACCGCCGTGTCCTCGACGAGTCCCGCGTAGGCACGCATGAGATCCGTGTTGGCGCTGACGAGGGAGCTTTCGATGTTGGTGAGCACATAACGCAGGAAGGCGGAGCCAGGCAATGCGGCGGCGAGGGTTTTGTAGGCCGTTGGATCGTCCGTCTTGAGCTTGGTGAGCGCACTGCCCGCACCAAACCAGCCGGGCAGGTAGAAACGCGACTGCGTCCACGAAAACACCCACGGAATGGCCCGCAGGTCATCGAGCGAGGCCCGGCCGGTGCGGCGTGCGGGACGGGAGCCAATGCGGGAGTTTTCCAGCGCGTCGATCGGCGTCGCCTGGCGGTAGAATTTCATGAAGTCCGGCGCATGCAGGAAGGCGCGATACGCGTCGCGGCTGTCGGCGGCGAGTTTTTCGAAGATCGGCTCGAGCGCGGGATGCGCGCGGGATTCCGTGGTGCGATGACGCGCGGTGGCGGCGGTGGCTGAGGCAATGAGCAGCTCGGCGTTGTAAACGGCGGAGCCGATGTGCGCGTATTTTTGCGCGATAGTTTCGCCCTGCTCGGTCATGCGCATGCCGCCGCTGAGGGAGCCGTGCGGCAGCGCCTCCATGAACCAGTGCGTGGGACCCGCGCCACGACCGACGGTGCCACCGCGACCGTGGAAGAAGATGGGGCGTGCGCCGTGCTTGTGGATGGTGGCAGAGAGTTCACGCTGCGCACGATGCAACGCGCACTGGCTGGCGACGATGCCGCAGTCCTTGTTCGAGTCGGAGTAGCCGACCATCATTTGAAACACGGGCGTGGCACCATTGCTCTGCGCTTTCAGGCTGCGCTGCGTGACGGGATGCGCGAGGAAGGCCTCGACGATGCCGGGGCCGGCTTCGAGATCGCCCATGGTCTCAAACAACGGCACGACGGGCAGCGGGCAGACGAGTCCCTCCGGTGTCCATTCCATCAATCCGGCCTCACGGGCGAGGAGATAAACGATGAGCAGGTCCTCCACGCGGCGTGTCATCGAAACGATGAGCGAGCCGAGGCCCGCATTGCCGAATTGCTGGCGGTGATCGGCCAGAACGCGATGGCAGGCGAGCACGGTGTCGGCTTCCGGCCCGGCGGAGATGCCAGGCGAGAGGAACGGACGCGGTGAGGCGAGTTCGCGGTCGAGCAGTTCGCGTTTTTTCTCGACGCTCCAGTCGATGAACGAGCCTTCATCGAGCAAACCGGCGGCGCGCAGCAGTTGATCGAGCGCCTTTTCGTGAAACGCGGAGTTCTGACGCACGTCGAGCGCGGCGGAGTGGAAACCGAAGGCCGTGAGATTGCGGCGAAGAGGCACGATCAATTCTTCCACGACCGCTTTGGCTCCGACTTCGACTAGCGTCTGCGCGAGTGCGTCGATGTCGGCGCGGAGTTCTGCCGGATTGACGTAGGCTGCGGACGACGATGGCTTCTCGATAGCGAGCAGCACCTTTGCGCGCATCAGATAAACTGCCGCGCGCCACGGCTCCTCCTTGTTGCGCTCTAAGATGTATGCCGTGTCGATGTGTGGCTCGCCTAGCAGCTTGATGGCGAGCGTTTCTATCAACTGTGTGAGCTTCGACGGCGTGGCCTGGAACAATGAGCTGAGCGGCAGATGCTTTGCCAAGGACTCCAGCGTGCGGCGCTGCACGCGCAGCGCGTTCTGACGCATGGCCTGGAGGGTGTGGCGCGTGACATCTGGGGTGATGAAGGGATGCCCGTCGCGGTCGCCACCGATCCAGGAGCCGAAGCGGAGCAGGGGAGGCAGTGCGTCAATCTGCGCAGGATCGAAGCCGCTGGCCTGCCACGCCTCGCGCAGATGTACATGCGCACGAGCCAGCGCCTCGGGGAAGACCTCACGCAGGTAGTGCAGCGCATTTTGCAGTTCGGTCTCGATGCTTGGGCGTGTGACGTGGATCTCGCCTGTACGCCAGAGATTTTCGAGCTGGGTTTGAAGCTGACTGCGCAGTCGTGCCTGCTCACGCGGTGTGTAGGCCGCGTTCTCATGGCGGTTCATGAGGCTGTAGATTTCGCGGTGCAGTTCGCGTACGGTTCCACGCTTTGCCTCGGTAGGATGTGCGGTGAGAACAGGCTCCACGCAGACCTCGTGTAAGGCGGCGAGGATTTCTTCCCGACTCAGGCCGAGGGCTCGCAGTTGTCTCAAGTTGTCCGGCCACAAACCCTTCTCGGCTTCGGTGCCGAGTTTTTTCTCACGCAGGCGCCTTACCTGCGAGGCGGCGCGTTCCTCCACGATGTTCAGGAGTTGGAAGGCGATGGAATAGGCCTGGCCGAGGGCGCGCGTGGTCTGCTTTGGCACCCCGGTGCCGATCCACGGTAGGCAAGCGGCCAGATTGGGTTCTCCGAGCTTTGTCAGCACAGCAGAAAATGCCTCCATTAGGAAGCGGAGGTCGTTTTCGAGGATACGGAATCCGTTTTGGCGGAGATTTTGCTGGGGGGCGGCTGCGGGCATGATTGTCGGGAGGGTATCTTGGCGACGAGAAGGAGAGGCGACAAACGCAATTCAATGCCGGCTGTCTTCGCATCCACGCTTGGTCGGTGGCAATGCTGCGGGTGTTTTCGGCGCATGAGTGAGGCGGGCGAATGGGGATGTATGCTTTCGGGTGTGTTGAATATTAATAATTAACTAGAAATTCCATATTAACTGAGGTTAAGTTTGCGCCTCTGCTCCGTCATTCGACGGACGAGGTAAGTCCATGTCTTCCGCACAGTTATCTCCAGCCAGCCCCGCCAAGCCTGTGCGTATCGCACCATGGCGTGGACCGGTGCATTTTCTGCTGCTGGTGGTTTCGGCGCTGGTGTCGCTGGCCTTGCAGTTCACTTATCTGTTGCTAGTGGCCGGGCTGTTTGTGTGGATCTGCTGGCAGGTTTATCTGATCACGGGTCACATGGCGGTGAAGGGCGTTTTCCAATGGAGGGTGGTTCCCGATTTGCTGAAGTTCGCATTCATGGGGGCCACATGGCTGCTGATGCTGCGGCCTCTGAGGCCGCGTCCGAGGCATGCGAAGGTGGCGGTGCAGGTCACCGCAGGCACACAACCGCAGCTCTTTGAACTCATCCACCTGCTCTGCTGGCATTTACGGGCACAGCCGCCGGAGCAGGTGTGGCTGGACACGACGATCTCCGTGCGCAGTTCGATGGCCGGTGGACTGGTGGGTATCCTGACAGGTCGGACGCAACTGCATCTGGGACTGCCCGTGATCTCTGTGATCACCGCCCGCGAGCTGGGGGGGCTGCTGGCACACGAGCTCAGCCACAACGCTGGCGGAATGGGCACGATCTTTGTGCATGCCGTGCGGGAGATGAATGCGTGGTTCTTTCACGCGGTCATGGAACGTGACGAGTGGGAGATGCGCCTGCGGGAGAAGTCGCGGCGCGAGTCCGAATGGAGCAGGCAGAAGCGCCGAATGCTGCGCGGCTGGATGTGGGCGGCGAAGATTCCCTTCCTACTGCTCGCCCTAGCCTCACGCGCCACAAGTGCAGTGACGCTGTGGGTGATCCGGCGCTCGGCAGACCGCGCCGGCGCGAATGTGATCGGCGGGGAGATGTATGAACGCATGCAGCGCAAGCTCTCGCTGCTCGCTGCCGCGTGGGAGTCCGCAGAGATGGAGGTGCATCGCGGCATGGTACAGCATCGCCTACCGGAGAACCTATCGCTGCTGATGGCCCGCCATGTAGCCACCGTAGCGGCGGAGAAAGCATCGAAGAATGCGATGGAGGCAGAGAACCTCCCGCAAGCTACCTCTGCGGGTAAAGCCGCGCCAGCAGCCGAGTTGGTCACTTATCTCTCGCCCGTGCAGCCTGGGGCTTCGGTGCTGAGGCAGTTCGTCGATCTTTCACGGCAGGTGACCTACTTTTATTATCAGCATGAGCTGGGCTTGAACCTGCACGAGCACCGCATGGTGGCTGATGAGGAGGTGATCCATCAAAACCGCCGTGAGGAGGAGTCGCTGCTGGTGATCCGCCGCTACTTCGGCGGACTCGCCCATCCCGAGCGGGCGATGTGCGGCCTCGGCAGCACACCTGCGGAGGCGACTTCACGCGCTGGGCTTCAGCGTGTCATCGCGGTCGTGCGTGACGAGATCGTGGCGTGGGGGCCGCAGTTCAAAATGACGCTACAGGAATGGAACCAGGCATGGCAGCGCCGTCGTGATCTGGAGGCCGCCGCGACGTTGAGTATGGCGGGGTTTACCGTTTCACGCATGCAGTTCGGAATTGAGGAGGCAAGCCCTGCTGCTCTGCGTGCGGAGGCCGCTCGTCAGCGTCTGGTGATGGAGCATATGGAAGGCCCGCTTCAGGAACGCGAGCGCGTGCTGGAGGGGCGCTTCGCCGCCGCGCTGGGGATGCTTTGGTGGAGCCAGCCTGACGACCTCAATGACTGGCTCCGCAAACGCCGCAGTGATCTCGCTTCCTGGGTGGTGATCTATGAGGCGATGTGCAGTGCGCTGCCATCGTTTCGCGAGCTGCTGACCACATTCTTTGCCTTTCAGACCTTGGGCGCGAAGTTTGCGAACGTCGATGACCCTAGCTCCTTTCTCACCGCGTTGCAGTCTGTGGTACCGAAGATGCTCAATCTTGTGAAGCAGATCGTTTCCACGATGGACGGTGCGCCTTATCCCTTCGCCGAAGGCGGCGGCACCGTGTCGTTGAACCAGCATCTGTTCCCGCAACCGCTGCCGGAGATGCCGGGTGTGTCGCTGCTCTCGGTGGATGTCTCCAGCATGCGTGCCATCGCCCTGAAGATGGCCTCGCAGACGTCGGAGTGCGTCGCCCCTTATGTGGACGCCTTCATGAGCCTCTATCACCGCGCCTTCGCGTGGCTTGCAGAGTCCGCCGAACGCACGGAGGCGCACTTTATGGGCGCACTGAGTCTTGGGTCGGCCACGGAGATCCTTCTCCCGGATGAGTTCACCACGCAGCGTCTCGGCATGAAATCGAAATCGCCTGGTTCCATCGCCGCATGGAAACCACCGGTTTAAAGGGGGGCAGATTAACGCCGGGTGATGCAGATCCTGGAATTCACGCCACTGTGGCAAACACCGGCTTGAACATCCGCCGCATGGCGGGATAATCGCGAATTCCTTCTTCTTCCAGCGCCCCCATGTCGGAGCCGAGTCAATTCAGGCATTACCAAATCGTCCAGGACGCCGACGGCAACAACGTCGAGCTGGTGCGTGATGCTGGACAGGTGGCAGTGCTGTCCTTTGACATGCAGCGGCTCGAATATGTGCATTGTCATGTGCTACTGGAGCCGCTGGCAAATCGCACCGCCTTCGAGGAGGCATGCGTTACCTTGCAAAAACGCGGCCATCCAGCCCTAGCGCGACTGATCGAGTTCGGCGAGGACGAGGGCAATCCCTTCTACATCACCAGCAATGTGGACGGCGAGGTGCTACGCAGCTACCTGCTCCGCATCCAGGAGCTGCCGTGCTGGCTGGCCATCATGATCGCCTGCCGTGCGCTGGAGGCTGCGGTGGCAGTGTGTGAGCGCGGCGAGTTCCTTGGTGATTCGCCGCTCGACAGCTTCCGAGTGGTGCAGACAGCTCCGCGCGCTGTGCAGGTATTGGCGGCGGATTTTCGCGTGTTGGACAGCGGGGGCGGCAAGAGGCGTGCGCTGAGGGCCGGCTTTGAGAAGCAGGCGCGCTTCCTGCGCACCTTTCTGGCCGAGCAGGGCGGTGGCGGGCCGACGCTCACGGATCATCCGTTGTCCGCGCCTGATTTTTCCGAACTGCTGGGCAGTTGCCTAGCGAGCGCGGGTGTGGGTGCGATCGCGGCGATGCGTGAGCTGCGGCTCGTGCTGCAGAAGCTCGCACCAGAGCAGCTTTCTGGGGAGGTGCCCGCCGCGCAGAAGCCGCGCGCATTGCTCGCGCCGCTGCTCGCCAGCTACCAGGAGGTCGCACGTGGCTTGGTGAACTTGGTGCGTATCCAAAGCCAGCGTCTCGATATGGCGAATCCTTACAGCATGCGCGGCACGCTAACGAAGACCGGCCGTGCGGTGCTCATCGAGCAGACACCACCGTCCAGCATCTCCTGTGCCCGCGTACGTGAGGTCGATGACGCAGCGTTGAAAATCACCAAGAAGCGTGAGAACACGGGCCTCGTCACTGTCGTGCTCGTCAACGAGGCTGCGGATGTCGTCTGCCTCGCGGAGGAGATCGTCGAGGGCATCAGTCTGGCTGACTTGATGCGCGAGCGGCGCAGCCTTGACGTGCAGGAGGCTTATCTCGTGCTCGCCGGGCTCGATAGCGCCCTGACCCAGCTCGACAACTCCACACTGCCTGCCAGCAAACTGCGCCTGGAGGACATCTTTCTGCTGACCGGCTTCGCACGCGAGGATTCACGCAGTACGAAGTTGCTCGTGTCACGCCTCAACGAATGGCCTGCGTTCAACATCATTGTTCGCGCTCATCCGACACTGGCCTCCATGTCCGGTCGCGGCACCGACCCGTCCGTGTTGCTGCCGCCCGCGAAGAGCACCACCACCACGGCATGGCATGCGGGATGGCTCGCCGCTTTGTGCAAATTTCTCCTCGGCCTCGAATCGCCCGTCGGCGCGGCTGCCGAGCCTGAAGGCGGGGCCCGTGAGCGCGAGACAGTCGCGCGCCTGCTCGATGAAGAGATCGCCAAAGTGGCCGGGTCGAAGTCGGCGCAGCGCGCCGGCATACATGCCCGCGACGCCCGCATCATCCAGCACTATGACTTGGTTAAGCCGATCCCCGGACCGGAACGCAAGAGTGGCGTGGAGTCGGTGGAAGTGACCGGACTGAAGCCGCCTTCCAAAACGTCTTCTGTCTCCAGGAAGCCCGTGAGGCGTGAGATTTCTCCCGCCGCCACTGTGGCACTGACTTCAGGCGGAGCCGTGCGCAATGACGAGGCGAGCATTGGTTTTGCCGAGCTTCTCTTCAGGAATGCTGGCGGCGAGCCCACACCGCCCGACGCGCCGGACTGGGCCCGCGCTGCCGCAAGCGCACCGCCCACGCTGCCAGCGCACCTCATTCCTGGCGACGATGTTCCGCTATGGTTGAAGGCTGCGGTGTTCATCGGCGGCTCTATGGTCATCGGTGCCATGTGCGCACATCTCTCTGGTGACGCGCTGTGGCAGAGGCGGAAGGCTGTGCCAGTGGAGGCCGCCAAGGCGGCAAAAACCTCCGTCGTCGCACCCGCGCCAGTGCGGTCAGTGCCGTCCTCCAGAGTGATGAAGGCCATGCCTATCGTCGAGCCCTTGGTGGCCGCTCCGACGGATAATGACACGCAGCGGGGGCGTGGTGTTTCGCTGACGCTTCCCTCCGGGGCCAATGGGGCGTTGCGTGACGAACTCACTAAGCCCACCAGTCAGCCGTCAAAGCAGTAGGTAAAAAAGACTCTCACGACAGCCTTTACGCGGATGCGCGTTCGCTCACAAGGAGGTCATTCCTTCAGAGCCGGAGGGCGATGGCTAGGGAGCTGGGCCTTGAAGTCCCCCAGGCTGTTCCAATGCGAGGGCTGGTTCAAATCAACTTCGGCGACAACGACTGTGCCCCATGCCTCGGCTTGTGCGAGGATGTCACCGTAGTGGTCGAAGATGCCAGAGATCATCCAGTCATGCTTCGTGTGATCCGTGTAGGTGCTGCTGACGAGATAGACGTGATTTTCGCATGCGCGCGCTTTTGCGAGCATCGGATTGCAGCCCCACACTGGCCACGCGATCACCTCTGCTCCATGAATGGCGAGCGCACGGGCGACCTCTGGGAAAAAGCCATCGTAGCAGACCATCATGCCGAGTTTTCCAAAACGTGTGTCGAACACAGGGTACTCGTGTCCTGGGGTGATGCCCTCCTCGATCTCTCCGCGTGGCAGCGTCACCTTGCGATACTTGCCGACGAGGCGTCCGTCAGGGCCGAGGAGCGCGGCGGTGTTGTAGAGCGTCTTGCCATCCCGCTCGACAAGTCCAGCGACGATGTAGAGGTCATGTTTTTTTGCCAGTGAGCCGAAGTATTCGGTGCTGGGGCCTGGGACGGACTCGGCGCACTCAGCCATTTTCTTGCCAGTGCCATAAAAGGTGAGTGTCTCAGGCAGCACGACGAGGTCGGCCTTCTGTTTCGCGGCATCGGCGATGAGTGGTGCGAATTGCGGTGGCTTGTCAGACGGATTATGGCCTCCCTTCGGCTGAAGATGAATGGTTGCCAGCCGCACTTTGCGCGCCGCGGGTGCCGGTGCTGCGGAGAGCTCCACATCGCTCCATTCGACGCGCGCGTTCGCAGCCCATTGGAGATACAGCTCGATCTTCGCCTGCTTCGCGGCCACAGGGGCGCGGAGAATGCTTTCACAGTGCGCCCACACGCCGCCCTCTCCGGCAGGGGCGTGAGGATACTCAGGCTCGGCGCGTGGCGTGGTGCCTTTGGCATAGCCCTGCTTTGCCGGCTCCTCCCAGGTGACAGGCTTGCCATTCTCATCTTGCCAGATCACCCGTGCATACACGCTGCGGCGTGGCAGGGAGATGTTCTCGAACTTTCGCCATGCGCTGAATTGGTAATGCCTGCCGCCTTCAATTGGCAAAATGCGTGTCCAGCAGCCGATCCAGTGCCCGCCCTTGCCCGTTTCGAGGACGAGGACACCTTTACCGTCATGGCCGCCGCTTTTGTTGGCGACGGCGCTCGGTCGCGCCTCGTCACGTGGCGACCAGAGGTACCAGCCGTCTGGGAAAGCGGCCTGGGAGGCGGAGGTGGCGATGTAGAGCAACAGGGGGAACAGTTTCATGCGGAGAGAAACGCATGAAACGTGTCTGTTTTGCCGAAGTGCTGCGGATCATTTCTCATCCAACCCGCGACGGATGCGGTATTTGATCGCGAGCTGATGCGCTGGCGTGGTCGGGAAGGCCATCTGCCTGATGCGTTCGATCTGAAGAAGGGCACCGCTCTGGATGGCGCTGTAGTAAGCGCCGTTGTTGGCCATGTTTAGCAGGCGGCCGAGGTATTCGAGCTGGAGATTCTGCCGCATGGCAGTGACGGGCTTTGCCGGATCGTCGCCGGTGAAGATCGCGGAGGTGAGAGTGGCGAGCACTTCGTCATATGAGACCTCGTTGCCATACAGGCTGCTGTCCATGATGCGGCGCAGTGTTTGCGGGTGTAGCAGATGGTCGAGCAGGCCGCGTTGGATGATGAAGACACGGTCATGCAACTTGGGGTCTTCCCCATCGTTGCGGTGATCAAAGCCACGGCGCTGCAACTGTAGGTGCGCGTAGAGCTCCGGCGGTGCGGAGAGAGCGTTTGGGGCGAACGCGTGCTTCGCGAGCACAGCGAGCGCTTGACGCTGCTTTACGGCCTCCACGGGCTTGAAGGGGGCAGTGCCCGGTGCTTGCCCCTGTACCGCACGTTCGACATAAACGCCGCCGACGTAACGCGAGACGGCATTGAGTGAGCTGCCCGCCTCCTTGGTGAGCGCGGCGAACGCCTGCGTGACTTCCTGCCAGCTCTGGCCGGACTCAGACACGTCTTTGAGGATGTCTCCGACCTCGGCGCGGATGAGGTCGCAGCGCTGGTCGGCGTAGCCGATGGAGTCGCTGCTCATGTCGTAAAGCATTGCACGCGGGTCGATGGCCTTCCCCGGCATGCGCATGTCATCGGCATCGTTGGCGAAGGCGTGCTCCGGTCTGTGAGAGAGACCGGCGATATCATTGAGGCGCTTCTGCTCCCCGATGGGATCCTCCAATGCCTCACTGTAACCATAATTGATGGCCCAGTGGTCATATGGTCCAGGTTTGGTGGTGAAATACTGGCCCTGCTGCACGCCTTTCGGCGCGATGTTCACTGGCGGGTAATCCATCACTGATCCAGTGAGTCCGGTCTTCTCCGTGATCGCGGCGTTGTGGATGTCCGCGAGGCTGTGGAGCTGGCTGGAGCGGAAATTGTGGTTCAATCCCAGCGTATGGCCCACCTCATGCAGGCAGAGGTAATAGAGCGCTTCCTTGATGAGGCGGTCCACTTCGACACGGCCACCGTTATGCAGGCGCAGCATGGTCTGGCCAAACATGAGGCCCTGGCGCGCGGAGCCGCAGGCATCGCAGACATTGGGGTTGAGGCGTGCGTCAGGCTCCGCAGTGGCAGCGGCCGTCTCGAAGAGCTTTTTCGTGAGCAGCCTCTTCGTGATGAAACTGTACTCCAGCATGATGTCCGCGCCGAGGATCTCCCCGGTGCGCGGGTTGGCAAAGCTGGGACCGTAGCCGCCAAAGGGTGGGGTTACGCTGCTGGTCCAGCGCAGCACGTTGTGCTCGATATCGCCTGCGTCCCATTTCGCTTCATCAGGCTGCTGCTTGACGACGACGGCGTCCTTAAAGCCGGCGGTCTCGAACGCCTCGTTCCATTTCAGCACGGCGGTGCGGATGGTGTCACGGAATTCGACCGGCGTCGTGTTTTCGATCCAGAACACGATGGGCTTCACAGGCTCACTAAGTTTCGTGCCGGGCTTCTGTTTCACCAGCCGCCAGCGGTGAATGACGTCGCGGAACGGCGCTGGATCGACGCTCGTCATGTCAGTGATCTGATGGGTGAAATAACCGACGCGCGGATCGTCGCGGCGCGGCTTGTAGTCACTCTCCGGCATGGCGATGAGCGTGTGCTGCACCTGCACGCTGATGTAACGCGGATTGGCGACATCAGCATTAGTTTCCCAAGTGGGGGAAGGGTTTTCATACACATACTCGGCGATGATGGCCGTATTCCCTGGGTAGCCATTGATGCGGAGCACTTTGGATTTAGGTTCGGAGAGCCTCCCGAGCACGGCCTTGTCCCCTCCGCTGCCAAACTTCACCTGAGTGAGGTTCTCCCGCAGGAATAGGTTGATGGCGGGGATCAGGTAGCCTTCAGCATCTTCGGCGGCGATGGTCTCACTCGCCAAGATGGCGTTGCTCGTGTTCGCCTTCTGTGCACGGGCCAGCGGGCTTTGCGGATCGAAGTAGAGCTTCGTGTTTTGTTCGACGAGCTCGATCCGGTCGAAGGCGCGGCGGAAGTTGAAGATCAGGGAGCTCCCGTAGCGGCCGCGGTTGTGTCCGGCAGCGACCGGGCCGTCAACGCTATGGTTGAAGTAAATGAACTCGGGGCCGACCTGGCCCTTCGCCACGAATAGCCAGAGGCCACCCTTGTCGAGATCGAGGTAAGTGCGGAACAGGCCATCCACGCGTTTGAAGTCCTTCGTGAACTCCGCCACGGACTTGCGCTTCGGCTTTTCATCAGCTGCTTTCGAGACGGCTGTGACCTTCGTAGCCGTCGTGGGGCTGGTTGTTGGAGGTGTGTTCGCAGGTGCTACGGGCTGGGTGGGTGGATTGGCGGGTGAGGGAGATGGCTGCGGCTTGGTCGGCTCCGGCTTCGGTGCTGGCTTCGCTGGTTCGGGCTTTGTCGGCGCAGGTTTTGGCCCAGGTGTGGGTGCGGGTGCCACCGAGGCGGCAAAAACCGGTGAGATCAGCAGAAGACTGGAGAGACAGATAGTGCGCAGCATGGTGGTAGTGACTGTGTTGCCACGACCATAACGCCACCGCCCGCCACTTGCACACAATTCATGAGAGGGAGCCATGACATTTCCGGCCTGCCGTCTGCCAATGTCATGGCTCCGCGCCCACGCCAACTTCCCAGATGTGCCCGAATTTAAAAAGCCCCCCAGGCTTCAGCGCAAGCATTCGCTCGCGATGACGGGCAGAGGCCAGCCGCTGAAGAATTGTTTGGGAAACAAACCGGCACAACTCGTGCGAGAAGCATGGGTTTGAACGCGATTTGAAACCATGCGTCTGGTGCCAGTTCTCCTGCTGCTCTTCATTACCGCTGTGGTGCGGGGGCAGCAGATCGATCTCGAAAAAATTTTTGAGGAACGTAATCTCGGGCCGGTGGGAGAACTGCTGGCGCGTGGGGATTACGAACTGGTGGCACGCGTTGGCGAGGCGGCGGTGGATAAGGGACTGAAGGCACCGGAGTGGCGGATCATGCGTCTCAAGGCACTGGTGGAGATGGGGCAGATCGAGACGGCGCTCGATGAGACGAGGCCGGCACTTGTGCTGCACCCCGGCCATTTTGAACTGCTGATGCTCCGCCATGATCTCGCGAGGATGCTCGGCAAGATGGAAGTCGCAGCGGAGGCGCTGAAAGGACTCAATGAGGCGGCGAAGGCGAAGCCGGCGAAGGACCGCACGGCGCTGGAAATGGTCATACTCGGCAGGGCGGCGCTGGTGCTCGGGGCGGACGCGCAGAAGGTCTGTGCGCAATATCTCAAGGCTGCGCAGAGCAAGGATGCGAAGCTGGAGGCGGCTTATTTAGCGGAAGGGCGGCTGGCACTGGAGAAAGACGACGCGAAGCGTGCCGCTGATGTGTTTCGTGCCGGTTTGAAGGCGCATGGGGAGACGGCGGCGCTGCGCCTCGGGCTGGCGGAAGCATTTCGGTCCAGTGACCGCGGAAAGGCGGTCGAGAATCTGACGAAGGCGCTCGAATTGAATCCGCACCTGCACGCTGCGCATCTGCTGCGGGCGGAGCTGCTCATTGGCGGAGAGAAATTTGTCGAAGCGGAGGCTGCGGTGCAGCAGGTGCTCGATTTCGATGAGAAGAATGCACAGGCGTGGTCGCTGCGCGCGGTGGTGGCGCATCTGTTTCATGCGGATGCAAAGAAGTTTGCGCAGGCGCGTGGCGCGGCATTGAAGCGCTGGGGCACAAATCCGGCGGTGGATCATATCATCGGGCGTTGTTTGTCACGCGCGTACCGCTTCGCCGAGAGTGTGGCGCATCAGCGTAAGGCGCTGGAGCTGGATCCGAAGTTTCTGCCCGCCAAGGTGCAGCTCTGCCATGATCTGCTGCGTCTCGGAGAGGAGGGTGAGGCGTGGAAGCTGGCTGCCGCCATCCGCAAGGAAGACGGCTACAATATCCAGGCGCACAATCTCGGTCTGCTGGAGAAGGAGATGGAGGGGTATGTCACGCAAACTTACGAGGACTTCATTTTAAAGATGCCGAAGCGTGACTGGCCGATCTATGGCCTGCGTGCGCTGGAGTTGCTGCGTGAGGCGAAGGCCGTCCTGGCACCGAAATACGGGCTGGAGCTGAAAAGGCCTGTGTTGGTCGAGTTCTTCGGTTCGCAGCAGGACTTTGCAATGCGCACGTTTGGTGCGTTGGGAGGGCAGGGGATGCTGGGGGTGTGTTTCGGCACGGTGGTGACGATGAACAGCCCGGGCAGCCTCGCACATGGCCGGAACAACTGGGAGAGCACGTTGTGGCATGAGTTCTGCCACGTCATCACCCTAAGCGTGACGAGGAACAAGATGCCGCGTTGGTTGAGTGAGGGCATCAGCGTTTATGAGGAGCGTCAACGCGATCCCGCGTGGGGCATGGCGATGGATGCGACGTTTCGTAGTATGGTGCTTGACGAGGAGACGCTCACGCCTGTCTCGCAGCTCAGCGGGGCTTTCATGAACACGCAGTCGCAGGATCATCTCATGTTTGCTTATTTCGAGTCGAGCCAAGTGGTGGAGTATTTGTTGGAGAAGTCGGGGAAGGAGAAGTTCCAGGACATTCTGCGTGATCTCGCCGCCGGGAAACGCATCAACGACGCGATAGAGGCGAACGCTGGTGGCCTGAGGGAAGTGGAGGCGGGTTTCGCGAGGTTCATCAAAGGCCGTGCGCTCAGCTTTGGTGCCAAGGCTGAGTGGGAGGAGCCGAAGCCGGAGGATTTGAACCCTTTTGACCAGGGATCGGTCGCTTCATTCCTCAAGCAGCATCCGAACAATTTGCCTGCGGCGCGCAAATATGCGCAGGAGATGGTGAATCAAAAAAACTGGCATCAGGTACTCAAAACGGCCGAGACATTGATTCGCCTGCTGCCGGAGGATTACAGTGCGCAGAGTGGTCACGGACTCAAAGTGCTGGCCTTGCGCGAATTGAAACGCACGGAGGAGGAGGCTACCGCGCTGCGTCTGATCGCTGCGAATTCATCCAGCGCGCAGAGCTCCTTCCTGCGCTTGATCGAGCTGGACGTGACGAAGCGGCGCTGGACTGAGGTCAGAACGAATGCTTTGCGCGTGATGGCGTTGAACCCTTTCCTCGCCACACCGCAAAAAGCACTGGCGCAGGCGGCCGAGGCATTGCAAGACAAACCAAGCGCCATCGCGGCGCTGGAGCGTGTGTTGATTCTCGATCCCGGCAGCGCAGTGCAGAGTCACTTCAAATTGGCAGGCTTGTTGAAGGAAACAGACGCGGCGAAGGCAAAACGTCATCTACTTGACTCTCTCGCGCTGGCACCGCGCAATATCGAGGGGCTGGCGCTGCTGCGTGAATGGAGGTGAGCGCGGGGCTTGCACTCGATGCGCAGGCTGGCAGGATGAGGGATGCCGAAAAGCATCGCCATTTTTGGGGGCAGTTTCAATCCGCCGGGAAATCATCATGCAGCCATCGCGGCACGGCTGGCGGAAATGTTCGATGAGGTGCGTGTGATCCCGTGCGGCCCGCGTCCGGACAAGCTGGTGACTGGTAGCGTGCCGCCGGTGTACCGTGCGGCCTTGGCAGACATCGTCTTCAACGGGCTGCCGAAAGTGGTGGTGGATTTGAGCGATTTTGAGCGGGAGACATTCACGCGGAATCATGAGCTTCAGACGCTTTATGAGACGCAAGGGGATGTATGGCATGTGGTGGGCGCGGATTTGCTCGTGGGTGGTGCGCACGGAGAGTCGCTGATCCAGCGTACCTGGCAGCGCGGTGCGGAGTTGTGGCGGAGTGCGCGTTTTGCGGTGCTGCGGCGGCCGGGATTTGCCCTCGATGCCAAGGACATGCCTCCGCATGCGCGGGAGATCGACTTGCTCGTCGAGGGGGCGAGCACGGACATCCGTGCGCGTTTGAGTCACGGTCAAGACGTGTCAGGCTTGTTGAGTGCGCACGCGCTGGCTTACATCGAGCGCTACGGCCTGTATCGTGCGCCAGTTCCCGGCAATTGGGCGCGTGGCACGCTGGGAGGTGCGCGGTTTTTCCTGCAGGCCGATGTGGCGAACCCGAGAGCGCGTGAGTGGAGCGCGCCGTTGGCGGCGAAAAGCGTCCCCGCTGGGGATGCGGACTTCATCAGCGTCGTCGGTGGTGATGGGGCGATGCTGCGCAGCATCCGTGAGCACTGGCGCACGCGCTTGCCGTTCTTCGGCATCAATGCCGGGCACATGGGCTTCTTGCTCAATGGTCACGAGCAGGTCGCGGCGGACTCCTTTCCGCCGAACAATGTCATTTTCCGACAGATGCCGATGCTCTTCCTCGAATTCGAGGATGAGGAGGGGCGGACACGCACCGCGAACGGATTCAACGACGCATGGCTGGAGCGCGCGACGAGTCAGAGCGCGTGGCTGGAGGTGACGGTGAACGGTGTGCGGCGCATTCCGAAGCTGGTGAGTGACGGGGCGCTCGTGGCCACTGCGGCGGGATCGACCGCATATGCGCGCAGCATGGGGGCCTCTCCATTGCTCGCGGATACGCCTGCGTGGCTGCTGGTGGGATCGAACGTGCTGGAGCCTGGGCACTGGCGCAATGCCTTGCTTTCGCCGGACACCATGGTGGAGATCCGCAGCTTGCAGCCGAAGAACCGACCGGTGCAGGCTTATGTCGATGGTGAGGGAATGGGGCGCGTCGTTTCCATGAAAGCGCGGCTTTCCCGTGCCGCCGCAGCCGAGCTCGTCTTCTGCGCCAGTCATGATATGGCGGAGAAAATCGCGGCGATTCAATTTGGGGCGTGAGCGATGATCCCTGCGTTTCAAAAAGACGACGCACTGCTGGCAGACATCGCCGCAGCGGCGCATGACGAGGATGTGCTGCACGTCTGGTGGCTGGGGCAGAGCGGATTTCTGGTGCAGTGGGGCAGTGAGCGCGTGCTGTTCGATCCTTACCTGTCTGACTCACTGACGGAGAAGTATGCGCAGACCGACAAGCCGCATGTGCGCATGACGGAGCGCTGCATCGATCCGGGCAGGCTCACGGGCATCACGCGAGTGACTGCCAGCCATGTGCATACTGATCATCTCGATGGGGCGACGCTGGTGCCTTTGGCGAAGGCGAACCCGGGCTTCCGTTTGTATTTGCCGCACCCCGTTATCGAAGAGGCAAGAAGGCGACTCGGCGGCGCTGAGGTGGAGCTATGCCCGATCGGGGATCATGATCATTGGATGGAAGGGAGCTGGGAGTGGCAGGGGGTGGTCGCAAAGCACAATGAAGTGCTGCGGGATGAGCGCGGCAACTGCCACCACACGGGCTTTCTCGTGAAGTGCGGGCCGTTCACGATCTACCACAGCGGCGACACACTATGGCATGACGACATCGTGCGGATGTTGCGCGAGCATCCGTGTGACATCGCGCTGCTGCCGATCAACGGGAACAAGCCGGAGCGCCGCGTGGCGGGTAATCTCAACGGCAGTGAGGCAGCCGCCCTGGCGAAAGCAGGCGGTGTCCGCCTCGTGGTGCCATGCCATTATGAGATGTTCGGGTTCAACACCGAAGCGCCGGATGAGTTCATCCATGCCTGCGAACGCCTAGAGCAGCCCTTTCGTGTGATGCGCTGTGGGGAGGGGATCAAGCTGTCTTCCAAGGAGGCTGCTCAGCGTGCCACGGCCTGACCTGCCGCTGTCCAAGCATTGAAGCCGCCTTTGAGTAGAAGGAGATTAGTGAACCCGAGCTTGTGCATCTCGATGGCGACGAGCTTTGCGCGACCGCCGATGGCGTCATAAATGATGCACGGCTTTGCCTTGTCGAGCTTTGCGAGCGCCGCAGTATCCTTCCTGACGTGGAAAAAGTCATGATGGAGGGAATTGAGGATGTGGCCGCGTGATTTCCGCTCCTGTTCGGTGCGCACGTCGATGATGACGGTGTCGAGGTGATCGACGAGGTAGCGCTCGACATCCGTCGGCGCGATCTCATGAACTTCAGGCGGGAGCACGAGGGGCGGCGGCTCCAAGGGGAGAGGTTCAGCGGCGGCCAAGACTCCCAACAGAAATAGATGGATGACTGGAAGGAGACGGGATGTCATGGCGGCGGCTGAGATGCGGCGCTGAGAATGGAGGGCTTGGTTTGCTTCGGCGGTGTTGCGGCGGATTTCAAGGGTGGAAAGCGCTGGTCGTAGTCGGTGACTTTGCAGGTGGAGTCGCACACGAGGCGTGGGCCGGGGGAGAAGTGGGCGGAGGCGGCGCTCCACTCGGGTTTTGAGTCCGTGCAGGAGAGGCCGCCCATATCGAGGAGGGTGTGGTAGGTGCAGGTGGCGCTGAAGGGCGTGTCGAGATGGGAGCGCAGCGCGTCTGTCTTGGCGGGATGTTTTTGAGCATATTGGGGGGACACCCACATGAGCATCGGCACCTCGACGACTTGGCGCGTGATCATGCCGTGCATGAATTTATTGAGGAGCGCCTTCGAGGTGTTCTCGCCGTGATCGGAGATGTAACAGAACCAAGAGGATGCCTGGGTGGCTTTGAGGATGTGGATGAGATTGGCGAGGAGGAAGTCCGTGGCACAGATGGTGTTGTCATACGAGTTCTGGGCGAGCTGGAGATCCGCCGGATTGTGGGTGATTCCGCCGGAGATGCGCAGGAGAGCGTCCATCACAGCATGCTTGTCTGCTGGAAAGCGGGCGAGCTTGTCAGAGTAGCGCCAGGGATAGGGGCCATGACTGCCGATGGTGTGGAGGACGAAGAGAACTTTGGGTTCATTGCGCTTGAGCACGTTGGTGACGAGGGGCAGCAGGCTGGCATCAGTCGCGCTTTCGTAAGCTCCAGCCCCGTAGGTGTCGAATTTGCCCCCCTTGAAGACGGACTCGTCCGCGTCTGCGGAGAAGAGTGAGGTGAGCGTATCGAAGGTGCCGTGCTTCTTTTGTGCAGAGAGCCAGTAAACGCGGAAGCCTGCCTTGTGGTAGGCTGTGAGGATACTGGGCTGCTGCGTCGCCTCCAATACTTTGCCAGGAGGCGAGGAGGTGAGCATGGAGGGGACGGCCAGCAGGGTGACAGTGGCGGCGGCGGACACATCACGGAAGGGCATCAATCCGTCGGTGTGTTGGAGCAGCGGAGTGGTCTCGCGTTCATAGCCGTAAAGGCTAAAGCAGCTCTTCGTGGCGCTTTCGCCGATGACTAGCATGTGTACCTGGCGCTGGGATTCAGTTTGAAACGTCGGCTCCTCCTTGATGGAGATGGTGTCCAGCATCTCCTTGCGGTCTTGGACACGGGCGCGCAAGCCCAGCGCCTCACAGGCAGCGTAGAGGGTGGAGCAGGGGAAGGTGGATAGGCAGCGCTGCTTGAAGGAGGCCACACTGGCCGTGGCACCGTAGGCAGCGAGGTCCCAGGCGGAAGGCAATAGAAGCGCTCCGAGGATCAAGGCTCTCCCTGCAGGGCCGAAGCGGAAAGCGGCAGGTACGCGCTTTGTCACCAACCAGACATAGAGTGCCACGAGCACCAGTGCGCCCGCACCTGTGTAGAATGCCTGCGCTTTGAATACACCAAGCTCGGTTTGATTCGTCTCCAGCAAGGCCAGAAACAGGAAAGTCGTGGGGAGGCTCTGAATGCTGAACAGGCAGGCGACACAGGCGGGGGCCAAGAGAACTAGGGGGATGGCAAGCCAGAGCATGGTGCGGACTCGCATCCCCAGTGCGCACACCAAGAGTGTGAGGGCGACACTGAAGAGCCAGAGTCGCACCATCGACCATTCAAAATCAGGAACGAAGCAAGAGGCAATGTTGGGTAGGTGCAGCAGGCTGATCACAAGAAAGATTGTGCGCCAAAGCCCGGCATCACGGCGGGCTTCTTGGCAAAGATGATTCAATACGGTGCGACAAAGTTTCATGAGTATTTACTATAAACAATATTAACAATAAATACAAAATAAAAATTGTGAGCACACTTCGGGCCTACTGCCCGCAGTTGTTAATTCGTCCTGGCCTCTGATAACCATTGAGCCGCAGGAGCTGAGCACGGCTCGTTTTTCTGAATTACGAAGTAAAATATGCCTTGATCACACGCACAACAGTCCATTCAAACGGATAGGCAATGAGGTGACCGGTTTGGTTATAGTAGGCAGTGCGGGGTGGTCTCTCTGGGCATGTGAGGCGGCATAAATCTATAAATTGTAAAAAATATGAAAAAAGATATTGAATATAATTTCAGCACGGGGTATAAATTCCATAATTCGAGCTGATCGCATCAAACGAAGCGCTCAAATCGAAGCAACACCAACAGCCAAACACACACACACACCATCATGAAAAACATCAAGCTCAACCCCTCCCGCAAAGCTGGCTTCAGCCTCGTGGAAATGCTCGTCGTCATCGCCATCATCGGCATCATCGCCGCCATCGCGATCCCCAACATCGGCAACCTCAATGACAGCGCCAAGGTCGCCACCGGCAAGCGCAATGCCCAGACGGTCGCTTCCGTGCTTAACGCCGCGATCGCCGCTGGCGTTGACACCAGCTCCTGGACTGGCACGGCTTCGGACCTCCTTGCGAAGGCCCAGGCTGGCGTCAGCCCCTCCACCGGTGCCTTCTCCAGCAAATCCTTCACCTCCGGTCCGATCAACGACACGGAAGAAGCTGAAGCTGCGAAGTACCTGACTTGGGACGCGACCAACAAGCAGGTCTCTTACAACCCAGGCACCTATTAATACCAGGTGCTGATGCGCCCGGTGCTGCGGCTTGGTCCTCAGTCTCGGACGATCACGTCCGCCGGGGAGGTGACTCCCCGGCGGTTTTTTCGCAGAAGGTAGGAAAGCAGGGCAGCAGGATATGAAGACGACATCCCACATTCTCAGGAGAAACGGTTTCAGCTTTGTCGAGGCGATCTTCACGATTGCCATCATTGGCATCATGTCCTCGCTGGTGGTGGGTGCCATCTCGAACGCCTCACGCGATGCCAATCGCGTCATCGCCAGACAGCAGCAGGCGACTGTTTTCAGCGCACTCACGGCGTGGGTCATGGCGCAGACACGAACAGGGGGCACCGCCCAGGTGCGCAGCCTCGAAAGCGTGCGGACCACTTACAACGCTCTGGGGACGACCATGGCTCGATTCAACCTGCTGGTGCCTGCTCCTTCTTCCCCCGACCCCAGTTTGAGGGCGGGTTTTCTGGATCAAACGACCACAGATCACTTCATGGATTACACGACCGGCTCCGACCGACTCAAGACTGCCGCCTTGGATAATGCCAGCCAGTATCTCACCCTGCCCAACTGGCAAGCCGGAGACTTCCCACGCGTGGATTTGGTGAACGAATAAGTACATGACTTTTCTACGTCACACTCCCTTTTCAAAAGGCTTCTCACTTGTGGAGATGATGGCCTGCGTGTCGATCATCGGCATCATTGCGTTCATGGCTATTCCTTCGGTGACGCGGATGCGCGGAGACAGTGAGAAAAACCTCGCCATCGCACGGGCTGAAGCGCTGAACCTAGCGCAGGCGAGTTTTATCCAGGTGCGCGGGCGGACACAGGCATCGCTGGACTGGTCGGCCGCTTCGTCGTCGGACGCCAAGTACGCGCTGCTCCGCCCCTATCTGAGTTTTTCCGAGACCACACTGACGGCGTTCATGCCCTCGGGTTACACGGTCGTGTTTTCACCTTCGATTACCTCGATGACCAAGGCGTCTGTGACGGGGCCGCTGGGCATCATCTACTACTGAATTCATCCTGCTTATGATGCCATGTAAGCACAGCCGGAAAAATACCCAGGTCGGGCTTTCCATGAGGAAAGTCGGCAGCGGGGGCTTCTCCATGTCTGAGCTTGTGATCACCATTTCGATCATCAGTGTTCTGGCGTCGGTGGCGGTGAGTAGCATGCAGCAGTTTCTCGGAGGTGGCAAAGATGTGCTGGCTGCGGAGCGACAGGAGCGACTCAACCAGGCGTTGTACCAGTTCGCACAGCAAAATTTCGAAGTTCTGCTGCCGTCCAATGATGTGTCCACTTCTGATGAGGTGGCCGTTTTACGCACGCTACAGTTTCGTGATCCTGATGTGGATCGTGCAAAAGTAGGCTCCCCTTATTTTGATCCGCGATACAATCCGGTGCGCTCCAGTGCGGGCTCAGACTACCGCCTGCGCTGGACAGGACGGCTCTATGAGCTGCTGCGGCCCGGTGACACAGGCACGGGCCTGCTGATGAACTTTGACGGGACGGATTTCACCACGGCTTTCGTGTTCCCACCGAATTTTCAAATGGCGGGCCGCTGATCCCGCCCGGCCTCATCCCATGCCTGCTATCCTCCAGATGCCTTTGACTCAGCCGCAGCCCAAATCTTTTGGGAGTGCGAGTAATCCGCCTAACACGACAATTGATGCCCGTCAGACGGCGATGCTGGCGATCCAGTCGATCGAAGGGTTGGCGCTGCAGAGCGGGATGCTTCCGATCACCCTGTTGCGTGAAAGCTGCTCCCCGGAGGCCGAAAAGCTCATCCGCAAACTCGGCAGGGTGCCATATGTCGCGGATCCCTGGCTGCCCGTGACGACGATCGGCCCGCTGCTCGTCATGGCGCACCACAATCCCAAGGCTGGAGATTTGTGGGGAGTGCCTCCATTTCTGACGATCCGCGTCCTCATCACCCAGCAGCAGTACCAGAACACACGCAAAGATCTGGTTCAACGGTTCGGCCAGATGCCCATTTCTCAGTCGAACGCGATGGAGCAGCTCCAACCGCCGGTTTTTGCTGACTTGGGATTGGAGGGCTCGTTCAACTGGCTGCTCGAACACTTCCCCTATGAGTCGGCCGAGATCACCAAGATCAAAGGTTTCTACGATGTGCAGAAAGGGAAGGGTGATACGATGGGGATCTCCCACTTCAATGTTGTGCAGCGCAACCTAGGAGTCGCGCTGCAACATTTGGTTAGTGGCTGCCGGACGCCGGTTTACAGCGCCACCGAGGCCCAGCGACAGACGTTCTTTCCGATCCCACTCTTGGAGCGGCACAACGTCTATCCTCTCTTCATAGGTAGAAATGCCGTATTCCTGCTCAGTGAGAACGCGGACTGCTACCGGTTCGAGGATGAGTGGCTGTCGATGGGGAATCCATCGATTAAGATCGTGCCCGTGCTCGCAGATCTGGCGGGCATCCGTGACGCCATCAACCGCGCTGGTGCCACGTTCGATCCCAGCGCGGTGGCGTCGATGGACGGTGCCAGCCTGAGCGTGGCTGATGACTCGACGGTGGTGGAGATCTCTCCGGAGGACATGTCCAGGGTGAATCCACAGAACGTGAACCATGAGCCGGAGCAGTTGGTGCAATGGGCGCTGTTCACCGCTGTTCGCTGCCGTGCCTCAGACTTGCACTTGGAGAAGTTCTACAGCTTCACGCGGTTTCGTGCGCGCATGGACGGCACCATGAAGACGATTATGACAGCGCCGGAGAGCCAATTGAATCGTTTCGTGGCGCTCATCAAGAATTACGCAGGGATGAACCAGAGCCGAGCTGAATGCCAGGACGGACGCATGGCGCTCTCGATCGGTCGACGTCGCGTGGATGTCCGTGTCGCGGCGGTGCCGACACGGCGTGAATTTCAGAAGGTCATCATGCGTTTCCTCGACAAGCAGGATGGTGTGAAGCGTCTGTCAGACTTCAACCTCTCCCAGCGTCAAGTTGACATCCTCAACCGCACCATGCAGCGCGACCAAGGGCTCGTGCTGGTGACGGGGCCCACCGGATCGGGGAAGACCACCACGCTCTACGCACTCCTCAACAGTGTGAACGACGAGGGGGTGAACATCCAGACGATTGAGGATCCGATCGAATACGAGATCGAAGGCATCAATCAGACGCAGACCAACAACGCCCGCGGGCTCGACTTTGCCAATGGTCTGCGGGCGCTGCTGCGTGCGGACCCCGACATCATTCTGATTGGTGAGTCACGAGACGCGGAGACCGCCGGCGCGGCAGTGAACGCGTCCCTCACGGGGCACCTAGTGCTGACCACGCTGCACGCCAACGACTCGCTGCGGGCAGTCTCACGCCTGATGTCGATGGGTGTTGAAAAATATCTCCTCGCCGACTCCCTGGCGCTCAGCCAGGCACAGCGCCTTGCCCGCAGGCTCTGCACCTATTGCAAGCAGCCCATGCAGGCTCCACAGGACGTGCAGGAGCTGATGGCGCGGCAGGCGGTGATCACCCAGCCGCTGACCACTCCAATTTATAACGCTAGAGGCTGTGATGAATGCCACGGCACAGGATATGCAGGTCGCGTGGCCCTGATGGAATTATGCGAGGTGAACAATGAACTGCGCGATTTGATCGAGGAGGGAGCACCACTCAGCGCGATGCGCGCAGCGGCGTTCAAGAACGGGTTCCGCTCGCTTTATCAGGAAGGCCTACAGCAAGTCATCGGTGGTCACACGAGTCTGGAGGAGATCAAATGCCTCAGTTACACCGCCATGTGATTCCTTTGAACCCAGCAACTCAAACCCACGAACGCCATGTCCCAAACAACCCAGCTTCTGCCCCGTGAGTTCGCCGCACGCGCCGTGTCGCGTGTGCTTGTGATTGATGATGAACCGCATGTCCTAGCTGTGGCCAGGGCTGTGCTTGAGGCCCATGGTTTTGAGGCGGTGATCGCTCGGAGCGGTGAGGATGCTCTGGAGAAGCTGCGTTCAGCTACAGAGGAAGGAGCTCGTTTCACTGTGGCAATCCTGGATTTGACGATGCCAGGTGGCGCATCAGGATTTGAAGCACTCGAATGGATTCGGGAATTTGATCCGAAGTTGCCGGTCATTGCCTGTAGCGGTTACTTCCAGGATGATGTGAAGGACTTGTGCCAAGCGATTGGTTTTGTTGATGTCCTGCACAAACCCTTCAATCTGGAGAATCTCTGCCTCGTGGTGCGGCGTGCCATGCATGACGCAGCCAACTCGGATGCTCCGGCAAACCATCTCACTGAAGACGTGTCATGAAGGCTGGCTTTCAAATCGCGAACCGGTTTACGTTGTTGGGGATGGCGGCTGTCCTCTTGGGCGCGGCGGCGACAGCGGTCGGTTTCTTGTGGCAGGAGTTTGTCACCCTGCGGTTTGTACAGAGCTCCTACATGGGAGCGGTGGTGCTAGCCGGGCAGATGGAGCTCAATCGACAGGCGCTTTCAGACAACGAGATCACAGGAGTGGCCCCGCTCAACTGGGAGAACGAGGCGCGTATGCGCATGCGTCTTCAGACGGTGGACATCCCGCCGGCTCTGCAAGAGCTGGGCCTACAGGTGGAGGTGGTGGCACCACGGCAGCAGGCGGCTGGCGCAGGGCTGCCACCCGTGGCGAAGTCCCCGCCGATCCCTGTTCTTCCCACCGGCGAGAAATGCGAGATCCCGGAGCACCACCCCGGTCACATGGGCCATTTGTTTTAAAGGGTGATGGCAGGCAGCACGCTGGTCATGGATGACACGAGTGACAGCAGAGATTTTGAAATCAATGGAGGCGCTCATTGGCTCATCAGCGCGGCTCCTCTCTACACGCGTGATGGACATGTTGCCGGTGCGTTCATTGCCAGGCAACCACTGGTGCAATTGCGCCATCTAATCAACGCGCAGCGGCTCATCGTCCCCCTACTGGGTGCTTGCGCGGGCCTTGTCGTTGCTGTTTTCGGTTTTTACTTGGTGGGACGTCGCATCACGACCAAAACACGGGCCTTGATCGACGCATTCCGCGCGATGCGCGGCGGCAATCTCAACGTGCGCGTCCCCGCGCGTGGCACGGATGATCTCGATCTCGTTCAGGAGGAATTCAATGTGATGATTTCACATGTCCAGGATGAGGATCACCGCAAACACACCTTGCTGATTGAATACGAGGCGGCCAAACGCCAAGCCGAGACGGCCACCGCCGCGAAAGGAAACTTCCTGGCGAATATGAGCCATGAGATTCGCACACCGATGAACGGCATCATTGGCACCACCAGTCTGCTGATTGAAATGGGCATGGACCCCGAGCAGGAAGAGCTCGTCCGCATGATCCGTTCCTCGGGGGAGTCGCTCCTACATGTCATCAATGACATTCTCGATTTCTCCAAGCTCGAGTCTGCCAAGATGGACATCGAGAAACTCCCGGTGGATCTGGAGAAGCTCCTCAGCGAGACCACGGATGTATTCTCTCACAAGGCGGCGGAGAAAAACATTGAACTCAATGTCCACATCGATCCCGCCTTGCCGCGGAAATTCATGGGTGACTTCCAGCGCATCAAGCAAATCCTTGTCAACCTCGTTGGTAATGCGATCAAATTCACCGAAAAGGGTGAGATACTTTTGCTAGCGCGCCAAGTCTCACGTCAGACTCCGCAAGGCGACAAAACGCTGCTGCATTTCTCCGTGCGCGACACAGGGATCGGCATCGCCGCAGAGAAGATAGGTCAGCTTTTCCAGGCATTCAATCAGGCCGACACCTCGACCACGCGCAAATACGGGGGCACAGGCCTCGGGCTCGCCATTTCCAAGAAACTGGTCAAGCTCATGGCGGGGGAGATCAGTGTGGTGAGCGAGGAAGGGAAGGGGTCAGACTTCTTCTTCGAGCTGCCGCTGACGGTCGCTCCTGACGATGAAGCTCGTGAGGAGGAAGTTTCGTGGATGGAAGTTGTCAAAAACCGCCCGGTGACGGTCATGAGTACGCATCCCACCACCCAGCAGGTGCTCAGCCAATGCCTCACGCAATGGGGCATGAATGTGACGCTCCTGCGTGACCGTTCGCTCGACGAGCTAGAGCATTCATTGGAAGAGGCGGGACTCTTCATCCTCGACGCGGCTCGCATGCGCAACGAAGACGCTCTCCCGATGCTGAATGCGGCGGCCGCTCGCGGCACTGCGATCGTCACGATACTGCCCATCACCAGTGCCAAGCTCGACCGGGAGCGATTCACCCCCCCTGTGGGCAGCCGCCACATGCGGTTGACCAAGCCGATCAAACGACGCGAGCTGCTGCGCTCCATGGCTGAGCTCTACCGCATGCCCCGTCGTGTGATCTTAGCTCCGGGGATGACATCTCCGGTGCCTGCCATGGCTCCTGCCATCACCCCGATGCTGAGGCCTGCAGGCATGCCGGTGCCACTCTCAACGCAGCAGTCACCCACTACCCCGGAGCATGTCGAGCAGGCCCCCCTCGTGCCGCAGTCGCATGGGATGCCAGGGTTTCAGCCTCGTCCGACCACGCAGCCGATGATTCAACCCTTGCCGTCGGCTTTTGTCTTGCCGATGTCGCCCGCTGCCTCGCCATCCTTTGCGCCTGTCGCGGCTGATGGTGGTGCGGCACGTGCCGCTGCGGGAGGTCATGATGCACAGGTCTCAGCATCCACCAACCGCGCCATCGCCCGCGCGGCCAAGGCCGAGGCGGACAACTTCGCGTCCCAGAACCCGGCACGCATTCTTCTCGTCGAAGACCAGCCGCTGAACCAGAAAATCTCGACCATGCTGCTGCAGCGGCTGGGCTACGGACATGTTGACATCGCCGCCAATGGCCAGGAGGCGGTGGAAATGGTGAGCGCGGGCGGCTACGACATCGTCTTCATGGATCTGCAGATGCCCGTCATGGGCGGCATCGACGCCACCCGCCGCATCCGGGGGAATTTCCAACTCAAACGCCAGCCTGCCATCATTGCCATGACCGGGCATGCGCTCACTGGGGTCAAGGAGGAATGTCGTGAATGCGGGATGAACGCCTTCTTGACCAAGCCTGTGTCGCTCGATGACTTCCGTCGCGTGATCCCGCCTGCGCTGGCAGTCGAGGCTTCAAAGATCCCGATGACGTTGTGAGGCTTTGCGCTCGTTAGATGACGCCGGTCATTTCTCCGCGTGAGAAATCGGCCACGTTCATCCGCACTCGGACGTTCGTCCCTTCACTTAAAGGGAGGCAGGGCAGATCCTTCGACGTGAAGGCGAAGATGGGCTTGCCATTGGGGAGCACGGCGTGGCAGGTGCGCAGGCAGAGCACTTCACAGATTGTTGCAGTGGCTTCGATCGTGTTTGGAATTCCAATCATGGATTCACAGGGGTTGCCTTTAGCGCCTGCGGCTCGGCAGCCGCGGCCGGACGCTTCCAATCAAGCCTCGTGGACTCGAACACGCCGCGTGCGGTGATGAGATCCATGGCGCGTTGAATGACGATGTCGTGTGTTTTCGGTGTTTCCTCGAACAGAGGTTCCCCGGTGGAACGGCGGATGTAGGCGTCGAGTTCGGGATTCTGATGTTTGACGAGCGCGGCCTCGTTGAAGCGCTTGCGTGGCTGGTCATTGACCACGGAGCGGACATCTTTTTTGAGGCTGGCCTCGAACGCCTGATGCTTGGCCGACGTCTCAAGGCGCACCACGAAATCGGGCTGGAGCCCTTTCTTGAAGACGGAGCTGTCGTCCGCGAGCAAGACTTCCGCTCGCGCGAAACGCAGGTACCATCCCGCATCCACCGGCACGGTTTCATAGCGTACCGCGCCGCCGCGTGTCGGTGAGCCGATGAGCAACGCCTGTTTTCGCTGGCGCAACACGGCGGCCAAGGTCTCGCCTAGGTTGTTAGTCTCGTCATCGATCAGGACAAGCAGCTTGTGCGTCCAGACGGGGGTGCGGCGGTTCACCTCGGCCTCAGCTCGGTCTTGCCCCATTTGTTTCATCTTGAAGAGCACCTCGTCTTTGGCCGCGAAGAGTCCCAGCATGCTGGCGACAACGTTGAAATCACCTGGAGGCGAGGGTGTGCGTAGGTCGAGGATCAGGTGCGTGACTCCGGCAGCGCTGAATTTTTTCAAATGTTGCTCCAACTCCTCGGCTTCAACGCCAGTGAAAGCTTGCGGACGCAGATAACCTGTCTGCGGCATGAGCAGCTCGGCCTGCACGCCTTTGAGGGCGTTGGGAACCTCCGTGAGCTTTTGCGGAATGAGTTCGGCACCGTAATCGAGACGTTGCAGCAAGCCCATCAGAGCGGCGCGGTTGAGCTCGTCAAAAGTAAGGACGTTGCTGCGGATGTACTCTTTTTGCAGGATGCGGAACGCTGTCTGGATGCCATCCTGGCTGATGTCTCTCGGCTCCGTTGCGTTGCCCGCGAACACGGAGGTGCTCAGGGCGGTGATGGCGGCCAGTCGTCTCATGCGTCGTCGGTTTGCTGGAGGTGATTGAGAGCATGTACGACGCCAACGCCAGCACTTTGCCATTTGAAATGCTGGGAGATGGCGCGGCTGACGAACGCCTTTGCCCCCGCCACGGCTTCGTGCATGCTCTTTCCACAGGCAAGGCACGTCGCAATAGCTGCGGAGAAGGTGCAGCCGGTGCCGTGGGTGCGGACGCCTCGTGTGCGGTGGGCGTGGTGCCAGGATATCCCGCCATCGTGATAAAGGACATCCGTCGCATCACCCTGCAAGTGCCCCCCTTTCACCAACACGGAAGTGCCGAAGCGGGCCCCCAACTCCTTAGCGCAGGCTTCCATGTCGTCCGGCGTAGGGACATCACGTTCCCAGAGCACCCGAGCCTCGTCCAGGTTCGGTGTGATCAAAGTAGCCATCGGTAGTAATTGATCCACCAATGTGCGCAGCGCCTCGTCTTCCAGCAGTCGTCCGCCGCTGGTCGCTACCATGACCGGATCGATAACAAGCGGGATGCGGCCATGACCGAACTTTTTCCATGCGGCCACCACTGCTTGCACCTGCTCAGTGCCGCCGAGCATGCCTGTCTTCGCTGCGGCGATGGGGAAGCCCTCAAACAACACGCGAATCTGATCCGCGATGAATGCCGCGTCCAGCAACCGCACCTGTGAGACGATGCCTGGCGTCTCGGAGACGACACTCGTCAGCGCACTCAGTCCGTAGCCTCCCCAGGCCGTAATCGTCTTCAAATCCGCCTGCACACCTGCGCCAGCAGACGAATCCGAGCCTGCGATGGTGAGAACGACGGGGGGGGGAGAGGGCATGTGGCGCGAGTGTTAGGTTTCAGGATTCAGGTTTCAAGTTCTCGTTTCTCGCGTAAAATGCCCCATGAATTTCGCACCCCTCCCCGGGCTCACTGTCACAGTGGACAGCATCGCGTACGATCCCACACGACCCGCGCCGCCAGATCGCCCCCATCCCTTCGTCTATCATCTCTCGATCCACAATGACTCCGATGAGGTGGTTCGCATCTTTGGCCGCAAATGGATCGTGCGTGACACAGAGGGGGACACGATGGTTGTCGAAGGCGATGGTGTCGTCGGCCAGTTTCCGAACCTCTCTCCTGGCGAAACATTCAGCTACAACTCCTACCACGTCATCAAGGCTGACAGCACTGCCACCGGCTCTTTCTTTGGCTCCACCCCCGACGGTCGTTATGTCTGCACCCGCATCCCGGCTTTTGATATGCAGCCACCACTGATGGCATAATCAGTGAGATGAATCAGACTCGTTCTTGGATTCTTCCATATCCGGCAAATCAGCAACGTTTCTTCTCAAAAAATGTAACGATTTCAACGTTTTCTTGCCATCTGCGAAAAGTGAACGCATGCTGTCCCATGCGTCGCCCGTGGATCAAAGTCGAAACCACCACACCAGATAAACCAGAAGTCTGCGCCATCGCGACAACTCTTCGTTTGGATCAGGATGCAGTGCTTGGAAAACTCATTCGTCTCTGGTCATGGGTGGAACTCAATCGCGTTTCAATAAACGATTTAGGCGTTACAAAAGCGTTCATTGATAAGCTGACGGGACGGAAAGGATTCGCCTCCGCTCTTATGGCAGTCGGCTGGTTGGTAGAAGGAGAAGGAAAGCTGCGGCTAAATAACCTAGAACGCCACAACGGAAACTCCGCCAAAGTGCGAGCTTTGACCGCTCAACGGGTGGCCTTGCATCGAAAACGCAAAGTTCTCACCCCTGATGTATTCGTTTCAAAATCGTTACATAATGAAGTGAAAAAAGGTGCTACAACAGCAAGCGAAGAGGGTGTTTTAAATGACATTATCAACAATAAAATAAAAGATAATGGATTGATTTATAATGAAAAATGTAAAAATTTAACTTCATCATCCGATGCGTCAAATGTAACGATTAAAAGTGATTCCCTAGCTAGCGAAGTAAAGAGTCATTCCATCATTGAAAGTGCCGTTAAAGGCTCACACTTGGAGGAAGGAGATGATTTGATGGGGGTTGAAACAACTCGTAAGCGCTCGTCCAAACCATCCACTGAATCTCCAGAGCAGCCAACACTGTTCTGAATGGCACTCAGTTAAGGGCGCACCCGGAAACTCAAAAAAGCCGCGTTTACGGACCAACCAGCAGCCAAACCGGCGGGCATGAGGCAAAGTAAAGCGTGGCAAGCTTCATCCCCTTCGGTAATCCTGGACTCTTCGAGGACTTCATCCAAAACCTCGACGTGGCGGCATTCGAGACGCCCTTGATGCGCGTTGGCAAATTGATCCGCTGGGAGATCTTCGAGCCGCTGATCCATGGGGCCATCATTCGCCAGGCCAAGGGGCCCGGGGCAGGCCGCGCTTCCACCCCATGCTGATGTTCAAGGTGCTCGTGTTGCAGCGCCTGCACGGCCTCGCCGATGACGCCACCAGCTTTCAAATCACCGACCGCAACAGCTTCCGGGCCTTCCTCGGCCTCACCCCGGCCAGCGTGCATGACAGCCAGGCGCTGGAAGAGCTCATCGAAGAAGGCGACTAGGTGGTCTTCGCCGACAGCGCCTACTCCGGCGCACCCAACGAAGCCGTTCTTGAGGCCAAGAAAGTCAAAGGGCAGATCAACGAACCGGAGCGCAGCGGAGATAGACAGCCGCAGGCTGCCCGAAGGGAGAGCGAAGCGAATCAAAAAGGCAGCCGCGGCCATCCCTTGAGCGAAGAGCAAAAGCCAGCAACCGGGAGAAATCCAAGACCCGCTCACGGGTGGAGCATGTGTTCGCGCAGATGAGCGGCAGCATGAAGGCATTGCCGTGGGGCATCGTCACGCTGGCGAGGCGATCCTGCGCGTCCCAAGCGTAGGTTGTGTTTAAAGTTTCAGGTTGAGATTTTAAAGTGGTCACTGTCTGGCCGGTGCGGTTGCCTGCGGCGTCGTAGGTGAGCGTGTCGTTCTTCACCGCAGTGCCCTCCAGGCTCTTCTCCCAGCTCGTGAGCTGGTTGGTAGCGTTGTATTGGCATACTTCGCGTCATCACTTTTTGTGAAATTCATCGACCGCTAACGTGACGCTGACGAGACGCTAATGGGTGTGATTTATCAGCGTCAAATTAGCGTTATGTCAGCGGTAAAACCCGGGGCCGCCCATTTCTGAAATCACAATCATGAATGCGTGCAGAGAGAGACGGAGGGTTGCAGCTGCTTCTGGGGGCATTCGTCCCTGGTTGGGATGCTTGTTTGTGTCTTGTCTGGAAGTTGTGGCACGGAGTCTCGTAGTTGATCTATGAGCCTTTGTTTTCGTCTGCTGACATTGTTTTTGCTGCCGGTTTGTGTGTGTGCCCGTGATGAGGCTGCTATCAGCGAGGTGGCGAGTGGCAAGCGCACTGAGGCACGGGCGGATTGGTGGGGTTTTGATGCTGTGGATGCCACATCGGCACTCCAGGCTGCGATCAGTTCACGAGCAAAGATGGTGGTCGTTCCGAACGTGGGCAGGCCCTGGATCCTCCGCCCAGTGAAGCTGCGCAGTGATCTCACGCTCGTGTTTGAAGCAGGGGTGGAGGTGCAGGCGCTGCGGGGCGAGTTTCATCCGCTTAACGCCTCCTTGTTCGCCGCCTCTGGGGTGAAAGGGCTCACGATCACCGGCAATGGCGCGACGTTGCGCATGTGGAAAGCAGACTACCAACAGCCGCCGTATGCGAAAAGCGAATGGCGTCACGCGCTGAGCTTTCATGACTGTGAGGACGTGACAATATCGGATCTGATTCTGCGCGAGAGCGGTGGTGATGGCATCTACCTGGGCACCGGTGGCAAGGGTGGGTGCAGGCGTTTCACTATCCGCAGGGTGCGGTGTGTTGGTCATCATCGGCAGGGTATCAGCGTCATCAGCGCGACGGATTTGTTGATCGAAAGCTGCAGTTTCAATGACACTTCGGGCACAGCACCGATGGCTGGCATTGATTTCGAGCCGAACAACTCCACTGAGCGCCTAGTCAACTGCACGCTGCGGCATTGCGCCTTTGAGAACAACGAGGCATACGGCGTGCTCTTCGCGCTCGGCAGGTTGGATGCCAGCAGCGAGCCTATCTCCATCAAGTTGGAGGACTGCGTCACCCGCGGCTCGAAGACCGCGCTCATGTTCGCGATGCGCAATCCTGCTGGCGTCTCGGGTCGGGTCAACTTCACTCGCTGCACCTTTGCCGACTCCAAGGAAAGTGGCGTCGTTTTGCGCACCAAGACTCTGCCGGGGCCGAGGTTAACGTTCACCGAGTGCCAGTTCCTCCACCTCGCCTCGCCGCCACAGGAGGATGCGCCCATCTCCATCCTTTCACGCTCAGAGCAGGGGGATCCCATCGGCGGCGTGCGTTTTGAACATTGCGTGGTCGAAGACAGCAAAGACCGCCGTCCTATTTACTATGATGACATCGGTGGCCTGCGTCTGGACGATGTCTCCGGCTCCTTCGTAGTGAGGCATGGCGGCAAGGCATCCGCCATCGAACTCACGCCCAAGCTGCTAGCGGAGTGGTTCCCGTGGTCGTCGGAGCTGCGTGTGTTCGAGCGGAGGAAGTTGGACGTGACAAAACTGGTGCCCGCCTTCACGGAGGCAGGCCATGCGGGTCTGGTGCTCGGCGGCTGGCAGCGTGGGGAGGCGCATTTCGCCCTCGCTACGGTCAAGGACAAGTCGGTGAGCTTTACGGTCGTCTCAAAGATCATCGGTAAACAAGGGCGGGCCGCTCCGATCGGTGTGAAACTGATCGCTCCATCGGGTAAGGTCACGAGCCTCGCTGCGGCCCAGGCGGGCGAAGACACGTTGTATGCAGTGCCCATTTCGGAGTCTGGAGCGCACCAAGTGCTGTGCAGTGCCCATCAAAATGCGGTGAACCTCAAGGCAGTGTCTGTGCCTGCCAGTGCGGTGGCTCCCAGCGGAGCCTTCCATCTCATTTACAAAACAGCTCCGCTGAGTTTCCTCGTGCCAAAGGGAAGCAAGGAATTTGCCATTCGTGTGGCTGGGGATGGTGGACGTGAGCAGTTGCGGGCGATCATCCGCGATGCCTTGGGCAAGGTGCGCATCGACCAGGACAATGTGAGCCGCAGCCAGCAACTCACGATTTCGCGTGAAAACGCGGGCAAAGCGGAAATCTGGAGTCTCGAATTGGCGCAGCCAAAAGATGCTGTGATCGAGGACGTGCATGTGATGTTCGACGGCGTGCCCGCCGTGCTCGCCGCGACGCCGGAGCAGTTGCTGGTGGACGGAGCAACGCCGCTGAGTGATTTGAAACCTTGAGAGAGTACCTACCTTCGACAAGCCGAACCAAACAAACATGGATCGTCCATTCATCAGCGTCATCTGTCTTATCATCGTCTCGGTATCGCCCTGCTTGGCGACTGACTACCACGCCGCACAGGCGAATCCTGCCGCTGATGATGGGAATCCTGGCACGTTGGAGAAGCCCTTCAAAACGCTGGCGGCAGCCACGGCCAAAGGCCGCCTCAAGCCAGGTGATACGCTCTTTGTTCATGAAGGGGTCTATCGCGAGACCATCAGCCTCACGGGTGCCTATTCCGCGACTGGCAAGCCCGGCGCGCACATCCGCATCATGGCTGTGCCTGGTGATGCAGTGGAGATCAAGGGCAGCGATCTGGTCACTGGCTGGAAGAAATTCAAAGACGCCGCGCCAGCCTCCGGTGCCATCTATGTGCGAGAGGACTGGTCTGCGAACTCCCAGCAGGTCTTTTGCGATGGCAAAGTGCTGACACAGATCGCCGGCTATGCGGGCGAGGGGGCCGTGCAGGAATACTGGAAGGGCCGCAAAGGCGAAGGGCTGGTCGATTTGGAGGAGGGTTCATTCTACTATGATCGTGACGGGAAGAAGCTCTACCTCTGGCTGCTAGGCGGGGCTGATCCCGCTGCGCACGAGATCGAGGCGCAGGTGCGCGTGGCTGGCATTTTCCTCTCCGACCTGAACTACTACGACATCGCCGGTTTCAAGATCACTCACGCCAATCTCAACATTGGCGGCACCTACGGCTCGTTCAATAACATCGACAACTGTGATGTGTCCTACGCCGACTTTTGCGGCATCAGTCTGGGCGGCTCATTCAACACACTCACCAACTGCAAATCCAACCACAATGGCAATACCGGCATCAGCACCTACTACCGCGGCCACCGCGTGGTAAACTGCGAGGTGCGCTTCAACAATCGCCGCGAGTGGAGTGCGAGCTGGCACGCCGGCGGGATGAAAAACTTCTCCATTGACACGGTCATCAGCGGCTGCACGGCCGAGGGCAATATCAAAAGCCCAGGCATCTGGTTCGATGGCTCCATGGTCGGCGTGACGATCGAGGGCAATCGCTGCTTTCACAACGGGCCCGGCATCATGTATGAGATCGGCGAGCGGGCCATCGTCCGAAACAACATCTGCTATGAGAACAACGGGCGCGGCATCTACATCTCGAACTCGGCCTACTGCTCCATCCTCTTCAACCTCTGCTACCGCAACGGCATGAGCGGCATCGCGGTGATCGGCGTGGAGCGTGAAGGCGGCACCGATGCCGACATCGACACCACCTTTGTGCCAGCGCGCAACAATGTGATCTGGGGAAACATCCTCATGGACAACTGCCATCCCAGCCTCGCCCTCAAGGGCTGGTCAGGCCGTGCGGAGCTGATGCTGCCCGACGAGGCCATCCCCTCCAACAAGGGCAACGTCTCCGACTACAACATCTACTACCGCTCCGATGGTCGCGGCATTCCCTTCTGGTGGAACTGGGGCGTCAATCTCTGCAAAGACCTCAAGCAATGGCAGGAGAAGACCGGGCAGGACAGGCACTCGATCATCGCCGAGCCGCTCTTTGTGAACGCGGCGCAGCATGATTTCAGACCGGCGGACAAGTCACCGGCCATCCTCTTTGCCGCGCCACGGATGGGCATGCAGTTTGATGCCAGCTCCCGCCATCGCACACGCGGCAGCTTGGCCACTGCGGGCCCTTTTGAAGCCGATCCGAAATTTCTCCCCGCCGTCCGGCCCTCCACACCGGCACCGCTGCGCCCCATCGCCTCCCCGCACTACAAACCCTTGCCTCAACAGTTCGCCGCGCTGTCTGCCGCCATCGCGAAAGGGCTGCCCGTGAGCAAGCTCGCGAATGCAAAGACCGGTTTCGTTCTCAAAGACGTGCCGTTCATGAACGCCAAGCAGCCAGTCGCCGCCGTCCTGGACAAGCACACGCGGTCTCTCACCTTCGGCTACGCCAGAGCCGTGAAGGCGCTGCACCTGGCGCTCGGCGTCATCACTCCCGGAAAAGGCACGCCACTCAAATGCAAAATCACGCGGCAGGACGGCACTACTGTTGAATTGAAGTGGGAATCCGGCAAAAACATCGGCCCTAGCACGGGCAAATGGGACGGCAAACTCACCGCTGGGGACAAGGATTTCCACACTGAAGCAGCCTGGCAGAGCGAGGATGGCCAGGCCCGCCTCTTCCTCACGACTTGGAACAATGACAACGAGTGGTATCCGGTCAAAGAGGTCGAATTCATCCTCGCAGACGAATCCGCTACCGTTCTCATCTTTGGCACCACAGTGAGGTGAGAGCGATAAGGGACCGACTAGGTGCCCGGGTCTTTTCGATGTTTTTGAAAGGGGCGGCAGCGGGGGCAACAACCAGGTACGCAGAGTGTCAGGATGTAAAAGTGCCCGACGCAGACAACAGCCTTGCGCATCCAGAACGGCTTGCGAGAATCGGCGCATGCCTGACCTCGCCCCCTTCCGTCCGTTGTTCGATAAGCTGAAAGCCGAGATGCAGAAAGCCATCGTCGGCTACGATGAGCTACTCACAGACGTGCTTGTGGCGATCTTCTCCGGCGGCCATGTGCTGCTCGAAGGTGTTCCTGGCCTCGGTAAGACCTACCTCGTGCGCACGCTCTCGCAGGTCGTCGGTCTAGAGCCCGGGCGTGTGCAATGCACACCTGATCTGATGCCAGCAGACATCCTCGGCACTCACATCGTTGGCGAGGACGAAAAAGGTCGCCGCACCCTGCATTATGAGAAAGGGCCGGTGTTCAAGAATCTCCTCCTTGTCGATGAAATCAACCGCGCCACCCCGAAGACACAGGCCGCGCTGCTCGAAGTGATGCAGGAACGCTGCGTGACCACTGGTGGCGAGCGTCACCCGGTGCCTGAGCCGTTCTTCGTGCTCGCCACGCAGAACCCGATGGAGATGGAGGGCACTTATCCGCTGCCCGAAGCGCAGCTCGACCGTTTCATGTTCAAGATCAAGGTGCCATTCCCGGATCTCGAAGCGCTTGTGGAAATCTCCCGCCGCACCACCGGCTTCACCGAGCCGAAACTCGCGAACATGACCAGCGGCGCGCAGTTGATGGAGTTACAGCACACGCTTTCCCAAATGCCCGTGGCTGATCCCGTCGCGCATTACGCCTCACGCCTCGTGCTGGCCAGCCACCCAGAGCAACCGGACGCTTTGCCGGAAGTGAAACGCTACGTCAGCTATGGAGCCAGCCCCCGCGGCCTACAGGCGCTCATTCGCGGTGCGCGCGTCTGGGCCGCCGTGAATGGTGCCACCGCCGTTTCCACTGATGACATTCGTGCCATCGCCCACGTTTCACTGCGTCACCGCATTATCCTGAACTTCGAAGGTGAGGCGCAGCAGGCGAAGATCGACGACATCATCTCCAAACTGCTCGACCAGGTAAAAACTCCGGCACAGCAGGCGGCGTAACCTCGGTGCAAACGGCCACCATGCCCGACACTCACGAACGCGAAGAACTCTTCGATGCCTCCTTCCTGGATCGGCTCCGAGTGCTGGCGTTGCGCTTGAGAAAACGACGGCAGTTGATGCGGCGTGGCTCGCAATCGACGCCAGCGACTGGTTTCACACGCGAGTTCAAAGACTACCGTCACTACACGCCGCGTGAGGATTATCGAGCCATCGACTGGAGGTTGTATGCGCGGCTCGACAAGCTCTTCGTGCGTCTTTACGAAGAAACGCAAGAACTGAACCTGCACATCCTGCTCGACACCAGCACGTCGATGGCCCGCCCATTTCCCGAAAAGCGACGCCAGGCGCTCAAGTTCACCGTCGCGCTAGCCTATCTGGCACTCAGTGCGCAGCAACGGGTGAGCCTCTATTCAATGAGCGGCAGTGTGCAGCAGGAACTGCCGCCGCTGCGAGGGCAGGGGAACATCGAGAAAGTCATCCAAGCCGTGACGAAGCTGAAATTCGACGGCCTGACTGACATGAAGCGCTGCTTTGAAGAGTTCCGGCCTAGCAAGCAACGCTTCGGCATCACCTTCGTCATTAGTGACTTCTTCGGACAGGAAGTCGGCAGCGCCAGCGAGGCTGTCTCGCGTGTCTCCGCCTGGCATGGTGAGAATCACTTCCTCCAGATCGTCCATCCCGAGGAACGCCAGCCCGAGCTCGAAGGCGAACTCGAACTCACAGAGGTCGAAACCGGCGAGCGCCGTCGTTTCTGGCTTACGCGCCGTGATGTGCAGCGCTATGTGGAGACTTTTGACGCCTTCACTGATAATCTCGCACGCGAATGCGCCAGCCACCGGCTCGACTTCATGCAGGTGACCAGTGGGGAGGCGTTCGAAGAGCGTTTCCTTGATCTCCTCGTACGTGGTTCGGCCTTGGCGGGCGGCGTATGAAGCGGCGTGGTGCCTACAGTCGCATTTGGCATTCGACATCGGCTCCTCCTTCGCCATTAAGCGTCCTTCATTGCCCGCATGCCTCTCCAAATCCCCGACCACCCGTTCCAAGGCTACATCTTCGACTGTGACGGTACGCTCGTCGATTCGATGCCGCTGCACTACATTGCGTGGGTGGAGGCGTTGAAGCGGCATGATGCTCCTTTCATATTCACCGAGGATGACTTCTACGGCAGCGCTGGCGTGAAGGAGCAGGATGTGGTGAGGCAGTTGAACGAGCGTTACGGCACAAGCATCGATCCCGTCAGCGTTGACGAGCTGAAGATGGAAATCTTCGCTAAACGCATCCTGGAGCTACAGGTCATTCGCCCCGTCGCGGAATTTGCCCGGTCCATCCACGGACGCTTTCCGATGGCGGTGGCGTCTGGCAGCGCGGAACCCACAGTACGCGCCAGCTTGAAGGCTGTCGGTTTGATGGAGTTATTCCCCATCATCATCACGCCAGAGCAGGTGAAGCATGGAAAACCTGCGCCAGACATGTTCCTGCTCGCGGCGGAGCTGATGGGTGTTTCTGCAAACGAGTGCCTTGTGCTCGAAGATGGCAACAGCGGTTTGGTGGCTGCGAAGGCTGCGGGCATGCAAGCCGTTTTTGTCCCAAGAACGCTGAGATGATTTGATGCAGCCCGGACTTCCCACCCCGGCTCTGCACGAACTTGGAAGTTCGTGCTACGGCCCGCTCCACGCCTTCCAGCACGTCACAAAGCCCTTCGCGAAGTCTTGCGGCCTCGCTTCGACCCAGGCAGTGATGTCCTCGGGCTTGAACCACTCGCCGGTGGCGATTTCTTCGGGCAAACAACGCACGGGGCCATCGTGACGGGCGAGACGCAGCTCGACGAATTCGTGATCGGTGTTGTCACCGGCGGGGATCTGAGCCGCCAACTCGGTCGAATCGACGTGGATGCCGATTTCCTCCCCCAGCTCTCGCACGGCGGCGTTGGCGTAGTTTTCGCCGGCATCGAGATGACCAGCGGCGCTGCTGTCCCACTTCAAGGGTGACACATCTTTGAGATGCGAACGCTGCTGGAGGTAGATGTGGCCGCGCTTGTTGATGACGAAGATGTGCACGGCGCGATGCAGCAACTTGCGCGCATGCACTTCGCCACGCGTGAGCTGGCCGGTGACCTCGTTGCGCTCATTCACGACATCAAACATCTCGCTGGCCTTCTGCCCGGCATCTGCTTCGTGCCGTTGCTCATACCAGCGGGCGATCTGAATCCACTGTGTGAGAGAAAGCTCCTCCGCGCGCACGGTTGGCGGCACATTGAGCGCCTGAATCAGCGCCTCCCACCCATTCGGCGTGTCCGGCAACAGGTTTTTGAGCTGTTTGCGCCGCTGCGAAAAGCCCATACGCACGAGGCGGTCGAACAACACGCGGTCAAACACCGGCAGCGTGGCTGGATCACGCGGCGTGAGGCGGATGACGGCGGAATCGACCTTCGGCTTCGGCTTGAACACCTCCGGCGGCACGATGCGCAGCGTCTCAACATTCCAATCATTCTGCACCAGCAGGCTGAGCGCTCCATACGCGTCGTCACCGCATTTTGCGGCCAGGCGGTCACACACCTCCTTTTGCAGCATGAACACGGCACTGCCGACGGGTGAAGGCGAGCCGAGCCAGTGTTTCAAAATTTCACCACCGACGGAATACGGCAGGTTGCCGATCAACCGCACCGGACCATGCCGGAACCACGAGCGCAGGTCGATGCGCGTGGCGTCGTTGTGGATCACTTCGACATCGCCACGCTCGGCAAAGTGGCTTGTGAGTTCCGGCGCAAGCTGGGAGTCTTTTTCGATCAAAATGAGCTTCTTCGGCCTGCCGACGAGATGTTTCGTCAAAGCGCCGAGTCCAGGGCCGATTTCGACCACGAGGTCAGCGCCATCTGGTCGGATCTGATCGGCGATCCAGCGGGAGATTTCCTCATCTTGGAGGAAGTTCTGGCCCATGCTCTTGCGCGGGGTCACCTGCATGCCTGCGGCGTTGGAAACGGAGCGTCGTTGATCGCGGAATCTCATTGCCCGCATCATTCACCAATCCACCGCGCCATCAATCCATTCATCGAGCAATCCCTCCGCTTGACCCCCGCCATGAACGACGCACTCTGAACCGTGCTCCGAACCCTCCTCAAATCCAAACTCCACCGCGCCGCCGTCACCGATGCCAACATCGAATACGAGGGCAGCATCAGCATTCCGACCGACCTCATGGAAAAGGTTGACCTGTGGAATGGCGAAAAAGTGCTCGTGACCTCGATCACCAATGGCGCACGCCTGGAGACCTACGTCATCCCCGCTCCGCGTGGCTCCGGCCAGATCGTCATCAACGGCGCCGCCGCCCATCTCATCAACACCGGCCACCGTGTCACCATCATGGCTTGGGGGGAGAGCGAGAATCCGATCATCCCGAAGCGCCTGCTGCTCAACGAGCGCAACGAGATCGTGAACGAGACGGTGCTGTGACACGGACCAGGCAGCCTGCGCTGCGTCCACCGTCACAAGAATACCACGATGGGAAACTTTTCGCTGTTCAGCGTGACTGGAAGTTCCGTATCCTTCCGCCATGAAACGGACCGCTCTCCTCTTCGCCCTTTGCTCTTCGCTCTTTGCCCAGCAGGACAAAATCAAGACCAAAACCACCTACGCCAAGGCCTATGGTGAGACGAAGAACGCCGTCGCGGTCGATCCGGCGAAGGATCTGCCGCGCTACCCCGCTGTGGAGCCAAAGGACGCCATCGGCACCTGGCAGGTGAAAAAGGGATTCAAGCTCCAGCTCGCCGCGCATGAGCCGCAGGTGCGTGATCCCATCGCGATCTGCTTCGACGAACGCGGGCGCATGTTCGTCTGCGAAATGATCGACTACAGCGAGATGCGCGATGTCACGCCACACCTCGGACGCATTTCGATGCTGGAGGACAAGGACGGCGACGGCTACTACGAGACGAGCAAGGTCTTCGCCGACGACCTGCCGTGGCCCACGGGCCTCATTTGGGCAAATGGCGGTCTGTTTGTCGGCTCCACGCCAGACATCTGGCGTTTTGAGGACAAGGACGGAGATGGCAAGGCGGAGGTACGAGAGAAAGTCTTCACCGGTTTCGGCACCGGGCTGAAAATCCTCAACGTGCAGGGTCTCATGAACAGTTTTCAGTGGGGGCAGGACAACAAGGTCCACATCCTCGCCGGTGGTGGCAATCGCGGCGTCATCACCTGCTTGAAACGGCCTGATGCGAAAGGCATCGAGCTCGGCGGGAAGGATTTCTGGTTCGACCCGCTTACACTGGAGTTCGGTCTCGAAGGCGGCGGTGCGCAATACGGCATGAGCTTTGACAACTACGGTCGCAAGTTCGGCTGCTCGAACTCGGACCACCTTCAATACTGGGTCTATGACGACAAGTACGCCAACCGCAATCCCTACTACCAGATGCCGCCTGCACGTCAGAGCATCGCGGCGGATGGAGGCGCGGCGGAGGTTTTTCGCATCAGCCCGGACGAACCCTGGCGCATCATCCGCACACGCTGGCGCATCGCCGGTGTGGTGAAAGGTGCGGTCGAGGGTGGTGGGCGCGTCAGCGGCTACTTCACCGGCGCCACCGGCACTACGATCTATCGCGGCGATGCCTACGGCCCTGAATTCGTGAACAACAGCTTCTCTGGTGACGCGGGCGGCCAGCTCGTGCACCGCAAAATCATCAAACCGAGCGCCGACAGCATCTCACTCATCGGCGAACGCCCTGCCGACGAGCACGGCTTCGAATTCGCCGCATCGAAGGACACCTGGGTGCGCGTGGTGAACTTCGCCAACGCCCCGGACGGCTGCCTGCACATCTGCGACATGTATCGCGAGGTCATCGAGCATCCGTGGAGCATCCCGGATGAGATCAAGAAGTTCATCGATCTCAACAGCGGCAACGACCGCGGCCGCATCTACCGCATCGTGCCGGACAAGGGCGTAGAGCGCATCGGTCAGAAGGTCAATCTCGCCGACGCCAACACCGAGGAACTCGTGAAGACTCTCGGCCATCCCAACGGCTGGCACCGCGACACGGCACAACGCTTGCTCTATGAGCGAAAGGACAAGGCAGCAGTGCCGATGCTGGAGAAAGTGCTCCGTGGCGACAACACACTGGCAAAGCTGCATGCGATGAACGCTTTGGAGTCGCTTGGCGCTTTGACAACAGCCCATGTGATTGCAGCAGCAAAGGACACCGACGCACAAGTGCGCGAAGCGTCCCTGCGCCGTGTCTCCAAACTCGATGAAGCAGCACTGGCCTCGCTGGCGGCAGATGCCACACCACGCGTGCGCTTTCAAACCGCGCTGGCGGCACCGAAGAGTCCTTCGCGTGACGCCTGGCTCGCCAAGATGGCGCGTGATGGCGTGATTGGGAAATGGATGAACGCGGCGGTGCTTGGTGACGCGGGGAGCGGGTTGTTTGCGCAACTTCGTGGCGATTTGAGCAAGCTGGAGCCTGCGTTCGCCGAATCTCTTATCAGGCTGGCCGCAGCAGAGGGGAAGGATCAAGACGATTTGATTGCCGTCGTGACTGCGGAGCCGGTTAAGGCCGCGTGGGTGAAGGCTTTCGGGGACGGTTTGAGTCGCTCGGGCTCCAACCTCATCAAAGCCGACAAGGACGGCAAGCTGGCCGCGATCTTTGACAAAGCCGTGCAAACTGCCGCAAGCGGTCAGGAAAGTGGTTCGGCCCGCATCGCAGCCATCGAGCTGCTAAGCGTGAGCCCCTCGAAGGGAGCGTATGATGCTCTCGTCACCTGTTTGGGGGAAAAACAACCGGACTCCGTTCAAACCGCTGCGATTCGTGTTTTGGAGCAAAATAGCTCCACTGATGTCACCGCTGCATTGATTGGAAATTGGGCAAATTACGGGCAGAAGACTCAAGGCGTGGCCTTGGAGGCATTGCTGGCTCGTGATGACCGAGCCATCGCCTTGTTGGAGGCGAAGGTGGTGAAGCCTGAGGTGTTCTCCGCCGCGCAAGTGCAGGCGCTGATCAAACACAAGTCCCCGAAAGTGGCCGCTGCGGCGAAAGCGACGCTGGCGTCAGTCATTCCGCCATCACGCGAGGAAATGGCGGCGAAATTCAAACCGGCCATCACGACTAAGGGCGATGCGACGAAGGGGCAGGCACAATACATGGCACGCTGCATGGCCTGCCACAAAGCGGGCGCGAATGGCATCGCGGTGGGACCGGACCTCATCACGGTGAAAACCAAGGGGCGCGACGCGTTGCTCACGGCGATCCTGGAGCCGCACAAGGAGGTGGCCTCACAATTCATCAGCTACACCTTCGACACGAAGGACGGGCAGACCTTCACGGGCATCATCAGCAACGACACGGCGGCCAGCGTGACGGTCAGGATGATGGGCGGCCTCGAAAAGACGCTGCAACGCGCCGAATTGAAAGGCAGCAGCTCCACCGGGCAGAGCTTGATGCCCGAGGGGCTGGAGACCGGTATGAGCGTGCAGGACATGGCGGACTTGTTGAGCTTCATCGAGGGGTTATGACCCTGCGGTGAAGCCGGGTGTGTTTTCCTTTGCAGCGGCTTCACTTCACGCTCCTTTGCGTGTTCGCCATGAAGACCACCCCCGTCACTTTTGAAGATTTGCAGTCCTCCGTCATCGCTGTCCCACCGCTGTGCCGGAACAAGGATCTGTCACTGAGCAAGGCGCAGAATAACCGCCTCATTAAACATCTGTACAAGGGTGGCATCCGCACGCTGCTTTACGGTGGCAACGCGAACCTCTACAACATCGCCATCAGCGAATACCATTTGATGCTGCGCATGTTGCAGGGACTCGCACCCGAGGACATGTGGATCGTGCCATCCGTCGGCCCAATGTATGGCACCGCGATGGACCAGGCGAAGATCCTGACCGAGTTTGCCTTCCCCACGGCGATGCTACTGCCCACTCTGTTTCCGTCGAAGCCCGCCGGTGTCGCCACCGCCGTGCGCCATTTCGTGGAGAAGTCCGGCATCAAGGCCGTGCTCTACATCAAGGACGCCGGTTACATCACGCCCGAACTCGCGGCAGAACTCGTCAATGACGGCGTCATCTCGTGGATCAAATACGCCATTGTCGAGGAAGACCCGAAGAAGGACCCGTATCTCAAGAAGCTGCTCAAACTGGTCGATCCAAACATCGTCATCAGCGGCATCGGCGAACAGCCGGCCATCATCCACATGCGCGACTTCGGCGTGGCTGGATTCACCGCCGGCTGCGTGTGCGTGGCACCATCACGTTCCACCGCGATGTTGCAGGCCATCTTGAAGAAGGATTACGCCGCCGCCGAGGCGATCCGTGAGGAATTTGTCGCCCTCGAAGACCTGCGCAACGCACACAGCCCCATCCTCGTGCTGCACCACGCCGTCGAACTCGCCGGTGTCGCCCAGACCGGCCCGGTGCTGCCGCTGCTGGCCGGCTTGTCTGACAGCCTGCTGCCGAAAATCGAAAAGGCCGCAAAGTCCCTCTTGGCAAAGAACGGCTGACATCGTCCCAACACGCAAAATCACATCCAGCACACCGTATTCCAACCATGAACAACCGCCGCCATTTCCTCCAGTCCATTACATCAACTGCCCTCCTCGCCGCCACCGGCCCGTCCATCGCCCAGGAGACCGCCAAACCTGCCCGCAAGCTGCGCAAGGCCATCATGGGCGGCACGCTGGGCATCAAAGGAACGCTCATCGAGAAATACAAAGCCGCGAAGGAGGCCGGCTACGAAGGCGTGGAACCCAGTGGCGGCATGAATCAACAAGAAGTGCTCGACGCGCTGGGCCAGTCCGGCCTGCAAGCCGCCAGCGTGTGTTGCCACACGCATTGGAAGCAGACGCTCACGCACAACGATGCCGCCGTGCGCGAGCAAGGTCTGCAAGGCGTGCTGCAAACCCTGCGTGATGCCAAAGCCTACGGCGCGGACTCCATCCTCGTCGTCCCTGGCGTGGTGAATGAGGAGGTGCCGTATCAGGCAGCGTGGGATCGTTCCATCGCCGAGCTCAAGAAGGCCGTGCCGCTGGCGAAGGAACTCGGCGTGAAGATCTCCATCGAGAACGTCTGGAACAACTTCATCCTCAGCCCGATCGAGGCGGTGAAATTCCTCGACGAGGTCGGCGATCCCATCGTCGGCTGGCACTTCGACATCGGCAACGTGCTGCGCTACGGCTGGCCGGAGCATTGGATTCCCGTGCTCGGCAAGCGCATCAACCGCATCCATGTCAAAGAATACAGCACGAAGAAGATGAAGGACGAGGGCGTGTGGAAGGGCTTCGATTGTGACCTCACGCAGGGCGACAACAACTGGCCTGCCATCATGAAGGCGCTCGATAGCATCAGCTACACCGGCTGGGCCATCAGCGAGCAACGTGGCGGCATCAATCCGAACGGTCTCAAGACGCTCACCGAACGCATGGACTCCATCTTCGCGATGTGATCTGTTCATTCGACATTCGTCATTCCGAATTCGTCATTTCAGCTGATGCCCTCCGCCCTCGCCATCTTCGCCCATCCTGACGACATCGAGTTCGTCGCCGCCGGAACCCTGCTGCTGCTCAAAGAGCGCGGCTGGGACATCCACTACATCAACCTGTGTAGCGGCAACGGCGGCTCCGTGCAGATGGACGGGCCTACGACGACAAAGAAGCGCCTCGAGGAAGGCAAGGAGGCCGCCCGCATCCTCGGTGCCACGTTTTATCCGCCGATCTGCGATGATTTGGAGCTGATCTACGACGTGAAATACCTGCGCCAGGTCGCCGCCGTCGTGCGCATGGCAAAGCCGAGCATCGTACTCACTCATGCGCCCGCCGATTACATGGAGGACCACATGGCCGCCTGCCGTCTGGCCGTCACCGCCGCCTTCGCGCACGGCATTCCGAACTTCCAGACCGACCCGCCGACGCCGTCCTACTCGCACGACGTGACCGTTTATCACGCCATGCCGCACGGCCTCAGCGACCCGTTGCGCCAGAAACTCATGGCCGGCTCCTACGTCGATACGAGCAGCGTCCACGCATGCAAACGCGAGGCACTCGCCGCGCACGAAAGCCAGAAACACTGGCTCGATGTTTCGCAGGGCATGGATTCCTATCTCATCAGCATGGATGAGGCCGCACGTGCCATCGGCAAGCTGTCCGGCCAGTTCGAATACGCCGAAGGCTGGCGCAGGCACCTGCATCTCGGCTTCAGTGCGAAGGACATCGACCCGCTCAAGGACGCGCTCGGTGATCTCTGCCTCATCAATGAGGCTTACGAAAAGGCGAAGGCGACGCCGGTGTGATCATGAGTTTCAAGTTTGAAGTTAAAAGTTTCAAGTTGGCCCGGATACCACACGGAACTCGAAACTTTAAACCTGAAACTTGAAACTTGAAACTCCACGCCGATGCCCCCGTCACTCACATACCTGCTGATCGACGGCCACAGCGTCATCCACGCCTGGCCAGAGTTGCTGCGAGAGCACCGCGTTGCTTCACGCCGCCATCTGGCTCGCATTGAGTTGCTGAAACGCCTGCGCAATCTCCAGGACATGAGCGGCACGCAAATCGTCGTCGTTTTCGATGGTGCCAAACAAGGCACCAACGAGGAGCGCGAACCCGACGGCCTCCAGATCATCTACGCCGATCCTGGCACTACGGCGGACACCATCATCGAGCGTCTCGTCGCCAAATACATCGCGCAGCGTCCCATGCGCGTCGTTTCCGCCGACGGCATGGTGCGTGAAACGATTCTGTCGCTGGGAGCCGACTGGATCAGCCCCAAAATCCTCCGCAGCATGTGTGACGACGCCGAGCGCGACATGCGCGGCCGTCTTGCCTGAGCCAGAATCCAGTCTAGCATCACCGCCATGAGCCTGCTCAAATCCTTACTCTGCCTCGCAGCCGGTGTCTCCTTGACTCAGGCGCAGGCACCGGATGCCGCCCGTTCCCCCATCTCCGATGAGGTGAAAAAAATACTCCGGGAGGCGCGCGAGATGCGCGTGCAGCACCGCTACGCCGATGCGCTCGCCAAACTGGACGAGGCCGAGAAGCTCGCGCCGAACCTCTCCGACATCTACGCCCTGCGTGGGGACATCCATCTCGCGCCACGACGTCGTGACTTCGATCTCGCATTGCCGCAGTTTGAAAAAGCCGCGGCGCTCGCTCCTGGAAGTCCGCAGCCGAAGTTCAACTTGGCCGAGTTTTACTTCGTGAAACACGATTTCCCGACTGCGTTGCAATCCTTCACCAAACTCACCACTGACTTCCCCAAGCTGCCGGTGGTCATCCGCCATCTGGTGCATTTCAAACGAGCATTGTGTGAGTTGAAACTCGGCCATCGCCCCGCTGCTGAGCAGATCGTCGCGGACAACTTCACCTTCATGGACGACACGCCCGCCTACTACTTCAGCAAGGCCGCGCTCGCCTTTGATCTCGGAGACAATGGCAGGGCAGGCGACTGGGTGCAGCGCGGCGTCGCCGTCTTCAAAGGGCCGGCCTGCGAGCCATACTACGACGCGTTCAAGGAGCTGCGCTGGGTTCCTGATCTTGACTTCAGCATGCAAAAAGCCCAGCCCAAGCAGCCGTGAAATGGCGCGTCGCAGCAGATACGGGTGGCACTTTCACCGACTGCCACGCCCTTGATCCTCACGGTCGCGAATCACGCTGCAAAGTCCTCTCCACTGGCCATCTCAGTGCTGTGCTGCACAACAGGGTAGGCTCTCATGTCCGTCTCTCGCTCCTCCCGCCGTTGCCAGATGCTCTGCTTGTTGGTTTCAGCATCAAAGCAGTCAATGAAACTTCCTCTCAACTCGTCACATCCTTCGATTCTGCCACATCGACGATCATCCTCGATCAACCTGTCGCCTGGCTGCCAGGTACGCTTCTCGAACTCACCACGGGAGAGGAAGCGCCCGTTCTCGGTGCCCGCATTCTCACCAATACGCCTCTGGGGCGCGAATTCCCACCTCTGAGCCTGCGCATCGCCACCACGCGTGCTACCAATGCGCTGCTCGAACGCAAGAGCGGACGCATCGCGCTGTTCATCACGCGTGGTTTTGGTGATCTTCTGCAAATCGGCGATCAGCGTCGTGGTGAACTCTTCACGCTACGACACGATTCGCGTCCAATCTTTCACGAAGTCTCCTGCGAAGTCACCGAACGCATCAGCTTCAGCGGCGAAGTGCTCGAACCGCTCGATGAAGCCGCCGTTCGTGTCTCCGCGCTAGACTGTGTTGCTGCGGGTATCACCATCGCCGCGATTTCATTGCTCCACGGTCACGCACACCCCCAGCATGAGTTGCGCGTAGCCGCAATCCTGCGTGAATGCGGTTTCAAGCATCTCACGCTCTCGCATCAAACCGCTGCTTTTGCCAAACTGCTGCCACGCACGCAAAGCACCGTGGCCGACGCTTGCCTACACGCGCCGGTGCAGTCGTTTTTGAACGGAGTCCGCCGTGTCACCCCCGACCTGCATGTCATGACCAGCGCTGGTGGTCTGAAAACTGCCGACGACATTCGTCCGAAGGACATGCTGCTTAGCGGTCCGGCGGGCGGTGTCATCGGCGCGTTGAACGCCGCACGCCGACTTGGCATCACAAAGATCATCACCTTCGATATGGGGGGCACGAGTACTGATGTGGCACGCATCGACGGCCGACCAGCCTATCGTTTCAGCCAAGATGTCGCGGGCATGAAACTTCTCGCGCCATGCGTCGCCATCGAAACCGTCGCCGCAGGAGGTGGATCGATCTGCCGCATGACTCACCACGGCCTCGCCGTCGGTCCTGAGAGCGCAGGATCATATCCCGGCCCCGCTTGTTATGGCAAAGGCGGCCCTTTGACGATCACCGACGTTAACTTGCTCCTTGGCCGCTTCGATCCCGCTAGATCACCGATCCCCCTCGACACGGAGGCCGCGAAACAACGTCTGCGCGAGCTGCATGCTCAAACCGGCAGCAAGTTGAGCGAAGACGAACTGCTGCAATCACTGCTCTGCCTTGCCGTCGAGCACACGACAGACGCCATCCGCCGCATTTCCATCGGAGAAGGCTATGATCCCGCCGATCACGCTTTGCTCGCTTTTGGTGGTGCCGGCCCGCAACACGCCTGCGCTGTCGCCGGGGCACTCGGCATGAGAACGATCCTCGTTCCAGAACACGCCGGCATCCTCAGCGCTGTTGGCCTTCAGGAAGCCGCCCCTGAGCGCATCATCGAAAAGGAATTCCGCATCCCACTCTCCTCATATCTCTCTCATGCTACGCATTCTCCCGATTCTTCTCAGCAAACTACTCAGCTCGCTGAGCTCCGTCTCCAAGGACAGGATACTCCGATTCAGGTCGAATTCTCCGATTCCAAAGACCTTCCACGTCTTTACCGCGAAGCCTATCAACGGCTATTCGGCTACGCGCCACCAGCCAACCGCGAGATCGAACTCGTCAGCATGCGTGTCATCATCAAGGAGGGGGATACTCCTGCCTCCCAGCTTCTGCAAAACCACAAACCCATCATCCCAACGCCCGCACTGATCCAAGACGCCTTCTCCACCATCGTTGTCGCGCCGGGTTGGGGTGTGGAGCACGTCGCAGGCTTCGGTCACATCCTCCGTAGTGATCAAATGGCTAAGCCGACAGCGACACTAGAGCACGACCTACTGAGACATCGCTTTCACTCCATTGTCAGCGACATGGGCGCGCTGCTCTGCCGCACCGCGATCTCCACCAACATCCGCGAGCGCCTCGACTTCTCCTGTGCGCTGCTCGATTCGCACGGATATTTGCTTTCCAGCGCTCCACACATTCCCGTCCATCTCGGCGCGCTCGGCGTGTGCGTGCGCGAGGTGGTCAAAGCCGTTTCGATGCAGCCGGGTGACACGTTCATCACTAATCATCCCGCGTTCGGCGGTTCCCACCTGCCGGATGTCACACTCATCACGCCTGTTCATGACTCGGGCGGCCAGTTGATCGGTTACATCGCCAATCGGGCGCATCATGCCGAGATTGGCGGCATCACACCAGGCTCGATGCCTGCCAACGCAACCCGCTTGATCGAGGAAGGCGTCATCATCGCGCCACGACCGCTGATTCGCGGCGGAAAATCGTGTTTTGACGAAATCAGCGAACTTCTCACCTCCGCGCGGTATCCCACACGCAATCTAGCCGACAACCTAGCCGACCTACATGCCCAACTCGCGGCCAATTTGCACGGTGCGGAACGTCTGCGGGCACTCTCCAGCGACTCACTCACGCACACGATGCAAGGCATCTTCGATCACTCCGCTCAGATCATGCGCGGGCAGATTCAGCGCATGCCTGATCTGATTTCCGCCGCCGAAAAGCTCGACGACGGCTCGCAGATCGTCGTTTCCATGCGCAAATTGGGAGGAAAGCTTATCCTCGACTTTTCCGGTACCAGCGGCGTGCATCCGTGCAATCTCAACGCCACTCCGGCGATCGTCCGCAGCGCAGTCTTGTATGTGATGCGTGTGATGTTGCAAGAAGACCTGCCGCTTAACGAAGGTCTGCTCGATCCGGTCGAGATCATCACGCCCACTTCCTTGCTCAACCCTGTTTTCACTGGCGATCCAGCGGCTGATCCCGCCGTTGTCGGTGGCAACGTCGAAATCAGTCAACGTCTCGTGGACACGCTGATCAAGGCACTCGGCCTGCAAGCGTGCAGCCAGGGAACGATGAATAATTTTCTATTCGGCGATGGCAGCTCTGGCTATTACGAGACCATTGCAGGCGGCTCGGGAGCGGGGGAAAGTCACCACGGAGCGCATGCGCTGCACACCCACATGACGAATACCGCCATCACTGATCCCGAGATCATTGAACAGCGTTATCCCGTGCGCTTGCTTCAGTTTGCGATCCGTCGTGGCTCCGGCGGTGTGGGACAGTGGCGCGGCGGTGATGGCGCGATCCGCGAATTCGAGTTCATCGAGCCGCTGACGGTCAGTCTGCTCACCCAGCATCGCGTGGAAGCTCCGTTTGGCCTGCACGGCGGTCAAAGCGGCAAAACAGGCCGCCAGACATTGCTACGCAGTGGAACGCGCACGATTCTGGGCGGCTCCACGACTTTTGAAGCACAGGTCGGAGACCGCGTGATCATCGAAACACCCGGCGGTGGTGGATGGGGGGAGGCACGATGAGCCGTGTGGCGGTCATCACAGGCGGGGAGGGGGATTTGGCGTGGGCGATTCGCGGTGAATTGCGACACGCGGGTTTCCAAGTCGCCGCGCCAGGACGTGAGGAGCTTGATGTGACAGACACTGCTTCTGTGGATTCGTTTTTCGCTTCTTTGAAGTCCATCGATCTTCTAGTGAACAACGCGGGCGTGTGCCGTGATGCCTCAATCCTGAGATTGGGAGAGTCTGATTTTGATCATGTGCTGGATGTCAATCTGAAGGGGGCGTTCCTCGTCACGCAAGCCGCCGTGAGGTTGATGGCGGAGCAGCGGTGCGGCCACATCGTGAATGTGGGTTCGTATTCAGCGCTCAGCGGCCCGGCTGGGCAGGCTAGTTATGCGGCGGCAAAAGCGGGGCTGGTCGCACTGACGCAAAGCACCGCGAAGGAACACGGGGTGAACAATGTGCGGGCGAACTGCGTACTGCCCGGGTTTTTAGAGACGAAGATGACGCGGCATCTGCTGGAATATGACGAGTGGAAGGAGAATCTCATGCAGGCGCATGCGCTGGCACGTCTGAACACGCCGGAAGAGGCGGCTAGGTTCATCGTGTTTTTGCACACGATGGAGAATGTGAGCGGCCAGGTGTTTCAACTGGACAGCCGTGTGCGGCGCTGGACTTGAGGTGGCTCAGGCGCTCAGAGCGCGAACTCAGGCGGCGTCGGTGCCTCCCAAGAGACGGGGAATCCAGCGAGATTGAGTTCGAGGCGTGACGAATGCAACGCCTGGCGTGGGAGCAGGAGTTTTTCCCGCAGGGCAGGTGTCCATCCGGTGTTGATGAACTCCAGATAGCAGCGGTCATCACGCCCGTAGAGTTTGTCGCCAACAATGGGCATGCCCAGGTGGTGTAGATGCACGCGGATTTGGTGCATGCGGCCGGTTTCTGGCCGTGCCTCGATCAAGGTAAAAGGCATGCCTGCGCGCTCGAAACGTTGAAGTACGCGAAAGGCCGTCTGGCATGGGGCACCTTGCTCGTGGACGATTTGCTTCACCCAGATGTCAGAGTCTTGGACTTCACCGGCCCGCAGGATCGAAGCGTTGAGCACATGATGCTCCCAATCTGGCCATCCATGAACGAGGGCGGTGTAGGTTTTGTGGATGCGGCGCTCCTGCATGGCCATGCCGAAAAGTCGTGCGACGGGCTGGGACTTTGCCACGAGTACGACGCCGCTCGTCTCGCGGTCGAGGCGATTGATGATGGAGACCTGGCCGCCATTGGCGATCTCATACGAAAGTAGCTCGCACAGGCGGTGCCAGAGCGTGGGCGGGCCGTTGGGATCACCAGGGTGGATTTGCAGCGGGGCGGGCTTGTTCACGACGACATAGCCGTCCGTCTCGTCGATGACCGTGAAGGTGGCTTCGTTGCGGATGGTCACAGCACGGGAATGGCGAGTTGGTGGCCGAAGATGACAGGCTGCGGGTTGTTGACGAAATCCCCGTCGTCAAAATGCCACCATTCCGCTCTAGCTTGAGTGAAGCCGGCGCGCAGCATCGCACGCTGTAGAAGCTGGAGGTTGCGGGCGACGACGGAATCGCCGCCCTGATATCTGGCCGAGGCATTGTGCAGGCCGGCGTCGAAACCTGTGGGCATGCGCAGTTCGTGCTGGTCGGCATCGACGAGTGTCACATCGACGGCGATGCCGCCGCAGTGGCGGCTCCATCCCATCGTCTCAGGTGACAGAAACATGTGGGTAGCGGCTCCCGCCGCGTGCAGTTTTTCCTGCGCTTCAGGCGGGCGGTAGGCATCCCAGATGCGGATGCCGAAACCTTGCGCACGCAACAGCTCGTGGGCTTCCTTCAGTTTCATGGCCGTCTCGCGACGCAGGAGGCATGGCATGCTGTGCGGATACAATGGTTTGCCGGTGACGTTCTGCGCCGTGGTGTAGCGTAAATCAACCGAGATGCCAGGGATGTAAGCGCGGACATCCACCAGGCCGCAGGCACGGGCCCGGTCAAGTGTGCTGCCAAAGCGAGGGACGGCGCTGGAGCCCGGTCTAGCGACGATCTTCCCGCTACTCTCGTCCAAAAACAACGTGCCACCGGTCCCACGGTTGACGGCGGTCTGACGGGAGGTGCCGCAGGCCGTTAGGAGCAGGACTGCGAGAAGGATGGGGCGGTGCCAGGAATCGAGGGGCATTCGGAGTTTTTGCTTCCGTACTCACGCACGGCAAGGCAAGTTTGCAAACTCCGCCATCCTCATGACGCGATTCCAAATCCTCGACACCCTGCTGCACTGCTTGGCCTTCTACATGGGCGCTGGCATCGGCTCCTTTCTGAATGTGGTCATCTATCGCGTGCCGCTGGGCATCTCGGTCAATAAGCCGCGCCGCAGCTTTTGCCCCTCCTGCAAATATCAGATTCCCATGTGGCAGAACATCCCGCTGGTTAGCTGGGTCATGCTGCGCGGAAAGTGCGCCAACTGCGGCGGGCGGATCTCGGCGCGCTATTTCTTCGTCGAACTGTTAACGGGTGTGCTCTTCTACCTCGTGTTCCTCAAGGCGACGGCGGCTTATCCCAATCCGTGGCCTGCCATCGGCACATGGGGGGCGCAGGTGGTGTGTCTGTGGATTTTTATGAGTCTGCTGATCTCCGGCACTTTCATCGACATCGATCATTTCATTCTGCCGCATTCGATCACGATCGGCGGAGCGGTCGCAGGTGTGCTGTGCGCGTGGTGGGTCCCATCGCTGGTGGATCAGCAGACGCATGCGATGGGCGCACTCATCTCGCTAGCGAGCGCCGCGCTCGGCCTCGGCGGCCTGTGGCTCGTGGTGGAGCTGGGAAAACTGGCGTTCGGACGGAAGAAGTTTGTTTTTGAAAAGGAGGAGTGCTGGGAGGTGACTCAGCCGGATGAGAACGAGCCGCCCGTGGTCGTCTTCGGCGGACATAAGTATGAATGGGCTGATCTTTTCATGCGTGCGAGCGACCGCATGGTGGTGTCCTGCAATTCCCTCCAGGTAAACGAGCGATCCTTCGGCGTGGTGACTGCTGAGCTGTGGATGGAGAAGCTCAAGGTGCGCGACGGGGGTGGGCTGGAGGAATTCCAGCTCGAAGGTATCACGAAGTTAGCGGCGCAGACCACCGAGGTTGTCATTCCGCGCGAGGCGATGGGTTTTGGAGATGTGCTTTTTTTGATGATGATCGGTGCGTTCACCGGCTGGCAGTCGGTGCTCTTCACAGTGCTGGCCGCCTCAGTCCTAGGCACGGTTTTCGCGGTGGTACATCGTGTCACCGGGCGTGCCGAATGGGGAGCGAAAATCCCCTTTGGCCCCTATCTTGCGATGGGGGCGATGCTCTGGGTTTTCTGGGGCCCTCAGTTGCTTGACTGGTATCTGAGTAAGACGATGTGGCGCTGACTTTCAGCGCTTCTTCGGCGTGGTGATGAAGGCTTCGGCCAGATAGTGGGGGATCAGTGGTTGAGCGATGACTTCATTCAATACCTCTCTGCTCAGAGACTGTACGTTCTTCGCCAATTTCTTCGCGCAAGGGCGTGCTATGCGCGTCTGCTCGATGCCAAGTGGTGGTTTGGCATCAAACGTCAGCCAGGCGTTACCCGAAGCACGATCACGAGCCGTTTCAGGGGGAACGATTTCAACATTCGGAAAAAGGCAGCGGTTCTCGATCCGAGCGAGGTAGAAACTCTGCCGTCGTGCGTCGCCGATGACGGAATAGCTGGACGGTGCCTCGATGTCGGGCGCGGTGAGAGATGACCAGCCGACACACCACACGTTGCGTGACAATGCGATGCCTTGAGCTGCAGCGATGGCGATGCGCACGCCGGTGTAGGATCCAGGGCCGTTGCCAATCACGATGCCAGCGAGGTCATCGCCCGCGGCATCCAGCGCATCCCGCAGCGGCGCGAACACCTGCGCGTTGTGCGAGCGTTCGGATTGAAACGAGGCATGAAACAGCACGTCATCGCCCCGCACGACGGCGATGCTGCCGTGGGCGGTGGAGAGATCGAGAGCGAGGAGTGTGTCAGGCATGAACGGTTAGCCGAAAGAGAGAAAAGAAGAGAAAAAGACTCGGAGAGCTACCACAGAGCGCACAGAGGTTCACAGAGAACAAAATGCAGAAACTCTGTGAGCCTCTGCGTCCTCCGTGGTGAGTATTCTGTGCCTGGGATCTTCATTTTTTTACCGCTTTCCTCTTTTTCGGCTCTTCAAGCAACCTTGCTCTTCTCCGTGACACGGCGCGAGCCATCCGGCAAGGCTTCAATGTGAAACCAGCGTGTGTTAGGCGGCATCAACTCGGGAAACATGTCGGCCCACTCGACGATGATGACGCCGGGTTCGGCAAAAAACTCATCCCAGCCGATGCCGAAGACCTCGGCGGCGATTTCCATGCGGTAGAAGTCAAAATGGAACACCGGCAGCCGGCCATCGACGTATTCGTGGACGAGCGTGAAGGTCGGGCTCGTCACATCGGCCTTCGAATTCATGCCAGCAACGATGCCACGCGTGATCTGCGTCTTCCCCGCGCCCAAATTGCCGCATAACGCGATCACATCGCCCGCGTTCAGGCTTGGCGCGAGTTGTGAGCCCCACGCGTGGGCGTCATCGGCGGTGTGAAGCGTGTTTATGAATTCAACCATGCATGGACCAGGGACGGACTATTTCTTTGGATCGAATGATAAAGGTAAATAGAAGGAAGAATGCACAAAAGAACTGCTCCTACCTTCGCGGCTGGGTAACCTCGACGCAGACATGCCAAGATGGGCAGCATGCTTAATCCAATGAGAACATCTGCACACAAATAATCGGCGACTGGATAACTATATCCTCGGGGAGAGAGTTGAGTTCCAAACCCCACGCCCACAACCTGAAGCAGGAAGGCAATCACAAGCTGAACAAAATGATCTTCCCGCTTCATGGAATCATGCGTCAGCGCTAAGAGCGAAGTGATCCCAGCCGGTGCTTTCAAAGTCGGGCGGGCGACCTTCGCCGGGAGGAACGAGTTTGCCGATCACCGTGAGCGGCAGCTTCGGGAAGGCGTCACGCCATTTCTTCATCAATGATCGCAATGTGCGTGGATTCACTGCGAGCAAGAGCTCGAAGTCCTCGCCATCACCCCAGGCTTGATCGAAGGTGCAGCCGGGATTGCAGGGTAACGAGGCCACGTTGACCTGGAAATGCGTGCCGCTGGCCAGAGCGAGGCGCGGGAGATCCTTTGCGAGTCCGTCGCTGATGTCCATCATGGCATGCGGATGCGCATTTTCGGAGAGCCAGCGACCTTCTTCGAGGCGTGGCTCGAATTTGAGGTGTTTGCCGTGAATCGAACCACCGAGGCGACCGGTGACGAGTAGGACATCGCCCGCTTTGCCTTCACTGCGTGAGAGCCAGCGCTTCGACGGCACGGTGCCAGTCATGGAGATGGAGAGCATGAGCACAAGGCCGCGCGAGGTCTCGCCTCCGACGAGGTTGATGCCGTATTCCTTCGCGATGGCCTTCATGCCACGATAAACGTCGGCGAGGAACTCGACCTCCATGCTCGGCGGGGCCACTAAAGTGATCATCGCATGCCGTGGTGTGCCGCCCATGGCCGCAAAGTCGCTCACCACGCGGGCGATGGCCTTGCGACCGATCAATTTCGGCGGTGTGTCGAGCGTAAAATGCACGTCCTGCACCAGCGCGTCGGTCTTGAGCAGCGTGTGCTCGTTTTTCGTGCTGCGGACGACCGCGCAGTCGTCGCCGACACCTGCGATGACATCGCTGTCGAGCTTCACACCGCGCATGAGTTTGCGGATGAGCTTGTCTTCCCCTATGTCGGCTAAAGTTGGCATCTAAATCAAAAAATAACCACGGAAGGCACAGAATACACGGAAATGAGAGGATGAAACCGGCAAGGCAGTTCTGAATCTGTTTCCGTGTGTTCAGTGTCTTCCGTGATTGAAAAAATTCGGCACTTCACCGTTTCACGACGACATTCTGTCCATCGAAATGCAGCAGGCGGTTCTTCAACCCGCGCATGGTTTGTTTCGAGATGAAGACCTCCACGTCGCCGATCTGATGACGGTGTCCGGTCGGGGCGTTCATGCCGGTGATCCAGAGGAGCTGCCACCATTCCTGTCCTGCGAGGTCGCCCTGGCTGCAACGCACATAGTCGAGGTGCAAAACCTCGCCGGGATGGCCGAAATGCTCGATGTTGTGCTTCGATTCCAGATACTCCGCGAAGGCCTGCGAGTAGATCAGGCCGCTGCGGAGCTTGTGGAGGACGAGTGCCATGATGTTGAAAGCGGCAAAGCGCGGGACGGGCTGGCCGTTCCGCGCTTTGTGAAGGACGAAGGCAGAAAGCGGGGATCAGCCAAGAGCCTTGGCGTAGTTCGCGGCGACGGCGGTCCAGTTCACGGTGTTCCACCACGCGGTGATGTAGTCAGGGCGCTTGTTCTGATACTTGAGGTAATAGGCGTGCTCCCAGACGTCGCAGCCGAGGATCGGTGTGCCGGAACCGTCCATGAGCGGGTTGTCCTGGTTCGGAGTCGAGGTGACGGCGAGTTTACCATCCTTCACGACCAGCCAGGCCCAGCCGGAGCCGAAACGAGTCGCGCCAGCTTTGGCGAAGGCTTCCTTGAATGCGTCAAAGCTGCCAAAGGTGGCGTTGATCGCGTCACCGAGCTTGCCGGAAGGAGCACCACCGGCGTTCGGGCCCATGATGTTCCAGAACAGCGTGTGGTTGAAGTGACCGCCGCCATTGTTACGCACCGCGCCCTGGATGTCTGAGGGCACCTTGGAGATGTTTTTGCACAGATCCTCGATGGACAGTGCCTCAAGGTCGGCCTTGCCAGCGATGGCGTTGTTCAGATTGGTCACATAGGCGTTGTGATGGCGGCCGTGATGTATTTCCATCGTGGTGGCGTCGATGTGCGGCTCGAGCGCGGTCTTGTCGTAGGGAAGGGGGGGGAGTGTGTGGGCCATGGCGTTGGGGTGGTTGAGGTTTGAAGTGCTGCGCTAATTAAAGCGGAGGCGGAGGCGGGCAAGAGCGGAAATGATGAATTCCGAATGTCGTATGAGTTACGAAAAACAGGCGCGCCCGGACGCGTTCGATGACAGCATCTGCCATGAATTCCTTCCGCCTGCTTCGATTCGCCCTGCCTGCCATCGTTTTGACCGTTCTGCCGTCATGCGGACTGTCGTTTCGTTCGACATGGAAGAAATCGGTATCGAGCGCCGGTGTGAGTGGCAAGTGGGAGGGAACTTGGCTCAGCGCCGCCAATGGACACACTGGGAAATTGCGTGCGGTCGTTTCTGAGTCCGAGCCACTTTTTGCCGCGTCGAAGCTGGAACCGGGCGCGGTTCCGCATCAATTCTTCTACCACTGCACTTGGCGGGGCATTCTCAGCGCCGGTTTCAAAACCACACACTTAGTGGTGAGGAAAGACAAGGACACCTACACCTTCAAAGGCGACCACAAGATGCCGAACTGGGTCGGTGGCATGTACCACTATGAAGGCACGATCAAGGGCGATGATTTCAACGCCTGCTACGAGAGCGGCATGGATCGTGGCACTTTCACCATGAAACGCGTTCGTTGAGCAACCTTTGCGCCCGGCGCGGGGTTCATCAGGCGCAGGTTGTCATATCTCCGCATGAAATGGTTTTCCAGCTTCCGAGCCAAGCTCATCTTCACCGTCTTCCCAGTCGTAGCGGGGATCACGACCGCGACTCTGATGCTGGCGGAATGGAAGTTCATGGCGACCTACACGCGGCTGTTTGAGGAGCAGTTCGAGTCACAGATCAACATTTTCGGCCTCGCTAAGAGTAAGCGCACGGAGGCGTTGTCCGTGCGGCTGGCAAAGATCGCCGAGCGCACTGATCTTCAGGAGGCGGTGGCAAAATCTGACTTCGCAGCCGCAGGACAGATTCTGCGTCCTTTGCTGGAAGAGTTAGCCACTGAGCGGCTGCAAACTGAGCTGCCCGCCAATCTCTCCAAACTCCGGCAGGGCGGACTGCGCTCGCAGCAATTCCCCGGTCGAGACGAAGATGACAAGGGGGGCGATGACCCGCAGCGTCCTATGGCGCGAGTCCCGCTCTCACAACAACCGTATATTGCCATCATTGATGCCGAGGGAAATTTCATGGCTGGTCCGAGGAAGAACGCGGCTGGCGAGCGTGGTGTGCTGCCACCACTGCCAGTAGGGAGAGGCATGAGCGCCGAGTTCCGTCGCAAGTCTGGCAAACTGCAATGGCTGGGGGATCACAAGCTGGAGGACATCCTCAAAGCGCAGGAGATCGGTTATCTCCGCGTGGAGTATGGGGAGGAGGGTCGTTCCGAGCAGGTTCGTGAGGTGTTCATCACTCCTCTGCGTACCGGGAAGGGCGGCAGCTTCGCTGGTGCGTTACTCTTTGGCCTGCCTCTGCCGGTGCTGGCGGAACGGTTGTTGTATGAGCAGACGAAACGCTCTGATTATGGCGAGATCATGAGCGGCGTTTGGGTTGAGGGTGCATTGGTGAGCACGACTATCCCGAAGGAGAAGCGTGCGGAGATCGCTAATCACATCGCGGGGGCGATCCATCACTCCAGCAGGAGCAGGCGTGAGATCATCCGCATCGACGGCGTTCCGCATCAGCTTTTCTTTCGCGTGCTCAATCCGGGCTCGCCCTTTCCGCTCGCGGCGCAGGTGAACCTCTATCCTCTGACCGTGATGGAGCGTGAGCTGGCGGAGCTGAGGCGGGATGTGGGTGGTCTGGGCTTACTGGCACTGCTCATCGCGCTGGTTGTGGTGCTTTACATCTCACGCGGGCTTTCCGGCCCCATCAAGGAACTCGTCGGTGCGACGCATCAGATCGAGCAGGGTAACTACCATGTGAAGGTGCCGGTGCGCCACCGCGACGAGATCGGTAAGCTCGCCGCCTCGTTCAACGAGATGGCCTCGGGGCTCGCCCTCCAGGAAAAATACCGCAGCGTGCTCAATGCGGTGGCCGACCGCACCGTCGCGGAGCAGTTGATCACGCAAAGCGGGGCGCTGGGTGGTGAGATGCGTCATGTCACAATGTTGTTCTGCGACATTCGCGGCTTCACTGCCATCACTGAGAACATGCCACCAGCAGACGTGATCGAACTGCTGAACGAACACATGACCGCGCTCACCGATGTGGCGTATCAACACGGAGGTATTGTCGATAAATTCGTCGGCGACCTCATCATGGTACTGTTTGGAGCACCCGTAAGCACGGGAGAGGACGCGTCGCGTGCTGTGCAGTGTGCGCTGAGTATGCTGCGTGTGCGCCGTGAGCTGAACCAGACATCCAGGCACTCAATGGAGGTCGGTATCGGCATCGCCACCGGCTCGGTCGTGGCCGGCTGTATGGGTTCCGATCAACGCCTGAGCTACACGGTGCTCGGCCATCGGGTGAACCTAGCCTCGCGCCTTTGCAGCATCGCTCAGGCAGGCGAGATCGTGATGGATGACGAGACCTGGAAGGACGTGCAGTCCTTTGTGAGAGCAGATCCGATGCCGCCGATGCAATTGAAGGGATTCTCTGAGCAGGTGCATCCCTGGCGTTGCGCCGTGTGACGCGGATGCCATTGCGTCGCGCCCGTTGCTGGCAAACATGCCGCAGAATGTCCGCCCCACGCCAGAAGCCCGACCTCGTCGCCAGACTCCGCGATGTGCCGCACACGCCCGGCGTCTATGTCATGCGTGATCGGCTCAACCGCGTGATCTACGTCGGCAAGGCGCGTGATCTGCGCAAACGTCTCTCCAATTACTTCACCCCCGCTCGCTCAAAACTCGCCGATCTCAAGACGCGGGCGCTCATTGCGAGCATCTGGGATTTCGATCTGCATCAGGTGCGCAATGAGACCGAGGCGTTGTTGCTTGAAGGCCAACTCATCAAGGATTTCCGCCCCCGCTACAACATCAGCTTTCGTGATGACAAGCGCTTCTTCCTCGTCCGCGTTCACTTCGGCGACACCTTCCCACGGTTGTCACTTACTCGACTCAAAAAAGACGATGGCGCGCGCTACTTTGGTCCGTTCCCCCACGGTAGCGCTCTGAAGACGACGCTGAACTGGCTGAACAAACGCTTCGGCCTGCGCGTGTGCCGCCCGCTACGGCCAGATGAGCAGGACTACAAGCACTGCTCCAACGACATCATCAAAAACTGTTCCGCGCCGTGCATCGGTCGCGTTTCACCGGAGGAATACCGGCAGCGCGTCGTGCAAGCCTGCGAATTTCTCGATGGGAAGAATAAGGATCTCGTCTCTGCGCTGGAAGATGAGATGAAAAAAGCCGCCGCACGGCTCGACTTCGAGAAAGCCGCCGAGCTGCGTGACATGGTCGATGACATGCGCAAGACGCTTATCCCCACGCGCACGTTCGAGCGCGGGGCACGCGCGAAAGCCGTCAGCACCATCGACCCGATGGCTGATGTGCAGGAGTTGCAGGAGCTGCTGCATCTGGAACGGCCGCCACTCGTCATGGAGTGTTTCGACATCGCAAACATCGGCACCGTGCATTGCGTCGCTAGCATGGTGCGTTTCAAGAACGGCGTGCCCGACAATTCCAACTACCGACGTTATCGCATCAAGGTGGTCAGCGGCCAGAATGACTTTCTCAGCATGGCTGAGGTCATCCGCCGCCGTTTTTCCCGCATCCTTCTCGAAGGCAGAGCCGCAGCAGGTGATGACGCCGAGATTTCACAGGAATCTCCTGCGGAGGCGATGAAGCGCCTCGCAGCGAGTCCGAAGTTCGTCACGCTGCCGGATCTGGTGATCGTGGACGGAGGCAAGGGCCAACTCGGCATGGCCGTGGCCGAATTGCAGAAACTCGGGTTGCATGACCTGCCCATCATCGGTTTGGCAAAGGAAAACGAAGAAGTTTACAGGCCAGGTGAGAGCGCTCCGATCATCATTCCCCATGAACGTGGTGCGCTGAAGTTGCTGCAACGCATCCGCGACGAGGCGCATCGTTGGGCGAATGGCTATCACCAGCTCCTGCTACGTCGTCGCGTCGAAGAAAGCATCCTCGACGAATGTCCCGGAGTCAGTCAGGCTCGCAAGACCGCGCTGCTGAAGGCATTCGGCTCTGTCACCCGCCTGCGGAAGGCTACGGAAGATCAAATCGCTGCCGTGCCGGGCATTGGCAAGGCCGTGGCGCGCGAGGTGCGGGAGTTTTTGGAGAGCCGGAAATAGGCGGCGGGCCGTTCCGTCTGCCATCTCCATTCCAAATTCCCGCCAATCTTGTTCTTCGACCAGGGGCCAATTTTATGATAAAGACGCTGCATGCACATCCTCGAACAGCTTGGCCTCGGGCTTGGACTGGCGTCGCTCGCGGGCTTGAACCTTTACCTCACGGTGTTTCTCACCGGCATGCTGGTGCGCTTTGACGTGCTGCACCTCGCCGCGAAATACCAAACACTCGGAGTGCTTGGCCATGACTGGGTGCTCATCGCCGCTGGAGTGCTCTACGCGGTCGAATTCATTGCCGATAAGGTGCCGTGGCTCGATTCGCTGTGGGACAGCATCCACACTCTCGTGCGCCCGATTGGCGGCACCATCCTGGCCATGCAGGCGCTAGGTGAGATGCCTGCGCACATGGAGGTGGTCGGCGCATTGCTTGCAGGTGGCGCGGCGCTGACCACGCACAGCGCGAAAGCGGGCACCCGCTTGCTGGCGAATCACTCACCCGAACCCGCCTCAAACATCGCGCTGAGCATTATCGAAGACATCATCGTGGCTGCCGGTACGCTTATCATGGTGTTGAAGCCCATCATCGCGCTCTGCCTCTTCACAGCGGCTCTCATCGTGCTGTGGCTCGTGCTGCCGCGCATGTGGCGCGTCCTCCGTCGTTCATTCGAGATCATCCGCGACAAATGGCACACGCTTTGGCATCCCAGGCGGTTGGGATGCGACACGGTGCCTAGATCGACCTGAAAAAAAGTCCCCTCGGGGGATGTTTGTGCAGCCCAGAGCGCGTCTCGACACAGGCGTTAAGTGATGAATGGTGGGGAAGTTGCTCTGCCTTGAGGAGCGGCGGGGACTCGCCCAATCTCCCATTTGCCGCTATCTCAATGGCAGCCGCAACCGCTGCCGCATGACCCGCCGCCGCTTTTCGGCGCAGGACTGCCGCCACCCATGATGCCCGTGCCCCCGATCGGTACACGGCGGATGGGCTGGCCGCTGTCAGGGTGCTGCGTGAGCGCGGCGTCCTTCATGCTCTGGCGGATTTCGAAGCGCTTCGGCGGCTCGCCTTCAAACTGCGGGATGGTTTCGTAAACGTAGGTGGGCATGGGGGAGGAATGACGAATGTTGAAAGCACGAATGACGAATGAATCGTGTCGCGCAAGACGGGAAATAAAAACGGCGTCCCGGTGAGGGGACGCCGTGTGGGGGAGATTCGGTTCGATCAGGCTTTTTCGCCCGCGACTTCTTCGTCGATGGTGACCGGCTTGTAACCGCCGATGGCCTTGAAGTAGAGCAGCAGCAGCAGGTAGATCGCCGCCATCGTCGCGGGGATGTAGGCGTCGAACTTCAGCGTCTTGCGGTCGCCCTGCTGGTCGGAGGCGACGACGGCCTGCTGGTCAGGCGTCTTCTCCTTCGCGTCCTTTGCTTCGGAGAGCTTCTTGCCATCGAGGCCGGAGGCGGCGGTGGCTTCGAGGTTGAGGAACTTGCTCGGCGTGGCGGCCTTGTAGGTTTCAAACAGGGCGGGGTTCTTCGACTTGAGGTCCTCACCGGCGAAGCGGTCCTTCATGTAGCCGAGGCCCGGGCCGCCGATGATGCCTGCGGAGAGCATGCCGATGCCGCCCATGATGGAGATGGCGACAGCGCCCGTGCGTGGGAAGCGGTCGGAGGCAACCGCGAGCATGGTGGGCCAGAAGAAGGTCTTGCCGAAGGCGTAGATGCCGAGGGCGACAAGGGCGGTGGTGAAGGTGTTCATGCCGGAGGCCATCGTCAGACCGACGGCGGCGAGGGCGGCGCAGACAAAGAGCAGGCCGACCGGGGAAAGCTTGAGGGTCTTCTCGATCCAGTGGGCGCAGAAGCGCAGCGCGAACATGATGGCGGAGGTCCAGAGGAACAGCGCCTTGCCCTGCTCAGGCGTGAACAGGTTGCCGGTGATGTTCTGAATCCAGCCGTCGGTGCCGAGTTCGACCGCGCCGACGAGCGCGTGCGTGACGAAGAGAATGAACAGCACGAAGGAACCGAGGGAGAACCTGGTGATCAGCGCTACGCCGATCAGCAGCAGGCCGCCGACACCGTAGCCGACGTTTTTCGCCAGACCGGCGTCCAGACCGACGACATCCTTGAAGAAACCTTCCGCGAAGAAGGAGAGCAGGAAGCAGGCGACCGCGCCGCCCAGAATGCCCACATCCTTGAGCATGTTGCCAAAGCTGACGCCCTTCGCGGCGGCTTCGGATTTCGGGAAGTGCTGGCCCATGAACATGAGGCCGTAGATCACCGTCGGGATGAGGTAGAGGGCGAGCTGGATGCGCCAGTTGATCTCCATCTTGTCATCGAGGAACCAGCCGAGCACCACGCCGATCACCATGCCCGCAGGCCAGGAGGCGTGCAGGATGTTGAGGTAGTGCGTGCGGTTTTCCGGGAACAGCGTGGCGACCAGCGGATTGGCCACGGCTTCAAGCGTGCCGTTGGCAAAGGCGAAGATGAACATGCCGAGCGAGAGCACCATGTAGGCGTTGCCACCGCTGGCGGTAAAGGTGACCAGAGCGGAGACGACGTGCAGCAGGAAGGCCAGCACGACGAGCTTGCCGTAGCCAATCTTGTCCACCACCACGCCGCCGAGGATGATGCCGAAGCAGAAGCCGTTGAAGCCCATGCCACCGATGGCTCCGAGCTGCGCGCCGGTGAAACCAAACTCCTTGGCCCAGTTGTCAAAGATGCCGCCACGGATGGCGAAGCCGACGCCGGCAGCCAGGATGGCCATGAAGCCGGCCCAGAGAAGTCTCATTCGATTGTTTTCGCTCATAGAGGAGGGGAGGGTGGTGGGTGGGTGAGATTGCGGGGATGGGCCGTGTTTTAGGTGCCTCCCTTCGCTGCGACAAGGAAAAAATGCTCGCACAGCCGAGAACTCCCGGCTGCAATGCGTTGGCAAGGAACAAGGGGAAACCGGGCTGCCGCGCCATCTCCATGTCATGAAAACCATCCTGCGCCTCTCTTGTCGCCAGTGGCTTCATGGCGGCGGTGCTTTCGTCGTACTGGGTTATGCGGTGACCGCCACGACGGGAGCAAGGGCAGCCGCACCGCTCGATCACGCTGGAGCAGTGCGTGCAGATGATCTGCGGCCCGGCAGGCAGCAAAGTGCGGCTGGAGAGAGCATTCCCATCAAGGAAGGCACCAGCATCGAGGTGAAACTGACGCGGCTGCCGCTCAAGCTGGCGGATTGAGGCGGTACTGCCCGGGGGCGCTGGTGGCCTTGGCCCGTGCGGTGGATTCGTTCCTTCTCTCGGCAGACACCTCCGCCCGCACCGCCAGACCGCTCCACCACACGGTGGAATCCTCCGGTGGTGCGGTATTTTCATTCCACCACACGGTGGAATCCTCCGGCGGTGTGGTATTTTCATTCCACCACACGGTGGAATCGTCCGGTGGTGCGGTATTTTCATTCCACCACACGGTGGAA
>CAYQWE010000012.1:70528-122887 GCA_964421275.1 uncultured Prosthecobacter sp.
CCACACGGTGGAATCGTCCGGTGGTGCGGTATTTTCATTCCACCACACGGTGGAATCCTCCGGCGGTGTGGTATTTTCATTCTACCGCACCGGGAAACCGTCCCGGTGGCCGGTTCCAGCCCTTGGCCACCCATGAAAACGCCCTACTGGGACGCCCTCACCCCTTTCACCGGCCAGACCCTCGGCATCCTCAAGCCGGAGGCCGATGCAACCGTCACCGGCAACAGCGTGCGTCGTCGTTTTCACCGCAGGGACGCTGAACGGTGAGCGGCGAAAAGCATGAGAGGAGCGCCCACGTCCCGCATGCTGCATGTGGTGTCCCGCCGCATGCCGTTCCCAAGGGCATCGCAGCGTTGGCGTCGAACAAACGGAGGGCGTCATGATGGCGTGGCAGCATCCATGGATCGTTCTTCGTGTGAACGACCGCTGCTCCCACCACCTGCGCCCCCCGCCGCCTTTCCGCAGCGGCTGCGCCAGCCCTCCGCCGTCGCTGAGCCTGCGGTCGTTCGCCCAAGAAATAGAGCCCTTCGCCAAGCATGAAAAAGATCGTTTCGTTATTTCAGCGCGACTACGATGGCACACGCATCTCTTGCTGTCCCCGGCCTTGAAAGACCGGGCTACATCACGCTCGCCGCTCCGCGACTTCCAACACGGCCTGCGGGAACTGGGCCGGGCAAGGGGCAGGCGGCGTCGGCGTGTGGCGCTCAGAAGCCGGGCTCGCCTTCGTCGCCGTGGTCGAGGGCGACGGGTTTGTAGCCGCCTTTGGAGCGGAAGTAGAAGAACATGCCGAGGTAGCAAATCAGCATGAAGGTGGGCAGCAGGGCGATGGTGGCGAAGGCGCTGCGTTTGCTGACGGCCTGGACGCTTTCCAGTTCCTTCTGCTTTTCAGGGGACAGCTCCTTGAGCCTGGCCTGGTCGAGGGTCGGCGCGGCGCCGAACATGCCCACCTTCTCCGGGCCTTTGACCTGGGCATGGAGTGCGCTGTGGGCGGGGACGTTCAGGCGCTTGTCGAGGTCCTGGTCCTGCTTGTAGCCGATGTAAGGACTGCCGAGCACGCCGAGGAAGAGCACGCCGACGGCGGAGACGCCGTTGAGGGTGAGGGCACCACCTTTCGGGAACTGTTCGGAGGTCAGGCCCAGGGTGGTGCTCCACAAGAAGGTTTTGCCGAAGGCATACACGGTGGAGGCGAGCACGATGTTCCAGCCGGTGGCGTTGGAGAGGTAATTCAGGCCGATGACGGCAATGAACGCGCCATTGACCAGCAAACCGATGGGGGAGAGGCGGTGGACGATGGGACCGGCGTAGAACCGCAGCACGGTCATGATGACGGACACATAGACGAACACCCAGGTGGCGAAGGTGGGAAAGTCAGCCGGGCCATTGAGGCGCAGGAGGTCCGGCATCCAGCCGTCGGTGCCGAGTTCGGTGGTGGCCAAGGGGCCGATGGTGATGAGGACGACGATGAAGAGCCAGTTGCCGAGCGAGTGCGTGTAAACGCCGGCGGCGACGCCCACGATGGCACCCACGATGAGCGAGGAAGTGAGGGAAGCCTCTTTGCCCGCCATCTGCACGATGGCGAAGTACACCAGCGAACCGATGATGAAGAAGCCGACCGCGCCGACTTCCTTCAGCATGTCGCGATAGCTGACACCTGCTGCGACGCGTTCATTCACCGGGAAGGTGCGCGGGAGGATGAGCAGGGCATACAGCACGACCGGGATGAAGCAGAGCGCGAAGCGGAACTGCCACACGGCGTCGAAGAACAGCTTGGTGTCCGGCAGCATGGCGCAGAACAGCGCGCCGAGGGCCAGGCCGGCGGGCCAGCCGGCGTGCAGGATGTTCAGCCATTTGGCCTTCTGCTTGTTGAAGACGGTGGCGACGACCGGATTGATGAAGGACTCGACGGTGCCGTTGGCCACGGCGACGAGGAAACTGCTCCAGTAGAAATCCTGGAAGCCGGAGGCACGCAGCGTGAGCACCAGCGAGACGAGGTGGCAGACGATGGCGAACACCGCGACCGTCTTGTAGCCGATCTTGTCGATGACGAGGCTGAAGAAGATGATGCTCAGGGCGAAGGGCCACATGCTGGCGCCGTTGATCAGGCCTTTTTCAGCCTCGGAGAGATTGAAGCTGTCCTGCAGCACGCCGATGGTGGCGGCACGCACGCCGAAGACGAAGGAGGTGGCGACGAGGGCGATGAAGCAGGCCCAGAAGAGTTTCATGTCGGCTTTGCCGGAGGTGGACTGGCTCATGAGGTCGGGAAGAGGTTGGTGTAAAGCGGCGTGATTCCAGCAAATCACGTTCTGAGGTGCAATGCCTTTTTCCCGTTTTCGAGCGATTCGGTGTCCGACCTGCGCCTTGACGCCACGCACACGGGGCCGCATGTTGGCCTGCCGCCGGATGCATTGCTCCGGCGGTTGTTTTCCGACCTTCATGCTTCTGCTGTCCTCATCGCTGAAATCGCGCCTGTGCCAGGCGGTGTTTTGTCTCCAAGCTGCGACCCTGCCACTCTCCTCTCAGACGCAGGTGGTGTTGAAGGCGCAGCCAGTGGTGGATGAGCCGAAGGCGGAGACGAAGCCCGCCGAGCCGGTGAAGCAGGATTTGAAGGCTTCCTGGCAGACACAGAAGGAGGCGCGGGCGCTGACGCTGAGCGTGCCAGCGCCGCGTGGGCAGATCGTGGATCGTCATGGCATCCCCTTCGCGCAAAACCGGGCGGCGAACTATCTGGCGCTGGTGATGCCTTACATGGAAGGGGCTAGCGATGCGCAGATCACTTCGTTTGCGCGCTCCACCATCGACACAGTGAACCGCGTGCTGGGCAAGACGTGGTCGCTGAGCGATGAGAAGGTGCTCTTGCACTATAAGCACCGCCGTTGGCTGCCGCTGGTGTTTTCGGTCGAGGACGGGCTGAACGTGGAGATCACGTCGGACATGGAGGAGAAGCTCAAGCCGTTGCTGGGCAAGAGCTTGGTCATCCAGCCCGCCTACTTGCGCCATTACCCACAGGGTGCCACGGCCTGCCACATCATTGGCTACACTGGCAAGACACGTCCGCTACCCACGGGCCCGATTGTGGATGGTGATCCGGTCTTTGAGGAGATGGAGGGGCGTGAAGGCATCGAGAGCGCTTTCGACGGTGATCTTAAAGGCCAGCCTGGCATCGTGAACGTTCTTTTCAGTCCAGATGGCAAACGACTGGCCGAGGATGTGCGCCGCGCACCTTCGCCTGGGCACAACGTGGTGCTCTCCATCGACTACAACTTTCAAAAGTACGCCGAGAACGCGCTGAGGAAACACACCACGGGCGGCGCGATGGTGATCATGGACGTGCAGACGGGCGACATCCTGGCGATGGCGTCGAATCCCGGCTTTGACCTTAACGAGTTCGTGCCAGGCATTCGTGCGAAGCGTTACACAGAGCTCACGAAGGATCCGCACCTGCCGCTGTTCCCGCGCTCGTTTCGTGGCGAGTATCCGCCGGCCTCCACCTTCAAGATCGTGACGGCACTCGGGGCGCTCAACAGTGGGAAGGTGGACGCGAAGACTTATTTCGACTGCCCCAATGCCCTGGAGGTGGGCAACCGTGTGTTCAAGAACTGGAACAAGGAGGGCGAAGGCAGCATGACGGTGGTGACGGCGATCAAGCGCTCATGTAACACATGGTTCTACCGTGCGGCGCTGGAGGCGGGGGCGCCTTCCATCTACAACATGGCACAGCGGCTTGGCTTCGGAGAGCGCACTGGTATTCCCTTGAAGGCAGAAGGGGCGGGCTTTGTGCAGACGGACGCATGGTCGCTGCAAAACCTGGGCACCAAGGTGCAGTCGGGCGACCTGGCAAACATGGCCATCGGCCAGGGGAGGGTGCTGGCCACGCCGCTGCAGGTCTGCCAGTGCATGGCCGGGCTAGCGGACGGGGTGCGCATCCCGCAGCCCCGGCTGGTGATGCAGATTCAGGACATGGCGGATCGGGTGGTGATGGCTTACGAGCCGATGGACCGCAAGCGCATCGACCTCAATCCCGAGCAGCGGCAGACTGTGATCAACGGCATGGTGGCGGTGGTGAATGGCAGCGGTGGCACAGGGCATTCCGCAGCGATCAAACAGGCAGAGATCGCCGGGAAGACGGGCACGGCCCAATGGAAGCCGACCAAGGATCAGAATCTCGCGTGGTTCACCGGGCTGTTGCCAGCAGGCAAGCCGATGTTCGCCTTCGCCGTCGTTTATGAGGGCGAACCGGGCGAGGATGTGAGCGGGGGGAAAAAAGCCGCGCCCATTGTGCGAGAAGTTTTCACCAACATCTTTGAGAAAGCCCCGGCGGATGATCCGATGCTGCTGGCTGTGAAGGAAGCACCCAAGGCGACGGTGGTGGAGGAGGAGACCGTGGACACACCAAGTGAGGAAATTCAAAATGTGCGTCCGGCGCAGCCAGTGCCGCCACCTCAGAAAAAAGGCATCGGCGGCTTTTTCCGCCGTCTGTTTGGGCGTTAAACACGTTGTCCCTTCCGAGCCTTCCTCCTCACACACCTGATGAACGTCCAGATCGCCGCCATTTGTGACTTTGCCGCCGACTACAATGGCAAACTGTGTATGCAGGGAGCGTTTGACACGCTTTGCGCGCAGAATCTCCCCGTCGCGCATCCGCAGTGCTCCATCGCCGTGCGGATCGTCTTCACGCCCGACGACGCGGGGAGCCATGAGTTTGTCATCCGCTGCGTGGACCCAGAGGGGAAGGAGTTCATGCCGTCCACGCCAGCAATCCACATGGATGTGAAATTCCCGTCGCAGTTCATCCCGTTTGTCTCGCGCAACATCGTGTACTCGATGCAGCATCTGAATTTTGAGCGCCAAGGTCTGCACCGCTGGCTGGTGCAGCATCGGGGTGAGACGCTGGCGAGCATCCCACTGCGCGTGACTTTGTTTGACGACCGCCGTTCCTCAGCGGGTCCTGCCGGCTAGTCCCCCATGATCACCTCGAAGCCCAAGTCTGATACAGCCATCGGCACGCCTGTAGGTACGCCAGTGCGGCAGTTGTCGGTATTCCTGCACAATCGCGTCGGGGCGCTCATGGCTCTGGTGAAACTGCTCGCCGAGCATCATGTTGAGGTGCTGGGGCTGTCACTTCAGGACACGACGGAGCTGGCGCTTGTACGTCTCGTGCCGAGCGATCCCGAGACTGCCGGGATGCTGTTCATCGAGAAGGGCGTTCCGCACGCGGTCTGTCCGGTGACGGTTGTGGAGCTGCCAGAGACAGGGAAATCCCTCTCGCTGGCGTTGGCAGCATTGCTCGCAGCCGAGATCAACATCGACTTCAGCTACCCGCTATTGGTGCGCCCCGGACAGCATCCGGTGCTCGTGCTGCATCTCGACGCCCCTGATCTCGGAGCCGAGGTGCTCGCCACTGCGGGGTTCAAGGTGCTGATGCAGGAGGATTTGAGCCGCTAGTTCGTCCCATACCCTCCAGCATGAATGTGGGTGCCAGCTTTGCGATGAAGGCGCGTGCGTCCTCGATGGCATCAAGCTCGACTAGGGGATCTTCCTTTCCCACCTGCTGCTCCGGCAGCGGGACAAAGATCGACGCCATCGCCCAGCGGTGCTGTATATTGCGGAAGATGGAGTCGAAGTAGGAGCGGAAGACATGCTCGTAGTGATCTGGGCAGCTCGTCCCCTGCGAGCCGACATACCAGTAGAAATTGACCGCCCTGCTGCGCACACGCAGGCCGGGCTTCGGCTCGATGTCACGGAAAATGCGCATCATCTTGATGGTGATGTCGCGTCCGTCCTCAAGACGCAGTGGAATAGACGTGCGGTCCGTCACCGTCCAGCCCTGGTTGGGGAGGCATACTTCCGGACGGTGTAGGCTACGTTTCTCAAAGCCGCTCAAGATAACCGTAGCCATGATCTGCCTTCCGCTGGACGAGGTGTAAACATCGCGCACGAGCTTCACTCCCTCGTCGAGCAGGTTCTTCTCCTGCGCGGTCATGTCGTACTCGCGCGCTTGGTAGTCGCCTAGGGACAAGGGCAGTTGCAGGCGCACTCCCGGCGCGGAGACTTGAAAAGAAGTGTCAGTCGCGGCGCAGATGCCCAGCGCGGCCAGCGGCAGCAGAAAGGCGGCTGCGAGTTGCTGCAAAGTCCTGCGAGGGCAGGGGATCGCAATGCGCGAACCCGCCGCTGACTCCCCGCCATGTCGCCTCAGATTGGACTTCATCTCGCGTCCCTCAAACAACACGCACAGGGCAAACATGCCCGCCAGTGCGACGCCAAACACTGTGAAGCCAGCGAACATGTGGTAGAGCGACATCTCCTGGTGCTCCCCCAGCCTTCTCCCAACAGCAAACTCCGAGCCAAACATCAGCGTGCCCGCCACTAGCAACAGCAGCCGCACCACATTTCCTACCACGGCTAGCGGGATCGCACAGGCGAACAATATTAAACGCGAGCGCGGCTGTTTCAGCGCCAGATAGCCTAGCAGGGCTGAGATCATCATCAGCGCGAAGAGGGAATTGATGCCGCTGCACTTCGCATCGACATCCAAGCTGAACGCGTCACCGATCTGCGTGCCACTGGTATTGTCGGCGGCAGATTGCAAAGCAGAGCCTTCGCTCAGCGCGGGAATGCCCACAAGATTGAGTAATGAGGCGGCCATCGCCGCAGTCTTGGGGCGCAGCGGCGACGCCAGCGAGTCCTCCAGAGGCTGCATCGGCCACGAGAAAAACAAAAACAACCACGCAAAGAAGAGGCTCCGCATCCACGCACGCCCGGCGACCAGCAGCACCATGCCCGCCAGCACGAACTGCACTGCGAGGAAGCCTGGATAGCCCGTGTTTGCTTTGTAGCCGATCCAATAAAAAAACATTCCGGCACCAAGAGGCAGTACGCCGGCCCAGTCGCCCTGCCAAGGCATCCTGCGCAGATCGTCACGTCGCAGCCACACCAGCCAACCGACCAATGGCGGAACCAGCAGGCAGAACTGCCAGTCCGCCTTCGCGCCCACCCAGCGAGCCCAGCCTTTCAGAATGCTTTCCTTCCGTGCGTAGTCCCATTGCTGATAGGGCCAGACCAAGAACAACAGCAAGAACACCAATGGCAGAGCCCAAACCGCAGCAAGTCGAAGCAGATCCGTCCGCACCTCGGCGGCTGGCGCTCCGGACACGGGAACTGGGGTAGATGGGGCGGATTCTGTTGCCATGGGCCGGGTTGACTGACAAAGGCTGTCCTTGTTTGTTGATTTTGACAACCTCCATCGCGTAACGTCAACGCCACGCATTCATGTCCGACCTTTTTTCTGCCACCAAAAGTGATGCTCCCGACGAGGAGGAAGACGGGGAACTCCAGTTCGCCCGCTGCAGCCAGCCAGCCTCTGCTGAAGAGAAGGAGTTACCCCTCATGGAGCCGGTGCGGCGCATAGAGGCAGACAAAAAGCACTCAGAAGTGCCGACTGGCGGGGCGAAATCGCTAGCCAAGGATGATCTTGCTTTGCACCGAGTCGGGATGTCGTCGCCGAATGTGAGGCGTGTCCATCTCACCTTGAGGCACATGGTGGTTTCCCTTGTGTTCGCGTTGATCATTGGCGCGGTGGTGCTTTACATCGGCTGGCGCACTTACCAGACGGACATCCTACCCAGGCTAGCGCCCTCAGCAGGCCCTGCGTCTCCCGTGACCAAAAGCAAGACCGGGGAGGAACTGGAGAAGGCGGCTGGGCAGATCACCGCCCTGCAAAAACAAGTGGATGTGATGCGACGTGAGCAGTTGCTCCTGCAGCAGAACACACGCGAGTCGCTGGAGCGACTGTCCGGCGCAGTGAGCAGTTCGCGGCATACCACGGCCACCGAGACGGTGCCCGCGTCTGGCGACCCAAGTGTACCGCGCTTCGCTGATGTCAGGCTGAATGTTTCACCCACCCAGGAGGAATTTATCCAGCTCAAGGAACGTAACCGCCTCACCCAATATGCAGACGAGGCCATCGCCACCGGCATGCGTCGCCCGCTCGAAGTCCTCGTCGAATACATGCGTGATCCGCAGGCCGAGCATTTGCACGATGCGGCGCAGGCCGAGTACATGCGTGCCGTGCGCTCCATCCAGCTCCTCCAGCGTGATGATCCTGGTTACCGGCTGCCAGTGGCCACCTTGTTCAAGGATGGGAGCATCCACGATGAGGCTGACGTGAAACCTGATGCGCTGCTCACACTGCTGGCCGACCTCAAGCAGCCGTGGGAGGTGCGCGTGCGCGTCTGCTTCCTCCTACTGGGCAGCGATTTGCCTGGCACGAACGCCGCGCTGATCAAGGCGGTGAAGGAGGACCCCTCGCTCGAAGTGGCTAAGCACGCGCAGCTCGCGCTCGAGCAACGCGTCAAAAGGCGTTTCCGCATTTTCGACATCCCTGCCATCGAGGAATGGCTGAAAACACAACCCAAATGACTGCCTCAGCCTGACTCAATCCCGCATGAAGACTCTCTTCCTCACCAACGAGTATCCGCCACACATCTACGGTGGTGCCGGTGTCCACGTCGAATACCTCTCCCGCGAGCTCGCGAAACTCATGGATGTCGATGTTCGCTGTTTTGGCGACCAAGACAGCCAGCAGGGGAACCTGCTGGTCAGAGGCTACGGTCTCGACACCGCAGGCTGGGACTGCCCGCTGAACTTGAAGTCTGTCTTCGGCGCGTTGCAACGCTGCCTGGACTTCAACACCCACGGCATCGACGCGCAGATCGTCCATCTGCACACCTGGTACGCGCATTTCGGAGGTATCTTGGCCAAACTCAACTACGGCGTGCCGATGGTGCTGACGGTTCACTCACTGGAGCCGCTGCGTCCGTGGAAGCGTGAGCAGCTCGGTCACGGCTATGACTTCACCGTCTGGCTCGAGAACACGGCCTTGCGCATGGCTGACGCCGTCATCGCTGTGTCGGAGGAGACGAAGGCGGATTTGTTACGCCTCTTCGATCTCGATCCGCACAAGATACATGTCATCCACAACGGCATTGATCTCGATGAATATCGCAAGATTGAGGCTCCAGACGTTCTGAAAAAGCACGGCGTCGATCCAGACAAGCCCTATGTTCTCTTCGTTGGTCGCATCACGCGGCAGAAGGGTATTATCCATCTCGTTCGCGCTATCGAGCACATGGATCCCGGATTCCAGATCGTCCTCTGCGCCGGGGCACCGGACACCGCCGAGATCAAGGAGGAGATGGAGGCAGCCGTCGCCGAGGTCAGCAAGAACCGCCCTGGTGTCGTGTGGATTCAAGCCATGCTGCCGTTGCAGGAGAAGATCGCCATGTATTCGCACGCGGATGTCTTCTGCTGCCCGTCGATCTACGAGCCGTTTGGCATCATCAATCTCGAAGCCATGGCCTGCGAGACCGCCGTGGTCGCCAGCGCGGTGGGCGGCATCAAGGAAGTTGTCGTGGAAGGTGAGACCGGGTTCCTCATTCCACTAGAGCAGCAGACAGAAAGTCCGTTCGAGGCCGTGCATCCCGAAAAATTTGCTCGTGACATGGCTTCTGCCGTCAACAAACTCATGGGCGACCCCACGCTGCGCAACCGTATGGCTCAAGCAGGACGGCAGCGGTCAGAAGATCATTTCAGTTGGAAAAGCATCGCCCGCAAGACGCTGGCACTCTACAAGACGCTGGCGGGATAGGTGGCGTCACGCCAGCTTCCACCCCGCACGCGGCTCACGCCGCACGAAGCGATTTGCGGCCTCGTTGTTGGTGATGCGCATGGCTTTGGCATCCCACACGATCCTGCCACCGGCGCGGTGGGCTACGTTGCCGAGGTGATTGGCCTCGGTGAGTGGACCTGCGTAACTGAAGGGGCTGCCGGTGGGTGTACCGTTCTTGATCGCGGCGAGGAATTCGGCGTGATGTCCCGGTGAGTCAGCGATGAATGGCTTCGGTGCCTGGAAGTCCTTGAAGTCTGCTTCTGGCAGTAGGACATGCCTGCCGTAATCGGAGAGCAGCATGCCTTTGTCGCCAACGAAGAGGACGCCGCTGCCCCACTTGCTGATGACGGGATCGTTCTTCCACACATCAGGCTTACTGACTCCCTGGTGCCAGTGGATTTTGCACGCGGGCATATCACCACGCGGGCCATATTCATAAACTGCGTGCATTGAAGCCGGGGCGATCTCAGGATGCGGCTCGGGGCCGAATGCCTCGACGCTGAGCGGCGCGTCGAGCTTCAGCGCCCAGAACGGCAGGTCGTTCCAATGGCTGCCGAGATCGGACATCGTGCCGTTGCCGAAGTCCCACCAGCGGTACCATTTTGGCCCTGGGAAATAGACGCTGTTGTAGGGCCGCATCGGTGCGGGGCCGATCCACAGATCCCAATCGAGAAACGGTGGCGGTGTTTCGATTTCTTTGGGGCGCTCGGTCACGAAAACGATGTCGCCGTTCTTCTCCGCGTCCTCCTTGCTCTGCAAACCCCATGCACGCGAGACGCAGACGTGCGCCTCGGTCACTTTGCCGATTGCTCCGCTTTGGATGAGCTCGACGACACGGCGGTAATTCGGCATGCCGTGGATCTGCGTGCCCATCTGAGTGACGACGCCGGCCTCGGCGGCAGCCTGGGTGATCAAGCGTGCCTCGGCGATGTTGTGCGTGAGCGGCTTTTCGCAGTAAACCGGCTTCTTCATCAATAGCGCGGGCAGCGTGGCAAACGCATGCGTGTGTTCCGTCGTGCTGACGACGACGGCGTCGATCTCCGAGGCACTGATCTCGTCGTAGAGCTTGCGGAAGTCGCGGAACTTCTTTGCACCTTTGAACGTCGCGCCTGCGCGGTCGAGATTCTCACCGTTCACATCGCAGAGCGCGACGACGTTCTCACGCGGTTCGAGCGGGGGCGGTGGTTGTGCGCCGGGGGCGGTTTTTTTGGCGTCCTTCTTCGCGTTGTCACGCGGCGGCACATAGAGAGGCATGCCGGTGAGTTCTTTGATGTTCCCCGCAGCACGACCACCGACACCGATGAACACAAGGTTTAATTTCGCATTCGGAGAGCGTGCGCTGACGATGGCAGGAAATCCGAACGCCGCAGAGGCGGCAGCGCTGCGAGTGAGAAAATGACGACGGGAGGAAAGTGGCTGGTTAGCACTCATGGTTCTCATACAACGTGATTCAGGGGTTGAGTTTCATATTTCAGCTTCAAAGTTTCAAGTCGCTAGGTCATCGCCGCCGAACCTGAAACCTCAAACTGGGAACTCAGCCTTTCTTCTTCCCACCACCTTTGGCCTTCCGCGGCTTGTTGAGCGGCTTATCGGGATCGTATTTCGGATTTGGCTCGGGAATCTGGGCACCTGTGTCCTTGAGCCAGGCGTGCAGCTTGTCGCGAAGCTGCAATGCGCGGACAGAGTCGAATGCTGCGCGATTGTCTGCCTCTCCGGCGTCGAGATTGAGATTGTAGAGCTCCACATGGTGGTCCTCATGGAATTCAATGAGCTTCCATTCACCTTCGCGGATCGCACTGTAAGGGCTGGCGCTGCCAGGATGATAGTGTGGATAGTGCCAATAGATGGCCTGGCGGGCGAGGGTGTCCGTCTGCCCGAGCAAAGGCAGGAGCGATTCGCCATCAGTGATCTGGTCTTTTTTCAGCGGTGTCTGCGTGGCGGCGAGCAACGTGGGCAGGTGATCGTAGGTGATGACCGGCGTCTCGCAGGTGCTGCCGGGCTTTACGAGCGCTGGCCAAGAGACGATGAGGGGGATATGCACGCCGCCTTCATACGCACTGCCTTTGCCAAGGCGTGCGGGGCTGTTGTCCGTGGGGCCGCGTGACCAGCCCTCCGAGCGCACTTGATGACTTAGGCCGCCATTGTCGCTGGTGAAGATGAAGATCGTGTTCTCCGTGAGGTTCAACTCTTTCAGTTTCGCCCGCAGCACGCCAACGCTGTCATCGACGCTCTGCACAAGCGCTGCGTAAACGGGATTGCTGTGCCCCCCGGCAGCCGACTTGGCCTCATACTTTGCGATGACCTCCGGTTTTCCCATGATCGGCGTGTGTACGGCGTAATGCGGTAGGTACACGAAGAAGGGCTTCGCCTTGTGTTTCTCGATGAACTTCACGGCTTCACTTGCTAGGCGGTCGGGCAGGAACTCATCCTTCGGCCCATCTGGCAGCGTGGCGATTTTGTAAGGCGTGAAATAACTGGGAGGCGAACCTTTGTCCGTGCCGCCTATGTTCACATCGAAACCGTGTTTCGTGGGATAGAACTCCTCTCCTCCCAGATGCCATTTGCCAATACTCGCCGTGGCGTACCCGCGTGTTTTGAGGCGCTCGGCGATGGTTTCCTCCTCCAGCGGCAGGTGCATCGTCCAATTCGGAATCAAGAGGCGACCGTTGTCCGGCACATGTCCCGCGATCCAGTCAGTGATGTGCAACCGGGCAGGGGACTTGCCGGTCATCAATGCAGCGCGGGATGGGGAACACACCGTGCAGGCGGAATACGCTTGCGTGAAGCGCATGCCATCCTTAGCAAGCTGGTCGATGTTTGGCGTCTCGTAATACTTCGAGCCATAGCAACCGAGATCCGTCCAGCCCATGTCGTCGATGAGCATGAGGATGATATTCGGGGGTGCTCCGGCAGGCAGGGTGGGCAGTACGGGGACTTTCACCGGAGGCGGCTGGAGCGGAGGAAGAGGGGCGTCTGGAACAGGAGCGGCACTAGCTGGGGGCGTATTTGGATTCGCCGGATTGGTTGCGGGCGAGGATGCGGAAGGAACTCCGGCTGGTGGCGGCGGTATGCTCTTTGTCTCTCCTGTGGGCGTTGGCGGCGTCGGCACTGGTGCCGCTGCCGGTGGCGTTTGGGCTGACAAGGCGTAAGCAAAGCAAGACGAGAGTAGCAGATGGCGAGTCATAGGTAGCAGGCAGTTGAGATGAGTTCAGGTCTCATTGGCGGATCGTTTGCACAAGAGCTTATTCTCTGTTCGCGAATTATTGCTTCAATGTGGAGTAACGTGAGGGCGCACATTCCAGCGTTGAGCGGAGTTTCTGATTATTCTTCGGCAGATCACCGAATCTTCGCATCTGGGAGTTCATTCTTAACTCCCTCGTCGATGGGCATCTTGTCACTTTTGGCATCCAAGCCGACGGCCAGCATGAGTTTGGAGAGCTCGGCCTTTAATTCGGTGATCTTCGATGCCATCTCCGGTTTGTTGATGAGATTGATGTTCTCACCGGGATCATCTTTGAGGTTGTAGAGTTCGGCCATGTGCTTGTCGGGGGTGCCGTCGCCGTGTGGATAATGGATGAACTTCCATTCATCGGTACGGACAGCGCGCACGTTCGGTGTGTAGGGGAACTGCTTCTCGTAGTTGTAGTGGTAGAGCCAACTTGTCCGCCAGGTGGGATCCCCTTTATTGACGAGCCTCACCCAAGACTTGCCCTGCACATCAGGGATTGCGGGGGCGCTGCAAAGATCGAGCAGACTCGGGGCGAGGTCGATGGTGAGCACTTGCTTGTCGATGACCTTGGCTTTTTTCGTCAATTGTGGGTAGCGCACGATGAGCGGGATGCGCAGACTTGGCTCGTGCGCGGTACGTTTGTCCACCATGCCGTGTTCGCCTTCGAGCAGACCGTTGTCGCCCATGAAGACGATGATGGTGTTGTCGAGCTGTCCGGTTTCCTCCAGCCACTGGCGGATGCGCGTGACGCTGTCATCGACACTCAAGATTGTGCCCCAGTAGCCATGCACCATGTTCTCGAAATCCTTCACTGCCGCCGGGCTGTCGTCCGGGAATTTTTTCCGCCACTCGAAGAGCGGGCCGTAGATGCCATGCCAAGTGTATAGACGTTGCTTCATCCACGCGGGCTTGTCGTCGAGGTGAAAGGCGCTGGTAGGGTAGGGGACGCGCACTTCATCGAATGCATGCTCGTGCTTTGGCTCCGGCGTGTAGAAGCTGTGAGGTGCCTTGTGGCCGACGCACGCGCACCAAGGCCTGTCCGTGCTCTGTTGCTTGATCCAGTCCAGCGCGAGGTCAGTAACGACGGTGGTGTAGTAGCCCTTGATGACCTTGCGCTCCTTACCGTTGAGACTCCACTCCGTATCATGGTATTTTCCCTGGCCCTTGTGCGTCACGAACATGTCAAAACCGGGGCGTGGTTCATCGTTGTCCTCACCCATGTGGTATTTGCCGAAATAGCCCGTGGCATAACCAGCGTCATGCAGCACGGAGGGAAAGGTGCGCAGGGAGGCCGGATATTCGGTGAAGTTGTTCATGACACCATGCTTGTGCGCGTAGAGCCCCGTGAGGATGGAGCCACGGCTCGGCGAGCAGAGAGAGGTGGTGCAGAAGGTGTTGGCGAAGCGCACGCCTTCATTGGCGAGACGATCGATGCCCGGCGTCTTCACATGTTTGGCACCGTAACAACCCAGCGCGGCAGGCCGCAGATCATCACAAAGGATGAACAGCACATTGGGCCTGGGTGCCGCTTCAAGGACGCAGGAGAAACACAGGAGCAGGATGAGTGACGCGAGGCGGTGCATGGAGGCATGCTAACGAGGGAGTACCTCCGAACTTGTCAAAAAAGAAAGGCTGTATGTGCCATGACGTACTTTCCCACGTCATGACCAATCGCCGTTCCTTCCTCAAGCAGTCTGCCGCCGCTTCAGGTGGCGTTTTTTACATCGCGAAAACCTCCTGGGCGCAAAAAAGTCCTGGAGACACGGTCAACGTGGCCGTCATCGGATTCGGCGGGCGCGGCGGCTCGCACATTGATAGCTACAAGAAGCTCAAAAACGAAGGCGTGCGCATCGCCGCGCTTTGCGATGTGGACCGCAACGTCATGGGCAAGCGCGTGCAGGCGCTCGATCAGGACAATATCAAGGTTGCCCAGTACACGGACATGCGGAAGGTTTTCGAGGACAAGAGCATCGACGCGGTTAGTATCGCCACGCCGAACCACTGGCATGCGCTGGCTTCCATCTGGGCGATCCAAGCCGGAAAGGATGTGTATGTTGAGAAGCCCGTCTCGCATTGCGTGTGGGAAGGTCGCCAGATCGTCAAGGCGGCGCGCAAATATGGGAAGATCGTGCAAACCGGCACGCAATCGCGTTCCAGTCGCACAGGCATTGCTTCGGCGGTGAAATATGTGCAGGACGGTAATCTGGGTAAAATCCTCCTCGCACGCGGCCTCTGCTACAAACGTCGTGCGAGCATCGATCAGGCGGGAGGCGAACAGCCCATCCCTGACACGATCGACTATGATCTGTGGTGCGGCCCGGCCGCCAAACTGCCGCTGACGCGCAAGCGCCTGCACTACGACTGGCACTGGATCTGGGCTTACGGAAACGGCGACCTCGGCAACCAGGGTATCCATCAGATGGACATCGCACGCTGGTTCCTTGGCGAGATGGAGCTTTCTCCCGCTGTGTGGAGCGTCGGCGGTCGCCTCGGCTACGAAGATGACGGCGAGACTGCGAACACGCAGATCATCTATCATGGCTATGAGAAGGCACCGCTCATCTTCGAGGTGCGTGGCCTGCCGGAGTCGAAAAACAGCAAGAACATGGACAAGCTCTCGCAGACCAGCCAGGGCGTGAAGCTTCAAGCTCTGCCTAAAATTGGGAAGGATGGCAAGGAGGAGCCGGGCGTGAAGAGCGCGGGAGTGGGGGTCATCGTCGAATGCGAGGGCGGCACCGTCCTCGTCCCCGCCTACACTGGAGCCATCATTTTCGACAAGGATGGCAAGGAGATGAAAAAATTCGAAGGCGCGGAGGATCACTTCAAGAACTTCATCAACGCCTGTCGCAGTCGTCGCGTGGACGATTTGAACGCTGACATTCTCGAAGGTCATCTTTCCAGCGGTCTCTGCCACACAGGCAACATCAGTCACCGTCTGGGGGCGAAGGAGAAGCCCGGAGACATCCTAGAGAAGATCAAAGGTGACAAATTCGCATCTGAGTCCTTTGACCGCATGAAGGAGCATCTCGCGAGAAACGAGATCGACCTGGAGAAGGACAAGCTCACACTAGGCCCTGTCCTCAAGATGGACGGCAAGGCCGAGCGCTTCATCGGCAACGATGCAGCGGACGCGATGCTCAAAGACAAGTATCGCCCGCCATTCATCGTGCCAGAGGCGGTGTGAGCACGATCTTCTTCCTAAGTCTCGGATGAAGGGATTTATCCCGGCGCTCAATTCGAGCTTGCCACAGGGGGTGTCATGCCCTTTTCTCAATCCTGCATGGCTTTCAAACTTATCATCATCACCGGCTCGCAAACAGGCGTGGAGCGCTCCACTTTGGACTGGGCATTAAAGCATGAAATTCCCCATGGGGGCTGGTGCCCGCAGGGTTTGCTATCGTCGGCGGAACCGCTGGATCCGCGTTACAAGCTCAAGGAAGGCTCATCTGGGGAGATTCTGGAGGCGGTCAGCTCCAACATCCGTGACGCAGAGGCGACTCTGGTTTTCACCCAAGCGGCGAAAGCAGCAGGTGCCGCGCAGAAAGCTGTGAGCGGCGCGAAAAAACAGAAGAAGCCCGTGCTGCATGTACATCGTGGCATTCTCGGGGTGTCCGAGAAGATCGTGGCGTTTTTGGACAAGCATTACATCCGTCGTCTGCATGTGACGGGCGACTCGGAGGCCGATGTGGGCTCATGGGCAGCGGGTGAGATGGAGAAGGCGAAGGGAATCCTGGACCGGCGGCCGGATTGATCTGCGCGGCATTTCAGAAGGCATATTCTTCATATCCTCCTGCCGCATGAGGGGGCAATCAAATCACGGAACTCCTGAAGCATGATCCTGCTCGCATCATCAGCCACTCATGCCGTGCTTCCACCTGTGGGCATGGTCGCGCCGTTCGCCATCCTTCTGCTTTGCATTGCATTGATGCCGTTGTTCGCGGCCCACTTTTGGGAGCATCATTATCCGAAGGTGGCGGTGGGGCTGGGGCTGGTGACCGCCGCTTATTATGCCGTTGTCCGGCACGACTGGCATCCCCTGCGTCACGCCGCGCATGAGTACGTCAGCTTCATGGCGCTGGTGGGATCGCTCTATGTCATTTCAAGTGGGATCAATATCCGCGTGAAGGGGGAGGCTACGCCGCGAGTGAACACCCTCTACCTATTCATCGGCGCGGTGCTGGCAAATCTGATCGGCACGACCGGCGCGTCGATGCTGCTGATCCGTCCATGGATCAAGATGAACAAATATCGCATCACCGGATTCCATATTGTTTTCTTCATCTTTGTGGTGAGCAACGTGGGCGGGTGTCTCACGCCTATCGGTGATCCGCCGCTCTTCTTGGGCTTTCTGCGCGGCGTGTCGTTCTGGTGGGTGCTACGCCACTGCTGGCCGGCATGGATGCTGGCAGTCACATTGCTGCTAGTGGTGTTTTTCATTTTGGACGGTATGAACTTCCGCCGTGCGCCCGCCCAAGTACGCGAACAGGAGGTAGTAGATGAAAATTGGTTTTTCCGCGGGCGGCGCAATCTTGTCTGGCTCGGTGTCGTGCTCGGTGCAGTTTTCTTGCCCAAGTCGGTGCAGGAGACCATTGTGGCTGGCGTGTTCTCCATCCCGGCACTGGTGATGTTTGCCGCAGCGGCAGCCTCCTATTTCACCACGAGGCAGGAGGTTCATGCGGCCAATGATTTCAGTTTTGGCCCGGTGAAGGAGGTTGGCTTCCTCTTCGTTGGCATCTTTCTCACGATGATTCCTGCGCTGCAGATTCTGCAAAGTGGGGGGGCGGTGAAGATATCCACTCCTTTGGAATATTACTTTGCCACCGGCGCGCTGTCTGCCCTCCTGGACAATGCACCGACCTATCTGTCATTCCTCGCCGCCGCGATGGGGCATGAGCAGCTTTCTGTCGATTCGACGGCGGATGTGGTGAGGTTTGCTACCGAGCATCCGTCCTTCCTTGTGGCGATTTCGCTTGGCGCGGTGTTCTTCGGCGCAGGGAGCTACATCGGTAACGGGCCGAATTTCATGGTGAAGTCCATTGCTGACAAGTCACGGGTGCATGCACCTTCATTCCTGGCTTACATGCTCCGTTATTCGCTGCCCATCCTCCTGCCTATCCTGCTCGTGGTCGGGCTGATCCTGGTGAGGGGCGGGCGCTGACTGGTTCACTTCATCAGCTCCGCCAGCTTGGGAGAGATCGCGTCCGCCCAGATTTGGTAACCGGCTGCGGAGAGATGCAGGAAGTCGGGCATGACGTTCTTGTCGAGCTTGCCGTCGATGAGCGGGAATTTGTTACCGATGTCGAGGTAGAAGATACTTTTGCCATCGTCGAGCTTCGCGATGATCGCGTTGACCTGCTTGAGTTTGTCATTCTGCGCGTTGAGTTGGCCGTCCGGCTTACTGCCACGCGGGAAGACGGCCAGCAGGAGGATTTTCGCCTGCGGCTGCTTGGCGCGGATGGTTTCGACGATGGCGGTGACGCCCTTGGCGATGCCTTCTGCGGAGTCTTGGGCGGAATTGTTCGTGCCGATCATCAAAACACATGCCTTGGGCTTGATACCCTCAAGTTCGCCGTTCTGGATGCGCCAGAGCACATGCTGCGTGCGGTCGCCGCCGATGCCGAAGTTTGCAGGCGTATAGGCACCAAAGGACTTCGCCCACACCCCCTTGCCAGCTCCGGCCCATCCTGCGGTGATCGAATCACCGAGGAAGATGAGTTGCGCTTTACCTTCCTTCGCGATGCCCAGGAACCTCTCATGCGAGGCGGCAAAGCCCGCGTTCACCTTGCCGTCCGGCCCAAACTTCTGCGCGGGCACATCCGGCGGCTGCGGTGGCAGTTTCACGGCAGGAACGGCCGGTTTCTTGGAAGGAGCCGCTGTCTGCGCCTGGATGGCGGTGACGAGCAGAAGGGAGAGGAGGGTGAGGGATGTGAGCTTCATGTGAGGAAGAGTCGAATGTCAGGTGAGATGGATGCGGGAGAATATTACTTGGCCGCCCATTGAGTTCATACGCTTGCAGTGAAGATATCACTTCTTCTGCAAAGGAGCCGTCTCGGCACCGGCGGGCACTTTGTCGGCTGGAACGAGCTTCCACAGTGCGCCACGTTCGCTGGTGTAAGGATCGACTGGGCCGCCGTAGTTTGCGGTGGCGTGGGTGAGGTAGAGATTGCCTTCGGCGTCAAAGCCACTGCCGGTCGGGCGCAGCGGCGTGTCGAGATCGAGCAGCTCCTGCATCTGATATTTACCGCCGTCTTTGGCGATGCCCCAGACTTTACCGCTGCCCCAGTCCGCGCAGAAGTAGATGCCTTCGAGGCTGTTGTTCGTCTTACTGCGGCTGACACCGATGTTGATCACGCAGTTGCCTTGATCGACGTGGCTGTATTCGGCCACAGGCAGAATGCCCACGCGTGCCGTGCCTTCGCCGTCCACGTTGGTGGAGGTGCCGTCAGGGTTCTTTTTCTCGACCTGCGGGAAGACATGATTGCCGCACATGAACTTCCAGCCGTAGTTCTCACCGCCTTTGCTATTTGCAGGCTGCATGTTGATCTCTTCCCAGTGGTTCTGGCCGATGTCGGCGATCCAGAGGTCGCCGGTCTTCGCGTCAAAGCTGAAGGTCCACGGATTGCGCAGGCCGTAGGCCCAGATTTCAGGCCGTGCCTTCGGATGAATCTTTGAGAAGGCCAGCTCGGTGACGCCGAAGAGCGTCATCTGCTGCGGCAGGGTGAGGAAGGGATTGTCCTTCGGCACGCTGTAGTTGCGGTCGGGCGTGGTGTTGTCCACGTCGATGCGCAGCATCTTACCCATGTGCGTGTGGAGATCCTGGCCAGCGCTGATCACGTCGCCTTCCCAGCCGCCGTCACCACTGCCGATATAAAGAAAACCGTCAGGGCCGAAGGCGATCTGGCCGCCGTGGTGATTGCAGTAGGGGAAGTCGAGTTGCATGAGCACCTTGATCGAGTCCATATCGGCTTCGTCGGGCTTGTTTTTCTTCGCCTTCACCTCGCAGATCAGGCTGGCACCATTGAACCACATGTCGGAGTAGCAGAAGAAGATGCGGCCGTTCTCCTTGAACTTGGGGTGGAAGGCGACGCTGAAGAGGCCGAGTTCGAGGAAGGAGCTGATGGTCTTGTCCTTGATGTCGAGGAAGGGCTTTTTGTTCACCTTGCCGCCCTTGACGATTTGGATCACGCCGGGGCGCTCGCACACGAAGAGTCTGCCGCTGCCATCCGGTGCACCGGCGACAGCGACAGGATCAACGAGACCGTCCACGACTTTTACAAGAGCGATGGCAGGATTGCCGGGCAGCTTGCCGCCGGGCTGGATGGTCTGCGCCGACGAGGCGAAAGGCAGCGCGAGCATCGCGAGGGAGATCAGGAGCGTGATTGATGTTTTCATGGAGAAATGTGAGGTTATGAAGCCGCTGAAAACGTGGCAAGCCTGAAATGCGCATGCCAACAATTCAATGAGCGCTGCTCGGGGTTACTTCTTCGACAGCGCCTCAAGGTAATCGAGCAGCGATGCGAACTCGCGCAGTGTCAGATTGTTCACCAATCCCGGTGGCATGATCGAGATGGGGAGCTTTTGACGGCTTTTGATGTCGGTTGTTTTGAACGTGAACTCCTGCGCGGCCACGTTGCGCAGTTTCACGCTGTCAGCGGACTCTAGTGTGATGAAGCCCATCTGCTGCGTGCCGTCTTTCAGTGTGATCACCTCGCTGGCAAAACCCTGCGCGATGGTCTTGTTCGGATCTAGGATGTTCTGCGCCAGTTCGGGGCGCTTGTAGGTCTGCGCGATGTTGCCGAGATACGGTCCCTTCGGTGGATCGGATTCCTTCGTCGTGTGACAGGCGATGCAGGTGGCCTTGGTGAAGGCCATTTCGCCAATCGCGACGTCGCCCTTCATCTTGATCACTTTGGCGAGCACGTTCTCCGGCTTGAGCGTGCTGACAAGCGGCGTCGTATCCTTCTCGCGATTCAAACGCATCGCCTTCGCCGCGCGTTCGGCGGCTCCTTTGACCTCGGCATCGGCATCATCCAGCGCGGCGAGCACTTTGGCGGCGCTGGGCATGTGCTTCGTGGCGCTGATGGCGTCGATGATGAGCTTGCGGTGCTTCGGATCGGCCCAGCCCGTGTCGAGCGCCTTCTGCGTGAGCTGGATGGACTCGGGACTGCCCGTCTTGCGGTTCGCGAGGTTCAGCAACGCCGCGTTCGCATACATCGAGTGCGCCCACTCCGCCTTCTCCGCGATCTGTTCGACGAGCTGATGGTGGTTTTCGAGCTTCGGCGCGTTCAAGAAGGCGTTCAGCGCCGCTTCGTAGTCTTTGGAGGACTCGGGGAGCTTCTTGAGGCCATCGAGCGCGTTCAACGTGGCCTGCACGCCCTCGGCGCTGTCGGTTTTGGAGAGAGCGATGATGGCTTGGGAAAGCGTCGTCGGTCCGACGGGTCCGACCTGTCGGACGAGTCCGACCAAAAGCGGCACCGCTTCTGCCGGAATCTCCTCCGCCGCAGCGAGCTGCGCGGCCAGCTCCGGCAGCACCTTCGGGTCCTTCTTCGCCAGTTCGAGGATGCGCTGCTGCGCCTCGTTGAACTGGATGCGGTTGCGGTTCAGTTCCTTCACCAGGAAGGCGGCTTCCTCCGGCGAGGCCTTCGCCAGCGCATCCTTCAAGGCCACCGCGATCTTCGGCGTCTCGCTCCAAGCCTCCGGCTGGTAATACGGCCCTCGCGTGTCCGGCCGCGTGCCCCACGAATCGCCCTTCCACTCGCCTTCCTTGAAATGCAGACGGCACAGCGCCGCGAGGATGCCCTGACGCAAGGCGGGATCTGTCGCCTTGCCGAGACGCTCGATGAGGGCGGTGACGACTTCGGGAGTGTGAATCTCCGCACACAGCCGCAAAGCCATGTTTTTCGACTGCGTGGAGCTGCTTGAAGCGCCTGTGACAGAGATCAAAGCCTCGCTGAACTCTTTCACGAACATTCGGCGAACCACTAACTTCTGCATGTATCGGCCATTCTCAAGTTCGGCAAGAACAGAACTTTGCTGCGCCTTCTTCCATTCGGCCTCTTCTGTGACACCCAGCGACTCCTCTGGGAAAGTGAGTATCTCCTTCGCAGCCAGTCGAACCATCGATTTCAGAAAAACGAAATCCGACTCGTCACAACGCACTAGATAAGTGGGAATCTGTTTGGCGAGATGCCTAACGATCATGCCCTTCTCAATGCCCTGGAACCAGTAATGCAAAACTTGGTGTCGGACGTCGGAGCCGCCTTCACTGAACCACTTCTCAATGACTTCCTTTGAAACGTCAGAACTCGGAGGCAACTCAAAGATGCCTTTCTCAGAAGGCACTAGATATGTGGTCGCCATTCGACGCAAAACGTGAGTCTTGAGATCATTGATCTCTGGAATGTTGGTCTTTCCATTGCCCCAGGTGATGGGGACGAGAGAGTTTAAAGCAGCCACTCTTGATGCCGCACTCTTTGTCGAATCCGCAAACAACTTCACGGCCAACTCCTGCTGAGGAATGTCGAACACTTTTCTCGCGAACTGTCTCCTCACCAACTCCCTCTGCGCCTCCATCCTCCGGCGATTGCTGCCGGACTCCAGCGACTTGACCAGCTCCTCATCCTTCGCCTTCGCGAAATCCGGCAGCGGCTCGGCTTTGAAGGACTTCGGCTTCACTTGCACGATGTAACCGACATCGGGTCCGGCCCAATCAAACGTCGCGCCTTTCCAACTGGCGCAATAGACGCGGCTCATGCCATCGACATCGGCGTCGGTGGGGCGGGTCATTTTGATGAAGGGCTCGGGGGCGCGGGTTTCTTCAAACGTCGCGCCTTTGGGCTTCACCTGATGATGCCAGAGGGCTCCGGTGCCCCAGTCGGCGGTGAAGGGGGCGTTGTTCCAGGTGCCGAAGCCGGGTTCGTCGATGTAGCACGCGCCGCAGCCCGAACCGCCGCCGTAATCGGCGAGGGGCTGGATGGCCTCGTCGTTGAAGTTCTTGTAGAGGCGCGGGTAGCCGTGGTCGTCGAGGCCGGTGAAGTGGTGGAAGCGCACGTTCCAACCGCCGCCGTCGTTGGTGTTGTCGCGGGCGAAGAGGTCCATCAGCGGGCTGATGGCGACTTCGAGGATGTTGCGCGTGCCGGTGGAGTAGATTTCGAGGCCGCTGCCGTCGGGACGCACGCGGATGACGCCACCGCCGCGATGCTGGAGCGTTTTGCCATCCGTGCCGGTGGCCTTCATGAAGCCGAAGTCGCCGCCGGCGATGTAAAGCCAGCCGTCGATGCCGAGGCTGAGGCCGTTCGTGGTGTGGTCGGCGGGGCGGTCTTTGAAGCCGAAGGCGATGTCTTTGACGAGGATGTTTTGTTTCTCCGCGACGCCGTCGTGATCGGCATCAATGAACTCGCTCAAATGCGGCGGATGCACGAGGTAGAGGCGGTCGTGGTCCCAGACGAGGCCGCGCGGGCTGTCCACCTCGCAGAAGACCTTGGTTTCATCGGCGCGTCCGTCGTTGTCGGTGTCGCGCAGGCGGATGATGCGCCCGCGCTTTGGCAGGCGGCCGAGGGAGCCGTTGCCATCGGAGGAAACGTAAAGCGTGCCATCCGGCGCCGCGGCGACGAAGACGGGGTAGTTCGCGGCGGCGCTGTTCGCGAAGAGGCTGACCTCGAAGCCTTCGGGGACCTTCACGTCCTTCAAAATGGCGGCTTCCTGCTCGGGGGTGAGCTTTTCGATGCGTGGCGGGACGTTGCCACCTTTGGAGTAGTCGGTTTTGTCGGACTGGATTGACCCGATTGATGGTTTCAAGGCGGTGAGGCCGGGACCTTTGAGTTTCACCTCGCGAATGCTGGCCCAGCCGCCGTGATTCGTGCCGGTGCAGGTGATGACGAGCTTTTTTGCCTGTTTAGCCTCGAAAGTGTGCGCGTTGTCGGTGGTGGTCGTCACGACGGCTTTGCCGTCGATCTCGATCTGGTGCTGGTAGGCGTTGTTTTGGCTCTCCCAGACGATGTCGAGGCCGGTGAGGTCCTGCGGCTTCTCGAATTCGAGCGTTAGGGATTGCGGCTTCGAGGCATTGGCGGCACACCAGCGCGTGCCTTCATCGCCATCGACGGCTTTCCAGGCGAAATTGCCCTTGCCGCTCTCTTCGCTGCTGGCACTGGCTTTGATGCCGGTGGCGTTTTTCGGCGCGGGAGCTGGCTTCGGAGCCTCAGCGGGCTTGGCGGCCACGAAGACGACTTTGTTTTCGCCTTTGAACGGCACGAGGTAGTCTGGCGTGAGCTTGTCGCAGGCCCAGAGCAGGCCGCGTGTGATGAGATCGAGGTAGCGGGCATCGGCGACGGTGTCGGTGTTGTGGCCGATGGTGGTGCTGAAGCTGCGTGCGCCAGCTTTTTCATTCGTCCAGGCCACGATGGCATCGACGGCCTTGCCTTTGACCATCTGCCTGCCCATCGCCAGCGGATGCGCGTCGAAGACGTTCACGTTGTTGTAGAGCTCCTCTTTGATGGTGGTCCAGTCGGCGAGCGGCTTGGTGATCGGATGCTCCTTATCGACAAAGGTGATCGCGATGGGCTCCTGCGGGCCGTGGGAGTTCGATTGCAGGCCGAGGTGGCGGAACCAGCGGTCCTCGCCGGTGCGAAAGCTGTGCATGGCGCAGTGCAGATGCACGGCGGGGATGGCCTGGTGCGCGTCGAGGATGCGGGTGAGCACCTCCTTGTTGTTCTGACTCGCGGCGCACTCGTCGTGGATGATGATGTCGTAGCCCTTGGCCCAGCCGGCCTTGTCATAGAGCGGCAGCGGCGGGTTGGTGCCCTTGTCGTCGGTCCAGATGACATCGACCTGCACATTCGCGCGGCTTTGAATACCCTGGCTGAGCACGAGATGCTGCTTCGCGTAGTCATGGCAGCAGCCGCCGGCGATGAGCAGGGCTTTCAGCGGTTCAGTGGCCGAAATGGAGAGCAGAGGGCAGAGGGCGGCGAGGAGGGCTTTTCGGAGCATGGGAAAGCGGGGGCTGTCAAAAAAATACGACCTTTGGCGGATGGTGATAACGTCCGTTTCCGCAGTCTCAGCGGCTGAAACGCGCCTTGATGAGGTGGCTGCCAAGAATCCACACCTTGTGGATGTTGCTCAGGCGACAACGTTTAGCGAACACGGGATAGCGCTCGCGTTTGAGCTTGTCGAGGATGCGCGAGTAGATCGCCGCCATGATCTCCGAGGCGACCATGTTTTTGCGATCTTCCGGCGGCAGCGCCTTCTGCGCGGCATCGTAATAGTCACGCGCTCTGCGGTGTTGGAAGTCCATCATCTTGATGAAGCGCTCGCTTGGGCGTGCGTCGAGGATTTCACTTTCAAGGACGCCGAATTTTTTTAGCTCGCTCTGTGGCAGATAGATGCGGCCCGTTTCACGAGCATCTTGGCCGACGTCGCGGATGATGTTGGTGAACTGCAACGCGTAGCCGAGATTGATGGCGTAATCGCGTGTGGCAGGATTCGTGTGGCCGAAAATTTCGATACTGACGAGCCCGACGACGCTGGCGACTTTGTAGCAGTAGCCGAGCAGTTCCTCAAAGGTCTGATAGCGCGTCTTCGAGATGTCACTGGCGACGCCGTCGATGATTTCACCAAGCCAGGCACGCGGGAAGCCGTATTTATGCGGCAGCAGCAGCACTTCATCGAGCACCGAATGTCCGGGTGGCTTGCCTTCCTCCACGCATTGCTTCCAAAAATTGAGTTCTTTCTCTTTTTCAGATTCACCCGCTTGGGGGGAGTCGGCGATGTCATCGACGACACGGCAGAAGGCGTAGAACGTGATCATGTCACGCCGCCGTTCTTTTGGCAGGCAGGCGAGCGCGAAGGCTAGGTTTGACTTCGCCCGCCGTGTGATCTGTTCAGGAGAAAGCGTGCCGCTGGTCATGCGGTGGGAGAGCGTGGGGAGCCGTGGCGCAACATCAGAAGAAAGGCGGTTAGCAATAGCCAGCTATCCAGCATGGCAAGCACCATTGCGTCCAGCGGCAGTATGATGACGCGCCAGAAAAGGGAATCCGCCGTCAGTGCGTGACCCATTTTTGAAGTGTAGAGTGCGAGGATCGCAATCGCCAGCGCCGTGACGCCGAGCAGGAGCAATGACAACAGGGCGCGCCGGAGTATGCTCAGCGCCGCTGCCCCCTGCCGCCAGAAATTTCCTGGCACGGCGGCCACGGACAAAGGTAGTGCTGCAAATACGAGCAGTAGCTCGATCCACACCCATCCCACGAGGCTCTGTGGTCTGGAAAGGCTCCATTGGCGCAGACTCATCCATAGCAGGTTGAACACGGCCAGAAAGGCCACGCCTTCCCAGCGTGCAAACAGTCCCTCCAGTGCGACGACCACATCTTTTTCCGCCTCTGTATCCTGTGGCCTCTCCCATGCGATGACGAAGCGTGCCAGCCAGACTTGCATGCCTGCGGCGGTGAGCGCGGTGAAGATGTAACGCAGACCAAGTTTGACCGACTCCGCTCCTTCAGGAAGCATGTGCCTCAATCCCGCTGCTTCGAGCGTTAGCCAGCCGAAACCAGCCAATGAGAAGAGCAGCAGCATGAATTTTTGCTCCGGCACTGGGCGGCGCTCTCCATAACGGTAGGGCCAGCGCCAGACGCGGACAGTCAGGACCGCAAGCATAAAAGGAGTGAGGCACGCTAGCGGCCACGGAGCGGCGAGGACATGCGGCAACAACGCCAGATGTGTTAGCGCATCGCCAGTCAGCGGCGTAATGAGTTCCCTCCAGTCTGTGAGTTGCGCCAGAGTATCAGGCGTGGGAGTTGTGTCGCCGATCATCCGGGCCAGCAGCGAGGCTCCCGCGACCCACAGCACCAAGAAAGGTCGCATCCTCACAAAATCCCAGGCATCAGAGAGATGTCGCCGCAGCGGATGCCAGCGCACATGCAATACCAGTCCGGCAATGAAGCCGAGCAATGCGAGTGTGGTTGTCTGCCAATGAGGAAGATTCAAGGCGCGATCATTTCCCGAAAACATCTCGACATGCCAGCGCGTATTCGGTTCTCTCAATTCTTCATGAAAATCACCACTGCGTTCCTGTTTGCCTCGCTGTCGCTTCAATCCGTTGTCTTAGCCGGGAACTGGCCGAACTGGCGCGGGCCGGATCAGGACGGCTCCAGTTCGGAAAGCGGGCTGCCGGAGAAATTCAGCACCACCGAAGGCGTGAAGTGGGCGGCACCCGTTCCCGGTCTCTCGGCATCGGCTCCGGTGATCTGGGGGGACAACGTATTCATCACCGCGCCGATCGCAGCAGAGCAAAAACTCGTCGGCCTTTGCTACGACAAACAGACTGGCAAAGAAAAGTGGCGCACGACCATCTCGGAAGGCAGCGAGGTGCAGTGGGATGACAAGAGCAACCTGGCCAGCCCTTCGGCCGCGACAGACGGCGACCGCGTTTACTTCCTTTTCGCCAACGCCATCGCAGCCGCGTGCGATTTCAGCGGCAAGATCGTGTGGAAGCGCGATTTCAAAGAAACGCACGGTGCCTTTGCCACGCAGTGGACGTATGGTAGCAGTCCTGTGATCGACGGCGGGAAGCTCTACATCCAGGTGTTGCAACGCAACGAATCCTTCAAGTTTCAGGACAAATTTGAAAAGGGTACCGCTGGCAAGGACATGAGCAGCTACATCCTCGCCATCGATCCCGCGAACGGGAAGGACATCTGGAAGCAGATCCGTCCTTCGCTTGCCAACACCGAGTCACTGGAAGCCTTTAGCAGCCCGGTGTTCACCACTTACAAAGGCCAGCGTCTCATGCTCATATCCGGTGGTGATACTCTGACCATTCACGATGCGGAAACCGGCAAGGAATTCTCCCGCATCGCCACATGGAATCCTCCGGGCGTGGACTACAACAAGTTCTTCCGCCTCGTCCCCTCCCCGGTCGTCGGCGATGGCATCGCCATCGTCTGCGCACCGAAGAATTCGCCCATCTTTGCCATGCCGCTCGATGCGAAGGGAGAAACGCAGCCGATCTGGCAGACCGAGCCGAAAGGCGTCACGAGCGACGTGCCGACGCCTGCTTTCTACAAAGGCCATTTCTATGTTCTCGACGGTGGCAAGAAGCTCCTGCACTGCCTGGAGCCGAAGACCGGCAAAGTCGTGTGGTCTGGTGAGCTTGGCGGCAAAACCAAGTTCGAGAGTAGTCCGACCGTGGTCGATGACAAAGTGTACTGCATCAACTTCTGGGGGGATGTTTATGTCGCCAAGGCAAATACGGACAAGTTTGAATTGCTCGCGGTCAATTCCATGGGCGACGGCTCAAAGCCCAGCGGCAACGCCGCGAGCGTCCGCTCCAGCATCTCCATCAGTGACGGCAGCCTCTTCATCCGCACGCAGGAGAAGCTGTTTCGCGTCGGGAAGTGATTCAACCATTGCCGACAGCCACCCCCAGCCACCCACTGATTATGTTTACACGCACCCTCAGCCTCCTCCTCATCACCGCCACGCTCGCCCATGCCGCGCCGTCCGAACATGTCATTCTCGTCAGCATCGACGGTTGGGCGCATCATTATTTCGACGATCCTAAGTGCCACATGCCTGCTGTGAAGGCGCTCGCGGCGAGTGGTGTGAGGGCGAAGCGCATGGAGTGTTCGTTTCCGACTGTGACGTGGACGAACCACACTACGCTCGTCACCGGTGTGCATCCCGGGAAACATGGCGTGTTGGCGAACGAATACTTCGATCGTGCCCAACGGAAGAAAATTCCGCTCATTCCTGATCCGATCTTCAACAAGGAGGAGATCGTCAAGACACCGACGATCTACGATGCCGTCAAGGCCGCAGGCATGACCACAGCAGGTGTTATCTGGCCGGCGTCGCGCGGAGCCAAAACGCTCGACTGGACGGTGCCGGATGTGTTCGGGCAGGAGTTGTTTGAGAAGTATGGCACGCCCTCGCTGCTGGAGGATGCGCGCGCGGCGGGCATCCCGATCGAGAAACAGATGGCGTGGTGCAAGATGGGCAATCCAGGCAAAGCGATGCGTGACTACATGTACAGCCTGCTCGCCACGCATATCATCAAGAAGCACAAGCCGAACTTCCTCGCGCTGCATCTCGTCAGCCTCGATGCGTTTGAGCACGCGCATGGCCGTCAGGTGCCGGAAGCTTACTGGGCGGCGAATGATTCCGACAATCGCGTGGCGGATCTCGTGCGTGCCACCGAGGAGGCAGGTATTCGTGATAAGACAACCTTCGTCATCACCACCGACCACGGCTTCGTCACCTATACGAAGTCGATCAATCCCAATGCCGCGCTGAAGCAGGAGGGCCTAGTGAAATCTGTGCTCGGGAAGAGTCTCGCGCCTGACTCACAGGTGTTCGCCATGGCCGAAGGTGGCGCATGCTTCGTCTATGTACTCGATGAAGCCAATCGCGGCGACATCCTGAAGCGGATCACGCCCAAACTGGCGAAGCTGGAAGGAGTGGAGGGTGTCGTCGAGGAGAAAGAATTCGACAGCAAGCTGCATCACATCACCGCTGACAAGGACGGGCGCGAGCCTGACCTCGTACTGCTGGCGGCGGATGGATACACTTTCACTGACTCGCTGGCCGATAACGACGTCATCATTCCGAACGACCCGCCAAAAGGCGCACACGGACATTTTCAGCTCGATGGGAATCTCCACGGCTGCTTCGTCATCAGCGGGGCTGGCGTGAAGAAGGGGGAGGTTCTCGATGAGATCAAAAACATCGACGTCACGCCAACGATGGCGAAGCTGCTCGGTGTTCCTTTTCCTGGTGCTGACGGTCGTGTGCTGGACGAGGCTCTGGTCAAATGACCGACCTGTCAGGCCGCCGCTTTCGCGCCTAGATGGAGATCAAAGCATGCCTGGTGAATAGCGTGGATGATCCGTCGATCCAGTTCCTACACGCTGGCGCATGACGGGATCATCCAACGCACGATCCACAGCCTCTTGGAGCGCGCGCGAGGTCAGTTCACGCAGAGTGGGGATGGGAGACCCGCTGCCCGGGCGATAGGCTCCGCTCTGGCGTTCGCCCTCATAGACCTTGGTGAAAATCACGGACTTGGTCGCCGCATCGAGCACATTCACCCGGATGCGGGCATAGCCATACGGATGCACGAGAAGTTGGGAGCGTAGATCCTGGATGTCGCCTTGAATGATGAACCTGCTCTTGCCATCGGGGGCCACCATGCCACGTGCGTCTAGGCCGTAACCAAAGGCGTTACGGACGATGTCGCTCACGGGCAGGCGCGTCTGCACCGTGTCCACCGCTGGACCTACTGGCAGCCTCACATGGCCCAGTGTCTGCGGCTGCACGCCGCGCTTGTCCTTGAATTTGCCCACGGAGAAGTCGGGCGTGCCGCGCACCATTTGGCCGGGCACATAATCAAGGCTGACAACGGAGGAATTGGTGCAGGCGGAAATGTCGAGGATCGCTGCGGCTCCCAGGAGGATGGAAATGCGCCGGAAATTCATAGGCCGCATTTGTAGAACGCCTTCAAGACGAATCAATCTACGAGATGGCCTTTCCGGCGCATCACGGGCAAAAAAAACAACCCTGCCGGAACTCGGAACTCAGGAAAAAAACCCCCAAAACCTGACTCCAATTAACCCGGCAGGGTTGATTAATTAAATTTATATTCGGAAAGTGGGGGGCCATGCAATCCCAAAAAATTCACCACCCCAAAAAAGCCCCTCTCAAACTGCTCGCTGCGCTGGTCTTTTGCTTCGCCCCGGCAGCCCATGCCCAGTTGGGCCGCGCCGTGCGGCAGGTCATTGTATCGCAGGCTGCTTCGTGGAATTCGCACACGGCCTCCATGCAGTGCTGGCAGCGGGCTGCGGCCAACGCTCCATGGCAGCCTGTCTTCGCAAAACCCGTCCCCGTCCTGCTGGGCCGCAAAGGGTTGGCCTGGGGCAGGGGAGTATTTTCCGTGCCACGGAATGGTGTTCCCATGAAGGTGGAGAAGGACTGGCGCGCTCCGGCGGGTGTATTCCAACTCGGCAGCCTGTTTGGTTATGGGGCGGTGCCTCCAGGCGGAGCCCGTTGGCCCTATGTGCAGGTGGGTCCTTGGGATGCCTATGTGGATGACTCCAGCTCGCCCTACTACAATCGTCATATCCGCATTGACCCGCGCCAAGGGGTGCCGCCATGGTTTGAGAAACAGAAAATGCGCCTGGGTGATGCCGCCTACAAGTGGATGCTCGAAATCCGCCACAACCAGGGGCCTGCCGCCCCCGGCTATGGCAGTGCCATCTTCTTCCATGTGCGCCGCGGGCCAGACAAGCCCAGTGCGGGCTGCACCACGATGGCAGAGGGGGATCTAGTCAGAATGCTCCGCTGGCTGAATCCTGCCGCATCCCCTCATTATGTGCTGCTGCCGCAGGCAGACTACGCAGCATTACGCACCTCATGGGGGCTGCCGTGAGCGGTCGCAATGAATTTTTACCGCTTCTTGACTCACGCGTTTCTCCCTGTCATCACAAGGGAATCGTTCCGCCGTTTTTTAATCTGAATCGCCATGGCTTCCCCCGCCCACAATTACACCGAAGACAGCATCAAATCCCTCGACTGGCGCGAGCACATCCGCCTGCGCCCTGGCATGTACATCGGCAAGCTCGGCGATGGATCGCTGCCCGAGGACGGCATCTATGTGTTGCTAAAGGAGGTGATCGACAACTGCATCGACGAGCACGTCATGGGCTTCGGCAACACGATCGACATCGAGATCGCCGAGGATCAGACCGTCACCGTGCGTGACTACGGCCGCGGCATTCCGCTGGGCAAACTCTTGGAATGCGCCGCGCAGATCAACACCGGTGCTAAATACGACAGCGAGGCGTTCAAGCGCTCCGTCGGCCTCAACGGCGTCGGTATCAAAGCCGTCAACGCCCTCTCGGAGTTCTTCGAGATCCAGGCCGTGCGCGAGAAGCAGACACGCTCCATCGAGTTCAGCCAGGGCCTTGTGCAATATGATATGGGCAAACCCAAGGCATGTGATGAGCAGAACGGCACGCGCATCGCCTTCCGCGCCGATCCCGAGATGTTCGCCGACGACACGCATTATCGAGTCGATTTCGTCCGTGAGATGCTGCGCTTCTACGCCTGGCTCAATCCTGGACTCACTCTCGTACTGCGCACCTACGCTGGTGAAGAGAAGTTCAAATCCAAGGACGGCCTGATGGACCTCATCCGCTCGAAACTCACAGAGCAGCCGCTGTATCCTATCATCCACATCGACGGCAAGGATGTCGAGATCGCCTTCACCCACGGCACCGGTTACGGCGAGGAGTATTACAGCTTTGTCAACGGCCAGAACACCACTCAGGGCGGCACGCACATCGCCGCCTTCCGTGAGGCCATCGTCCAAGAGTGCCGAGACTTCTACAAAAAGCAGTTCGATCCGGCAGACGTGCGCGGCAGCCTCATCGCTGCCATCAGCGTGAAGGTGCAGGAGCCCGTGTTCGAGTCGCAGACCAAGACCAAGCTCGGCTCCACGCACATGGAGCCCGACGGTCGCAATCTGCGCACCCACATCCTCAACACAGTCGTCTCCCAGCTTGATAACTTCCTTCACAAACACGCCGACGTCGCCAAGGCGCTGCAGGAGAAGATCAGCGCCAATGAGAAGGAACGCAAAGAGATCAGTGGCATCCAGAAAGCCGCCCGCGAAAACGCCCGCAAGGCCAAGGTCTGTAACAAGAAACTACGCGACTGCCGCATCCACTTCGACACAAAAGACAAGCGTCGCGACGAGAGCACGCTCTTCATCACCGAGGGGGACAGCGCCTCCGGCAGCATCACCAAAAGCCGCGATGTCGAGACCCAGGGGGTCTTCAGTCTCCGTGGCAAGCCGTTGAACTGCTTTGGCCTCACGCGCAAGGTCGTCTATGAGAACGAGGAGTTTTACCTTCTCGCCAACGCCCTACAGATCGAGGAGGACATCGAGGAACTGCGCTACAACCGCATCGTGCTCGCCACTGATGCCGACGTGGACGGCATGCACATCCGCCTGCTGATGATCACCTACTTCCTACAGTTCTTCCCGGAGCTGGTGCGCAAAGGGCACCTCTACATCCTCCAGACCCCGCTCTTCCGCGTGCGTAACAAGAAGAACACCTTCTACTGCTACAGCGACGAGGAGCGCCAGCGCGCCATCCACATCTGTGGTAAAAACGCCGAGATCACCCGCTTCAAAGGCCTCGGAGAGATCTCGCCCGACGAGTTCAAGCACTTCATCGGCCCTCACATGCGTCTGGAACCCGTGCTTGTGCCTGAGCACAAGAACATCAAGGAGTTTCTCACCTTCTACATGGGCAAGAACACACCCGAGCGTCAAACCTACATCGTGGACAACCTCCGCGTGGAGAAGGAGCTTGAGTTCACGGACGCCGCAGTGACGGACGCGCCGGTCGCCGAGGCTGCCTGACGCCCCAACTCACTCAAGATGGCGTCCGAGCGTGATCTCTAGATTGCGCTCGACGATGGCTCCCATCGACTTGCAGTCGCCAAAACGATGGGTGTGATGGAACTCGCCTAGCTCGGCTCTGAGTTGCGTGACCTTGTCGAAGGGCTCAGTTGCATTGAGCTTCATGCAACGCAGCAGAGCTTTGATGCGCGCATGCTCAGAGAGGTAGCGGCGCGCGATGAGGCTGCGCTCCTCCTCCTGGTATTGCTTCATCGTGGGAAAGTTCAGGCAGGCGGAGCAGAGCTGCACCACGGGGTTGTTTTCCTTGAAGAACTGCGGGAGGTAGAGACTCTTGTGACCTTCATAGCTCTGCTGATCGAAGTCGATGGCACGCACCCTGTATTGCACCTCTTCAAAGTCCGGCGTCATGTCCACGACGTAGTTGTAGCTGCGCATGTCCCCCAGCAGGCGGATGAAGCAGCGCTCGGAGAACTTCACGAACTCCTTGGCTAGCCGGACGCGGTTCAGGTCGGGGCGGTTGAAGTAGTCACGGACAAAGGCGTCTCCCGGGATGCCCGCGATGTGCTCTTCGACGAGCGTGCCGTCGCGGTGCATGAGATAGTTGATGCGGTTGGGGGAGAGTAGATGCTCAAGCTCCAGGCCGTACACCCGTGACGCATCGGCGGTCTTCACATAAAAGTGGTCGTAGTTGTCGTTGTACTGGTTCACCACCCGCACGCGGAACGGGCGGGAGTTCCCAAACTCGCAGTAATCGACGCGCTCGATGTAGAGGTGGGGCACGGCGAGCAGCTCCCCGGTACGCAGCAGGGAGTAGATGCTGGTGAGTTTCGGGTAGATCTGCTGCTGCACCTCCTGCGGGTACATGACGCTGCTCCAGTGAGTCGCGTTGCCCTCCTTATCAAAGAGAGGGTAGCTGTCCGAGAACCCGCGCAGCTCGCCGTAGGTCGTGGGCAGGGCATGGCAGCGACCGAACTGGTCGAGATACGAGATCAATCCGTCGGTGACGGGGATGAAATTTTTTCGCCGCGTGATCTCGTTCATGCCTGCGGGTGTGTCGCATTTCACCTTCCAGATTGCAACGGGCAATGCGCCGGGTGCAGAAGGTGCGGCTGAGCTGAATCAAAATCTCTCACGATCTTCCATTCCTCATCTTGCCATCCCGCTGGCCTCCGCTTTGATGAAGCGGAACAAGCATGGCCCGCAAAGCATCCTCCAAGACCGAATCGACAGCAAACCTTGGCTTTGAACAGAAGCAGTGGTTGGCGGCGGCAAGCTGCGCAACAACATGGACGCGGTGGAACCGGAGCGAAGCGGAGATAGCTAGCCGCGGGGCGAGCGAAGCGAGGCAATGTCGCCATCGAGCGCGACAACCCGCAGCTCAATGGCGTGCTGCCGAAGGGCTACTCACGCCCCGCGCTCGACAAGCACCTCATCGGCACCATCTCGCTAGTTGCTCCCCGTAGCGGCGGACGTGAGTCCGCCGAAGAAGGCAGACTCACGTCAGCCTCTACGTCGCGTAGCGTCGATCTACTCGACCGCGTCTATGAGCCGAGCGCAGCGAGACCTTTCAATCCAAGCGTCAGTGTCACACCTGCCAGCCCTTTCCGTTCCCGCCCCAAGCTCGGATTACTACCGTCTGCCTTTAGCGTGGTTTCAAACCCCGCAGGGCGGGTGCCCATCGGCAAGCGAGTTGGTGGAGAGTTTGGCAGCGTGCATCGCACACGAGCCCGATTTCAGCCTCTATTTCGCGAACCTTGCTGCGCTCCACAAGCGTCGTCTCAAGTATCAGCGCATCCTGTCCACTCAACCGCGTCCAACAATGAATCAGATCGGCCCACGAAGCCTTTTGGAATTCGGCGGTGTGAATCACGAATTACTCGCGGCCTGGCTCGTTTGGCGGAAATGAATTTTCGATGTGGACAACCGTGCGGCACAGGAGACCAGCTACCTGTTAGAACCTGTCTTGGCGAGTTGCCTGAGCGGTGAGGCGGTCGGCTTACGCAACTCTCCAGTGAAGCGTCTTAACGAGCGAGGACAGACGACCGACGAAGGACGCCAGATTGATTACTATGACGACGAGAACCAACTCGCTTACGAATTCAAGCTGCGCATCACGATCGCTGCCAGCGGGCAAGGACGCTTTGGCGAAGAATTATCAATCCCGGTGGAGTGTCGAGCGGCAGGTCTAACGCCTGTTCTCGTCGTCCTCGACCCCACGCCTTCTCCCCGCCTCACGGAGTTGATCGCCAAGTACGCCGCCAATGAAGGCAGGCATTTGGTCGGTGCCGATGCTAGGGCGCACATGGATTCCAAGGCAGACGGGACTATGGCCGTGTTTCTGGAGCGGTATATCCGGCCACCGTTGACTGAAATGGCAACGCACGAGGACACCGGGCCTGAACCCATTCAGCTTTCATGGTCGCCGGACGAAATGCTTATACTGGGAAACAACGAAAACATTCGCATTCCTCGCAGAGTCTGGATCGGCCTTGCCGAACGCCAGCTTCATCGGGTTGACTCCCTCGTGGCCCCGTTCGGTCGGGCTTCGCCCAACACTGCGTGCTGTCTAGCTCGGTCGGGCCGCCTTGCCTCCCCGGTTGCGTGAACCTACAACGCGCTGCTCACACTGCGGCCCAAGTAGGCGAGCGCCCCCAACGACGAGGACGAAAACGAAGAACGGACTTTCCAGTCCGTTGCGGAGGGAACGAGTTCGAAAACTCGTTCTACGGTGGTCAAAGTCATCATGACCGGCAGCGCGGACGATGGCCCCGAGTGGCAGCCGCACATTTGACTCCTTCGCCCCCGGCTCAGTCGGGCTGCGCCCAACGCTGCGCGTTGTCCATCTCGGTCGCCCCGCTTGGCTCCCTCGGTTGCAACAAGGAAAAGCGCCGCAAGCTAGCGAACCGCTTCAAGGATAGCCGCGGCCCGTTCCGCATCGTCATCGTGCGCGACATGTGGCTGACCGGTTTCGACGCGCCCTGCCTGCACACGATGTATGCCGACAAGCCCATGCAGGGCCGGGGCAAATGACAAATGACGAATTCGGAATGTCGAACTGGCGGAACTTCGCACTTCCCCTGACGCCGCCACCAAGCGTGGCGAAGTGCCCGCGCCAAGATCCGCGTGATGGTCAAGCGCATCCTGAACAAGTATGGCTATCCGCCGGATCTCCAGGAGGAAGCGGTGAAGATGGTGCCTGCACAGGCGGAGCTGTTGTGCATGGAGTGGGCTTGATTCGCTTCACCAATAGCACGGGGGCAGCTCGTCAGGTTGCGCAACAGCCGATCCACGTCTCAATTTACAGATCATGCTCACTCCGCTCGACATGAAGCTCCTCCGCGACCTCGGCCGCATGAAGGGGCAGATTGTGGCGGTCAGTCTCGTCATGGCTTGCGGGCTGGCGATGATGATCATGACGCGCAGCATCATTCTGACGCTGGAAAGCACGCGGGATGCCTACTATGAGCGCTACCGGCTGGCGGATGTGTTCTGCTCGCTCAAACGTGCTCCATTGTCACTGGCGGACCGTGTGGCGGAAATACCCGGAGTCGCAGCCATCGAGGCACGGGTGGTGGTGGATGCCACACTCGATCTCGCGGGCATGACCGAGCCGGCGTCCGCGCATCTCGTTTCGCTGCCGGAGGACCGGGCGCAGACGCTGAACCAGGTGTTTGTGCGGCAGGGGCGTCTGCCGCTGCCGGACGAGCGCCGTCATGCCGTGGTGAGCGAATCCTTCGCCAAGGCGAACAAGTTGCAGATCGGTGACAGCCTCGTCGCGGTGATCAACGGGCGGAGTGACGAGATCATCATCTGCGGCATCGGTCTTTCGCCGGAGTTTGTGTTTGAGGCGCGGCCCGGCCAGACGCTGCCAGACAACAAACGTTACGGTGTGTTCTGGATGAACTACCGCGCCATCGCCGTGCCCTACAATCTTGACGGTGCCTTCAATGACATTGGCGTCGATCTTTCCCCCGGTGCGCAGGCCGGTCCGGTGATGGCGGAGATTGACCGGTTGCTGGCTGATTACGGAGCGCAGGGAGCCTACACGCGGGTGGATCACAACAGCGCCAAGCGTCTCGACGATGAGTTGCGCGTCGTGCATGCGCTGTCCGTGGCCTATCCGGTCGTCTTCCTCAGCGTGGCAGCCTTCATGGTGAACGCGGTGCTCGCACGCCTGGTGCGTTTGCAGAGGGAGCAGATCGCGCAGCTCAAGGCGCTTGGATATTCCTCCTGGCAGGTGGGACGGCACTACTTGAATTATGCGTTTGTCATTGTTGTGCTCGGCACGCTCATCGGTGGCATCGTCGGGCGCTGGATGGGAAGCGGACTGGTGGGCATCTACACGCTGTTCTTCCGCTTTCCCGAGCTGAATTTCCGCATGGATTATAGCGCGCTGGGCCTCGCCCTCGTCGTCAGTGCCGGGGCTTCGTTCCTCGGCGTCATCAGCGTTGTTTGGATGGCGGTCAAACTGCCGCCTGCGGAAGCGATGCGGCCCGAACCGCCCACAGATTTCAAACCTTCCATGTTGGAGAGGATAGGGCTCACGCGTGGTAGCGGTCCGGCGCTGCGCATGGCCTTGAGAAACATCGAGCGGCGTCCTGTGCAGGCGATCTTCACCATTTTCGGCCTCGCGCTGGCTACGGGCTTGATGGTGCTTCCTGGCTCGATGGCGGACAGCATCGATTACCTTCTCACTTATCAGTGGAATGATGTGCAGCGTCAGGATGTCGTCGTGTTTCTCGCTGAGCCAGGCTCAAGTACCGCGCTGCACAATCTGCGGGAACTTCCCGGTGTGCAGCGTGCCGAGCCGGTGCGCGCTGTACAGGCGCGCATCCGTTTTGGGCATCATTCGCGCAAGCTCGCCGTCACTGGCCTGCCGCGTGACGCGGATTTGAACCGTCTCATGGACGCGCAACGGCGTCGCATCGAGCTGCCGGAGGAGGGCATCATCATGTCCGCGCAGCTCGGGCAGATTCTCGACGCACGCATCGGCGATGTCGTGCAGGTCGAGGCGCTGGAAGGACGCCGCACGACGTTGGACGTGCCGATCCGCGGCTTTATGGAGGACTTCGCAGGAGTGAATGCCTTCATGGACATCGAGGCACTGCACCGCCTCATGCAGGAGGGGAGCACGGTCAGCGGTGCTTACCTGACCGTGGATCAGACGCGTTGGAGCGACTTTATGCGCGAGGTGAAAGACACGCCGCGTATCGCCGTCACGCTGGTAAAAAAAGACCAGCTCCAAGCCTTTCGCGACACCACCGGCCAGAGCATCGGCGTTATTCGCAAGCTCTACCTCGTGCTCGCCATCGTCGTGGCCTTCGGAGTTGTGTATAACAGTGCCCGCATCGCGCTTTCCGAACGCAGTCGCGATCTCGCCACTCTCCGCGTTGTCGGTTTCACGCAGAGAGAGGTGGCCGGCGTGCTGCTGGGGGAATTGATCCTGCTCATTTTTGCCGCGATGCCTGCGGGGTTGTTGTTTGGCCGGGGACTCGCCACGTTCATCATCGCAACGGTGCGCACTGAAACGGTTCGTCTGCCGCTCCAGATCAGCCTTCACACCTACACCATGGCCGTGGTCGTCGTGGTGGCTGCCTCCTGCGCTTCCTTTCTCGTCGTCGGACGCATGCTGCGGGGCCTAGACATGGTGGGCGTGCTCAAGGCGCGTGACTAAAATACTCGGAGCGTGTCGAGATGTCGTGCAGGGCTTAGCTTCTCCAAGCTGGCGGCAATCAGGCGCGGAGCTGGTCACACATCACACAGGAGGCATCTTATGCGGCATGGATGCCCAGTGAGCGTGCGACTCCGTTGAACAGGTTGATCAGCAGCCAGGCATAAAAGATCCAGCCGATGACGATAAACATCACGATCATCACCAGGAGGATGGCCAGACCGCCGTAAAAGCGCAGGGTGCTGCCCTTGACCTTGTCCTTCTGACCGGCCTGCCATGTGGTGAGCAGCGCGAGGTTGCGGCTATTCGATTTGAAGAGGGCGGAGGCGGCGGCACCGGCTCCTGGGATTAGGCCGATGAGAAAGTTGAAGCACATATTCAATGCCATGCGCAAGAACACCGGGATCGAGACTCCTGAACGCAGTGCGTCTAGCAGGATGATGACGCCTGCACCCGATGCTACTGTATCACCCACGCCTGGAATGAGCGCGAGAATCGGATCGAGGCCGATTTTGAAATTTGTGCCCGGCACACGCAGCAGTTCGTCGAGGTATTTTGCCAGAATGCGCGCGGTTGCGCGGTCGGTAGGATCCTTGCTCGCCGCGAGTTTCGCGGCGATGGGATTGACCTGCGGTGGCAGCACCTCGTCCACGTTGATTTCTGGATCAGGTGAGGGCATGAGGCGTGATGGGTGCCGGAATGAATCTGGATCAACTCTTGCTGGGCAGGTCCACGAGCATCTGCGCGTTGCTGGGATAGCGCTCCAGCAGCGAGATGACACGCTGAATGGCCTCGATCGGCTTGTGACCGGCGAGACCGCGGCGCAGCATGTGTATCTTGTCGAGCTGGAAGGCTTGTAGCAGTAGCTCCTCGCGGCGCGTTCCGGATTTGAAGATGTTCACCGCTGGGAAGACGAACTGCTCGGCGATGCGGCGGTCGAGCACGAGTTCCATGTTGCCCGTGCCTTTGAACTCCTGGAAGATGAGGTCGTCCATGCGGCTGCCGGTCTCGATCAGCGCGGTGCCGAGGATGGTTAGGGAGCCGGCGGTGCGCGTGTTGCGCGCGGCGGCGAAGAGGCGGCGCGGCACCTCCAGTGCGCCGACGCCGACGCCGCCGCTCATGGTGGCACCACTTTTGGCGGTGTTGTTGAAAGCACGGGCCATGCGCGTGATGGAATCCATCAGCATGAAGACGTGCTCTCCGCACTCGACGAGACGCTTTGCGCGCTCGATCGCAAATGAGGCGATGCGCGTGTGGCTCTTCACGTCTTGGTCGTTGTTGCTGGCGAAAATTTCCGCGCGCGGGAGGATGCGCTTGAATTCAGTGACCTCCTCAGGCCGCTCATCGATGAGCAGCACCATGAGATGCACGCCGGGGTGATTTTCCGTCACCGCTTCAGCGATGTGCTGGAGCATGGTCGTCTTACCCGCACGAGGCGGAGCGACGATCAGGCCGCGCTGTCCACGACCCACAGGTGAGACGAGATCTATCACGCGGGTGGTGAGACGGTCTTTAATCGTTTCAAGCTGATAGCGTTTGTTAGGATTGACCGCCTTCAATTCCTCGAACAGCGGCAGTTCACGCATCGCCTCCGGCGCACGTCCGTTCACTTCGGTAACCTCGGTGATCTGCGGCCCGCGGTGGCCTTTGCACTGTACGCCGACGATCTGCATGCCCTCACGCAGACCATATTTGCGAATAAACTCGGGCGCGATAAACGCATCCAGCGGGTTCTGTGAGAATGCGAGCTCACGGCGGCGCAGGAAGCCATAACCTTTCGGCGACATTTCGAGGATGCCATTGGCGGGTTCGGGTGGCCCGAGTGGCTTTTCTGGCTCGATCTCACGATCTTGTCCGTTTCCGATTTGCGGGTCACCTGCTTGAGCCTGTCGCTCGGCACCACCACCGTTGCGGCGTTCGGCGCGGCGTTGTTTCCAACGCTCGAATTTCGCTTTGCGGCGCTCCTTGGAGGTCATGGGACGTAGTTTGCCGTCGTCTCCCTTAATCATGTAACGCGGGACGCCATTCTCTCCGGGCGCGGCGACTTGATCGTCTGCGGAGGCTGGCGTGGATTCTGCCTCGTCGCTCTCTTCCTTTTCATCAGCCGAGTCGCTGACTTCCGGGGCTGCGGGGGCGCTAGGGGTGACTTCGCGAGCTGGGGCGGGTGGAGAAGTCTCGACTACAGGCTCAGGCACACCGACTTCGATTCCGGGTAATTCAGCCTCAGCAGGCGGGGTTTTCTTCTTCGTTGCTCTGCTGGCGCTTTTTTTGGCCGGGGTCTTTTTCACTGCTGTTTTTTTCGCGGTGGCCTTCTTCGCTGGCGCTTTGCGTCTGGGCTTGGTTTTTTCGATCTCGGCGATGAGTTCTTCGGACATAAATGCTAGGGAAGGGGTTAGTCGAGCTTGTCAGCGATCGCGTCGTCGATCTCGAAATTGGCGTGGATGTTCTGCGAGTCGTCGTAGTCGTCGAGGATGTCGTGGAGCTTGATGAGCGCTCTCGCTGCGTCCACGTCGCTGACGGTGACGATGGTCTGCGGCTGATAGATGAGCTTCTGGCTACGGGTGGAGATGTTCTTGTCTCGCAGTACGGTCGCGATGTGAAAGAGTTTGTCAGTGGGCGTGTAAACCACCCATTCGTCGCCTTCATCCACGATGTCGTCAGCACCGGCGTCGAGGGCCAGTTCCATAAGCTGATCTTCAGTGGCAGCAGCCTTGTCGAGGCGGATTTCGCCACGTCGCTGGAACATGTAGGCCACGCTGCCGGCATCGGCGAAGGTTCCGTTGTTTTTGGAGAGCAGCGTGCGCAGGTCGTTGGCACTGCGGTTGCGGTTGTCGGTAGCGATCTCTATCATCATAGCCACACCACCCGGACCGTAAGCCTCATAAACGATTTCTTCGATCGTGGCACCAGCCAGCTCTCCGGTGCCTTTTTTGATGGCGCGGTCGATGTTGTCATTCGGCACGTTGGCGGCCTTCGCGGCATTGATGGCGCTGCGCAAGCGGGCGTTCATGTCGGGATTTCCGCCGCCCGCTTTCGCGGCAAGGGTGATTTCCTTCGCGAGTTTGGAGAAGGCATTGCCGCGTTTGGCATCGGTGATGGCCTTGCCGCGCTTGATCTTGGACCATTTGTTGTGGCCAGCCATGATGGGGACAATTTCGATTGGCAGCGCACGGAACAGTCGGCACTGCGGCCGTCCGGGAGCGGGTTGTTTGGGGATATGTGAGGGGTAGTGAAGAAGCGGCATCGCCGCGGTGTGTTCCGGAGGAATGACGGCCACGCAACGAGTGCGGGGACGCGTTTCATCAGCGCTGAGGCTGGGGAAACATCGGCAGGCCTGCCGGGAACATCACCAAGTGTTCACCAGATTGAGAGAATCTGGAACGGTGTTGAGTGTGCGGGATGCGCGGCTGTCTGGCAAGAGATTTTTCACCAGGAAGGTCAAGAAATGAACCGTCAGCTCGTATTCGCATCGTGATCATACGCCTCACCGCATGGCTGTTCGTGTCTGCATTTGCCCTGTCGGCGGTTCCTCCGCCAGCGAAGCCGCTGTGGTCGTTGCAGCCTTTTGCGGTGAAGTCTCTGCCGGTGGTGAAAAACACTGCATGGCCACACTCTCGTGTGGATCACTTCATTCTCGCGAGACTGGAGGGGAGCGGTTTGGCACCGGGGCCGGATGCCGCGCCGCTCACACTACTGCGCCGGGTTTATTTCGACATCATCGGTCTGCCGCCATCCTTGGAAGAGATCGAGGCGTTTGAAGAATCCTGGCGGGATGACCCTGCCGCCGGTATCCGGCACGTCATCGACAGGCTCCTCGCCTCGCCGGAGTTTGGCGCACGTTGGGGGCGCCACTGGCTCGACGTAGCACGCTATGCGGAGACGAGCGGCAACACACGCAACATGGCCTATGTACTGGCATGGCGTTATCGCAACTACGTCGTGCGTGCTTTCAATCGCGACACGCCTTTCGACGAGTTCATCCGTGAACAGATCGCGGGCGATTTGCTCCAGCCTGCGGCGGATCCTGCTCGGCATGACGATCAGCTCCTGGCCACCGGATTTCTCAATGTTGGCGTTAAATCACTCGGCGAGCAGGATGCGATGCTCTACGACATGAATGTGGCCGACGATCAGATTGACGCCACCTGCCACGCCTTCCTCGCGCTCAGTGTCAATTGCGCCCGCTGTCACGATCACAAATTCGATCCCATCTCTACCGCAGACTACCACGCACTCGCCGGTATCTTCCGCAGCACGCGAAATCTCAGCGGCGTGGAGACAAATAACGTGACCAAGGAGGCTGAGGCCATGCCGCTAGGCACCGACGGCCCCAGGCAGTTCGCAGCAGTCAAGCAGCACGAGAAAGACCTCGCCGACATGACCAAGGGCTACGTCGCGGTCGCGAAGAAGCGCAGCACGATGCGTGATGAGATAGCCAAGATGTCGAAGGATGCCGCCGTGCGGGCCATGCCGACGCTTTCGGCTCTCGACAAGGAATTCGAGCAGTGGAGGGCGAAGCTCTCCGAGAAACAAAAGAACGCACCATCGTCGCCGCCCCTTGGCATGACCGTGCGTGATGCTGAAACACCCATCGACTGCCCTATTTTCGACAAGGGCGAGATCAAAAAGCCGCTCACACCGGTGAAACGCGGAGTCTTGTCAGCCATACCAGTCAGGCTTGCGCCCATCGGACTCAAGGAAAGCGGGCGGAAGCAGCTCGCCGACTGGATCGCCAGTGCGCAGAATCCGCTCACCGCACGAGTGATCGTGAACCGCGTGTGGCAGCACCTTTTCGGACGCGGGTTGGTCGAGTCCGCTGATGACTTCGGCAACATGGGGCGTAAACCCTCGCATCCCGAGTTACTCGACGATCTCGCAGCCCACTTCGTGCGCGACGGCTGGTCCGTGAAGTCATTGATCCGTGAGCTGATGCTTTCACGCGCCTACCAACTCAGCTCCAACACTGAATTCTCAGGTAGTGGCGTTGCGAGTGCCCGGCGATCCGCATCCAGCGATCCGCATTTGATCGATTCGGCGAACGTGCTGCTCTGGCGTGCCAACAAGAAACGCCTTGAAGCTGAGCCGCTGCGCGACGCGATACTTTACCTCGGTGGTACGCTCGATCTCGCGCCGCTTGAGGGCTCGCCCATCGCCGACAAGGCGCGGGCCATCACCCCCCAAGGGCGTGAAGTGGGGCGCAAGCATTTCCTGGCAGATCTCGAGGATAATACGACACACCGCAGCATCTATCTGCCCATCGTGCGTGGCGCACAGATGCCGATGATGCAGTGTTTCAACGCCGCCGATCCCGGCCAGATCATCGGCGAGCGCTCCCGCAGCATCACGCCCGTACAGTCGCTCCTGCTCATGAACAGCGGCCTCGTCGTGCAGCAGGCAGAGAACTTCGCCAGACGGCTCACCGGGGCCAATGATGATGAGAAACTGAAGCAAGCGTGGAAGACGGTTTTCTGCCGTGTCCCGACTGCCGCCGAACTGGGGGTGTTGCGTTCCTTTCTCGCGGCGGGAGGCTCCTGGGCAGAGCTCTGTCACGCGCTGCTGCAGAGCGGTGAGTTTCAGACTTTGGACTAGCGGTTTGACCGTAGTCGGCGGCGGCAGGGGGGCGTCGCCGGAATGATGTAGGACGGATGTGTTGGGCGCAAACAGCGTCGTGGTTCTCAGGAGCAACGACGCCCAACTATCCGTCTCTGGGTGGCGCTCGCCTACCGTGTCTCCGCTCCGCAAACCAGGCGGATAGTTCGGCGAAGGATGTTCTTCCTTGTGGCGTGGTCATGCGCGCCGAACACATCCGCCCTACGCCTGCCATTCCACATCATTCCGGCGACGCACCCGCGGCAGGTGGTTCAGAGAGTCAGGCGGTTCCGGCTCACGCGCCAGACATCCCGCGCCATGCGATAGGAATCACGGAGGAGACGGACATGGCCACCTGGTGCCTCGAACCATTCGATGGGGATTTCCTGAAAAGCGACGCCGGTGTCGTGCAGCGCGGCGAGCAGCTCCACATCGAAGGCGAAGCCATGGATGCGCAGGAACGGGGCGACGCGCTCATACGCCGCCCTCGGCACGAGTTTCAAACCGCACTGGCTATCGTGAACTTGAATCCCCAGCAGGGTGGATACCAATGTGGCGAAAACATGGCCCATGAGCCGCCGTTTGATCTGGCGATGCACGCGCTGGTTGAACTGCCCCATGCGCGAGGCAAACACCGCAGTGTGTGGCGTGGGTTGTTTTCTCGCGTGCGCGATGATTTTCGTCACTTCGGCCGCAGAACATGAGCCATCGGCATCGACAAAGCCGAGCCAGGCGGCATCTGTCTCCATATCCCAGCCGCTGTAAACCGCACCGCCTTTGCCGAGATTCTCCGGCAGGAACAACGGCTCCAGCAGATGCTGGTGCTTCTCGCGCAGCGGGGCGATGATCGCACGCATGCGATCCGTCTCCTGCTGGTCGGAGCCGTCTTCGACGATGCGGACTGTCACATCCCCCAGTTCACGGGTCACGCAGCATAACTCTGCGAGAAATGGGCCGACACGTCCGCTCTCTTGATGGCATGGGATGACAAGATGTACGGCGGCGGGCATGCAGAAGCACTGGAAAATGAAAAATGAAAAATGGAAAATGAAAAATGCGCGTTAAGGACACGTCGTAGCGGTCTGCCTGCATCTCAATCTTGTAAATTGTCCATAGTTGCAGAGATGTCGGCCTGTGCCTTTGTCGGCCTGCTTTCAGCCATGCGCCTTACGCATTTTTTTATCGCGAGCCAGCTATTGATAGCGCTGCCATCTTGCAGTTCGACGAGCCGCCTGCTTAAGGCGGGGGTGGTGGAGCCGTCTCCGTTCTTTGAGCAACCTTGGCTGGCACAAAATGGCGGAGCGCAACTGCCGTTTCAGAAAGTGTGGACCACGCCAGACCGTCGACTGCTCGCAGAGGGGATGAAGCTGAGGAAGCTATTCATCGCCCCAGTGAGTCTAGCTTACCTGCGGCCGATGACTCGCACGCTTTCCAAACAAGAGGTGCGTTGGGGAGGGCAGCGTCAGGAAGCCGCTGTGGCTCGACGTTTGCGTGAGGAGTTCACCGCCGCCTTCCACAACTCGCCACGTCCGCTGTATCAAATGGCGGACAGGCCAGGGCCAGGGACATTGACCTTGCAGCTCGCATTGATCGAGCTTCAGCCCACCAGTCCGAAAGGGAATGCGGTGATGTCAGTGCTGAAGTTTGCCGTCACGCCATTCGCCGCGCTGGGACGTTTTTTTACGAAGGGAAACATCGCTATTGAAGGCAAGGTGCAGATGCCGGGCACAGGCCGCGCCTTTTTCCAATTCGCCGATAACGAGCAAGATAAGTTGACCTTCCTCAATACCCGCGACTTCCAACCCTACGGCCACGCAGTGAATACGATCCACGACTGGGCCGTGCAGTTCGAGGCCGTGACGCGCGCTCCACGCGGTATGAAGGTGCCGGACTCGAATCCGATGACGCTGCGGCTGCAATGACAATCCAGACGGCGAGCGGGATCACTTCGACATTTGCCGTCAGGACTGCTGAGGCCCAGATCATCATGGCTTAGGCTGGTTTGTTTTGAAGCGAGCTGGGGTGCTGGCGTCCTTCTTGACATCACGCTGCCACTCCGCGATGGCGGCAGTGAGGCGCTGGATTTCATTCGGACGTTCTGCTGCGAAATTTCTCTTTTCGCTAGGATCAGTCGCCAAGTCGTAGAGCTCCCACGAGGCGTTTGCTTTGGGGCGGACAATCTTCAAAATGCCTTCTCGCATCGCTAGTGCGTCGTCGTAATGAAACACCAGCCGCTGATGCGGCGATGGTGCGAGGCGGGTCAATGCAGCTCCGCAGCTTCGGCCATCGAGCACGCGGCCCCTTGGCTTTGGCGCCCCGGTGATTTCCAGAAACCAAGGCAGCAGATCGAGGTGGCTGAGAAGCGCGTCCGAGACGCTTCCGGGCTGGATGTGTCCAGGCCAGCGGAAGATCGCGGGCACCCGCACTCCACCTTCGTAGAGTGATGGAGCCCCGTCGCGAAAAATCCCGGCGCTGGCGACTCCAAGCCCGCAACTTGGCCGCAGTATCGGCCCCATGTCGGAGATGAAAATGACGAGTGTGTTGTCACGCATGCCTTCGGCATCGAGCATGTCGAGCACGCGGCCCACAGCATCATCTAGCGCGGTGATCACAGCTAAGTAGCGGTGTTTTTCCACCGGATCATCCGCCCGCCAATCATAGCGTTCAAAAGCAGCCGCAGGTGCTTGCCACTCCGCTTTCTCGCTGTCCTTCATATTGATGCTGCTCACATAATGCGGCGCGTTGAAGGGAAGGTAGATGAAGAACGGGTGCTCGTCCTTGGCCCGGCGGTGGATGTAGGCGCTGGCTGCGTCGGCAAAGATGTCGCTGCTGTAGCCCTTCACTGGATGGCGTTCGATGCCGAGGAACATGTCCTGCTCGCCGTGATAGGTGTGCGTGAAGTAGTTGATGTTGCCGGAGCGGAAGCCCAAAAACTCGTCGAAGCCGCGCTCCGTGGGTCGGCTGCCGTTTGCAAAGCCGATGTTCCACTTGCCAAAGCATGCGGTGGCAAAGCCGACCTCCTTCAAATACTGCGGAATGATTCTTTCGCGATGTGGGAGGCCTGTACCCCTCCAGTTTTCTTCCGGGCTGAGCTGATGGGAGAGGCCATTGCGCAGCGGATACCGCCCCGTGAGCAAGGCAGCGCGGGAGGCGGTGCAGGTGGATGAGACGACATGAAAATCCGTGCAGCGCACTCCTTCAGCGGCCAGTTGATCGATCCGTGGCGTTTTTACCTCGCCGTTGCCGTAGCAGCCCAAGTCGCCGAAGCCGAGGTTGTCCGCATACATGAGGACAATATTCGGCTTTATCGCAGCCTGGCACCACGCGGCACTGGTGAGCAACGCAAAGATGAGCGCGGCAGGCTTCATCACTTCATGAGCCACTCGATCACGGGGCCTTCAGAATCTTTACCTTCGCCTTTGATCCACCGCTTGTCAGCAGCACAAAGGGAAAGTATGCCGGGCAGATCGCGGTATTTGGCACCGCCTGGCAGGAACATCGGATCGCGGTAATCGAGTAGCTTGCCAAAACGGAATCCATGCGTGTCCACGGCGTTCCGATCCACTGCACCTCCCGCCAATGCACTCGCGGCGACAGCGATGGGGCCGGTTTGGGGACCGAAAGCGGCGAGGCAGACGGTTTTCGGGCTTGGATGATCGCCGACCTTTGTGTTGCGCAGGAAACTGACCAGCGTGAGCACATCGTGCGTGCGCTGGGCGAAGAGCGCGTGGTTGTAGCCATAAGTGTAACCCGCAAATTCACGCGGGTTGGCGACGACGCGGTTTTGCTTCGCGGGCTCGCCTGCCTGGAAGAGCAGATCAGCGCCGACGACGGCAATGCCTTTGGCGACGAGTTTTTTCACATCCTCGTTTTGAATGCCCGACTTGCCTTTGTCATCGAGCCAGATGACCACGCGGCCATTCCATTGCTTGGGATACATCCAGGCGACATTCAATTCTTCGTTGTAGGTCTTGTTGGTCAGTATGCCTGTCATTTCGAGATGATTGCCACGATCCTGTTTGTCATTGAGCTTCCACTCGACTTTGCCCGCCTTGTCATAGGTGCGACCGATGATCACCTCCACTCCTTTGCGGAGGACGTCCGCGCCAGAGGCGTCGAGCTGTTTCTCCGCGTCTTCGTCGAGGTATTTGAGCAGGGTGCGTTCAAAATTGGGATCGTTAGCTTTAGGTGCGGGGTGTTTGTCGTCCCACACGGTGAGCTGCTCCTTGGTGAGCGGTTCGTAGTCCTGCTCGATCACAGGGGAGGGGAGGCCGAGCTTGAAGTGCTTGTTCACGAAGGTGTAGAACGCGCTGCGGGTGACGGCGTTGTAGTTGTGCGGGAAGTGTTCGCCACGCAGGAGGAAGACATTGTCTTTCTTGCCGTAGGTCGTGTACAGCTTCTGCAAATCGGGGAAACCTTTCGTGGCCATTTCCTTCGTCCAATCATTCGCGGTGTTCATGCCCTGGGGTTTTGGTGCGAAGAGGCCGGCGAACTCGACGTTGCCGGTGTTGATGCGCAGCAGTGATGCGTTTTCGCAAGTGCAGCCACCCTGCATTGAAGTGCTTACCATCACGCAAGGGAAGGAGAGTTTGATGCGGTCGTCGATGGCCGCCAGCAACATTGTTTGCGTGCCACCACCGCTCGCACCAGTGATGGCCGTGCGTTCTGGATCAACCTCCGGCAGCGAGAGCAGGAAATCGAGGCTGCGCACCGCATTCCACGTTTGCAAACCCATGATGCTCTGGCAGCGGGCTTCCGCTTGTGGACTGAATAGTCCCCAGTTCTCCGTGGTGTTCATCTCTGGCCGCTGAGTTTTAAACGCATGCACCACCTCACGGGGAATCTGCACGGAGTCGGAATCACTCAGCATATCCCACTGCCAGACGATGCAGCCCATGCGCGCAAGCTGGACACACAGCGCCTGGAAAATACTGCGCCCGCCTTTTTCAAAACGTTCGCCACCTGCGGCGATTTCAGCACGTGTCTTATCAGGATCGGAGAGCGCAAGACGTGCATCCTTCCAATGGCCGTGGGCAAAGAGGATGCCGGGCACCTTGCTCTTGATCGTTTTTGGTTTCCACAGGCTGCCGGTGACGAAGAAACCGGGCGCGCTTTCGAAATAGACTTTCTCCACCGTGAAGCCGTCGCCTTCGACCTTGCCATGCACGACCGCGTTGAGCGGCGTCTTCGTTGGCATCGGCCACAACCCTTCGGCGACGAGGATCTGACGCCGCACATCATCCTTGCGCGCATCCCATCCACTCAATGACGACGGCGGATTGAAGGGAAAGTACCCATTCAGATCTTTCGGTGGCTGAAGACGGATGTCTTCGGCCTGGGTGATGGTGGCGGCGATGAAGGCGAGCAGGAGCGTGTGTTTCATGGTAAAAAATGACCGCACACCAACGCGGCGAGTGGGCGAAGTTCATCACGAACATGAGCAAGACACGATCACAGCCCTTTCGTCCTGCTGCCTTTGACGACGATCTGCTTCGTGTCGGGACCTTGTTTGACGAGGTCGCGTTTCTTGCCACCACGGGTCTCGGTGAAGGTGTTGTCGCGGATGGTGATGGATTCGGTGCCGCCCTGGATGTCGATGACGGCACCGCCTTCGGGGGCGTTGTCGATGAAGGTGTTCTTTTCGATGCGATTGCGGTGGCCGGCGAAGCTGGGGCCGCGCTCGGGACGGAAGAGCACGCCGTTGAGCTGGCTGTCGCGGATGGTGTTGCCGGTGATCAGGTTGTCGGTGTCGCGGTGGCCGATGGAGATGCCGACGCGGTTGCCCTCGATGGTGTTTTGCTCGGCGAGGCCGTATTTGACGCCCCAGCAGAAGAAGATGCCGATGTCGTTGCCACGCAGGGTGTTGTGGCGGATGACGGGCCGCTGCGAGCCGCTGCCGGGATGCAGGCCGAGGTTCTTGTTGTTCTCGCTGATACAGTTTTCGACCACGACGTCGTGGCAGATCTGCCAGGAGATGCCGTCGCCGTGGTTGTTGCGGGCGGTGACGCCGCGCATGTGGATGCGGTTGCAGTCCTGGAGGAAGATGCAGCCGGCGTAGTTGCCATCGAGCTCGGCGTTGTGCTCTCGGTTGCCGTCGAGCACGAGGTTTTCGATGCGCAGGTCATTCACGAACTCGCCGCTGAACAGCGGGAAGAGCGTGGAGCAGGTGGCGTCGTGCATCTGCCAGAGGTTTTCGCGCAGGGGCTTGTCGAGCTTGAAACGGTGGCCGCTGCGGGCCACGAGCGTGCGCTTGAGCACGGTCGGGTGTCCTGTTTTGGCGTCCTTCGCCCGCAGGCACACGCCGTCGCCAACGCGGAAGCCCGTGGCGTCGTGCAGGGTGATCTCCTGGTCATACCAGTCGCTGTCGAGCTTCAGCGGCGTGGTGGTGGAGGGCTCTTTGATGAGCAGCGTCTTGTCGCCCTCGCCGATGAGGTGGACGCCGCTTTGCAGATAAATGGCGTTTCGCAGCCGGTAGGTGCCCGCCTTGATGCGCACCGTGCCGCCGCCAAGCCTCGCCACATGATCCACCGCTGCCTGGATGGCCCGCTGGTCGCTGCCAACGATGTCCGCGTCCTTCGTGCCGACGGTGATCGTCAACGTCTCCTCCCACGTCGGCTGTACCGCCGTGTCGCCGCTCGTCTGCCGCGGCACCATGACCTCCGGCCGCTCCACGGCGAAAAGTGAGGACGTGAGTGCGAAGAGGAGTAGCGTTGGTTTCATGCGGAACCAACGGGTGGGCATGCGGGAGGCTTTCGGCCTCAAATCGCGGCTTGAGCGATCCTGAACTGCCTTTATTCTTGCGCATGGTCATCGAGCAACATCCCGCCCTTCATTCACTGAGCCTTGAAGACAAGCTCAAGCTCTCCGAGGAGCTTTGCCTGGATGCCTTGCTTGATGCGCAGCGCAATCCGGCGCTGCGTGAGACGGTTCAAGAACGTTTGCAGGAGTTCCACGATGATCCTGCCACCGGCATCGCCTGGGATGATCTGAAGAACCGTATCCTCACCCGTCAGAAGGTCGCATGAAGGAGATCGTCTGGACGGCTGGTGCCGGGCGTGAGTTGCAGGAAGTGTCTGAGCAACTTGAAGAGGCTCACAAAGGCAGCGGGGCTGCCGCCATGAGCTGCGGAAAGACGTTTAGTGCCTGTAAAATCAGTGCGTTATGGCAAAGGTCTGCACTCGCAATGTCTATAGAATCATTCATTTTAGAGCAAATATGGCGAACAATATGAAGGTCGAAACAGCCTCCCTCAGATCTTTTTTCCGTTTTTGAAAAGGCGGAATTGAGATTCTGCAAGGGGGTTAATGTGTTCATTGGTACCAACGCAACAGGTAAGTCCCATCTGATGAAGGCGATGTACTGCCTTTTGAAGGCGAGCGAGAAGTCACCTTGGGATACGGACAACGAGGCCATGAAATACCGCGTTCAACTGCTCCACAAGCTGGCCACAGTGTTTCGTCCCCAAGACGATTCTGTTGGTCGCCTCGTGAAACGAGGGGTGGGTAGGGCGAAAGGCAGCGTGCGGGTTGAATTCACAGGCGGAGGCGAGCTTTCCTTTAACGCCACTTCGCTTGGAAAATTGAGTGCCAAGAGGACGGGCAAAGTGGTCACGGATGCAGAACCCCAGGGCAGACGCATTAACGATCAAGCAGCGAAGTGAGCGAGCAGAGCGGCGCGGTAATTGGGGTTGATGGTGGCGATGTAGTGGCGTCTGCGCATCGAGACAGAGGCGGGTTTGCGCACCGGCGGGGGCACGGCACGCAGCAGGTTCATCGCCAGCTTGCGCAACGCGG
>CAYQWE010000013.1:0-121641 GCA_964421275.1 uncultured Prosthecobacter sp.
TCGGTCTCGTCGCCCATGTTCGAGATGCGGAAGGTCTTGCCCTTCAGCTTGCCGTAGCCGCCGTCGATGATGAGCGAGTGGTTCTTCTTCAACAACGCGATCATGGCCGCCACGTCGATGCCTTTGTTGTTCGTCACGCAGGTCAGCGCCTTCGAGCGATAACCTTCCGGCGCGAAGAACTCGAAGCCGTTCCGGCGCACCCACTCATGCACCATGCCGTTGAGCTTGGCGTGACGCGCGTAGCGGTTGTCGAGGCCCTCGGCCATCATCTTCTTGAGCTGATGACGCAGGCCGTAGATCAACGAAATGCATGGTGTGGATGGCGTCATGCTCTTCTCGCCGTTCGCCTTGAACTCCAGGAAGTCAAAGTAGTAGCCGCGGTCGGCGATCGTCGCCGCGCGTGCAAACGCCGCGTCCGAAGCCGTGAACAGCGCCAGGCCCGGCGGCAGCGCGAAGGCTTTCTGGCTGCCCGTGAGCAACACGTCGAGGCCGAGCTCGTCGAAGTTCACCGGCACTGTGGTGAAGCCGGACACCGAGTCCGTGATGAACATCACGTCCGGATACTTTTTCTTCAGTGCGGCGATCTCAGCGATCGGGCTGAGCACGCCGGTGGAGGTTTCGTTGTGGATGAAGGTCACCGCGTCGAACTCGCCCGTGGCGAGGCGTTTGTCGATCTCGTCTGCCATCACCGGCTTGCCCCAGTCCACGGTGTAGGCCTCCGCCTGCTTGCCACAACGCTTCGACACGTCGTGCCACTTGTCCGCGAACGCGCCGTTGCAGCAGTTGAGCACCTTTTTTGCCACCAAGTTGCGGATGCAGCCCTCCATGATGCCGAAGGCCGAGGACGTGCTCAGGAACACCAGTCCCTTCGTGCCGAACAGCGTCTGCAGCATCGGCTGGATTTCGGCATACAGATCCTGGAATCCCTTGCCGCGATGCCCGATCATCGGCGCGGACATGGCGGCGTAGGTGTCAGGGCTGACTTCAATGGGGCCGGGAATGTAAAGTTTGACGTGGTTGCTCATGCTGGAGGCTTTTTGGGGAGCGCCGAGTGTAGGGCGCTCAGGCACTCACGCAAGGGCTGTGTGGGGTGCTCTGGACTCGGAGCCGACGTGGAAGCTTACTGTGGATACTGAATATCCAAGGCGGTAGCGATGAGCTCAAAGCCTGCTTCATTTTTGAATTCGTCCAATGGTTGGTTCTTTGTGTGAACCTTCTCCCATCCCGACTGGGCAATTTTGTGGTTTTTGATAATCCACTCGCGTGGCAATGTGTAGAACTCTGCATCACGGCAACCGTCTCGAACAGGCTGTTTACGATAAAAGTAGCCGATGTTCAGAAATGCCACCACGACGTAATCAAATGCATCGAAACTCTTCTCTTTCACAGGGAAAGCACGATCACAATCTGTCTGTATAACGGCTCTTAACCTGAACGCGAATCTGCCGAGAAACCTTCTTGGGGTCGGGGTGAATACAAATGATGTCATATCCCTCATTATTGGGAGGTGCTTTGTATGCGAGGATGTTCCTGCGCATAAGATGCCCGATGACAAGATATTCTGCGCTCAATGAGACGACAGGTAAGATCCGTGGTTGTGTTTTCTTCATTCGCTGAATCCTCCCCTGTGAAAACGAACCCACTTGCCTGTAAGATTAACCTCATCCACCAAATAACCTGCAAAAGTCCAAGCGCGGGCTTGAGGACGATTTGATGTATCGGTCTGATTCGCCCACCACTCTCTATGCTGACGTGCTGACTTTGGCAAAGTCCCCTGAATAAGCTGCTCAATTTGCGCGAAACTCAAAACAGTCGTTTGAATGTGCGCCGGTGTGGATTCCAAAAAGCTTTGTAGTGGGTCGTAGCGCATGGGATTTTTGATTGTATGACCGGGAGTGAACTCAGGCACTTAACCTTTGAGATGAATGTATCCCATCACATCCCCCCAGCCACCTCTTCAGCGTCTTCAAATCATGTGCATGCGCCTCACGGAAAGCTTTTGAGATGCTGGGCGCTGGTTGGGCTTGGAATGAATTGACGTGGCACATGACAGGCATGCTTCAGCTCGCCAACAGGCTCTTCACCGAGACATCCTCATCCACATCCTCCCAGTGGATGCCCACGCCGCGACCAATCAGACGCCAGTTGGCCCGCTGGGTCGGAGTGGCACTCAGCAGCCGGGGGAACCATTCGAGCGGTGCCGAAACGCGGCGGGCATCAGCCAAGGTGACAATGAGTTCGTCGTCCGTGAACGAAACGCCCACGGCATCCGCGACTGGCTTACTGGTTAAAGTGCTCATCCCAAGCCATGATAAAAGTTTCGCGGTGCTGCTCAACCAGTTTGTGCAGCTCGCGTAACTCGGAGCTGCGGAAGCCGCGTGATTCGGCGAGCGCGATGGGTGTGAGCCAGAACTTGGCGTAACGCTCCGCCTGCTCGACGTGAATGTGAGGAGGCTCCAGTCCTTCTCGGCTGAAGAAGAAAAAGCGGTATCCGTGGACACGAAGCACCTCAGGCATGGATGCACAGTGGTGAGTTGAAGAACGGTGGCAACATCTCCTGCAATCGCGTTTTCACCTTTTTCAAAAGCTGTGGTTCATCACACCCACCCCAGCCAGTCCTTCAGCGTCTTGAAATCACGCGCATGCGCCTCGCGGAATTCCTTCAGCACGGCGGGATCGGTGGGCTTACCTTCGAGATATTCGAGGTGGAGCGAGATCGGGCCGTTGTAGCCGGATTTCATGAGCATCTGGCCATACACCGGGTCCACCTGGCCTTCGCCGAGCGGCACGGTGACGAGCTTGCGGCCCTCCCACTTGTAATCTTTGAAGTAGGCCGCACCGATGTGGTCTTTGACGAGGTTGAACTCCAGCGGCCATGACTTCCCGCCCTCGCAGGTGGCGTGCAGGATGTCGAAGGCGAAACTGAACTGCTCCGCCGGATACTCGCGCATGATCGAGTAGATGTCCCACACCGCTGCGCCGAAATAGTCCTTCCCGCTGTGGTTCTGGAACAGCGGCTGGATGCCGATTTCCTTGCACAGGGCCACGAGGTCCTTGATCTTCGGTCGGATGGCCTGCAGCTGCTCCCAGATCGGCTGTTTCAGGTCATACTTGAAGTAGTTCATGCGGAAGCGCTTCACCCCCAGCTTCGCCGCCGTGCGCAGCACCTCCTCCGTGCGCTGCTCCGCGTTCACCTCGTTGATGCCGGAGGTCATGATCATCATCTCAAGGTTCTGCTTCTTGAGCGCCTCGACGAATTTCGGCAGCTCGTCCACCACCTGCTCTGGCTTGATGTGGCCTGCGATGGGTCGGATCGGTGCCTCGATGCCATCCACACCCATCTCCGCTGCCAAACCGGCGATGTCGTCATAGCCTAGGCCGATGAGGTGTTTCGTGAAGAAGCAGACCTTGTTCTTCACTTTCGGAGTTTCCGCCAACAACGGAGCGGTAAAAGCCAAAGCAGAGAGGTTGCGGACAAAATCGCGACGTGTGTTCATGAGGCAGCTTGAACGCCGCCGTGCGCTCGACTCCTTCAGCCATCATGCACAACCTCTCCGGCCAGAACATCGTCATCATGGGCGGCACCACCGGCCTCGGCCTCTCCGCCGCGAAAAAACTCGTCGCCGCCGGGGCAAACGTCGTCGTCACCAGCCGCACGCAGGCGAATGTGGATGCCGCGCTGGCCGAACTCGGCCCGCAGGCCCGCGGCTTCGCCGCCGATGCCGCCACGCTGGAGGCCGCCGAGTGTGCTGCGGCGATGTTTGATCGGCTCGACGCGCTCTACCACGTCGCAGGTGGCAGCGGACGCGCAAAAGGCGACGGCCCTCTCCACGAACTCACCGATGAAGGATTCGACTACACGCTCGATCTCAATTTGAAGTCCGTCGTGCTCTCGAATCGTGCTGCGATCCGCCAGTTCATCAAGCAAGGCACCGGCGGCGTGATCCTGAACATGGCCAGCGTGCTCGGTTATTCTCCTTCACCCAAATTCTTCGCTTCTCACGCCTACGCCGCCGCGAAAGCGGGCATCATTGGCTTCAGTAAATCCATCGCCGCCTACTACGCGCCGCAAAATATCCGCGTGAACGTCATCGCCCCCGCCCTCGTCGAGACGCCCATGTCGCTGCGTGCCGTCGGCAACGACGAGATCGTGAACTTCATCCGCACTAAGCAGCCGCTCGATGGTGGTCGCGTCGGCGTCCCCGAGGACTGCGATGGCGCGGCGTTGTTTCTTCTTTCCAGCGCATCTCAATTCATCACCGGCCAGGTACTTGCAGTCGATGGCGGCTGGACCGTTTCAGAAGGCCAGATTGAATAGCCGAAAAAGACGAAAGAGAGCAAAAACCCAACACCAGATTCTTTTCCTTTTTCGTTTCTTTCGGCCAACCCAACCATGAATCTCGCAATTGGCATCGATCTCGGCGGCACGAACATCAAAGCCGCGCTTGTGGACACACAATCCGCCAAAACAGTCGCCACGCTGTCTAAACCGACACGGGATGGCGAGTGTGACGGCGATGTACCGTTCTTTGCCATCACGGTGCGTGAGGTTGTTCACGAATTTGAAGCACAAGTAGGCCAGAAACTTCGCTGCGGCCTGTCAACGCCCGGTTTGGCCAATCCGAACGGCCAATGCATCGACTGGATGCCCGGACGCATGCACGGACTCGAAAAATTCGACTGGCCGACGTTTCTGAATCGCGACTGCCGCGTGCTGAACGACGCGCATGCCGCGTTGCTCGGCGAAGTGTGGAATGGCGCGGCGAAAAACACGCAGGATGCGTTCATGCTCACACTTGGCACTGGTGTGGGCGGCGCGATCTGGAGTGGGGGGAGGCTTCTCCAAGGTAAAATCGGTCGCGCTGGTCATCTGGGCCACCTCACAGTTGATGTGAACGAGCCGTGCGATGACTGCAACACGCCAGGGAGTCTGGAAGACGCCATCGGCAATCAAACCATCGCTCGGCGTGGTGAAGGACGATATGCAAACACGCACGAGTTGATCGCCGCGCATGCGGCGGGTGATGCGCATGCGGCGAAAATTTGGCTCGAATCCGTGCGCAAGCTTGCTGCGGGTATCGCATCGCTCATCAACGTGCTCGATCCTGAACGCGTCATCATCGGCGGCGGCATCGCCACCGGGGCGAAGGATCTTCTTTTCAAACCCCTTCAAGAGCAGCTTGATGCCTTCGAGTGGCGTCCCGGCGGCAATCAGGCCCGCATCGTGCCTGCCGAACTCGGGGACATCGCCGGGTGCTTGGGAGCTGTCTTCAATTTGATGCAGGAGCACTTGCCGTTGATCATGCGCTGATCATGTGGAGGTGGTTGTGGGAAAGATCGAGCCACGGCATCAGTGGGTGCGGGCGGTTGAGCAGATCGTCCTGGTTTTTGCTCATTACCTGTGGTCAAGGCGCACGAGACCTGTGTCTTTCTGAAAGCGCCGCGAATGCGGCGATCACCATCAAGAGCAGGCCGCCGGGCTCTGGCACAGGAGTGACGGTGAAGTTGAAGTCGTCGAAGTAGTTGTTGTAGCTGACGGCCCCGTTGTCGAGGGGGCCGCCGCGCAGATCCCATTGCAGATTTTTCAAGGAGCTGGCATCGAGGCCCATGGCCTGGCCTGATAGGACGGCGCTCTCAGCCCCCAGCGATGAGAGGCCGTCATCGTACGCTCTCACAGAGAGGCTGGCGGTGTTAGCAAAAGTATCAATCGCGACAATGACTTCGGACCAGCCGAGGGTACCGAGCGTCCAGGAGGTGGTGTGCCAGGCGCTGTCACCGGGGAGACGGTATTCGAGGCGGTTGTCGCCTGTGTAGCCGATTTCAAAAACGGACTGATTAGCCGCATCCATGAGCGAGAGGCCGAGGATGTTGCCTGTGTCGAGGTCATCCCAGTCGGTTGGATTCACCCAGAAAGACATCTGTATGAGTGAGGACGTAGTGCTGACCGGAGCGAAGCCGTTGAGGTCACGGGAATCGAGGCTGTAGAGGTAGCGCAGGTTGGTGTCACCCGCTATCAGTCCGAGGGACTGGGTTCCGGAATGCGGTGTGGTCTGACGATAGGCCACGATCTGGTCACGGGTGTACTGGCCTCCATAGTAATAGGGAGCGTCGGCATCCTCGTTTAAACGTCCGCCGACAAGGGCCTGCCAGAGGCCCGTGTTGTCAGCAACGTCCGTGGCCGTGCCACCAGGGCCGCCGTTATTGGTGCCAAACTGACCAGCGTTGTAGCGACTGAGGTCCGGGCCGTTGGTGCCGTCGCCCATGTTGTTGGGGTAAGAGCCAAGAGGAACAACGCCGGTGTATCCGCTGGCCGGGGTGTTGTTGAGGTAAAACTGGGCATCCCCGGCAAACAGTAATGAAGGAATGAGGCCGTTTTGGGGAGTGCTGTAGCCGTCTTGCGCTTCGAATCCCCCCAAGTAAGCGCTTGCTGACTGGGACCAGAAAAGGGTACTCAGTAGGCAAGTCCAAAGACAAAGAGGTTGAAGAAAACGGCTCACAGACGGAGTCGAAGTTTAACCATTATTAATGTAAATACAATAATTAATGAATTCTATAGATTATTATTCAGGCAAGAGTTGAGTTACAGGTAGGCGTGTCGGGCTTGGTAAGCGGGTGGTGACAGCCAAAGACTCTGTCGGTGGTTCTGGGGAGGGGAGCAGACTGCCCGGCAGGGGTGGAGAAGCGGCGAGAGTTTCCAACCGGCGTTGCCATGCGACGGAGAGCCGCTGTGCGAGATTTTCGATCTGGCCGATGTCCCTTACATGGGCCTTGATGAGAGGGACTCCGGCGGCGAGGAGAATCTCGGTCACAAGGAGGTGGTCGCGCTCCTTGCGGCTGCTTTTCTCTGGCGTGGCGTCTTCGAACTCAATGGCGATCATGGGCAGCCAATCTGATTTTCGATAGATGAGGAAGTCGATGTGGCGTCGGCAGATTTTTTGGAAGCCGATCAGGTTTTCATGCTGGAGAACGTCTGCAAGACGAGGCTTTGGCTGAATGTGGCAGAGCTGTTGGGTGATGTTCTCCAAACTGCTGTGAAGCAAGGCCTCATTAGGCGTTAGCAGTGGACGCGCGGATGGCCCAGGAGAGCTGGGTGTGGCGGATGACGGGTCCGGTTTCTGCACGCTTCGTTATCTATGAATTTTATAATAATAGCAATCAATGATTGATTGAATCACAGCGAGCGACGCCGGAAGTAAATTCAAATGTTCAATTGAACATTTTAATGCACTGACTTGAGTGATGCCCGCCTTTATGAATCTCTTCGGCCATCTTTCTCCTCCCATTGAGCCTGTTGTGGACTGGCTGTTTCTCGACCTGAACAGTTTTTTTGCCAGTGTGGAGCAGCAGGTGCGTCCAGAATTGCGCGGCAAGCCCGTTGCGGTCGTGCCGGTGGATTCGGACGGCACTTGCGCCATTGCCGCGAGCCACGAGGCAAAGAAATTCGGGGTCAAAACGGGCACGGGTGTCGGCGAGGCGCGCCGGCGCTGTCCGGGGCTCATCACGGTGCTGGCCAGCCATGACGTGTATGTGGAATTCCACCACAAGGTCATCGACGAGATTGAGAGGCATTTCCCCGTGCGGTCGATCTGCTCCATCGACGAGGTGGCTTGCAAGCTCGACGGGCCACGCCGCAGGCTAATGGCGGCCATGGATCTGGCAGGGCGGATCAAACGCGGTCTGCGTGAGCGTGTGGGGGAGTGCATCACTTGTTCGATCGGCCTCGCTCCCAACCGTTTTCTAGGGAAGGTGGCTTCTGACATGCAGAAGCCGGATGGGCTGGTGGTGTTGCGTGCGGACGAGCTGCCTGGGCGACTGCTGGAACTGGAACTGTGTGATCTGCCGGGCATCGGCCGACGCATGGAGCCACGGCTGCGGGCGTGTGGCGTGCGCACGATGAGAGAATTGTGGGAGGCGGACCGCGAGGTTTTGCATCACGCGTGGGGAGGGGTGTGCGGAGACCGTTTCTGGCATGCGTTGCATGGCGGCCCCACAGAGGATGACCAGCCGCCGGAGCGCCGCACGGTGGGACACAGTCATGTGCTGGCTCCTGAGCTGCGCACCCCGCCGCAGGCGGGTATCGTGGCGCGCCGCCTTCTGCTGAAAGCAGCCAGTCGCCTCCGCCGCGTCTGCTGCCGCGCCACGCATCTCCACCTGAGCGTGAGGACAGAGGATGGACCGCGCTTTGAAGCGCAGGCGAAGTTTGAATCCGTGTGCGACAGTATCGGACTGGTGCGTGTGCTGGCGGAATTGTGGGAGCGGGTGATGAAGCAGGCCCGCTGGCAGCGGGTGAAAAAAGTTTCAGTCACTCTGTACGGCTTAGAAGCTCAAACGCGACCGCAGCAGTTGGAACTGTTTCCCACGGGGATCGACGAGGAGACAAGGAAACGGCGTGAGCATCTCAGCGACATCCTAGACAAGATCAATCAGAAGCAGGGGCGCGATTCGGTCGTGATCGGGTTCGTGCCGGACACTGTGCGCACTTTTTCAGGGACGAAGATCGCTTTCACACGGATCCCTGACCGCGCCGAGTTCAAGGAGTGAGGCACCGGGCGATTCAAAACCGGAGTGTCACGTTGAGGCGAAACATGCGTGGCTCGATGGGGTGGATGTGGACATCGGAGACTGGGGCGGCCTCCCCGCGGAGCTGGGAGTCGTAGTAATAGGCGATGTCGTTGTCGCTGCGGTTGAGAAGGTTGAGACAGTCGAGTGAAACCTCCCAGTTTTTACGGCGGTAGCCGAGTCGCGCATTTACCTGGAAAGACTCACGGGCTTTCACATCGACGGTTTCACTCAGCGGACGGGGGGCAAAGTAACGGGCGCGCAACGAGCCGAAGAAGCCTTGCGCCCCGCCGAGGGTGATGCCGCCGTTGAAGGTGTAGGGGATCGAGTTCGGGATGTTCTGGCTCGGCGGATTCGCCGTGACCAAATAGGCTTCGGTGAATGTGGCCTCCATGTCCACCATGGCCCAGTCCGTAGGCCGCCAGTAGGAGGCCACTTCCACGCCATAGCGCATGGACGCCGGGCCGGGCTCCGTGGTGCCGCTGTCGCCGGAATAGACCAGCTCCGAGTCGCTGTGTAGCATCCAGAGGGAGAGGGTGTTCACCAGCTTGGGGATGGACTCATTACGGATGCCGAATTCCGCACCGTAGGTGCGCACGAGTGGATCGACGCGGTCCGCTGGCAGGCCGGTGGATGGATCGGTGGTGATGTTCACGCCGCGAGTGTCATTGCTGTGGAATCCCATACCCGCATTGAGATAGAGCTCCGTTTTTGACCATGGGCCGAAGACCATGCTCAGCTTCGGGCTGATGATGCCCTTGGTGAGCGAGCCGGCATTTTGCGGCAGCGTGCTGCGCACATCATCGAAGACAAACAAGTCCCCGCGTAGGCCTGGGATCACACGGAACCAGTCTGAGGGCTTGAATTCCAGCTCGGAGTAGAGTCCCCAGGTGGACTGGGTGATGTCATCCACGCGTATGGTGTTCCAGCGCTGGCGTCCGGTGGTGTTGTAGAGGCCGAGTCCGGTGATGAAGTCCGTGCGCGCCTGGAACCCCACCGTGAGCCGCTGCTCATGGCCGAGCGCGTCGAAACGCCAGTCTCGTGAGATTTGGCCGCCCACAAACCAGCGGCGGTCCTGCTGCTCGAACTGGTCGCCCAGCACGGGGTTGTCCATGAAATAGGTGAAGTTGGAGAACAGATCGAGGTCGTAGTAGCCCACATAGGCGTTCGTGCGGGTCGTGGTGCGTTCTCCTTCGCGCACCCAATCGAAGGCGAGGCTGTGACGTTGCGTGTTGCCGCCGTCGGTGGGGTCGAGCGAGCCATACCGCCCGATCAAGCCGCCTACGACACGCTGGGCTACTTGATCCGTGGCGGTCCAGTCACCACGATAGCCCATCGCGGTGATGTTGATGTGGTCCCTACCGTCCTCCCAGTGCCAGCGGAGGAACCCGTTCCACCGCGTGGCGTCGGAGTTCACTGTCCATGGGCCGTTGTAGAACTGGTGCTCCACCGCCACGGTGAGCTGCCCCGCGCCGGCCTTGATGGTGTCAGCGATCAGGGTGCGCGTGTACTCATATTCGCCCCAGGTGGTGGTGAGGATGCCCTGCGGCAGCGCATCGAGCAGCTTGAAACGCGCCGCGCCGGTGGAGCTTAAATCACCATGCTGGGCGAAGTAGGTGCCCTTCCAGTACTCTAGCTCGCCCACCAGTTCCGGGATGATGAAGTTCACGTCGGCATAGCCCTGGCCATGGGCGTGGTTGCGGAAGTTGACAGGCATGCCATCGACATACATCGCAAAGTCAGTGCCGTGGTCGAGGTTGGTGCCGCGGAGGAAATACTGGTTCGCCTTGCCGTCTCCGCTGTGCTGGGTGGCGATGAAGCCGGGGATGCTTTCAAGCAGCTCACCACGACGCGAAAAAGGCCGCTCCATCAGTTCCTTCGCGCTGGTCTGGCCTTTTGATGCTGAGGTGGCGATGCCGATGAGGCTCTCCGCCTTACCTTCGATCACGATTTCCCCCAGTTCAGTCGGGACGTTTTCAGGGGCTGGGCGTGCCTCCTGCGCCCATGCGCCCAAAGTCCCCAGAAGGAGCAGTATGTGACACGATGGTTTCAGGGGAGATGAAGGCATTCTGCAGGTCTCCTGTGTATGACGACAGCCCGGCAGCCACCCCACAAATTGATCTCTACCTTTGAACTTTCGCCCTGAAACCGCTAGTTAATGGGAAAATGGCAACCAAACAGACTCGTATCCTCCTCGCTGACGACCACACCGTGGTACGCAACGGCTTCCGCATGATCCTAGCAGCCCAGTGGGACATGGAAGTCGTGGGCGAGGCATCCAACGGACGCGAGGCCGTGGACAAAGCCATCGACCTGCAGCCGGACGTGGTGGTGCTGGATGTGACGATGCCTGAGCTCAACGGCATCGAGGCGGCGCGGCAGATATCAAAGGCGGTGCCCAAGGCGCGCATCCTAGCGCTGTCGATGCAGAAGGACTCCGTCTATGTGCGTGAGATGCTGCGCGCAGGCTCCAACGGATACATGCTCAAGGACAGCAGCGAGTCCGAGCTCCTCGCTGCCGTGCGCGCCGTGGCGAATGGCAAGGGCTACCTGAGTCCCGAGGTGAGCGATGCCGTGCTAAACGACTACCGCAAACATGTGACCAATCCCATCGACCTCCTCTCGCCGCGTGAGCGCGAGGTGCTGCAGATGATCGCGGAGAGCAAGACCAACAAGGAGATCGCCAGCGCGCTCTGCCTGAGCGTTTACACGGTGGAGGCCCATCGCGGGCGCATCATGGAGAAGCTCAATCTCCATTCAATCGGCGAGCTGGTGCGCTTCTCCATCCGCAACGGCCTCATCGACTGATCCCACACACCGCGCCATGGCATTTGCCTTTCCCCGCATCACCGAGCGTAATCTGCTACGGACCCTGGTGTTGGGGTTCGCCCTTGTGATGATCCTTCTCGGCGCGGCAGGCCTGGTCGCCGTGCGGCGGAGCCAGCGGATCCGCATGGGCGTGGCCCAGCTCGCCCACGAGCAGCTTTTGATCGCCCGCCTGCGCCAGGACGTGCAGATGGAGGAAAACACGATGACCGAGGTGCTACATCAGATCGCAGAGTTTCATCCCCAGCGCTCAGACAGCGTGGCGCTGCTGCGCGGGCTCGATGAGAGTGATCGGCAGATTTCACGGCTCTCGAATGAGGCGAAACGCGTCGCCGGAGATGAGGTGTGGTCTGATCTCGGCGCGGGTGTCAAGGCTTTCACCCAAGAGGCTCATCGCGTCTTGGAAAGCGGCTTTCCGGTGGGGCGGAAGGATCTGGAGATTCTCTTTTCATTGCATGACCGTGTGGTGCGTCTCGTGAACAGCCTGATCGCCTCCAGCACCGAGCGCCTTTCCAAAGGGGAGAAGGAGATCGAGCGCCAGTCGCAGGAATTGAGCGACGACGCCTCGATGCTGCTGGGGGCCAGTTTTGTCCTAGCCGTGCTTTGCGCCGCGCTGACGATTGTTTTCGTGCGTGGCAGCGTCCGCCGTATCGAGTGGCAGGCAGAGGAATTGAACCGCGTCTCATGGCACATGCTGCAGACCCAGGAGCAGGCGGCGCGCCGCTTTTCGCATGAGCTGCATGACGAGCTCGGCCAGTCACTGGCCGCTGTGCGCGCCAATCTGACCAAGGGTGGCACGCAGGATCTTGACGCGCTCCGCAGCGACTGTCTTCACCTTGTGGATGAGTCCATCGCCAACGTCCGCGAGCTCTCGCAATTGCTAAGGCCCGTGATCCTGGATGATTTCGGGCTCGATGCTGGCCTGCGCTGGCTCACGGAAAAATTCGCCCAGCGCACCCGCATCGAGGTGACTTATGAGTGCGGCTGCACAGACCGCTTCGCGGATGAGACCGAGACGCACCTCTTCCGCATCGCGCAGGAGGCGCTCACCAACGTGGCTCGCCACTCCGAGGCTTCGCGTGTGAAAGTCAGCCTCGCTTGCCGCGAGGGGCAGATTCACTTGGGCATCGAGGATGATGGCAAGGGAATCCCTGCGCTGACTCATTCCTTGGTTAAAAGCCCCAGCTTGGGCATGGTGGGCATGCGTGCAAGAGCCCGGCAGTGTGGTGGTGAGTTCATGGTGACCAATGTCGAGTCGGGTGGCTTGCGTGTGGAGGCGATGATGCCGGTTTCACATGCCTGATGATGGTGCGCGCCGCTGTTTTTGAGCTGTGGTACATGCGGCTTCCAGCCATCCAAAGAGGCGCTTCATGTGCTCCCATGATCCGTGGGAAAATACCCCCTGCCGAGGGGATGGTCATGGCGACAAAGCAGCATTTACTTTGGCAAACTCCCGCTTCGTGCCCACTGATTTCCCATCACCCACGGATTTTGTCCCCGGCAGTGTCGGGCACCTGCGGCGTGTGATCGACCGTGTGGCTAGGTATCTACCCGCGCAGGGTCCGATCGGCGTCTTCGTCCATCACAACACCCTGCATGCTTTCCAGCATCAGGAGTTTGAAACTTCCGTCGTCGAAGCTGCTCATCTTTTCAGAGCGCAGCCTTTTCTCGACGAGGAAACCTATCAGCAGGCCCGCCGTCGTGGACGTATCCTCGAAGAGGACATCGACGATGTGCTCAGCCGGGAACCGGATGCGGAAATCATCCCTGGCAGACTTACGCGGCGCAAATTACGCCGAGCCATGCTCATTCCTGGTGTGCGCCGGGTGAAGGGGCTCGACGTCGCTTGGGCTGTTGAGGAGGGTGGCTGGCTGGATTCTTTCCGCCCCGATCTCCCGACGGTTGTGGCGCAGTGCCTTGCCATCACCACCCCGAAAGATATTTGGCATGCCTGTCTTGCGCGCATGCCGCAGCGACCAGACCCGCATCCAGTGAGGCCGAAACGTCCCTGGGATGCCGTGCTCTCGGCAAAGGGGATCGATCTGGATGCCATCGTCCACCCGCCGCTGATCCGGCTCGCGGGAGCCTATTTGGATCAAGGCGTCGCCTATTGGCCCATGCCGATGCGTGAGAAAGGATTGCTCGCTGGCGCGCGGATCGTCATGAGCAGTCCTGGAATTGCCCGGAAACATCTCACTCTTGTTGTCCGGGAGATGCGTCGGCAGATGGAGAACGACGTCAGTGCTGATGATGTCGTGCTTGATGTCCTGCAGCGTCTCGGTGTGCCGCCGGAGGAATGGGAGGAGTTGATCACCGCCGAGTTAGTTGCCCTGCCTGGTTGGGCCGGCATGATCCGAACGCTTGAAAACAATCCTTCACTCGCCCCGCACGAGCGGGTGAGGTGCTCGCTGATGGATTTCCTCGCGTTGCGCCTCACCTACACGCTCGCCGCTCTTGAGGAAATCATGGGCGGTACTTTGTCATGGCGCTTCATTCACTGCACACCGCCAAAAACCGACGGCCTTGCTTTTGTGGCGCGTCTTTTCGACGCCATGCAGCTCGTGGGCATCCCCAGTGATCTGCTCAGATCGCTGCCAGAGGGGGTATTCCAAACCCTCGCGCATGAGGTCGCCACCTGTAATGAAACCGAGCGCCGTCGTCTGCTGCATCTCGCTTATGAGCGCCGCCATGAGCGCCGCGTCCTTGTCCCTCTCGCGAAGCATCGCACGTTGCCTCATTCGCTACCGCAAGGCGACCGCCTAGCCGCGCAGGTCATCTTCTGCATTGATGAGCGCGAGGAGTCTATACGCAGGGCTCTCGAAGAGGTGGATCCGCACATCGAGACAGTCGGCGCAGCAGGCTTCTTCGGAGTAGCGGTCGATTATGCGGGCATAGATGACGCTGGAGGCACCGCCTTATGCCCGGTCGTGATGAAACCCGCGCATTCTGTGCGCGAAGTACCTGTCGTGGCTCATCTCCACCTGCATGAGAGGCGGCAGAAATTGCGCGGCGCGTGGGCAAAGCTCGTGCGCAATGGATTCATTTCCTCCCGCACGCTTGTTCGCGGTTGGATTGGCACCGCGTGCCTTGGATTCCTTTCAGCTTTCCCGTTGGTATTCCGTGTGTTTAGCCCGCGTGCTTATGGTCGTGCCATTCACAGGCTCAATCGCGCATTTTTGCCCGAGCCGAGGACCGAGCTCGCCTTCATGCGTGACACCGCAGAATCAAGGGACGCCACCACCGGTCTTTTGGCGGGATTCACCGAGGAAGAAATGGCCGACCGCATCTATTCAGTGCTTGGTTGTGCCGGACTCCACAAGGCGCATGCGCGTATTGTAGTCGTTCTTGGACATGGCAGCACGAGCCTGAACAATCCGTACGAGTCCGCCTACTGCTGTGGTGCTTGCGGTGGTCGCACGGGGGCACCGAACGCACGCATCTTTGCCTGCATGGCTAACCGCCCAGGCGTGCGCCTAGCCTTGCGTGCCAAGGGGGTGGTCATTCCTGAGGACACATGGTTCGTGAGCGGCTGCCACGACACATGCAGCGACGATATCGAATTCTTCGATGTCAATCTCATGCCGGAGACGCACCACGGCGATCTCAATCGTGTGCGCGAGTCCCTAGATAAAGCCCGCGTGCTCAACGCAGATGAGCGTGTGCGCCGTTTCGGCACCGCAGATCCTGGATCGGGCGGTGTGCAGGCATTGCAGCATGTGCAGGCCCGTTCGGAGCACATCGCCGAGCCACGGCCCGAGTACGGTCACTGCACCAATGCAGTCGCTTATGTCGGTCGTCGTGAGTTCACGCGTGGTCTCTTCATGGATCGCCGCGCCTTTCTCGTCAGTTACGACGCCACCAAGGATCCTGCAGACGAATCACTTGCGCGTGTGCTGGGTGCCGCCATTCCCGTGTGTGGCGGCATCAATCTTGAATATTATTTTTCCACAGTGGACAATGAGGTGTACGGCAGCGGCACAAAGCTTCCGCACAACATCACCGGCTTTGTCGGGGTGATGAACGGCTTCCAAGGCGACCTCCGCACCGGGCTACCTCTCCAGACGGTGGAAATTCACGAACCGGTCCGCCTTCTTTTTATTGTCGAGACCACGCCACGGCGCCTGATGAGCGTCGTGAAGGCCAGCAAAGAGTTGGCCGAATTCGTCTGCAATCGTTGGATACGCATCGCCACCATGGATCCCGATGATGGACACATCGAAATCTACCGTGGAAACGATGTCTTCGAGCCACTTGAGGGTGACGAAGAACCGCTGCCGATCACGCCGAGTTCGGTGGCCTGGTATCGCGGCAGGTCTGAGAATCTTCCGTTGGCTCGCATCGAGCCCAAGATCGCGAGGGCGGCCTGAGAACACCTTGCGCTCGCTGAATTCAACATCCGTCACCTCCACGCCACATGTCTCTCGAAAGCCTCATCCTCATGCTTCCAGCCATTCCTGGGATGAGTTTTTTGGCATTTGGCATCCTCTGGCTGCTTGGGGGCAATGTGCCGGAGCGTGTCATGGCCCGCCTCACCAAGATACTCTATGGCATCCTAGTGGGGATCGTGGTCATCATCGCGTGGAGGATGTGGCGAGGCGGGATGCATCCGGTGCAGGCATCGGTGGCCGCTCATTGGTTCAAGGTCGCGGATTACGAGTTCCCGCTCGCGCTTTTGATCGACAGGCTTTCGTTGCCGCTGGTCGGCATCACGGTGTTGCTCACGGGTGTGGTGGGTGGCTTCAGTGTCCGTTACCTGCATCGCGATGTGGGCTTTTTCCGGTTTTTCCTGCTACTGCATCTTTTCACTTTCGGCGCATTGTTGGTGTTCATGGCTGGTTCGCTCGATGTTCTGCTCGGCGGCTGGGAGATCGTCGGCATCACCTCCGTGCTATTGATCGGCTTCTTCCAGTACCGCCCTGATCCAGTCCGCAATGCTTTGCGTGTCTTTGGAATTTATCGCGTGGCGGATTTGTTCATGCTGATCGGCGTGTTCCTGGCGCATCACTGGTTTAGCACCGCTTCATGGGACGGCATGTTCATCGGTGAATGGCCAGGTCACCTCAACAGCCAACTCGTGCCTGGGGCTGCCGCTTCCGTGGTAGCAGTGATGATCGTTTTCGCCGCCAGCGGCAAGTCAGCCCAAGGGCCGTTCTGCGGCTGGTTAGCCTACGCGATGGAGGGGCCCACACCTTCAAGTGCCATCTTTTATGGTGCGATCAGCGTGCATGCCGGTGCGTACCTGCTGCTGCGTGTCGGGCCGCTGCTGCATTCCTCGGTTATCGCCACTTCGCTGGTGATTTTCATCGGTGGAGCGACGGCTTTCCTCGGTACGCTCGTGCAGCGCACCTGCGCTGATGTAAAGACGGGCCTTGCCTATGCGGCGCAGACGCAAGTGGGGCTCATTTTTGTCGAGATCGGCCTTGGGTGGACAACCTTCGCGCTCATCCATCTGGTGAGTCATGCTCTGCTGCGCACGCTGCAGTTTCTGCGCGCTCCTTCGATGCTTCGGGACCACAGCCGCGTGCATGCGGCGGCAGGAGGGCGGATGGATCCGGCAGGCAGGCACGTTGAGTCATTGCTACCGAAAAGTCTTCAAATCTGGCTCTATCGAGTGGCTATGGGGCGCGGTTTTTATGACGCCATGGTGGACCGCTTCATCATCGGGCCCGTGATTGCCGTGGCGCGGTTTCTCGGCGTCTTTGAAATCTGCATGGGTGGTAAACCGTGACCCGCACTCCCGCCATGCAGTTTTTGCCCTTTCCCTACTTCTCCCTAGCCTTGGGTGCGCTGCTGGTGGGTGTCTTTTCTGTCTTCAATGCCCGGTGTCCGCGAAGGGTGGCCGTCGGCTCGGTTGTCATCGCGTTGGGCGGGCTAGTGCTGGCCGCGCATGCGGTGGCTGCCGCCGGTCATCAGCGCTTGCACGATCCTTGGCTATCGTGGTTCGAGGGCGACGCGCTGGACGCGCCGATGTCGGCCTTTTTCGCAGCTCTGGCATTGCTTGTCATCATCCTGGCACCACGGCGTGATGTCACAGCCCGGCATCTGGCCGGCCTGCTCCTCATCACGCTGGCCACTATCATTGCCTACGCAGGGGCCAACCTCATCATGTTCACGGCTGGCTGGTGGCTGGCGAGCCTTCCCTTCGTGTGCGGAATGTTCGGCGAGGATCGCAGTAGGCTGCTTTCCCAGGGGTTTCTCATCGTGAGTTGCGCCGCTGTGACCGCTGCCGCAATCATGCTGCATCAAGCCGACATGGTGGACATGGCTTTCTCAAGCGAGATGGCGTTCGGCCTCTTCATCGTCGCGGTGGCTTTGCGCAAAGGCATGTTCCCGGTGCATGGCTGGATGCTTCGGGCATTCGAGTCCGGCCCGCTGCTGCCACTGGCTTTGCTTTTCAATGGTCATCTTGGGGCCATGCTCATCGTGAGGCCGGAAACTGCGGTGCTGCCGGAGATGCACGGTCGTTCAATCGATATTCTGAGCATGGTGGCGCTCGCCACAGCGCTGATTACTAGCGTGCGATCTTTCGCGGAGCGGAAGCCGCGCCGCATCCTGGGCTTGCTGTGTGTGTCTCAGGCCAGCTTTATCTTTGCCGGCTTTGCCACGGCGGGAACTGAAGGCATCACCGGCTCGTTGATTCACTGGCTGGTCGTTTCCGCAGCCTCGACCGGCTTGATCTGCATCGTGCGTGTGTTGGAGGTGCGTGTGGCGGGCTCTGTTGAACTCGTGACTCAACTTGGACTGGCCGCCAAGGCACCACGCCTAGCCACACTCTTCCTGCTGTGTGGTCTTGCGATGGTGGGGCTGCCCGGCACGCTGGGCTACTGCGCGGAAGACCTGCTTTTTCACGGGGCGCTCAAGAATCATCCGCTGCTGGGTGTCGCGCTCCCTGTGGCGACCGCCTTCAATGCCATCAACTTGCTGCGCATTTTCAAAATCCTCTTCCTGGGCGTGCTGCCACGTGATGTCGCTGACATTCCAGACGCGCTGCCGCGCGAGCGCTGGCCGCTCACGGTCATCGTCGTCTTCCTCGTCTTCGGAGGCATTTTCCCATCACAGATTCTGCGCTGGCGAGGCCAAGCGGCGCAGCTCATCGAGACATCCATCGTGCCGGGTGCCCCGCATTGATCAACGGCGGTCGCGTCTTGCCGGGATGTTGTTGGCCTGAGAGATGATGATGGCAATGGCCGGATGACGTGTGGCGCGCTCCAGCGTGATCAGATAGCATGGGAAGCCGCACTTCACTGGCCTGCCAAGGGGTTTCAGGCCGTAGCGCTCAATCGTGTCGTCGAGCACCGTGGCCGCGACAGGCGCACAACCGAGGCCATCTGCCGCCGCAGTCTTCATGAGAGCGGCATCATTAAATTCTGCCACTATGCGCGGACGCAGGCGCTGCGCTTCCAACCAGCGGTCGATCGCATGCCTCCATGCCGTTCGGCTGGCTGGGAGTAGCATCGGTGCCTGCTTCAATGAGGAGGGGAACCCCTTGCCATACTGCTTGGCAAGCGAGGGCACGGCACAAAAAACCACCGGCGCATCGCTGAGCAGGTGATTGAAGGCTTTCACGGGCAATGATGTCGGCGCGGGCTCGTCCGAGAGCAACATGTCGAGTCGTCCTGCCACGAGCGAGCCGAGCAAATCTCCGGCATGACCTTCTGAGCAGCAGAGCTGCAGGTTCGGGAAAGCCCTCACCGCAGGGCGGATCTGGCGCCACGCCACCAGTTTCGGCAGCGAGTCAGTGATGCCGATGTTCAGGCGGAGCGATTTAGTGCTTCCGTGATCATGTAGCGTGCGCAGCATCTCGGAGCCGAGAGAGAAAATCTCTGCCGCGCACTCCATCGCGAGCCGCCCTCGGGCAGTGAGCTTCAACCCGCGGCCCGTGCGGTCGAAAAGAATCACGTCGAGGCTTTTTTCGAGCGTCTTGATTTGCGCGCTGATCGTCGGTTGTGAGAGGTGTAGCCTCGCAGAGGCGGCGCGGAGGCTCCCAGAGCGAGCTACCTCCCAAAAGAGATGTAGGTGGTGGTAGTTTAGTTGGGAGGCGTCCATGATGATCGACTTGAGACAATCAAAGATTGGTTCCGGGTGAGGAAAATGCGAGCATCATGCACATTTCGAGAATATCGAAGCGCGATTTTGAAAGAGAGAAATAGTCAAAAAATGATCCTGTGTCAGTTTTGGCGGCTTTTCGCTACACTTTATGCCTCACAACCAAGCGCCCCTTACCGTCACCCTGCCCAAGGACATCACCGCCAGCGTCGCGGTCTTTCTCGTGGCGCTTCCACTGTGCCTAGGCATCGCGCTGGCGTCGAACGCGCCATTGTTCTCTGGCTTGATCTCCGGCATCATCGGCGGGATCGTGGTGGGCACTCTGAGCGCCTCGCAAAAGAGCGTCAGCGGGCCCGCGGCAGGTCTCACGGCCATCGTGGCGGCGCAAATCGCCGCGCTCGGCAGTTTCGAGGCGTTTTTGGCCGCAGTGGTGGTGGCAGGCGTGATCCAGATACTGATGGGAACTTTCCGCCTGGGCTACATCGCTTCGTTTTTCCCGATGAGCGTCATCAAGGGCCTCCTCGCCGCCATCGGCCTCATTTTGATTCTGAAGCAGCTCCCGCATGTCTTCGGCCATGATGCGGACGCGGAGGGCGAGATGAGCTTTGAGCAGATGGACCATGAGAACACTTTCAGTGAGATCTTCGCGACGCTTTCGGATATTCTACCTGGCGCGGCGATCATCGGCATCCTGAGCATTTTGTTTCTCGTGCTGTGGGACAAGGTGAAGGCGTTGAAGAAGTTGCCGGTGCCCTCCGCGCTGGTCGTGGTGTTGTTGGGCGTGGCGATCAATCTGATCCTGCGGAAGATGGGCCACGCTTGGGAGGTGAAGGCCAGCCATCTCGTGCAGGTGCCGGTGGCAGAGGATTTCCAGGCGTTCCTGGGTTTCCTGAAGTTCCCCGGCATGGAGCATTTCAGCAACCCGCTCGTTTTCAAGGCCGCTATCACCGTCGCGCTCGTGGCCTCGCTGGAGACGCTGCTCAATCTGGAGGCCGTCGATAAGATTGACCCCGATCAGCGCCTAGCGCAGCCGAATCGCGAGCTCGTGGCACAGGGTGCCGGTAATCTCATCGCGGGACTCATCGGCGGCCTGCCGGTGACGAGCGTGATCGTGCGCACCTCGGTGAACATCAACGCGGGCGGCAGGACGAAGCTTAGCGCCATCATGCACGGCGTGCTGCTCGTCGTGTGCGTAATGACGGTGCCGCACTGGCTCAATGAGATCCCGCTTTCCGCGCTCGCGGCCATTCTCATCGTTACCGGCTTCAAACTGGCCAGCCCGAAGCTTTTCAAAGACATGTGGAGAGAGGGGCTACGGCAGTTTCTACCCTTCTCCATCACGATCTGCGCCATCGTGCTCACCGATCTGCTCACCGGCATGCTCGTCGGCCTGGGTGTCAGCATTTATTTCATCCTGCATAGCAACTTGCGCCGTCCGCTGCGCCGTGTGATGGAAAAACATGCCGCAGGCGATGTCTTGCGGATCGAACTGGCGAACCAGGTCAGCTTTCTGAGCCGTGCTGCGCTGGAGAACACCTTTCAAAGCGTGCCGCGTGGCGGACGCGTGCTCGTCGATGCGCGCAACACCGATTTCATCGACCCGGACATCCGGGACCTGCTCGCCGACCTGCGGGACAAGACGGCACCGTCACACGGTGTCGAGGTCGGCTTCATTGGGATGAAGGACGATAACTTCATCGACGATTATGTGCAGTTTATTGATTACACGAGCCGCGAGGTGCAGAGCGGCCTCACGCCGCAATCCGTGCTGGAGACTTTGCAGGCAGGAAATCAGCGTTTCCTCGCTGGCGAGCGCATCCAGCGTGATTTTGGCCGTCAGGTGGCCGCCACGGCCGCCGGGCAGTTTCCCATGGCCGCAGTGCTCGGCTGCATTGACTCTCGCGCTCCGGCGGAGATGGTCTTTGACCTCGGCCTCGGCGACATCTTCAGCGCCCGCGTGGCTGGTAACATCGCCACCACGGAGCTGCTCGGCAGCCTGGAATACGCCTGCGCCGTCGCCGGCGCGAAGCTCGTCGTCGTGCTCGGCCATACGAGCTGCGGCGCGGTCAATGCCGCCGTCGATCTCCTCGCCGCTGCGAAAAAAGCTAGCGAGGCCACCCCTTGCGGCAACCTCGACGGCCTCGTCACGGAGATCCAACTGTCCATCAATCCCGCCATGCTCAAAAAGCCGGATGCGTGGGATCCTTGTGAAAAAGCCGCCTACGCGAACGAAATCTCCCGCCTGAATGTCATCCGTACTATCAAGATCATCCGCCAGCGCAGCGCCGCGCTCGACAAGCTCGTGCAGGAGGGCAAGATCGCCATTGTCGGTGCTCTTTACGATGTGACCAGCGGTGAGGTGGGCTTCTTCCAGACGGCGGAGTCGAGCGTGGCCTCTCTGCCCATCCCGACTGTGGCAGCCGTCTGAGCCGCACGGGGTCAGCTCCCCGCGTCCCACCACTCCATGAGCATCTGCCGCGCACGGTAAACGCGGCCCTCGATGCCGCGCACGGAGCAGCCCAGCACTTGCGCACACTCCTCATGGCTGAGATCCTCCATTGTAGTGAGCACTAGTGCGGCACGGAGTTTTTCAGGAAGCTGGGCGAGGCCGCGTTCGAGCTTTTGCAGCTCGCTTTGCAGCTCCGCGCTCGTGTCAGGTGTGTTCCGTGGGCAGGGCGGCGGTGCCTCCACTTCGTCCAGCGTGATCGTGCTCTCGCTCTGACGTGTGGCGCGTGATTTGGCGCGGTCGCGGCAGAGATTGAGCGCGATTTGATAGAGCCATGTGGAGAAACGGGCTCGGCCTTCGAATTCAGGCAGCGCCTGCCAGGCGCGGACAAACGCGTCCTGGCAGACCTCGCGGGCGTCCTCGTTGGAATGCAGCCAGCGTGTGCAGAAGCCGAACAGGCGCTCCTCATGTCGCTTCACTAGCCACTCGAAGGCCGCCATATCGCCTTCCTGTGCAGCACGGACTTTCTGCGGCTCCACCTCGCCGGGGGCCGCAGCGTCTGTCTCCCTGGCAAGGAGATCAATAGTCGCGGGTAAGGCTGTCATGAGTCCATTCCACCAGTTTTTTCGCCTGCGCGGGGCGCAGGTGGCGTTTCATCGCGAAGAAATGGTCCAGCGTCATGCGCTGGAGCTCTCCCTGCGCCTTGTTCAGCTTCGTGAGTGTGGCTTGCAGCCTTGTGTCGTTCACCTTGGACTCGCTGATCGTCGCGGCCACCTCCTGCCCGGCGGCGCGGATTTCTTCCTTCAAACGCGCACGTTGCCCCTCGAACTCCTCCTCGATTGGCTCCAGCTTGGCATGCTGCTCGGGGGTGATGTCGAGGTGCTCATGCATCCACGCATGAAAGTCGGTCTCCACATGATCGTGGGCATGTCCCTCTCCATGCCGGTGGAGCGTCCAATCGGTCACGAACCAGGCGGTGAGGCCGGACAGCACCGCTGATGACAGCAGGGCGGCGATCATCCATCGGGCACGCGAGGTCATGGTGCCGCACCCTCGCGAAAAAGGTTCATCGCTGGCGGCGTGGTGTGTGTTTTGTCACGCAGCGCCAGCGACCAGCCGGTCAGGCAGGCCGTCACCACGCCTGCGGCAGCGGCAAGGATCAGCATCCAGCGCACAAAGGAGCGCCAGCGTTTGATCCGCCCGTCATCCACGCGCACACGGGCCATGATCTCGCTTTCAAAAGAGGCCGGAGGCATGTGCCCGCTCGCATTTGTGGCGTGTTTCAGCATGCGGTCGAGGTCGTGATCATTCATCGCGGGAATTTTAAGCACAAATTGAGACAAAATTTGAAGATATTTTGAGATTTGCAGTCCAACTCATCAGCAACCCACAGGCCATGAATGCCAGCTTCCATTCACCCAGGTTGGGATGGAGCCGCGCCGAAGAAAGCAATCGACACGGAGCCGGGGGAGGGAAAGTGCCGCGAATCGGGCTGGTGCTGTCCAGTGGCGGGGCGCGCGGACTGGCCCACGCCGGGGTGATCCAGGTGCTGGAAGAGAACGAAATCCCCATCACGGCCATCGCTGGGTGCAGCATGGGGGCTTACGTCGGCGCATTATGGGCCGCTGGGTTGGACGGTTCGGCGCTTGAGCTGCGTGCGCGTGAGATCAAGGACCGGAGGACGCTCAAAGCATTGCTCGATTTTATCATTCCCCCATCTGCGGGGCTCATTCGTGGGGATAGGCTTCGCCAGCATCTTGAGCGTGATGTGGGCTCGAAGTCCTTTGAGGAACTTGAACGCAGACTCATGGTCGTCGCCACGGATCTTGACCTGCTGACGCCGCATGTCTTTGACTCCGGCTCAGTCTCGAATGCGGTGCATGCTAGCGCGGCGATTCCAGGCATTTGCGCTCCAGTGCTCTTCAATGGGCGGCGCTATACGGATGGCGGCGCGTCAGAGCCGCTGCCGGTCACGCTGTTGAAGGAGCATCAGCGCCTCGACCACGTCATCGCCGTGAACGTGATGCCCATGCCTGGTGATTCCGAAAACGGCAAGGATCATACTTTCGTCACGGATGACGCGACAGGGCGGCATCTCTTTGGGCGGTTGTTCCATTCGGTGTGGAGCAAGGTGAACCTACTCGCTCATGGAAACGTGCTCGACACCTTCCGCCGCGCTCTGATGGCCGCGCAGCTACGCCTCATCACCAAGGAGGAGGCTGCGGCCGATGTCGTCATTCATCCGCAGTTCGCCACCTCCTCGTGGCACGATTTTGAAAATTACGCGCATTATCTGCAGGCGGGCCGTGACGCGGCGAATGCCGCACTGCCTGCGATACGCGCGCTGCTTTCCCAAGCCAACCTCAACCAGGAGACAATCAGCCATGAAATTGCTCCGAAACACACCCGATTGGAATGCCTCGCCGAATGAAGTCTGGCATTCCTGGCAGATCGCCACTCTACGCGACTACCTTTGCCGCCGCGTGATTCCCTTCAGCGCGCACTACCGGCGCGTTTTCAAGGAGAGCGGCATTGATCCGCGTGACATCCGCTCCTTCGACGACTGGGAGAAAGTTCCCTTTACATCCAAGAAGGATCTCGCCAACACACGCGATTTTGTGCTCATGCCGGACGAGGCGGTGCTCCGTCGCGAGTCCGGCATGCTCCTCACCGCCTTTCTTCATGGCAAAAATGCCGCCAAAGAGGCCGCCGAGGCTGAGTTCCGCCCGATTCTACTGACCAGTACGACGGGGCGCTCATCCGACCCCGTGCCGTTCTTATACACGAAGCACGACCTGGCGAACCTCGACATTACTGGCGCGCGTCTGATGCTCGCGGGTCGTTCTCGGCGCGAGTTCCGCCACATGAATCTTTTCCCGTATGCGCCGCATCTGGCCTTCTGGCAGGCTCATCACGCGGGACTGGGCTTTGGCACGTTCATGCTGGGCACCGGCGGTGGGAAAACGCTCGGCACTGACGGCAACATCAAGCTCATCGACAAAATCCAGCCGGACATCCTCATTGGCATGCCGACGTTCATTTATCACCTGCTGCGTGAGGCGCATGAAACCGGTCATCATTGGCCGAACATGAAGCGCCTTGTGCTCGGTGGTGAAAAAGTCGCTGAGGGCCTGCGCGCCCGGCTGCGCGACCTCTCCACCGCGCTTGGCAGTCCAGACGTGCATGTGATGGCCACTTATGGCTTCACCGAAGCGAAAATGGCCTGGCCGGAATGTGTTGGCGAGTCGCACGACTCATTCGGCTATCATCTCAGCCCTGATCTCGGCATGGTGGAGATCATCGACCCGAAGACCGGCATGGTGCTGCCTGATGGCCAGCCAGGAGAGATCGTCTTCACGCCGCTCAACGCGCGTGGCACCGTGGTGCTGCGCTACCGCACAGGTGACATCGCCGAAGGTGGCCTTACTTGGGAGAGATGCCCGAATTGCGGCCGCACCTGCCAGCGTCTGCTTGGCCCCATCTCGCGTGTGAGCGAGGTGCGTGAGCTGAAGATCGACAAGGTCAAAGGCACGCTGGTGAATTTCAACGTGCTCGAACACCTCCTCGACGACCAGCGTGGCATCGCTGCCTGGCAGATCGAATTGCGCAAGCGGCACGACGATCCACTCGAAACCGACGAGGTGCATCTGCATCTCACCGCCGAGCCTGGCATGCGTGAGGCGGAGCTTGAGAGCGCCGTCTCACGTCGCTTTCTCGAAGTCACCGAGATCACGCCAAACGAGCTGCATTTCCACCCGCTCGCCGAAATGCGCGATCAAATCGGAGTCGGCCGCCTCCTGAAGGAGGAAAAACTCGTCGATCACCGCCCCAAAACCACAACCGCCGCATCTCATGTGGCATTCAGCTCCTGATACCATGAAAACTCCATCTCTCGTTATTGTCTCCGCTGTTCGCACGCCGTTCACGCGTGCGGGGACGGATCTCGCCCACCTTGACGCCGTCGATCTTGGCCGCCATGTGGTGGGCTCTTTGCTCACGCGCACCGGAATTGATCCGATGCTCGTCGATGAGACCATCTTTGGCTGCGTTGGCCAGCCTGCGGAGGCGATGAACATCGCCCGCGTTATCGCCCTGCGGGCAGGGTTGCCTGAATCGAAGCCTGCCATGACCGTGCACCGCAACTGTGCCTCCGGTCTGGAGGCAATCACACTCGCGCACGCGAAGATGTGCGCAGGGCAGGGGGAGGTCTTCATCGTCGGTGGCACGGATAGCATGAGCAACATGCCGCTATACTTCCCGAAGCCCGCGATGGCCAAATTTGCCGCCATGAGCCGTGCCCGCGATATGCGGGGCCGTGCGCTGGCCGCCCTGCATTTCCGCCCGGCGGACTTTGCTCCGGTGGTCGGCCTCAAAGTTGGTCTTACTGATGCATTCTCCGGCCTCAACATGGGCCAGACTGCGGAAGTTGTGGCGCGGGAGCATGGCATCACGCGTGAGATGCAGGATGCCTACGCGCTACGCAGCCACCTGCGTGCCACTCAGGCCAACCACCTGCTCGGCCAAGAAATCGCACCGGTACTCGGCAAAAATGTCGTCTCGGCTGACAACGGCATTCGCGTGGACACGAACTTGGACAAGCTCGCCAGGCTGAAACCACTTTTTGACGCGCCCGTGGGCAGTGTGACCGCGGGAAATTCATCGCAGATCACCGACGGAGCCGTGGCGCTGCTCGTGGCGACGGAGGAGGCCGCCGCCGCGCATGGTTGGAAACCACTGGGCCGACTCGTGAGCTATGCGGCCACCGGCTGTGATCCGAAGCGCATGGGCTTGGGGCCGGTGCGTGCGCTGGATGCAGCCCTGCATCGCAGTGGTTGGAAGCTCGAAGATGCGGATGTCATCGAAATCAACGAGGCTTTCGCCGCTCAGGTGCTTGCCGTGCTGAAATGCCTCTCCGATCCGGCCAGTGCCCGCCGTGCCGGCCTAGAGGCCCCGTTGGGAGAACTCGATCCCGCCAGGGTGAATGCCTGCGGCGGTGCCATCGCGCTCGGCCATCCGGTAGGTGCCACCGGTGCCCGTCTCGTGCAAACCGCTCTCAATCAACTCCACGCTACGGACGGTCGCCGTGCCGTCGTCAGCCTCTGCGTCGGTGGCGGCCAAGGCATGGCGGCCTGCCTCGAAGCGCTTTGAATTTCATTCCCCCAAACCTCATCCAACTCATTGCCATGAAAACTCTACTTCTCGACAAACCTTCCGTGATTCACGATCCTCCTCATGTTTTGGGATCCATCGTCCACGGGCATCCTTTTCCAGCAAAGCATTTCAAGCTCGACATCGACCACGATGGAATCGCTTGGCTTGTTTTCGACTCACCGAAAACTCCGGTGAATGTGTGGAACGAGGAAACCCTCCGCGAATTCAACCACAACCTCGAATGCGTCGAGCACGATACGCGTGTGAAGGCGCTCGTGCTGCGCAGCGCCAAGGAGCGTATCTTTGTCGCCGGGGCTGATTTGAAGGCCGTCCGCAGCATGTCGCATGCACGGGTGAACGACCTCATCTGGCTCGGCCAAGCGGTGTTTGATCGGCTGGCCCGCCTGCAAGTGCCAAAAATCGCCGCGATCCATGGAGCGTGCATGGGCGGCGGCTTTGAAGTCACGCTCGCATGTGACTGGCGCATCGCCAGCGACCATGAATCGACGAAGATCGGCCTGCCGGAGACACTGCTGGGCATCCTCCCGGCATGGGGCGGCTGCACCCGGCTGCCACGTCTCATCGGCGTGCGCAAGGCGCTCGATCTCATCTCTGCGGGCAAACTGCTCGGTGCCTCCGCCGCGAAGCATGCGGGCCTGGTGAGTCATGTGGTGGCTCCGGAGCATCTGGAGGCGCTCGCACGCAGGCTCACCCGAGAGAAACGCCCCCCCTCTCTCTTCCATCTCGAAAACTTGTTCTCGCTCCTCATCGGTCGTGTCGCCAAAAAGAAAGCGCTGGCGAAGACGCGTGGCCTTTATCCCTCGATCACAAAAGCTGTGGATGTCATTGCGCATGCGGCGTGCGGCACGGTGGATGATGGGCTGAAGCTGGAGCGAGATGCCGTGGCCGAGCTCATCCAGAACCACGGCACGGAGCATTTGATCGATCTTTTCTTCAAGCGCGAGGAGGCAAACAAACGTCCTGCGGCCATCGGGACGGCGATCCCCATCCACGACGCCACTGTGATTGGCGCTGGAGTGATGGGGGCTGGCATCGCGCATGCGCTAGCTTCGCGTGGCGTCCGAGTGCTGATGACCGACGTCACCAACGACAGCCTCGCGCGTGGCATGGAACGGATTCATGGCCTCGTTTCAGAAGCCACGCGTAGAAGGCTGGTGTCCAAGGTGCAGGCACGCGAGATGCTGGACCGCGTCAGCACCACTCATACGCCAGTGCCGCTCACACGACAGCAGCTTGTCATCGAGGCAGCCACGGAGAACATGGAGTTGAAGCGGAAAATTTTCATCGATCTCGCCGCCCGCGTCCAGGACGACACGATACTCGCCACGAACACGAGCGCGCTGTCTGTCAGCGAACTGGCGAGAGCCGTCCCGCATCCCGAGCGTGTCATCGGCATTCATTTCTTCAATCCGGTGCATCGCATGCCGCTGGTGGAGATCATCACGCTGCCGGAGACCTCGCCAGATGTGCTCGCCTCGGCGGTCGGCTTTGTGCAGAAGCTTGGCAAGGTGCCTGTCGTGGTCAAAGACAGCCCCGGCTTCCTAGTGAACCGCATTCTGGTGCCCTATCTCATGGAAGCCGTGATGCTGCATGAGAAAGGCATTCCGGTGAAGGACATCGACGAGGCGATGCTTGAATTCGGCATGCCGATGGGCCCGATGCGTCTGCTCGATGAAATCGGTCTCGATGTGGCCGTGCATGTCGCCAAGACACTTGCCGACGCCTTCCCGGATCGTTTCCCGAACACCGGCGCACTCGACAAGATGGTCGCCGCAGGCCATCTCGGCAAAAAAACTGGCCGAGGCTTCTACCGCTATGAGAACGGCAGGGAAGTGCTGGATGATCGTCATTTCGATCTGCCGAAACATGAGAGCATCCGCAACAGCCTAGCCCTGCTGCTGAGCCAGGAGGCCATGCGCTGCCTCAAGGAAGGCATCGCCCGCAGCGCGGATGACATCGACCTCGCCATGGTGCTCGGCACCGGCTACCCGCCATTCCGCGGTGGCCCGATCACTTTCGCCCGGGACTCGGGCATGATTGATTATTAAAAACCCTCAACTGGAGACCAAGGCCATGAAAACAACTCTGGAAGAAACCAACACGGACAACAAAGTCCTCATCGACACGTCCCGCATGAACGCGGGGCAGCGCGCCGCCCTCGAAATGGCGGAAGCTGCACGCGACGAACGTCGCAACACCGGACTCGCCGCCGGCATCTTTTTTGGCGAACCTGACTTCGATAGGCTGCTGCCATTTCCGAAACAAAGCATCGAGGATCGCGATCAGGGGGATGCGTTCCTGCACCGACTGGAGGAGGTGCTCGACAAATCGGCCAATCCTGACGAGATCGATGCATCCGGCGAAGTCCCTGATGCGCTGCTGGACGAACTCGCGAAGATTGGTGCCTTTGGCATCAAGATTCCGACCAAATACGGCGGGCTCGGCTTGTCGCAGACGAATTATTCACGCGCGGCGATGCTGCTGGGCAGCCGCTGCGGCAATCTGGCCGCGTTGCTGTCCGCTCATCAGTCGATCGGCGCACCGCAGCCGCTGATCCTCTTCGGCACGGAGGAGCAGAAGGCGAAATATCTCCCGCGTTGTGCCAAGGGCGAGATCAGCGCCTTCGCTTTAACCGAAAACGATGTCGGTTCTGATCCAGCACGCATGAAAACCGAGGCGAAGCTGGATGCGGATGGTGAAAACTACCTGCTGAACGGCGAGAAGCTCTGGTGTACCAATGGCACGAAGGCTGGGATGATTGTGGTGATGGCCAGAACGCCCACAGCGGAGAAACCGCACGCAACGACGGCCTTCATCGTCGAAACGAACTGGCCCGGTGTCGAGATCATGCACCGCTGCCGTTTCATGGGCCTCAAGGCGCTCTACAACGGCGTGATCCGCTTCGAGAATGTGCGCGTTCCGGCGGCGAATGTGCTCGGTGGCGTCGGACGTGGGCTGAAGGTGGCCCTGACGACGCTGAACACAGGGCGCATCACGCTGCCCGCAGCCTGCACCGGATTGGCTAAGCGTTGCCTCGACATCAGCACACGCTGGACGAAGTCTCGCGTGCAGTGGGGGCAGCCGATTGTCCGCCATGCCGCCGTCGCGGACAAACTCAGCCGCATGGCCGCCGACACGTTCGCGATGGAGAGCGTGGTGCGTTACGTCTCCGCACTGGTGGACAAGGACAAGCATGCCGACGTGCGGCTGGAGGCCGCGATCGGCAAGATGTGGGGCAGTGAGAAGTCCTGGCGCATCATGGATGACACGATGCAGATTCGTGGCGGGCGTGGTTTTGAAACCGCGCAGTCACTCAAGGCGCGTGGCGAGGCTCCAGAGCCGGTGGAGCGCCTGTTTCGTGACTCGCGCATCAACACGATCTTCGAGGGCAGCAGCGAGATTATGCGGCTGTTCATCGCCCGCGAGGCGCTGGAGCCGCATCTGCGGCTCGGTGCGGACGCGGTGAACTCCACTCTGCATTGGAAAGTTCGTGCGAAGGCGGCTCTGCGTGCCGCGCGCTTCTACGCGAAATGGTATCCACTGAAATGGCTGCCGCTCGGCGCGGGAGACAAGCGCGATGTGCTGCATCCGTCGTTGCAATTTGATCTGGATGCCGTCGCCCGCCTCAGCCGCAAGCTGGCGCGTGATCTTTTCCTGGCGATGGCGCTGAACGGTCCGAAGCTCGAAAAGCGCCAGGTGGTGCTCGGCCATTTCGTTGACATCGGCGCGGAGCTGTTCGTGTGGAGCTGCGCGCTGGCTCGTGTCGAAAGCATGGTGACCGACGCGTCCACCTCTGGTGCCGAGATCGACCGCTTGGTGCGTTTGGTGGTCTTCTTTGGCAAGGTGAGCCGTGAACGCATCACGGCGGGCTTTGCCAAACTCCGGGCCGGCATCGACAACGATGCATGGAAAGTCGCCCAGGAACTTTGAACTGGCGTGGTGGATGTCAGCTGGGTTAAAAGGTGGCCGGGTGTCATCACCCAGCCACATCCATCTCAAACATCCACCACCATGCTCAACGAGTTCAAGCAGTTCATCTTCAAAGGCAATGTTGTCGATCTCTCCACTGGTGTCATTATCGGCGCGGCGTTCGGCACCATCGTCACCGCCTTCACGAAAGGCATCATCGAGCCGCTCTTGAAGGCGCTGGGTGGGAATCCAAACGTGTCGCTTGGGATCAAGATCGGCGAGTTCGTCAATGAGAAGGGGGAGAAGCTCCCGAACATGCTCGACATCGGCATGGTGATCAACGCGGCCATTGGTTTTGTGATCACTGCGGCGGTGATCTTCTTCGTGATCGTGAAGCCGATGAACAAGCTGATGGCGATGATGAAAAAGCAGGAGACTGCGACCGCGCCAGCCGCGCCAGCCGCGCCTGCTGCGGACATCGTGCTGCTCACGGAAATCCGTGATCTGCTCAAGAAATGAGTCGTCTCACGGCGACTCGGGCTCCTCGCTGCGCTCGACGAAACGCATGGCGTGGTCGATGAAGCGCAGAAGTACGTCGTCGGTGGGGCCGTTGCGGTTCTTGGCGATGATGAGCATGGCCTCTCCGCGCTTTTTCTCCTCGGCTTCCTCATCCTCGACCTCCATTTTCGCGCCGGCGTAGTCGGCACGGGTGAGGAGGCCCACCATGTCGGCGTCCTGCTCGATGGAGCCGGATTCACGTAAATCGGAGAGTACGGGGCGCTGGCCTTTGCGCGATTCGACGGCACGATTGAGCTGGGCGAGGACGATGATCGGCACGTTGAGTTCCTTGGCGAGCCCCTTGATGCCGGCAGAGATTTCGGCGATCTCGATCTGGCGGTTGTCCTTCGCGCGACGGCTGCCGCTGGTGACGAGCTGCAGGTAGTCGATCATGATCATCTGGATACCGTGCTGCTTCTTGAGTCGGCGTGACTTGGCGCGCATCTCCATGATGTCGAGGCCGGGTGTCTCATCGATGAATATCTGGGATTTTTGCAGCTCACGCGAAGCCTTGGCTAGCGCCTCTTGCTGCGCACGAGAGAGTAGGCCGCGCGAGAGGTCCTGCATGCTCAGACGCGCACGGGAAACGAGGAGACGGCGCACGAGCATCGTGGCGCTCATTTCGAGCGAAAAGACGGCGCAGGGCGTGTTGCAGTCCACGGCGATGTGCTCGACGATGTTCATCGCGAGCGAGGTCTTGCCCATCGATGGACGTGCAGCGATGACAAACATTTCACCGCCTTGCAGGCCGGAACTCATTGAGTCGAGCTTGCTGTAGCCGGTGGAAAGGCCGCGAAGCTGGCCAGGATGCTCCAGCATGTACTGGATGCTGTCGATGGCATCCATGACGTGGGTCGAGAGCGTCTTGATGCCCTCTTTAGAACCGAACGATTCACGCACGGCGAGGACGCGCTGCTCAGCGTGGTCGATGAGTGTGTCGATGTTCTCATCCATCTGCTCTTTTCCATGCTCGTAGGCATGGTGGATGTTCAGGGAACTGGCGTGGATGAGCTCGCGCAGGACGTGCTTGTCGAGCACGATTTTTTTGTAGAAGGGGAAATGCGCAGGGATGGGGACGAAGGCGAAGAGCTCGGAGATCGCCGCTGCGCCGCCGACTTTGTCGAGCAGATTTTGATCCCGCAGCGCGTGCGTGAGCGTGACGGGATCGACGGGGAGGTTTTTGTCGTAAAACTCCAGCAGCTTCTCGTAGATGGTGCGGTTGGCCTCGTGGTAGAAGGCCAGCGCGGGCAAGTTGACGCGACAGTCGCTGAGGCGCTCATTCGGGTCCTGGAGGAGGCAGGAGAGCACGCCTTTCTCAGCCTCGTCGCTGAAGGGCAATGCGCGGTTGAAGGAGGCCAGGAGCTCCTCCGCCGTGGGGATTTCGTTGCGTTTTTTAAATTTCTCCCGGTTTTGCGCCGGTGCTGCGACACCACCTGTCAGGGGGGGCGTGGTTGCGCTTGGAGTGGTGTTTTCAGCCATGGAAGGGCGTCCAGAATGGCAGGCGGCTGGAAAGCCGTCAACGCCACACATATCAGTGATTGTGTGGTTAAGTTTGGGATGGAGAATAAAAATCTTTCAGCAAAAGCTTGATTTATATGGGCTTTCTTCTGAAAAATGAACGCTCTACGGAGCACCGGGTCAAACGCCCCCTCTTCAATAACCAACCTTATGTTACTCACAGCCATCAAATTGAAACTCGCGGCCATGGTCGCGGTCGCCGGCATCGACACTGCCGAAATGCCCGGCGCATCGAAGGACTTCGTCGGTGTCCTTGAAAACCTTAAAACCCAGCAGGACAAGGTTTCCAAAAATCCCGGAAACAACAACGCTGATATCAACAAGGCGTTCAACGAGGCTGTGGCGAAGGTGCGTGAACTTGCCCAGAAAGGTGACAAGGACGCGACCTATGCGCTGGCCCACTGGGGAGTGCTGAGCGGGGCGAACATCAATGAGGTGGCTGCACTATACCGCAAAGCAGCGGATCAGGGACAGGTTTCCGCCAAGGCGGAGTTGGCCCAGGTGCTCATGAAGGCGGGAGCCCAGAATCCGGAGGCGGCCAAAGAGGCCATCAAGCTGATCAAGGAAGCCGAGGCGGCGGACAACAAGGTAGCGCGCCGCATGCTGGCGCAGCTTCACCTCCAAGGCGTCACAGAAGGCGAGAAGGGCACCGTGGTGGTTGAGAAGGACGTTCAAAAGGCCAAAGAGCTGCTTGAGAAGGGCGAGAAGGTGGGTGACGGAGAGGCCACGCTGGGACTTTCCCAGCTCTACTCCGCAGGTGTCCCAGGACTGACGCAGGATTATCAGAAGGCTCTGGATTACCTCATTGAGGCTGGTAAGCAGGGCAATGCTGTGGCGCTCAGCACCTATGGGGCCCGTTTGCTCAACGGCGATCCCGCCGAGCCGAAGGAAGGGCCGCATCTGGTGAAGAAAGACGTGGCCGCAGCCTTGAAGATGTTTGCTGATGCGGCTGACAAGGGTCTTGCCGCCGCCAACCGCATCCTCGGTCAGATTTATGAGAATGGTGTCGGTCAGGATGGTGCGGATGTGAAGCAGGACATCCCGAAGGCGTTCGAATACTACACCAAGGCCTCCAATGGCAACGATCCGCAGGCACTTTTCCGCTTGGGCAATGCGTTTGAGACAGGCATCGTCAAGGATCCGAAAGGCAAGCGTGACGACAAGGACAACATCCTCATCCAGCCGAACCCGAAGAGCGCCCTCGACCTCTACCGTCTCGCCGCGCAGAACAACCTTGCGGAGGCGTTCTATAATGTCGGCGTTTATTACGAAACAGGCACGGTGGTGGACAAGGATCCCACCAAGGCATTTGCCTTTCACATGAAGGCGGCCACTGCCGGCATCGCGCAAGCCATGAACCGCCTCGCCGGTCTTTACGCCAACGGCACCGGGACGACCCAGGATCTCGTGGCAGCAGCAGGCTGGTATCAGCGTGCCGCCGACACCGGATTCGCCCCCGCGCAGATCGCGCTCGGCATGCTCTATGAACAGGGTGCTGGCGTTCGTCAGAGCCGCACCGTCGCCGCAGGTCATTATTCTGATGCTGCGCAGCAGGGCAATGTGTTGGCCATGCTCCGTCTCGCCAACTTGTACGCTGTGGGCATTGTCCCAGGCACGCCGGAGCTGCCGCGCGCATGGGCTTATGCCAAGCAGGCCGACGATCTCGTCCAGCAGGGTAGCGCTGCTGACAAGGACACCACCGCGAACATCCTGAAGCAGCTCGAGGCGAAGATGTCCGATGCTGACAAGGCCGAGGCGAAGAAGATCCACGACAAGCTTCCAAAGGCGCAACAAGCAGCCGCTGAACCAGCCAAAGAACCCGCTAAAGACGCGAAGAAGAAGGGTAAATAAGCGCTTGTCAAAGTAGAGCACTTTGCTAGTCTCCGGCTCCCCAAACCCAGGGGAGCCGGTTTTTTTCCGGGGCATTAGCTCAGTTGGTAGAGCGCCTGCATGGCATGCAGGAGGTCAGCGGTTCGAACCCGCTATGCTCCACCAGACCCTTTGTGTGCGAGTATCACCATGAAGTCTTTGCCGGTGTGGATCATGAGCGTGCTGGTCACAGTTTCATGGAGTCTTTCCGCGCGTGAGGTGCAAAGCCACGGCCTGAGGTTCGAGGAATGGTTGCGCAACACATTTTTTGGCGAATATCAGCCTGGGAGTCCCACTCAGAAATGGGACATTCCGGCAGCCGCAAACCCGGATCACGGACGTATTCCGGTGAATCCGAAGGCGGCAAAGCATGGCACACCTGTCGGACTGGGAGACGCCATGAGGCAGTTTGAAATCAACGAGCCGTTCATGCTGATCGCCGGATTTTGGGAGCAGGTGAGTGCCAGCGAGAAGCGGTGGACCAATGTGCAGGTGGTGACGGTCAAGCCGGACCTTTGGGCATCCCTCTGGCGGCCGATCACACGAGGCGATCTCGAAAAACTCAACGCCATCATCAAGGACAAGGGCCTCTCGCTGGATGAGGCGCGCAAGAGGGCGCAAGATTTCAAATCAAAGCCACCCTTCACTCAGGCGGTCATCCAGGTGAATCCCAAGATCGACAGCAGTCAGCGTCGCTTGCAGTGCAGCCTGCGGTTCGACGATTTTTTCAAACATCTGGCCCCGAGATCTTCCTCCGCGCCACAGGCCCGGCCCGAGGTCTTCGGCGTGCCAGTGCCGCTTCATTTCGAGTCCGCCCCACGTCAGATCAGCCCGCCATGAGGAAAAAGGAGGTGAGATTGCAGTTAGACACCTGGATTTTTCCGCTCAATATCCTTGCCGTTTCATCGGGGTTTGTTAACAAATCGCCGCAAAGCAGGCATTTTATATGAAGTTCACCATCAGCAAGGAATCCTTCCTGGGCGCCATCAACCAGGTACAACATGTGGTCAGCTCGCGCACCACTCTCGCCATCCTCTCCAATGTCCTGCTCAAGGCGAAGGACGGCGTTTTAGAGCTTACCACCACCGACCTCGATGTAGGCGTCACCTGTTCGGTGCCAGCTGAGGTCGATGAACCAGGATCTACCACCCTTCCCGCCCGCCGCCTCGCCACCATCGTGCGCGAGTTGCCAGCGGAGGAGATCGACGTGAAGGTCGATGAGAAGAATGTGGCCTCCATCAAAAGCGGGCCGAGTTTTTTCAAGGTCCTGGGCCTCACCAGTGAGGAGTTTCCCGCGTTACCGCGCTTTGATGACGCACGTGAGTTCAAAATAGAGCAGCAGGTGCTGCGCGACTGCCTGCGCAAGACCAGTTATGCGATCTCCACCGACGAGACACGCTATGTTCTCAACGGCATCCTGTTTTCCTTCAAGGACAACGCCCTCACGATGGTCGCCACTGACGGTCGCCGCTTGGCGATGGTGGAGCAGGAGCTGGAGTTTCCGCAGAGCCAGGAGATCGATATCATCGTGCCCACCAAGGCGGTGAACGAACTTTCCCGCCTCCTCGGTGACTCAGGGGAGGTTTCCATCCGCGTGACCGGCTCGCAAGTAGGCTTCGACCTCGGTGAGAGCCTGCTCGTCAGCAAACTCATCGACGGCAACTATCCGAATTACCGTCAGGTCATTCCTGGAGAGTCGAAAGAGCGCATCCCGCTCGACCGCGAAGGCTTTCTCCGCGCCATCTCCCGTGTGTCGCTGCTTACCACGGATAAGTCGAACTCGATCAAGTTCATCTTCACTCCAGGCAGCGTTGAAATCGTCGCTTCCTCACCCGATGTCGGCGAGGCGCGCGAGACGCTGGCCATCAACTACAAGGGCGCATCGATCACCATCGCCTTTAATCCAGAGTTTGCGATGGCCCCGCTGCGCAATCTCAGCGCCGACGAGGTGCATTTACATTTGATTGATGAGATCAGTCCCGGTGTTCTGCGCAGCGGCACGAATTTCCTGTATGTACTCATGCCCATGCGTGTGAATGCCTGATCCTACTCTCTTCATCTAAACTCACCGCATCTGCCATGAACCGTCCACTGCAAGCTCTCTTGCTGATCGCGCTTTCCTCCAGCATGACAGCCTGTTATGGCCCGATGCCCCCGCCTCCGGGCCGCGGGCGCTCGTTGGATGTGCCGCCGCGCTATGGAGTGCCTCCACAGGACACCCAGTATTTTGATAGTGTGAATGCGGCGGATCCTAATGCCGCCAATGTGCAGCCGCCCAATCCGAACGCCCCTCCTACCGGAGACGGTGTGTCGCCCCCTGCTCCCACAATTGGGGGTACCACTGCTCCACCGCCCGTCACGGTGACTCCTCCAGGCAGCACTCCACCACCAGCACCTGCTCCAAAACCTTCAGCACCAACCGAGATTCCATTCGCCACGCGGATTCCGGGTAAGCCTGGGTTTGTGAAAAGCCCGTTCGATCCGAATGGCCAGGCCATTGACGTGCGTGACTTCCAGTCTGGCCAGAAGGCGCGTTGCCCATACACTGGCAAAGTTTTCCGCGTGCCGTGACCCGTGGATGCCTCCGGTGATCATGTGATGTCGAACCTGCGCCGGGGCGGCCCCGCCGTTTTTCAGCGCCTGAAAGACATGCGGCCCGCCATACCATTGAATTGTGTTCGCTGAACGCTCCATCGCCATCTTCAGCCCTGGGCTGCTCGGTGGGTCGTTGATCAAGACGATACTTCAACGACTGCCGGGTGTGGAGATACGCGTCTGGGCACGACGCGAGGCGGCAGCGCGAGAGGTGCTCGGTGAGTTCCCCTCCGTCATAGCGACAACGAGCATGGCAGAGGCGCTTCAGGGCGTGTCACTGGCTATTTTGTGCATGCCGGTACAGTTCATGCCAGAGATCGCACAGCAGATGCTCCGCTGTGATCTGGCGGATGACTTAGTCGTCACGGATGTGGGCAGCGTGAAAGAAGCCGTCGTGTCAGGGTTGGAGCCGCTCTTTGCGACGACGAAGGCGATGTTCATTGGCAGCCACCCGATGGCAGGCTCGCAACTCACAGGTCTCGCGAACGCGAGCGGTGATCTGTTTCATCATGCCGCCTGCATGCTCACGCCGACGGAAGCCTCCCCGCGAGAACTGGTGGAACGCCTGAAAGGTTTTTGGATCAAGCTCGGCTGCAGGGTGCGGGAGATGACGCCACAGGCGCATGACCGCTGTGTTGCACGCATTTCCCACCTGCCACATGCGATGGCCGTGCTGACCACGCTGGCATCCCTGCATGACGACACCGGAGTGCTCGACAGCGCGGCAGGAGGATTCCGCGACACAACGCGTGTGGCCGGCGGGGATCCGGCCATGTGGGCGGGCATTTTTCTCAATAATCGCGACGAGGTACTCGCTGCCTTGTCAGACGCCACCGAAGCGATGCGAGAGCTGGTTGAAATAATCCGCTGCATGGACGAAGAAGCCCTCCGCCGTTTCCTCGCCAAGGCCAAGGCTTTGCGCGATCTCCTTCCGGCGGTCTGACATATCATGGCCAGCCTCCAGTCGAAGAAATTCAAAAGCATCCCCGCTGAGATCACCGTCCCCGGTGACAAAAGCATCTCTCACCGCGCCGCGATGTTCGCCGGCATGGCAAAGGGAACTACGGTGATTGACGGCTTTCTACCCAGCGAGGACTGCCTTTGTACGGTACATGCCATGCAGGCGCTCGGTGCCACGGTGGAGCCGCTGGAGGAGGTCGAGGGCATCGGCCTCGTGAAACTAGCCATCACCGGCAATGGCATGAAATTGAAGATACCGGCGAAGCCCGTCGATTGCGGCAACTCAGGAACCACCATCCGTCTGTTGTCAGGCATTCTGGCAGGCCAGAATTTCAAGACAGAGATGTTTGGTGATGCCTCTTTGTCCAAACGCCCGATGAAGCGCGTCGCCGATCCACTCTGTCAGATGGGTGCCAAAATCACCGGCCAGGGCGAGAAAATTTGCGCTCCGCTCACCGTCGAAGGCGCAGCATTGAAGTCGATCTACTACAAGCTCCCTGTCGCCAGCGCTCAGGTGAAGAGCGCGGTGTTGCTCGCCGGCTTGTTCGCACAGGGGAAAACGACCGTCGTCGAGCCGGTCCCCACTCGCAATCACACCGAACGCCTGTTCTCGCACTTCGGCGTCAAATGGCTGCGTGAAGACGATTGTGTGAGTGTTTATGGAGGGCAGGAACCCACTGCCACTGACATCGTCGTGCCGGGGGATATCTCCAGCGCCGCGTTCTGGATGGTCGCCGCCGCCGCCGCGCCGGGTTCGCAGATCACTCTGAAAAATGTCGGCCTCAATCCGACTCGCACAGGCGTCATCAACGTCCTCCTGCGCATGGGCGCACTTGTTACCAGCTCAGAAACCCATTCCGACGGCGAGCCGCGAGGCAACATCATCGTCCGTGGCGGTGATTTGAACGCCACCGTCATTGGCGGCGCTGAAATCCCCAACGTCATCGACGAGCTACCTATCCTAGCCGTCGCCGGTGCCCTGGCTCGTGGCAAAACGCTCATCCGTGATGCCAACGAACTGCGGGTAAAAGAGACGGACCGCATTGCCGCAGTCGCACAAAACCTACGCGCTATGGGTGTCACCGTCACCGAGCATCCTGACGGCATGGAGATCGAGGGCGGCGCGAAATTGAAGGGAGCCACGCTTCAGTGCTGGGGAGATCACCGCATCGCCATGGCCTTCCTCGTCGCAGGCATGTTTGCCGAAGGAACAACCACGATCGAAGGCGCTGAGTGCATCGCCACGTCCTATCCTGGCTTTCAGCACCATTTGGATCTTTTTTTGCTCGGAGACACCGGTGCGCGCCCCATTCCCGTCATGTCCACCGTTCCGCAGCCGCTGGTGGACAAATTGAACCGCGCCAAGTCCAAATGAGCACGCCGTATCCCGTCATCACCATCGACGGACCCGCCGCTTCAGGCAAAAGCAGCATCGCACGTCTCGTCGCACAGCGTCTCGGTTTCACCTATGTGAACACGGGAAATATGTATCGCGCCATGACCTGGGCCGTGCTCAAGGCAGGCGTCGATCCGCATGACGCCGACGCCGTGCGCAAGGCTGCGGCAGGCATCGTGGTCGAATCACCTGTCGTTGGGGGTAAAACGCAGGTCTGCATCGCCGGGAACACACTCAACGACGCCGAACTCAATAGCGATCCCGTCAATCGCGGCGTCTCTCTCATCGCCCGCGTCGTGGAAGTGCGTGAACGTCTTGTCGCCGCGCAGCGTGCTCTCATCACTCTTGGACCGCTCGTCATGGAGGGCCGCGACATCGGCTCCGTCGTGTTCCCGAACAGCCCGCACAAGATCTACATTGACGCTAGCGCTGAAGTCCGTGCTAGCCGCCGCAGCGCCCAGGGGCATGCTGATCAGGTCGCCGAGCGTGACCGCCTCGACACCCAGCGCAAGGCCAGTCCATTGATGGTTCCTCACGGTGCCAAGGTCATCGATAACTCCCACATCACCCTCGACCAGGCTGTCGAGCAGGTGCTGGCAGTGCTCAAACTGCCTTGATTAAAATCGCGAATCGGGAACTGCAAAAGTCATGCACTTCACCTACTGGCTTGGAAAAAACCTTTTTCACGAGACCGCCAGAGGTCTGTTCGATTTCCGCATCATAGGCCAGGAGAGGATGAACTTCCCGGGCCCGGCTCTCATCGCCTGCAACCACGTCAGCTTCCTTGATCCGCCCTTCGTCGGCCAAGCATTCGACGGAATGATCCACTACTTCGCACGGAAGACGCTCTTCGATCACCCTGTCCTCGGCTGGTTACTGCGTGAGTGGCAGACCATTCCCATCGACCGCGACAAGCCTGATGCCGCTTCGCTCAAGGCCACCATCCGGTTCCTTCGCGCAGGTGAAAAAGTGCTCATCTTTCCCGAAGGCACCCGCAGCCCTGATGGCGGCCTTCAGTCTGCCGAGGCCGGCGTCGGCCTTTTCATCGCCAAATCGAAAGCTCCCGTGCTTCCCGTGCGCATCTTCGGCAGCTACGAGGCCTATCCGCGCGGCGCGAAGACGCTGCGCCCGTCACGCATCACCCTCGTGATCGGAAACATCTGGCAGCCAGATTTGGACAGTTACCAGAAAGAGGGCAGGGAACTCTACCAAGCCCTCGCTGACGACGTCATGCACCGCATCGGCGAACTGAGTCTCTGACGTGGTGGATTCACCACGTTTGTGCGCATTTCAGATCACCCGGTCATTCCCGCCATCCACCGGAATCTGCGCCCCGGTGACCTTGGCGAAGAGTGGTGAGGCCATCGCGGAGACCATGTTGCCGATGTCCTTGGATTTGATCTCCACCTTCATGAGGTTCTTGGTCTTGTATTCCTCGACGGTCATACCGTAGCGTGCGGCGCTCTTTTGCAGCGCCTCGGGTGTCCAGAGCTTGGTGTCGAAGACGGCGTCGGGATGCACGATGTTGACGCGGATCTTGTGCGGCGCGAGTTCGAGCGCGGCGACGCGGCAGAGCTGCGTGAGCGCGGCCTTGGAGCACGAATAAGCGGAAGCGCCCGGGCCGGGGGCTTTGAAGTTGCGGCTGCCGACGAAGATGATGCTGGCGTCGAGACCCTGCTTCACGAACGGGATCACCTTGTTCATCAGCTTCTGATGGCTGGTGAGGTTGATCGAGATGGTGCGGTCCCAATCCGTCTGCGCCATGACATCGAGATTGTCGTTCTTCGGGAAAATGCCCGCGTTGCTGACGACGATGTCGATGCCGCCGAACTCGCGTACGGTGAAATCAATCGCGTCCTGCACCGGTTTGTCCTCGGTGAGGTTCACCACGATGCCGACCGCGCCGATCTTCTTCATGATCTCGGGGATCTCCTTGTCGATGTCGAGTCCGACGACCTGCGCGCCCTGTTCGGCGAGCGATTCAGCGATGGCAAAGCCGATGCCAGCAGCGCAACCGGTGACGAGCGCGACCTTGCCCTGATGCACCTTGCGCGCGGGACCTTTGCGCAGTTTCGCCTGCTCCAGATCCCAGTATTCGATTTCAAAGATGTCCTTCTCGCTCAGCGGTTCCCAGCCGCCGGTGTGCTCGGCCAGCGTGACGGTGGCGGCGGTGCTTTCGGCGATGTCAGCGACGACCTTCGCGTCCTTGAGCGTGTCACCAAAGCTCACGATGCCCTGGCCGGGCCAGATCGCGAAGCGCGGTGCCGGATCGAGCATCGTCTGGCCGCTGGCGTGCTTCGTGAAGTAGGCAGCGTAGTCGTCGGCGAACTTCTGCACGCTGGCAGCGTGGTCGTCGCCGAGCACGGCAGGGATGCGCTTCGTGCGGATGCTGTGGTCCGGCGTGAGCGGGCCGCGTGCGCCGCAGTCGTCGATGTTCGGCAACGCGGAGTAGGTCAAAGCAGCCTCGCTGCTGCTGAGGCGGGCGATTTGCGGAAAACCGCGCGTCTTAGAAACGGTCTGGCGGAGCTTGGCGAGTTGTAATAAGGGCATTCCTGCCCCTTCAGGAGCAGGCGGGCCGGAAATGGCCCGATGAGTCAAAAAATTCTCTGCCAGCGTGACCAGCTCTATGTGCTTCTCGTAACTCGCCTTCGCGTCATCAGCGAAGGTGAACAGGCCGTGCTTCAGCAACACGATGCCTTCGATGCCTTCTTTGCGGAGATCAGTCTTCTGAAGTACCTCAAACACCTGCTTCGCCAAAACGAAGCCGGGCATGACGTAGGGGAGCACAAGTACACGCTTGCCGAAAAGCTCCTTCGTGCGTGCTTCGCCGTCCTTGGCGCAGGTGAGGGCGGAAATGGCGTTCGCGTGGCTGTGATCGACGAATTTGAACGGCAGGATCGCATGCAGGATGGCCTCGATGCTCGCGGCGGGCGCATTCGGGTTCGTCATCGCGGCACGCTGCTGCAAGACCATGTCCTCGTCGCTCATGGTGGCGAGCTTGGACATCTTGATCAGCGCCTCCATGCGCACGGGGGAGAAGCCGACGCGCTCGATCGTCCCCAGATCCCAGCCGCTGCCCTTCACATAACAAAGTTCGACCTGGTCACCGAAATAATCCTTCTCCGTGATCTTCACCGAGGTGTTCCCGCCGCCATGCAACACGAGCGCTGAATTCCGGCCGAGCAGACGGCTGGTATAGACTCGCTGTCCGAGCAGATCAGTTCCGAAAGTGGCGGCTTCTTGGTCGTTCCAAAGGCTTTGCATGATGGGGAAAGGGAGTGCCAGACTTCCGGCGGATAAATTGTGATTCAAGGGGATTTTACCCCTCAAGCTGGACTCAATCCACGGCTGCGCATCTCCCCTAGCGTCCACTCATACTCCTTCACCAACTGATCCACCACATCGCCGCTGCGCATTTCAGGCGGTAGCACCTCCCAGGTATAAGTTTCCATCTCGATGTGCTGGCATTTCGCAGGATTCACGGCCAGCCAGTTCATCGCGCCGATCAGATGATCCCGCGTGCTGTCGAATCCGCCGCCGGGCTGCGCATGGATCGGGATGTGGAAGTGTACACGCCATTCTTCACCGAGTTGGTTTGGATTCGCCTGCGCAAAGTCGAGCGCGTCAGGCAGATCCTTGAAACGACGCAGCGGTTCGTCTTCGCCGTAGTTGGCGATGACCTGGTGGAAATAGACCGGCTCGTCGAACGAGCGCAGCTTCACGATATTCTCCGTCGTCGGCTTCAATTTGAGTGCGGAGCTGAAGTGCAGCTTGCTCAGGCGGATACCAGCGCCGGTGATGCGATCCAGCGCTTTCTTCGCATCCTCAAACTCAACTGCGAGATGGCAGGTGTCGTAGTTCATGCCGATGAACTTGAAGAAATCGTGATCCTGCGGGTTGCGGTCAAAATAGAGGCCGAAGAACTTCAGCGTCTCGCCGCTGGTCTCAAACAAGCCGAGTGGCTCTGGCTCCATGCCGAGATGCAGGTCGTGGCCGCTCTTCGCGGCGACTTTCTCGATGTGCTCGCGGCACAGGCGCAGATTCGTGAAGATCGCGTTTAATTCATCTGAGCCGAGATTGAAGGTCTTGTGCGATCCGGGCAGTGTGCTGACACTGCCGCTCACGCCCGGCGGCAGAAGCTGCGCGAGGAGATCGAACAGCAGATTCGTGTAATCGAGCCGTTCCTGCGTGCTCCAGTCCGGCTTGAACACATGCTCTTTGACGCGCGTGCCGTGGAATGCGCCGTAAGGGAAGCCGTTGATGGTGAAAACGTAGCAGCCGTTCGCGTCGAGCCACTTGCGGAACTCATCGAGTTTTCCCGGCACACTCAGTTCCACCGCAGCCTGCTGACTGAGTCGCAAACCGATGCCATACGGCTTGCCGCCGCTGACGCGATCCTTCACCCGCAGCGTTTTTTCCTTCAGCCCGCGCCACGTTTCCTCCCACGTCTCACCGCGATGGATGTTCGTGCAGTAGCCGAGATGAATGTCGTGATTGAGGCGCATGAGAGGCGGAAATGTGCGAAAAACAGATGGCAGGTGCCCGGTGTGCCACGTTCCGTCAAATGAAACGTCCGTCAGACTGGCAAGGTCGCCGTGAACTGCTACGACTGCATCACGCGCTTCCTTTTCAGGAGGCTGCACGGGGGACGAGTTATTGCGCCACTGCCACGCTCGGCGGTTCCAGCACATCCAGCTCATGGATGGACCAGTAGAGGCCTTTCACGCCGCCGGTGTCGGTGATGCGGATGAATTTGGCTTTGGCGGGCTTGGGGAAGAGGAAGTCGGTGGTGCTGACTTTTTCGCTCTGGCCTTCGAGGATGGGTTTGTCCCAGGTTTGGCCGTCTTGGGAGAGTTCGATCTTCCAGCCGCGGGGCCAGTCGCCGCGGGAGGTGGCGGTGTCGAGAGTGAGACCGGCGATGTTGGTGGCTTGCGGCAGTTCGATTTGCACCCACATGCCGGGCGTCTGCGAGGTGCGCGTGTCCCAGCGGGTCTCGGGATTGCCGTCGATGGCTCGGGCGAGATCCTTGGCGTTGTGACTGGCGGTGAGCTTCCACGCGTTGCGATTTTCCAGCGGGAGCTGCGGGCCGGTGCGCTTGAGTTCTTCGATGGTCCACGGCGTGCTGCGTGAGGCGAGTTCTTTGCGCAGCTTGGCGACTTCCTCCTTCGTGATGAAGCGTCCGTTGTTGCCAAAGCTCTTGCGCACGTAGCTGGCGATGTCGGCGAGCCATTCGTCGGGGTTGTTCGCCATCGGGATCATCTGCGCCTGATACGTTTTGCCGTTCACGGGGCCGCTGAGGCCGTGGAGGAGCACGCGGAGCACTTGATCGCCCTGCACGACGGTCTTCGAGGCGGCGAGCGCCGGGGCGAGTGTCATGCCGGGTGCGAGTCCATCGATGGCGGTGCCTTTGCCATCGAGGCCGTGGCAGGTGAAGCACAGCTCCTGGTAAATGGCCTGACCGCGGCGCATCTGATCCTTCTGCGCGTTGCTGAACTCACGCGGGAAGCTGATCTGGCTGTTGAGCATCTGCCCGGCCATTTCTTTGACGCCTTTCGACGGCGTGCTGAGCGCGGTGAGGTTGATGAGCTTGGCGTGGTCCTTCCACTTCATCTGCTTCGCGGTGAGCAGCGCCTGGATGACGACCGTGGGATCGCTGTCCTTCGTCAAAGCGGTGATGTCCGCGACGAGCGTCTCATCAGCGAGCGATTCGCTGGCGCGGATGGCGGCACGGCGCAGCACGGGTGAGCTGTCCTTCAAAGCGGCACGCACGAGATCGCTGGTGAGAGTGCCGAGACCTTCGAGCGTCCACAGCGCGTGGATGCGGGCGAGGTCGCTGCCGTTTTTCTGAAGCATCGCGATGAGCGCGGGCGCGACGTTTTTGTCCTGCTTCAAAACGAGCAGCTTCTGCGCGGTGTCTCGATACCAGCCGTTCGGATGCGCGAGGGCCTCGACAAGTTGCGCGGGTGTGGCGTCGAGCAGTTTCGGCGCGGGCACGGGCTTCGTCGTGTCATGCACGAGACGCCACACGCGGCCGCGATTGATGATCTTGTCCATGCTGTGCCGCAGGATCACTTTGCGCAGGTAGCTGCCCTCCTTCGTCCAATTGCCCTCCTGGATGATGCCGCGATACATGTCGCAGATGAAGAGCGTGCCGTCGGGCGCGGTTTTCATATCGACGGGGCGAAAGCATGCGTCCGTGCTGCGGAGGAACTCACTCTGCGGATGCGGATTGTGCAGGATGGTGATTCCGTCCTTCACCTCGATGCTCGTGCGGCGCACGAGACGGCCCACGGGCTCGCCAAAGAAGAGATTGCCGCGCAGCTCGGCGGGCAATTGGTCGCCTCGGAAGATCTCGCCACCGCAGGTCGCGGTGAAATGGTTCAGCGTGTCGTCATCACGCGACTTGCCGGGTCCGCCCTGGTAATCACGCAGACCCATCGCTGGCCACACGACCTCAAAGCCGGGCTCGAACTGCCCGCGGGCGAGCGATTGACCATAGAGGATGTGGTTTTGGAAATTGAGCGGGCCTTTCTCGCCGCCTGCGTTCACCACCCAGAACTTGCCCTCATCATCCTGCGTCGCGCCCCACTGGCCGCCATTGCCGGGAATGTCCTGCTTGATGAGCTGGCCGTCCTTCCAGCGCAGGCGGTAATTGTTCACCGCGGTGTAGATCCAGTTGTCCAGCGCCCACGTCATGCCGCTGGGCTGATGCTCGAGATTGCCGCCGCGCGGCCCGCCTTGATACACCAGCTTCTTTTCATCGCTCACACCATCGCCGTTCGTGTCTTGGTAGAGATAGATGTCGTTCGTGTCCGTCTCGCCGATCAGCACGCCATCGGCCAGCGGCAGCAGCAGACGCGGCAGCTTCAGTTTGTCCGCAAAGACGCGATGCATGTCGTATTGGCCATCGCCTTTGCTCGACCAATGCACGGACACACGGCTCGTGCTCACCAGCTCGTCCGTGCCGTCGATGTCGCGCATGTAGCTGCTCATCTCCGCCACGTAGAGCCTGCCATTGCCATCAAAGGCCAGGCAAACCGGCTCCGTGATGTCCGGCTCGCTCAGGATCAGCTCCATGCGATACCCCGGCGGCAATTGGAAGGTCTTTTGCTCCTCCGCCGCCGTGAGCGCCTTCACCGGCGGCTTCGGCGGGAAGTCGGTGGCATCATCGGCCAGCAAGCGACCGAGCGAGAGGGCAGTGACGAGAGCAAGGGAGCGGAGTTTCATGACGGGGGCTGAAATAGTTCATGATCAATACTTTCGCCAAAGGCGGCTCCTTTGGTGACAGGCTGCCAATCTTTGTTAAAATCCGGCCATTGCAGGTGCGGGCGGCTAAAGGGAAGCGGCAGCGATCAGGGTGGATTGCGCTAAACCAGAGAGGTGCGGGGCAAGGTTTTTTCGGGAATGCCCCTTTACTTGCCTATTTCCTGACGACCCGCTAGCCTCTGTGCTCATGATACGCGCAGTTCTCGACACGAATGTCCTGCTCGCCGCCCTGCGGTCGAGGCAGGGCGCATCGTTTGAGATCATCTCCCGCTATCGTCAGGGCGAGTTTGCCCTGCTCGTGAGCAACACCGTCCTCTCCGAGTATGATGAAGTCCTCAAGCGGGAGGGGCCGGCCTTCGGCATCACCACCGCCATCGTGAACCGTTACCTGGATGCCCTTTGTGCTGGAGCCGAGGCATTCCCCACCTCCAGCTTTTGGAAACCTTCCCTGCCCGATGCCGACGACGAAGCTTTTGCTCAACTGGCGCTCGAAGCCAAAGTCGGCTATCTTGTCACGTTCAATCAACGCCACTTTCCCGCCGACCGCCTGCCTGCCGTCAAAGTCGTGTCGCCCAAAGAGTTTCTCCACGTTCTTCAATCCATCGTCCCATGACCATCCAAGCCAACATCCCCGACTTTCTCATCCGTCAGGCCGCCGATGTCGCTCAGCGAGAAGGCACCAGCGTGGACTCCATCATCGCCATCGCCCTCTCCTCCCAAGTCTCCGTCTGGCAGGTCCGCGACAGCGTCGAGAAACGCGCTAGTCGAGGCAGCCTCTCCGATCTGGATACCATCCTCGCCGCCGTGCCGGATGTGCCGCCCGTAGTGGGAGATGAGAGGTAAAGATCAAGCCGGTTGGCAGGCATGGCGACTTCATGAGCAGGCGTGTCCGGCCGTTCATCGCCCCGTGAGACCCACCAGGACCTCAGGAGAAAATGCCGCAACGATCAGGGCGGAATGTGCCAGACCGTCCTGCGGCGGTTCGGGGACTGATAAGGCGCGTGTTGCACCCCTCCTGACTCATCGGCTCTTCAGCATAATCTTCGTCGAAAGGGGCTGGCCGGGGCTGAAGTCCACGATGGAGGTCTGGGGGCCGTCTGGCGTGCGAACGGTGACTTCATAAGTGCCAAACAAGCCGCGAAAGGCCACGCTTCCGCTGGCATCGGACTTGAGTTGCTCCTGCGTGTACCATTGGTGGGTGACGAGGTCGCGCCAGATTTTCGCGGCGGGCTTTTCGCTCCAATCTTTGCGCCACAGCGCGGTCGTAGGTTTCCAGTGGGCACCTTCCCAGAAGCCCCACAGGACAAAACCCGTGTAGGCCGGATGGCTGAAGGCCATGGTGAGCGCATCCCGCGTGAAGTCCGCGGCGAGCACCTCGTCGCCGTTCGTGTCCACGTCGAACTCCGTGATTTGCAGTGCGGGCACGAGTTTCGCAAAGCGGTCCGAGTTGGCGAGCATTTCATCCGGGGAAGGGAGGTAGCTGCAGTGAAAGTGGGCCTGATTTCCCAGGCCGTCCGGCTTCACGCCGCTGGCGAGCAGCTTCTGGATGATTTGAAAATACTCCTCCTGCTGGCGTCCGGGACGAAAGACCTGGTCTTCATTGATCCACAGCGGCAGCGTGGTGAGCTTTCGCGCCTCGCGAAACACCTCCGCGTAGATGGCATCTCCGAGCACGGTGTCGATGGTGCTGCGCGGCTCCCAGCCTGCGGGATGATTCAGCGCGTCCCATTCCGTGACGTGCGCGTTCATGGCGGGTGCGATGTCGCGCATGTGGGCCAGCACGCCATCGCGGATGGCCTGGGGCTGGTCTTTGAGCTTCCCGGACCATTCCTCAAACGGTCCCCAGCACAGATAATGTCCCCGCACGCTGAACCGACGCTCCGCGAGCCAGGCCAGCGATTGATCGAGCCAGTCTCGGCGATAGCCACGGCTGCCGGTGTTGTCCTTCGCGTTCTGCCAGGGGCCGCGTTTCATCTCGTTTTCAAACACCGCGCGGCTGAAGCATTCATCCACGATGGCGCGGTAGTGCTCTCCGTCCGGCGAGGTATCGCAGAGCTGTTTCGCCGTCACCACGGTGCCAAAGCCGAAGGCGTGACGTTTCAGGCGGATATCCACCTGCGCATCGGTGACGGCTTTGCCGTCGTGGTCGAGGATCGTGAGCGAAAAGTCGCCCTTGCGATGCTTCTCGATGCGTTCCTGCGCTGCCTTCCGCCATGCGGCATCAGGCTCGCGGCCCGCGTAGGTGAAGCGCGGCTGCGGCAGCTTTTGCAGCGGAAAGTCCGGCCCGTAGTTCAGCAGGCGCAGGCTGCCGATGTCCACCCTTTGCACCTCGCCGCCGAGATGGATGGAGACGGCGCATTTGCCATCGGGGCCGTCCACACCCGCGGTGAAAGGCAGGATCACAGGCTCCCATTGTGTCCCGACCCGAAAAAGCGTGCTGCCCAGCTTCGGAAATTTCGGCGGCAGGTGTGCCTCCACCGTGGCGTAGCCGGAGGCCGAGCCCTCCACCGCGCGCACCTGAAACAGCAGCAGGCACGTGTCACCTTTCGCAATGGTGCCGCGCACATCGGAAACGATCTGCACGCTCCAGGAGTTTGCCGGGCGCTGCTTCACATGCACCCGCCAAAACTCCGCCCACGGAGCATCCTGCGCGTGTTGGATTTCCGCCACGGCCATGCCGGATTCTTTGGGGAGTGCGGGCCGCGCTCCGGCCAGACTGCCGGAGGGCAGCAGGTCTCGTCCGCCAGGGGGGATCTCTGCTGCATGCGCCCATGCAGAGACAAAGAGCAGCATCCAGGCGGGTAAACAGCCGAGGATCGGGTCGAAAAGTCGTGCGCGTGTCAGCATGCGGGCAAGGGTTGAGTCCAGCACTCTAGACCAACCGGGAATGCCTGTCTGGTGACAGACTGCCAATCTTTGTTACCATCCGGCCATGCCGCTGCCACGCCTCCAAGCCGACTTTTTCGCCCGGATCGCCGATCCGCAGGGCGTGCGGGCGATTTTCGAGCACATGCCCGGCGTGTTCTTTTTCATGAAGGACGACCAGGGGCGGCACATCGCGGCCAACAGCGCCACCTTTGAGCGATTCGGCATCAAGAGCGAGCGCGAACTCGTCGGCGCGATGGATGAGAAATTCTTCCCGCCCGATGTGGCGAAGGCGTATCGCGACGACGACCAGAAAGTCATCCGCAGCGGCAAGCCGCTCATCAACCGCCTCGAAGTCTGGTATGACGAGCAGCGGAACCTGAGCTGGTTCCTCTGCACGAAGCTGCCCGTGCGCGACAAACGCGGCAAGGTCATCGGCGTCATGGGCATCACCCGCCGCGATGAGGACCGCATGCGCCAGCACGACGTGCGCGAGGTCACCGTCGCCGTGCAATACGCCCGCGAGCACTGCCACGAAGTCGTCACCACCGCCGAGCTCGCCCGCGCCGCCGGCGTCTCCGAGCGCCACCTGCATCGCAAACTCCGCATCGCCCTCGACATCAGCCCCTACGAACTCCTGCTCCGCTCCCGCATCCAATCCGCTGCCGAAGCCTTGGCCAAAACCACGCTCCCCATCATCCAGATCGCCCTCGATCACGCCTTCTGCGATCAAAGCGCCTTCACCCAGCAATTCCGCAAACGCACCGGCATGACGCCGAAGGAGTTCAGGCGGCGGCATCAAGGGTGAGCGCTTGAAAGCGCAACTTCACGAAAAACAGGCGCAGGGACAGCTTAGCCAAACGCTCGATCCTCGGAGTTAGAGCCTGTCCGGCAAATGGTGGCAAAAGCTAGAAAACTGCGATAGGGAGGGATGGCGAAGAACTACCCCACCGATGTCAGCGATGAAGTATGGGCACTCATCAAGTCCGAGTTGTGCGCACTGGACAAACCCAGAGGCAAGGGCCGCATCGCCAGCGAAGCCTCCGCGCGAGCCTGCTTCAATGCCTTGAGGTATCTGCTCAAGACAGGCTGCCAGTGGCGGATGCTACCCAGGGAGTATCCGCCGCGTTCCACCGTGCATGACGCCTTGAGTCGTTGGACACGCAGCGGCGTGTTGGAGCGCATCAACAAAGAGCAGACCCGGCAGCGGCGCGAGCTGGTAAAAAAACGCCCAGCCCAGCGCGGCGGTCCTCGACAGCCAGAGTGTGAAGTGCGCCGACACGGTTGGCCGTGGCGAAGGAGGCAGCGGCTACGATGCGGGCAAAAAAATCAAAGGGCGCAAGCGACACATCCTCACCGACACGCAAGGACTGCTGCTGGGCGTCACCGTCACACCGGCCAGCGTGCAGGATCGCGACGGGGCGAAGGTCGTGTGCAGTGTGTTTTGTCATCAATGGCAGCGACTGGAGGTCATTTTTGCCGACGGCGGCTATGCGGGGAAGCTCGAAGGGTTCATCGCGCAGGCAGCGGCGGGCTGGGGGCATGCACAAGGGTTGCGCCTGGAGATCATCAAACGCAGCGAGCAGGCCAAGGGATTTGTGCTGCTGGCGAAACGCTGGGTGATGGAGCGCACGTTTGGCTGGCTCATGAAGTGCCGCCGACTCAACCGCGATCAGGAGCGCAACGCACGCCATCACGAATCCATGATTTATCTGGCGATGATCAACCTGAACCTTCGCGTCCTCTCAAAAGCATGATGCCTCTATTATTTGCCGGATAGGCTCTGACAGAAGAAAAATCGGAATTGAGCAGTTGACGACTAATGAAACTGAGACTTAGTCGCAATCGTTGTTGAAAACGAATCTCATTTTCAAATCAAACTCATTTCCTCATGTCTCTCCGCTCTCTCCCCGCCTTTCCTCGCCCTTCTGGAACACAAGCGTTGACGGTCACCTCTCTCATGTGCCTTGCGGGTGGTGCCTCAGCCCAAACGGCAGCCAAACCAGGGGCGAAAAAAGAGGAGGCTCCCAAGGAAATGCCCGAAATCGTGGTGGAGGCTGAGGGCTCTGTTTACAATCCCACCCGGCTCATCAACAACAAATACACCGAGCCGCTGCGGGACATCCCGCAGACCATCACGGTCATCCCAAAACAATTGATCGAGGACCGCGGTGCCTTCAGCATGCGTGACATCCTGCGCAACACGCCGGGCATCTCCATGCAAGCCGGGGAGGGCGGTGGTGGCATGCCGGGTGACTCAATCAGCATCCGGGGCTTCTCAGCGCGCACCGCCATGTTCATGGACGGCATGCGTGATTACGGTGCCTACAACCGTGATCCCTTCAACACAGAACAGGTCGAGGTGGTCAAGGGGCCCTCCGCGGCCAACTCTGGCCGCGGTGCTACTGGCGGTTCGATCAACACAGCCACCAAGATGGCGGGCTTGCAGTCGTCAAATCTGAGCACCTTCTCCTACGGGACGAGCAATCTCTATCGCGGCACCGTTGATGTGAACCAAAAACTCAGCGAGCACAGCGCTTTCCGCCTCAATGGCATGTATCATCATTCAGACACCCCTGGGCGTGGCGGTGCGGGCAATGGTCTTGACGAGGTTTTCCAGGACCGCTGGGGTGTGGCAGCCTCCTTGGCCTTTGGTCTGGGCACAGACACACGTCTCTTCATCAACTACCAGCACCAGAGTGAAAACAACCTGCCGGACTACGGCATCCCTTGGGTACCGACAAATGGAACGGTTCCTTTTGGCGGAGCGGGCGCTTCATTGAACGGCTACCTCAACCAGGCTCCGCCGATCAGCTTTAACAGCTACTTCGGCGATCCCCGCGTTGACTATGAAAAAGTTCAGAACGACAACATCAGTGCCATCCTGGAGCATGATTTTTCCAGCAAGGTGAAGCTGCGCAACATCTTCCGCTACTCGCGCACCTACCGTGACTCCAACTACACCGCTCCGCGGTTTTTTGACACCAATCCCGGCGCTCCCATCGCCTACACCAGCGTGATCCGCCGCGAAGGCCAGCAGCGCAGGCAGACCTATGAGGCGGTCGCAAATCAGACGAACCTCAATGTTGAGTTTGAAACCGGGGCGCTCAAGCATGCTCTAGTCACCGGGCTCGAGCTGGCCTGGGAGCGCCAGTTGAACACCAACGGTCGGACGACCGCTACATCCTTCACGGATGTGTTTGACCCAGGTCAGTACAACGCCCCGTTCTCGCCGCTGGCACCTATGCCGGGGGATGCGGAGTCTCATCTGGACACCATTGCGCTCTACCTCTTCGACACGGTAAAGGTCGGCAAGCACCTAGAGATCAACGCAGGCTTGCGCTATGACCATCTTGAGGCCGAATCGCGTGGAGCCGGCGGCACGCAGGGCTTCTCCAACACGGACGACCTCTTCAGCTACAAGGCGGGCTTGATTTACAAGCCTGTCGAACGCGGCAGCATCTACTTCGGTTATGGCACCTCGTTCAACCCCACCATCGACGGCAGCGCCTCCACCGGCCTGGGCTTGGCGGCGGCCAACGCGGGCCTCAACCCGGAAAAGACCACAACCTACGAATTGGGAACGAAATGGGATTTGCTGGATGAGCGCCTTTCTTTGAGCTTCGCTTTGTTCCGCATGGAGAAAACCAATGCCCGCACCACCAACGCCGGCGTCACCTCACTGGCTGGGGACCAGACGGTCGAAGGCATTGAATTCGGCATCTCTGGCAGCATCACGAAGCAATGGCAGATCTTCGCAGGCTACACCGCCATGCAAAGCCAGACCAAGGCATCCTCGGTGGCGGCGCAACTCGGGCAGCCTCTGGGCAATGTACCGGAAAACTCCGGCAACCTCTGGACCACCTACTCCTTCTTGGAGAACAAGCTCCAGTTTGGCGTGGGTGTCCAGTATGTGGGCGACATCCTTGGTGCGGGGGAAAACAGCTCTGGTGCCAATGGCGGTCACATCGCGCCTGAGTATTGGACGGCGGACGCCATGGTGAGTTACAAGTTCAACGAGAAATTCAGCCTGCGCTTCAACATCTACAACTTCACCAATGCGCGGTACATCGACCGCATCAGCGGCACAGGCCACTTCGTCCCAGGAGCCGGACGTTACGCTGCACTGACCGCCAGTGTGAAATTCTGATTCATTGGGAAGCACTCAGGCACCCACCATGTCTGAAAAGCTCTATGGCCCGCTCTCGCTGTCCTCGCATTAACCACCTCTGCATCCCCCCATGCTCATCACCATCCCAGACGTGCTCACGCCAGACCAGGTCGCCCATGCGCGCAAGCTGCTCGATGCCGCCGAGTGGATCGACGGCAAGGCCACCGCAGGCTATCAATCTGCCAAGGCCAAGGACAACATGCAGCTTCCCGAGGGCAGCCCAGCCGCCAAGGAGATCGGCGAGATGATCCTCGCCGCGCTCTCTCAAAACCCGCTCTTTCTCGCCGCTGCGCTGCCGGCGCGCATCTATCCTCCGATGTTTAACCGCTACTCCGGCGGCCAGTCCTTCGGCACGCATGTTGACAATGCCATTCGACAGTTTCCAAACGCTCCTGTGCGCATCCGCACCGATTTGAGCGCCACGCTCTTCTTCGCCGGACCAGAGGAGTATGATGGCGGCGAGCTCTGCGTCGAGGACACTTACGGCGTGAAAAGTGTGAAGCTCCCGCCCGGCCACATGGTGCTCTATCCCTCCACCAGCCTGCATCATGTCACCCCGGTGACGCGCGGCGCACGCATCTGCTCTTTCTTCTGGATGCAGAGCATGATCCGTGATGATGGCCACCGCTCGCTGCTCTTCGATCTCGATCTTGCCATCCAGCGCCTTGGTCATGAGCTTGCAGGTAACCTGATCGCAGAAAAAACGGCGGTGCAGCTCACGGGCGTGTATCACAACCTGCTGCGTCAGTGGGCTGAAATGTGATCTACCGCCCATGCATCCCACCTTCCACCGCATCATCTTTTGGATGCATCTGATCACGGGACTCGTGGCCGGTTTGGTTATCTTTTCCATGGCGGTCAGCGGCTTGTGCATCGCCTACGAGCGCCAGATCACTGAATGGGCCGACAGCTCATTCAAAGCCAGTCGGCCTGGCTCTTCTCGGCTCCCCATGCAGCAGTTACTCGCCCGAGTTCAAGAGGCAAAGCCCGACGTCTCGCCTCAAGGCATCACCTGGAAGGCCGATTCTTCCGCGCCGGTGCTCTTCAACTTCGGTCGCGAGTCCATCCTCTACGTCGATCCGCACACCGGCACCGTGCTGGGTGAGGGAGATAAGACATGGCGCACCTTTTTCCACTGGATGACTGACTGGCATCGCTTTCTCGGCCAGCACGACGCTATGCGACCCTTCGGAAAAGCCATCACTGGTGCTGGGGCATTGCTCTTCGGTGGCCTGCTTGTCAGCGGCATTTATTTGTGGTGGCCACGCCATTGGAAAGCCGCGAATCTCCGCGCCGCATTCCTCTTCAATGCGAAATTACGAGGCCGTGCGCGTGATTGGAACTGGCACAACGTCATTGGCTTCTGGAGCTCGTTCCCGATGCTTCTCATCATCATCACCGGGCTCGTCATGTCTTACGCCTGGGCGAACAATCTTCTCTTCACCCTCACTGGCAGCCCTGTTCCTCCGGCGCGCGAGGGGCCCGGTCGCCCAGGTGGCAAACAGGGAGCTACGCCGACTCCCATTCCATTGGAAAACCTCGACGCGCTTGTGCAGAAAGCAGAGCAGCAGGAGCCACGCTGGCAAACCATCGCCATGCGCATGAGCGGACCCAACGCTGCCTTCATGATCGACCAGAGCCATCGCGGTCGCCCTGACCTGCGCACCATGCTCAATCTCGATCCACGCACCGCCGCTGTGGTCAGCGTGGAGCCTTTCTCCAGCAACAGCCTCGGTCGCAGGCTGCGCATGTACGCGCGCTTCTTACACACCGGCGAGCTTTTCGGTATCGCAGGCCAGACGGTGGCCGCGCTATGCGCATTGAGCGCGGCTCTCCTCGTGTGGACCGGCTTCGCGCTCGCCTGGAGGCGTTTTTTCAAAGCCTGAATTCTCCACCGCATTAGCACAGCCCGCACCTGCCTCTCAGCCATGCAGACATCCGCTTCCTTCCCAACTTCCATTTTCGGCTCCCTCCTCGCTCTTGGAGCCCTGCTTTTCCTGGCCATTGTCTCCCACGCACATCTCCAAAAGGCCGACCAGTCAACCTCCCGGCAGCAGGGCAGCTCGCACATAGGCAGTATTCTGAAATTTTGATCCTGAGGTCGGATCGCCTCCCTGCGGGGTGCGGATCGTGGTGTTCCGCCTCCGCAGGCGAGTTTTTCCATCGGTGCCTTGGCACCTACTAGACCACGAGCTCGCACGATCTCACACTCGCCCCCTCCAACGTCGCCAGCCACTTCACCCGCCAGCCAGCAATCTCAGTGGCATATTCCCGCCCGGTGTCGTCGTGATAAGCTGGCTGTGGCTGTTGGGCCAGGGATTGGCTGATGATGACACGCACTTCATCTGGCACGGTACTTTCGCATTCCCATATCACCGGCACAGGAACGGGCGCTGCATCGGCAAAACCGCATCGGGAGTCTGGAATGGAGTCTGCGTAGCGCACATACGGTTTGATGTCGAAGACCGGGGTGCCATCGACTAGATCAACCCCGGAGACAAATATGCGTGGAGCCTTCTCCCCCTCATGTTCGACATGATCGAGTTTGACCACACTCAAAGTGAGCCTGTTTGGCCGGAACGGCGACCGGGTGGCAAAAACCCCGCGTTTGATATTTCCGCCAAGTCTCGGCGGACGCACGATGAGGGACGTTGGTTCCGCCTCGACGAGGTGAAACAGCGTGACAAGCCACAGATGACTGAACTCCTCGATCCCTCTCACCGCCTCGACGCGCCGGTACGCTGGCTCGAATTCGATGATTCCCCACGCGCTCGGCACAAGGCCCGATTGACGCGGCACACCGAACTTGTCGGTATAACAGGTGCGCAGCGTAGCGATGACGTTCAGTGAGTGCATTCTGCAAGTAACGCCAAGGGCTGAAGGCGACAAGGCCAGATGGGTTGCGGCAGACAGTTTGCGTGATCAGCCGCAGGAAAGAGACGCATGTCACGAAGCCGCGCCCGCGAAACGGTCTCTCTACAGATGAATATTGATGCTGGATCAATCACCTTGGAGTGCAAGTTCCTTGCTCGTCTCGGTGCCCGTGAATCGGAGCTCGAGTTTGCGGACATCGTTCCGCAGATGCAAGAGATTGACCTGATCCTTGAAAAGATCATGAAACAGCACATGCCGCAGCCTCGCTCCATTGAGACCTCGAGGCAGCGCGATTTCAAAGAACAACGTTGCGGTCGGGTCGCCTCCCTTCGCACTGGCGGCATCCGCTTCGCGTCCCACCCACTCGATCTTGGCGTCCTTGCCTGTTTCATCGCTCACCACGAAGGTTTTGGCGAGGTAGGTTTGAATTTGCACATCGAGTTCTGCGGCGGGTGTTTTGTCGATGCGTATCTCACGTTCGCTCTGCCGGATCAGCGCCAGCTCCAGGTCGTTGATGAACACCGTGAGGCTCACTTCCAGCTTTTTCGTCTCCGCATTCCATTCCGCCTCCGCCGTGGACTGATGCAGCGAGTGCGCGTGCAGGCACGGCACGAGCAGAAAGGCGGCGAGGGCCGTGATGAGGCTGCTATTTCTCATCCGCCTTCTTTTCCTCGTCCTTCTTCTCCTGCTTTGTCATCTCGCGCATCGGGTTCGGAGCCTTGTCGTCCTTGAAAAGCTGGAATTTGCTCTTCACGGGGCGGCGTGGCCAGAAGTTGTTTTCCACGTCGGTGTCCACGAGTTCCTGCCGCGGATCGAAGGTTACTGCTTTCAGCTCCTTTTTCGTGAACAGCAGCTTTGACGTTTTCTCCGTGTTGAAGCGCCAGATTTCAGCCGGCAGCCGCATCTCCTCCGTGCTGCCGTCGGTGTACTCGATCTTCAAAATCACCGGCGTCACGAGTCCGCCAGCGTTGCGAAGCTCGATGGCGTAAAAGTTGTGCTTCGTCTGGAGCAGCTTCGGATCTATCTTCTCCTCGTTGAGTTCTTTGATGAGCGATTCGAACTTCTTCTTCTCACTCGGTAGCACAGTCGTCTCGTCAAAGCTGTCGTAGAAGTCCTTCAGCTCAGGGAAGCGGTCCACGCGCTTCGAGAGCGGGTAGTTGCGCTCGCGCGTGGTGGTTTTCGGAAGCTCGTCCTCCTGCTGCTTCTTTTTCTTCTTCTCGATGGCAGGATCGCGGGAGTCGAGCTGTAGCCATTTCACCTCCTCCACGGCCACATCGACATGATCGGTGCTGAAGAACCAGCCGCGCCAGAACCAGTCGAGATCGACTCCGCTCGCGTCCTCCATCGTGCGGAAGAAGTCGCTCGGCGTCGGTCTCTTAAACATCCAGCGCCGCGCATAGTTCTTGAACGCGTGATCGAAAAGCTCGCGACCGAGAATGTGCTCGCGCAAAATGTTCAGCGCCACCGTCGGCTGGCCGTAGGCATTCGGGCCGAGGTCGGCGATGGATTCTGAGTTGGTCATCACCGGCACGCGATCCGTGCTGCGCATGTAATCCACCATGCCGCGCTCGTTGCGCCGGTGCTTCCAGTCGTTCTCCCATTCCTCCTCCGTGAGGTATTCGACAAAGGAATTCAGCCCCTCGTCCATCCACGTCCACTGCCGCTCGTCGCTGTTCACGATCATCGGGAAGTAGTTGTGCCCGACTTCATGAATGACGACGCCGATCAGCGCATACTTCGTGCGCTCGGGATAGGTGCCGTCTTTTTCCGGGCGTGGGCCGTTGAAGCTGATCATCGGGTATTCCATGCCGCCGACAGGCCCGTTCACCGACCACGCGACGGGATACGGATACGCAAACGTGTAACGCGAATAGGTCTGGATCGTGTGCGCGATGGCATGTGTCGAATACTTCTCCCACAGCGGCATGCCTTCCTTCGGAAACATTGACATCGCCATCACCGGCGGGCGGTACATGCGATCCACGATACCGCCGACGCGCTCCGGTGTCGGCGGATGCGTCGCGCCTTCCACCGCCATCGCGTCCCAGATAAATTTCCGCGATGATGCGAAGGCGAAATCACGCACATTGTCCGCTTTGAACACCCAGGTCTTCTTTCCCTTCGGTTTGCCCTTCTCTGCTGCCTTCGCCTCGTCGGGTGTGACGATGAAAACCGGCTTCTTCGTCTCGCCTTGCGCCTTTTTGAGCCGGTCACGTTGCGTCTGCGTCAAATCCTCTTCCGCATTCTGCAACGCGCCCGTCGCGGCCACGAGATGATCGTCCGGCACGGTGAGGCGCACGTTGTAGTTGCCGAATTCGAGCGTGAACTCGCCCGTGCCGAGGAACTGCTTGTTGATCCATCCCGCGTAGTCCGTGTAGGCCGCCATGCGCGGGAACCACTGCGCTATGGTGTAGATGCAGTTCTTGTCCTCCTCAAAATATTCGTAGCCGGTGCGCGCGTTGAAATGCTTGCAGTCGTTGATCGGATAGCTCCACGCGATCTTGAACACAAAGTCCGCGCCAGCGGTCAGCGGCTCCGTCAAATCGATGCGCAGCATCGTTTTCACCACGCTGTGCGGCAGCTTATTGCCCTGCGCGTCGCTCAGCTTGCCGATTTTCATCTCGCCATCGTAGCTCTCGTAAGTCAGCAGCCGGTCCAGCGCTGTGTAGGTGATCTTGTCAGGATCGATGCCACGTTTCACGTTCGGAACGAGCCGAGAATCCGCGTTGTGCGACATGTAATTCTGATCGAGCTGCACCCACAGGTAGTTCAGCGCATCTGGTGACGCATTGTGATACGTCACCGTCGCCTCCGCCGTGATCGTCCGCTTCACATCGTCCAGTTCCACGCTGATGTCGTAATCCGCCCGGTTTTGCCAGTAATCCTTTCCTGGGGCTCCCGACGCGATGCGTTGCGGTGAAGGCGAGGGCACCGGTGAATCGAGTTGCTGGAACTTGCCCACCGGCGCGCCGGACTCTGCGGCGGCAATCATGACAGGGAAAAGCAGAGGAAAAAGGAACTTCATAAGTTTGATTCTCCAAAAGGAGGCGAAGAAGGCAAGCGCGGTGTCAACAGAACCCTCTTGCCAGCCTCCGCGCGTTCTGATTGCATCGGCGCATGAATCCTCCGCACGACTCGCTTTCCCGCCGGGATGCTCTGAAGGCCACCATTGCCTCCATCGGACTCAGTTCACTCGCGTTTGAGCCTGCTAAAGCCGTCCAATCTGTGGCTTCGGATGCCCGTCGCGGCTCGACAAAAAAATATGACATGCTCAAGTCGATCAACTTGTGGGCGTTTCCATATCCAGAGCGCATGACGCTGCGCGAGTGTATGCAGCTCGCGAAGGACGCCGGATTCGACGGCATCGAGCTGAACTACGATCTCGACAACGACCTCTCACCGAAACACGGCACCGCCGACTATGTCAAAATCCGCAAGATGGCCGGCGAGATCGGCATCCAGATCAGCGGACTGTGCTCCTTCCTGTTCTGGCCGTATCCGCTGACGAGCAATGATCCGACGAAGCGTGCGCAAGGCATCGAACTGGCCGGAAAGATCGCGCAATGCGCGCATGATCTCGGCGTGGAGAATGTGCTCGTCGTGCCGGGCGCGGTGCATATCCCGTGGCGCACGGATCATGAGCCGGTCGCCAATGATGTGTGCGATTTGCGTGCCCGCGAAGCCGTGGGGCGGCTCGCGAAGCAGGCGGAGAAACTCAAAGTCTGCCTCAACATCGAAAACATCTTCTTCAACGGCTACCTCATGACGCCGATGGAGATGAACGCCTTCGTGGACAGCTTTGGCAGCGAGCATGTGCGCGTGCATTTCGATACCGGCAACATCAGCATGTTCCAGTTCCCCGAGCACTGGGCCAAGGTGCTCGGCAACCGCACGAAGAACGTCCACCTGAAGGAGTTCACGAAAAAAGGCACCGACTTCAGCCTCGAAACCTTCCGACCGCTGCTCGATGGCACCACGAACTGGCCCGCCGTCACCGACGCCCTCGCCGAGACCGGCTACAAAGGCTTTCTCACCTTCGAATACTTCCATCCGTATGCCCATTACCCCGAGGCGCTCATCTGGCAGACCTCCGACTCGATGGATCGGATTTTGGGAAGGAAGAGCTGACCATGCCAATCAAAGACCATCTCAAGCTTGCCTTGATTGCTGTTGGGGTTCCCGTGGCAATTTTATCAGTCGTGTTTTGGGCAACCCCTATACCAAACCAACCGAAGGAAAATTTTCCAACAGAGGAGTTTGTGCCAAAAACCATCGAAACAAGGCGGGGAAGCGAACGAAAAGGCGCTGACTACTTCGAACTTTGGCTGACCAGCCCATCGGACAAATCATTCTTTTTTCGCGATCCAGAGTCCCCTCCAGTCGATCTTCTGCGAGAGCAGATTCCGGCTACCAAAAAGTTGAGAGTGTGGTTCTGGCCTTCACATGAAGGAAATGTACTGCTCGAAATCGTCCGGGCTGACAATGAGGAAGTCATCTTGTCGTTCGAGGAACGCATGGAGTCGTTCAGCTCCCGGTGGCGAGTGGTCAGCGTGATCGCGGGCGTGTGGTTTGTCATCTTCGCCGGAATTTGGTTTGCCATGAGCCGGGTGAAGATACCTTCGTCTTCATGAGAGAACTCCTCACCAGCCTGGATTGGACGCGGCTCGGCTTTTACAAGTCGGTGCTCGATGAAGCTGGCATCGCCAGCTTCATCCGCAACGAGCACACCGCGCAGCTCATCAATGTGCTCATCGCGCCATGCCAGCCTTCGCTCTGCGTGGTGAATGATGACGAATACGACGCGGCGATGGCCCTGCTGCGGCCCCATCATCATCAAACGCCTGCCAGCATCGAGGAATGGACCTGCGCTGGCTGCGGTGAGGTGAATCCGGCGGAGTTTGAGCTGTGTTGGAAGTGCCAGAAGCCGCGGCTTTGATGCTTGCGGAAGGTTGGAATGCCGCGCTTGGATGGCTTCAGATCATGACCTGGGAAATCATCGCTCTTCTCTTCGCCGCCGGTTTGAGCGCCGGATTCATCGACGCCATCGCGGGCGGCGGGGGATTGATTTCGGTGCCGGCGCTGCTCGCAGCCGGATTGCCACCGCAGATCGCGCTGGGCACAAACAAGATGCAATCGACGTGGGGCACGCTGATGGCGGTGCGGAGGTACGCGAAGGCGGGCCTTGTCTCGTGGCCGCAGGTGCGCCTCACGGTGCTGGTGACGTTTGTGTTTGCCTGCCTCGGCACTTGGACGGTCACGCAGGTGAGCAATGAGGTGCTGAAAAAAGTCGTGCCGTGGATGCTGCTCGGCATCGCGGTCTATGTGCTGCTGAGTCCGGGACTGGGAAAAACGGCGGCGAAGGCGCGGCTGGGCCTCATGGCCTTCGCATGGCTGGCTGGCGGACTGCTCGGCTTTTACGATGGCTTCTTCGGCCCCGGCGCTGGTGCTTTTTGGGCGCTGGCGTGTGTTTCGCTGCTCGGGCTGGAGCTCACGCGTGCCACCGCCTTCACGAAGATGGTGAATTTGACCAGCAACATGGCCTCGCTGTTCGTGTTCGTCATCACGGCGCGTGTGGACTACCGCATCGCCGCCGTCATGATCGCCGGGCAGCTCATCGGTGGCCGGCTCGGCGCGGGCATGGCCATCAGGCACGGCGCGGGCTTCATCCGCGTCATTTTCATCACCGTTGTCTTCGCGATGGTGGCAAAGTTGCTGTGGGATCAGTTTGCGCCGTAGTGGCGAGCAGCGCGGCCACTTTTTTGAGCGCAGCATCCTCCACGTTGCGCCGCTGCATCTGGCGTTGGTTCCAATGCAGCACGAGGGAACGTCCGAAATCTCGCAATGGAGCGAAAGGAAGGCACAAGACACGACGCTCATCGAGTCCACGCATGCCGAGGCTCGGCAGCACGCCGGCGCAAGCGCCCAGATCGACAAGTTGGCGCACTTGCAGCATCGAGCCGCACTCAAATCGTGGGCGGAAATCCACGCCGGCATCACGCATCGCATTGCGCACGGCGGTGTCGGTCTGTCCGCCATCACGACCGGCGGCAAAGGGCAGCGTTTGCCACAGTGTGGGTTTGGCGGCCTCGTGGTCTGCGATCTCCCGTCTCAGCAACTTGCGTGGAATGCAGAGATGAAAGCGCATCTTCATCACCAGCAGTGTCTTTCCACCCGCAGGAACCGCATCCTGCCGCATGATGGCGAAATCGACGCGTCCGTCGCGCACGGCATCGGCCAGGCTGCGGCTGCGATGAGACTCCGTCAGCAGCGTGGCGCCGCTGAAAAGCTGGCTGATGGCTGGCAGCGCTGGCACGGCAAGCCACTCCAGCACGCTTGCTCCAGCACCGATGACGAAGGACCTCGATTGCCCGGCCTGCTCACGATGAAAATCTTCGAGATCCTGCAACTGGCCGCGAATCAGTTCCGCCAGCCGCCTGCCAGCAGGGGAGAGCGTGAGCGCCTTGCCTTTGCGGCGCGTGAGTTCGGCACCAAAGAACTGTTCCAGTTCGCGGATTTGCCGACTGATCTGGCTTTGTCGGTTCGGGTTGTCTGGAGCCGCTTTCGCGATGCTGCCCTTCTCCGCCATCTGCATGAAACCGAGCAGCCGGTCGAGCGACAGGCCGCCTTTGTCGAAGAGTTTTTCAAACATGACTGTGGAGTCAGTTATCCTGCATTAGCCGATGTTTTGCAATGATTGGCTTGGCGGACAATGGCGGTGTCATGAAACCTCAACCCTACGACCTCATCGGCGACATCCATGGCCAGCACGCCAAGCTGCTGGCGCTCCTGCATCACCTCGGCTACGCGAAGCACGGCGGCACTTTCCGCCACCCTGAAGGCCGCAAAGTCATCTTCCTCGGTGATTACATCGACCGCGGTCCTGCCGTTCGTGAAGTGTTGCACACCGTGCGCGGCATGGTCGATGCCGGCGACGCCCTCGCCATCATGGGAAATCATGAGTTTAATGCCGTCTGCTGGCACACGCCGGATCACTATGGTGGCTGGCTTCGCAAGCATACCAGCGAGCGAGACGGCGGGCACCGCACGACGATGGCCCAGTTCGCCGGGCTCAATGCCGAGTGGCAGGAATGGATGGCATGGATGAAGCAGTTGCCCATGACTCTCGACCTCGGAGAGCTGCGCGCCGTGCATGCTTCGTGGGATGAGGCTGCCATCGCCACGATCAGCGGGCGCGGCATCGTTGCCGATGATTTTCTTCACCTCAGCGCCACACACGGCACACCCGAGTTCTGTGCTGCGGAAACCTTGCTGAAAGGCCCCGAGATCGACATGCCACCGGGTCACTTTTTCACTGACAAAGAAGGCATCGCCCGCCGCAAAGTGCGCGTGAGATGGTGGGATATTCCAGAAGCCGCCCAAGTCAGCCATCTCGCCATGCCGACTCCCTTTGACGTGCCTGGCGATGCCGCGCCGCACGACCTACGCCGCATCCCCAACTACGCGCCCGACGAGCCGCCGGTTTTCTTCGGTCACTACTGGCTGCCGCCTGAGCGCCAACGCGAGCCGCTGGCCCGCAACATCGCCTGCCTCGACTACAGCGGCGCCTTCGCCGACAACCCGCTCACCGCCTACCGCTGGGATGGAGAGCGTGAGCTAAGCGCGGAGAAATTTGCGAGCAACCCTTCACCCGCCTGAAGTCATGAGCGCCACACAAAAGTTCACTATCTTCATCGACGACAACTTCCACTACATGGATGAAAGCGAGCGCACATTTGGCGGCGTGTTCGACAGCTACGACGCCGCCTTGCTCCGGGCGAAGGAAATCGTCGAGCGCAGCCTCCAGGAGCTTAACCGGCCCGGGATGAACGCCGAAATACTTTACCAGCATTACGTCATGTTTGGTGAGGATCCATGGATCCAGGAGACACCCGATGGCAGGCTTGGTTTTTCCGCCTGGAACTACGCCAAAGATCGCTGCGCTGAAATTTTCCACTCTTCCCGCCCAAGCTGAAACCGCACCATTTAATTCACCATTACACTCTCAAACGCCATGATCCAAGGACTCCAAGTCACCCTCTCTGCCACCGAACTCCAGCAGCTTTGCACTCGGCGTGCTGAGCATCATCGCGAGCGGGCGGCCTTTTACAAAAACCAGCATGACACTCTGCGTGAGGCCATTCGCTCCGCCCACTACACAGGCGCGGATCCCAAGGGCTCCCTGCGGCGTCAGCATGCCGACCATCTCCTGGCCGCGCAGGAGCTGGACTTCATCGCCAGCCATCTCGACATGGATGAACGCTACCAGATCGACCGCCAGGACATGCAGCGCCTCGGCATCTGCCAGGAGAACCATCACTACCATGATGACAGCATCCCGTTTTGACCCGGAACGAAAACCACACACCTGCACGGCCAAGGCTGGAATCGCCCGCCTGGATACGTGCGAACATCGCCTGCCTCGACTACAGCGGTGCCTTTGGCGATCATCCGCTCACCGCTGGGAAGGCGAGCGCGAGCTGAGCGCGGAGAAATTCGCCGCCGTCACCTTTTGAACCATGAATTCGCTACCAACTCACTTTTCAACAAGCAGCATCCTTCTCGTCCGGCATGGCGAGAGCGAGGCAAACGCCGGTCTTCCCACGGAAACGCCGCACAGCATCCCACTGACGGCCAGAGGGCGTGAGCAGGCGTTTGCTCTTGCGGAGAAATGGACGGACGCGCCGGGATTGATCGTCGTTTCGCCGTTCATCCGCACGCGACAGACCGCCACGCCGCTGATGGCGCGTTTTACCGATACGCCGGTGGAGGAGTGGCCGGTGCAGGAGTTCACATATCTCAATCCGCAGTTGTATGTCGGCACCACGGAGACACAGCGTGGGGAATTCGCCCGCGAATACTGGCTGCGCTGCGACCCGCATTGGAATGACGGCGGCGGGGCGGAGTCCTTCGCGGATTTCATCGGCAGGATTGATGAGCTGGAGAGACGCTTGAGGGGAAGCACGCGCAACACGGTCATTTTCACCCACGGTTACTTCATCAAGGCGCTGCTCTTGCGTCGCGAGCACCCGGCGCGTCTGGTTGACGCGGATTTCATGGCCGCGTTTCGCGACGGGAGGAAAAATGACACGCTGCCGAACACGGGCATCATCGCACTGAGATGAGAGGGGCTGTCCGCCTTGGCACGACATGAAGTGAATCCGGCGGAGAGTGCAGGCCGTATTTGCCTCGTAGTTTCCTCTGTTTATGATCGCCGCCCCCATGCCAACCGTCCAGTCCACCGCCCAGGGACGCCAGTTCCCGAAGTTCGACCTCTCACGCCTGCTCGGCACCGTGTTCAAGCCCACGTCCGGTCGCAAAATTTGCATTCTCATCGACCTGCCGGATCTCGCGGAGGCGAAGGACCATGCGTTCTTGAAGAATCCGGCGCGTCCAATTCAGAAACGCGCGCACGATCATTTCTACCTGGGGTTGAGAAACGGCGTGGCGGGCGAGTTGGCGCTCAAGGGTGGCGAAATGTATGCCTACAAGCAGACGACAGGCAGCAACCTCGATCTGCCCGATGAATGCGTGGACATGGCGGGCAACAGGCTGAGCCTTGAACGCGACATCTATCCGAACTACGACATCATCCTGTGCATTTCCACGTTCTCGGCGACCGCGCCGCTGACGGCGTTTGCAAAGCAATATGGCTTCCGTGGTGCCACGCTGCATGGCGTGAATGATGTCATCCTCAATTCTGGCCTCGCCGTCGATTATGAAGTGGTCAGCCGCGATGCCGAAAAACTGCGTCTTGCTATGACACGCTCGGATTGGGTGGAGATCGACTTCACGGTCGAAAACGGCCCTGACATGACGGTGCGCCTCGAATTGAGCAAACAGGAGGCGCAGAAAAGCCACGGCCTCTGCCAGGGCGACACGCCGGATGTGGCGAATCTGCCTGCGGGCGAGGTTTATTTCGTGCCGACGGGCGCGGAAGGCACGTTTCCACTCAAATACGAAGACGGCACGCTGGGGAAGCTCACGGTGACGGGCGGGCGCATCATCAAGGCCGAATTGATCGAGGGCAAACAAAGCACGATCGACGAACACAACGCCAAACTGACCGATGATCCGATGACCGGCGTGCTCGGCGAGCTTGGATTCGGCACGCAGGTGCTGCCGGTGTCCGGTGCGGACATCCAGGATGAAAAAGTGCTCGGCACCTGCCATCTGGCCACCGGTCGCGACGATCATCTCGGCGGTCACATCACGCCCGCGCAGTTCAAGCGGCATCAAAACGCCACGCACGACGACATCCTCTTTGCGCCGCACAAGACACCGAATTTCGACATCAAGCAGGCCCGCATGCATCGCGATGGCGTGACGACCGTGCTCATCGAGCACTTCCAGCCGTCGAAGTACTTGCTGGACGCGCTGGCGGCAGAATAGAAAGTTCGTTTGATGAACATCTACGAAACCCGTCGTCTGCTCGACGAATACTTGCTGTTTCACTACGGCACGCCTGCCGAGGTGCTGCCGTGGGAGAACGGGCCGCGTGAGGCGCTGGGTTTCCCGGTGCGGACGGTGATGGAGCTGATCGACCTGCCACGCACGCCTTGCGAATCTGTCGCCCTGGATCTGGGCTGTGCGGTAGGACGGTCGAGTTTCGAGCTGGCGAACTTCGGTGTGAGCGTGCTCGGCATCGATTACTCGCAGAGTTTTGTCGATGCTGCGGCGAAACTGGCCCGTGATGGCCGCATGAGTTACGAACGGGTCGATGAAGGCAGTGCCAAAACGATGCTGGTGGCGAAGGTGCCGGAGAATCTGAGACGAGATCGCGTGCGTTTTGAACAAGGTGACGCGATGAACCTGCGTGATGACCTCGGTGATTTCGACATTGTGCATGCGGCCAATTTGCTGTGCCGCTTGAGCGATCCGCTGAAGTTGATCGAGCGTCTGACGAGTTTGGTGCGCCCAGGCGGGCAGCTTTTGCTGACGACGCCCTGCACTTGGCTGGAGGAGTTCACTCCACGCGGCAACTGGCCGCTGGGCTCGACGCGGGAGTGGCTCACGTCACTGCTGGAGCCGCATTTTGACCTCTCCAAGACCTGTGACCTGCCGTTTCTGATCCGTGAGCATGCGCGGAAATATCAGTGGAGCATGGCGTTGGGCATGCGTTGGCGGCGGAAAGTGGAAGTGGGGTGATTTTGAGGATTGATTCGCCGTAGCGGTCCCGCCTACGCTGCGGTCGCATGAAAAACGCGTTTCTCATCCTCATTCTCGGCGCAGCCATCGCGCAGGCGCAAACTCCGAACTTCAAGGCGCAGCAGATCGACGGTGAGATAGGCATCGGCTATGGGTTGGCCGTGGCGGATGTAAATGGGGACCGGCGGACGGATATCCTGCTGGCGGACAGTCATGTGATCGTCTGGTATGAGAATCCGACGTGGGAGAAGCACGTCATCGCAGAGAATTTGACGGAGAAGGATCATGTGTGCATCGCCGCGCGCGACATCGACGGTGATGGCAAGTGCGAGATCGCCGTGGGCGCGGAATGGAATCCGGGGGATACGACAGGCAGCGGTGCGGTGTTTTATCTGCTCCCTCCTGCGGACCGCACGAAGAAATGGGAGCCGGTGAAGCTGACGCACGAGCCGACGACACACCGCATGAAATGGGTGCGCAACCGTGCGGGCCGCTATGACCTCGTCGTGGTGCCGCTGCATGGCCGTGGCAACGACAAGAACGCCGAGGGGGCTGGTGTGCGCGTGCTGGCCTATCACATGCCGGACGATCCGCACAAGGAGTGGAACACGACGCTGGTGCAGGCATCAATGCACAAGACGCACAACATTGACATCATTCCTGCACCTGGGGCTGAGGCTGAGAGTCTGTTGCTCTGTGGCCGTGAGGGCGTGGTGCGCCTGGATCAGACCGACAATGGCTGGAAGGAGCAGTGGATCGCGCAGCACCCGAAGTACCATCCAGAGCTGCAAGGCGCGGGGGAGGTGCGTTACGGCGCGTTCGCAGGCGGTCAGCCGTATGTGGTGACGATCGAGCCGATGCACGGCGACAAACTGGTCATTTACACGCCGAGACCCGAGGGACCGAAAAACGGCACTTGGCAGCGCCATGTGATCACGAACGAACTGGTGGATGGTCACGCCATCGCCACGCACGATCTGCTCGGCCTGAACAACCGACAGGTCGTCGTAGGCTGGCGCGCGCAGCAAAAGATCGGCAAGGTGGCGGTGAAACTGTTCTGGACGACGAAAGAGGATGGCAACGGCTGGCAGAACGCCTTCATCGACGATGGTGGCATGGCCTGCGAGGATGTGGTTTGTGCGGATTTGGATGGAGATCGCGACTTGGAGATCATCGCGGCAGGCCGTCGTAGCAAGAATATCAAGATTTACTGGAATCAACGAAACCAGTAGAAGTAAAAACTGCGTACTGGCTCTAGTTGATGGGTTGCATGAGCGCGTGCTGTGCTCCTAGAATCGCCCCTGATCATTCCCGTCATGAAAACCACACGCTTCTCTCTTGCTGTCGTCGCCACGTTGCTGCTCTGCCAGTGCGAGCTGCCGCAGTTCCCGTATCCGCTGTTTTCATCGCGCACGGAGATGGTGAGACGTCCGCTGCTAGTGCTACCAGCGTCAGCATCGCAGTCGCCGATGTATGTTTGGCAGGGCGGCAGCCAGCAGGGGCCGCTGAATGTGAACATCGACCTCAGTGATCAGAAGGCCTACCTTTTTAAGAACGGGCAGAGCATCGGCTGGACGTATGTGGCGACGGGCCGCAGCGGATACGCCACTCCGACCGGCTCTTTCCGCATCACAGAGAAAATCGCGGACAAGCGCTCAAATCGCTACGGCATGATCGTGGATCGCAATGGTGACGTGGTGAACAGCAATGCGACCGCCGGAGTCTCGCGCGTCCCTCCGGGAGGTCGTTTTGTTGGTGCGAAGATGCCTTACTGGATGCGCATCACCGGTTACGGAGTGGGCATGCATGCTGGGGCGATTCCGCATCCTGGCTCGCCTGCCTCGCACGGCTGCATCCGCTTGCCGTATGCGATGGCGCAGACGATTTACCAACACGCGCCTGTGGGCGCACGGGTGACGATCATGCGGTGAGCGCGGTGGCGAGGATCTCCTCGAAGCGTTGCAGCCACACCTGAGTGTCCGCTTCCTTGAGCAGCCACTGGCGTCCGTTGTGGCCCATGACCATCCGTTCAGCGGCTGGTGTGGCTTCCATTTGGAGCACGTCGCGCACGATTTCAGCCGTGCTGCCGGGTTCATGCTGTAGGCCAGTAGTGCCGTGCTGAACGATCTCGGCAAGCCCGCCAGTCTTCGCGGCGAGTACGGGCTTGGAGAAGTCGTACGCCTCGTAAACCACGAGTCCCAGCGGCTCCCACCACAACGATGGCACGATCATCGCGCGGCAGCGGCGGATCGCCTCGCGTTTCGTCTCCCCGCCGATCTGGCCGAGGGAGCCGATGTAGGGATTCGAGCGCGCCCGCTGATGCAATGCCTGCTCAAGTGGTCCTTCACCTGCGATGTGCAGTAAGGGAGTGCGCTGGCCGAGTCTCGCAAAAAGTTCGTCCCACGCATCTAGCAGAGGCATGATGCCCTTGGTGTCCACCAGGCGGCCGAGAAAGAGATAATAACCGGCGTCCTCGCTCTGTGGCGGTTGGCTCATGGCATTCCAGCAATGTCTCAGCGTGTGCGTGCGTGCCGCAGGTAGCGCCCCGGAGCCGACGAGCTTTTCCCGCATGAAATCTGAGACGGCGATCCACGCTTTCACGCTGTTTGTCCACCGGCTGAGGCGGAGCGCCCTCACCATCATGGCAAACAGCGCGCTTTTCACCACCGAGCCCTGCCACGCGCCGACGAGCACTTCCTTGTGCAGGCTGCCATAGAGGGCGTCGGGTGTGATCTTGCCGTTCACAAAAAGCGTGCCACCGACGGAGAACGGTCGGTAATTGTGCAGGAATTGCACGACCGGTAGCCCGCGCCGCGCCGCCGCGTGGTACAGCGATGGTGAGCCGACGGGATGGATGTTGTGAAACACCGCTGCGCCCGCACCGCTGGACTGCAAGGCGGCCTCGAACTTCTCACGCGCGTCCTTGTTGTAAAACAACCGCACCGCCTGCCGGAAAGCGGAGGGTGCCTCCGGGCCTGCCCACGCCGCGCTTTCGAAGCGGCACCATGTCATCTCATACCGCGTGGAGAGATCGGCATGGATCTTGTCCACGATCATCTCCTCTCCGCCGCGAAAGCGGTAGCGATTGAAGACGTGCAGCAGGGCGCGTGGCGTGGTGGGCGGGGGAGGGGCCATCAGGGGATCGGGCACAAGATGCCTGCGCAGTTCATTCCTCAAACAAGACACGGGCATTGCGTGAGGGGATTCTGCCACGGAAAAAACAGCCGTCTTGCCAATTTTCCCGCCATGTGATATTTCCGCCGCCATGAAGTTCGCCCGCCGCAGTCTTTGCATCGTGACAGTCATGCTCGCGTCGTTCCTAGACGCGCAGGATGCGGCACCTAGGCCGTGGAAGGACATGCAGGGGCGTATCATCCAGGCTGTCATGGTCGGTGCTACGGCAGACAGTGTCACGCTACGCATGTCAGATGGGAAGGAGCACCAGATCCCACTCGCCCGCCTTAGCGCAGAGGACCAGGCATTCGTGAAAAGCCAGACCCCAGCATCGGTGCCGTCAGTGGCCGCTCCCGCTCCCGCTGCGTCTCCGACTCCGGTGTCATCCGCGCGCATCCCTGTCGAGAAACGTGTGTGGCCTGCCAGCGTCATTGTCTCCTCGCGTGCCGTTGAAATCCAGCCCGTCGAGGAGTCTGCCGCCACGCGGCGCTTTGTGTATCGTTCAGAGGCGTTTGAGTTCACCTCGCAGGCAAAACTGGCCGGCAGCGTGATGAAGGAGGTCGCACGCACCTTTGAGTCCACCCGTGCGCTGGTGACCGCGCTGCCCTGGGGCATCGTCTGCCGCCCGCCGGAAGGGATGGAGCGCTACCAGGCCGCCCTGTATGAGACGCGCAACGACTACATCGCCGCCGGCGGACCGGCAAACTCGGGCGGCGTGTATTCCAGCGGTGACAAAATCTTCAAGGTGCCTTTCCCCAGCATCGGCCTGGAGATGCGCGGCAAGACCTACTTCAAGAACGACAACTATGACGGTGGCACGCTCATCCACGAGATCACGCATCAGATGATGCACAATTACCTGCCCTTCCTGCCCAAGTGGGTGATCGAAGGCACCGCCGAGTACACGGAGATGATCCCCTACAACGCGGGAAAATTCCGTACGGAAGCGCACAAAATCGGCATCCGTGATCACGTCCAGGAGATGCAAAGGCGCGGCTACGCGCTCGACATCGGCAGTCTGGAGACGCACATGACCATGAACCGCGCCACATGGGACGGCATCGCCGACAGCGAGAACCGCGCGATGGGGGAGCTGTATTTCCGCTCCGTGCTGCTCGTCTATTTCTTCTGCCACCTCGACGGGCCGGAGGGCAAGAAAGGGCAGCGCTTCCTCCGCTTCATGGACGCCGTGCATGGCGAAACCGAGGCGCTGCGCCTCTTTTTCGCCGATCCGCGTGTGAAACGTTTCCCCGACGGCCGCTTCCAGTATCCCAAGAGCTTTCCGCCGCCGGACATGAAACCTGAATCCGCCCCCTTCAATCATCTGCCCATTCTGCTCGATGACCGCGGCTACTCGCAAATCGCGAAGGAGATCGCCGAAGCCTACCGCTCCATCGGCCTCAAGGTCAACGTGAACTGAGCCGCGACGTGAACCAGCCTGCCAGGCTGTGATCCACCCGCTGCCGCGGCATCCTGCGGTATCATTTTCCGTCAAATTCACCCCTGCATTTGACGCCCCCCGCAGACCGTGCAAGATGCCGCGCTTTCCGGCCTCGCGTCCGCTTATTCACAGCGAACCGGCCTCGAAAGCGCCCCAACTGAACGCTTTCCCTCCAAACTCCGACCTTCGTCATTCCGCATTCGGAATTCGTCATTTCCTCCCCCCATCATGCCCAAAGACACCTCCATCAAAACCATCCTCGTCATCGGTTCCGGCCCCATCGTCATCGGCCAGGGCTGTGAGTTCGACTACTCCGGCGTCCAGGCCTGCAAGGCCCTGCGCGAGGAAGGCTACCAGGTGGTGCTCATCAACTCCAACCCGGCCACCATCATGACCGACCCGGAGTTCGCGTTCAGGACTTACATCGAGCCGATCACGCCGGAGATGGTGGAGAAAATCATCATCAAGGAGAAGCCGGACGTGCTGCTGCCAACGCTTGGCGGCCAGACGGCGCTAAACACCGCCATGTCGCTGCATCGTGCCGGCACGCTCGAAAAACACGGCGTGCGCATGATCGGCGCGAAGCCAGAAGCCATCGAGAAGGGCGAAGACCGCCTGCTTTTCAAAAACGCCATGCTCAAAATCGGTCTCGACCTGCCGCAGTCCGGCGTGGCCCACACCATCGAGGAGGCGCGCAAGATCGCCGACGAAATCGGCACACTGCCGCTCATCATCCGCCCCGCCTACACGCTCGGCGGCACCGGCGGCGGCATCGCCTACAACAAGGAGGAGTTTGAAACCATCACCGCCCGCGGCCTCGATCTCTCGCCCGTCAGCGAGGTGCTCATCGAAGAATCGCTGCTCGGCTGGAAGGAGTTCGAGATGGAGGTCATCCGCGACAAGGCGGACAACTGCGTCATCATCTGCTCCATCGAGAACCTCGACCCCATGGGCGTCCACACGGGCGATTCCATCACCGTAGCTCCCATCCAGACGCTCACCGACCGCGAATACCAAATCATGCGCGATGCCTCCTTCGCCTGCATCCGCGAAATCGGCGTCGAGACCGGCGGATCGAACATCCAGTTCGCCGTCCATCCCGACACGGGCCGCATGATCGTCATCGAGATGAATCCGCGCGTCAGCCGCAGCTCCGCGCTCGCGTCCAAGGCCACCGGCTTCCCCATCGCGAAGATCGCCGCGAAGCTCGCCGTCGGTTACACACTAGACGAACTGAAAAACGACATCACGCGCCACACCCCCGCCGCCTTCGAGCCGACGATTGATTACGTCGTCACCAAGGTGCCGCGCTTCACCTTCGAAAAATTCCCCGGTGCCGATCCGGTGCTCACCACGCAGATGAAATCCGTCGGCGAAGCCATGGCGATTGGCCGCACGTTCAAAGAGTCGCTGCAGAAGGCCCTGCGCAGCCTTGAAATCAAACGCTTCGGCCTCATTGGCGACGGCGCGGATGTCGAAGTCGATGACGAAACTTTAACAACCAAGCTCACCGTCCCCAACGCCGAACGCATCTTCTTCCTTGGACAAGCCTTCGCGAAGGGTTGGGACGTGGAGAAGGTCTTCTCGCTCACCAAGATCGACCGCTGGTTCTTGAGGCAGATTGAGGAGATTGTGAAGTTCCAAGAAGAGATGAGAAGCACCGACTGGTTCCCGCTTCTCGATCCATTTGAAGATCCAGACGGAACTGAAAAGGAGGAACTCGACGCTGCTGAAGCCGGGCGTGACATCGTGCGAAAGGCGAAGCGGCTAGGATTCTCAGACCGTCAGATCGAGAACTGCGCGAACTGGAAGTATGATGACATGCACGCTGTGGAGCATCTGATTGCAGTGAACTGCGTGAAGAGGCTGCGGAAGAAAGCAGGCATCACCCCCACCTACCGCCTTGTGGACACTTGCGCGGCGGAGTTCGAGGCTTACACGCCTTACTACTACAGCACCTACGGCATCGAGGACGAGGTGCGCGATGGCGACAAGCAGAAGGTCATCATCCTCGGCGGCGGCCCGAACCGCATCGGGCAGGGCATCGAGTTCGACTACTGCTGCGTCCACGCCAGCTTCGCCCTGCGCGAGCTGGGCTTCGAGACCATCATGGTGAACTCGAACCCCGAGACCGTCTCCACCGACTACGACACCAGCGACAAGCTCTACTTTGAGCCCCTCACGCTCGAAGACGTGCTGAACATCTACGAGCGCGAGAACCGCAACGACCAGGTGCTCGGCGTCATCGTGCAGTTCGGCGGCCAGACCCCGCTCAACCTCGCCAAAGGCCTCGAAGAAAACGGCGTCCGCATCATCGGCACCTCGCCGAAGAACATCGAACTCGCCGAAGACCGCAAGATGTTCGCCAAGCTGCTCGACGATCTCGGTTTGCACCAGGCCCCCAGCGGCACCGCCACCTCGCTGGAGGAGGCTTTAGCCATCACCGCGAAGATCGGCTACCCCAGCCTCGTGCGCCCCAGCTTCGTGCTCGGCGGCCGCGCCATGCAGATCGTCTATAGCGACGCGGAACTCATGCACTACATGCGCACCGCCGTCGAGTTCGCCAACGCTCAATCCGGTCAATCAGGTCAGCCAAGTCCCGGCTCCCACACCGCCAACAAACCCACCATCTCCGACACCCACCCGCTCCTCATCGACCGCTTCCTCGAAGACGCCACCGAGGTCGATGTGGACTGCATCAGCGACGGCGAAACGACCGTCATCGGCGCCATCATGGAGCACATCGAAGAGGCCGGCATCCATTCCGGCGACAGCGCCTGCGTCATCCCGCCCTTCAGCCTCGCGCCGCAGATGCAAGACCGCATCCGCGGTGCCGCGAAGAAGCTCGCGAAGGCCCTCAACGTCCGCGGCTTGATGAACATGCAGCTCGCCGTCAAAGGCGACGACTTGTATGTCATCGAGGTCAATCCGCGTGCCAGCCGCACCGCGCCCTTTGTCAGCAAAGCCATCGGCGTGCCGCTGCCAAAACTCGCCGCCAAGATCATGGCCGGCAAAACGCTCAAAGAACTCGGCTTCACCACCGAAGTCGTCCCCTCGCACCACAGCGTCAAAGAAGCCGTCTTCCCCTTCAGCAAATTCCCCGGCGTGGACATCATCCTCGGCCCCGAAATGAAGAGCACCGGCGAAGTCATGGGCATCGACCCCGATCTCGGCCTCGCCTTCGCCAAGAGCCAGATGGCCGCCGGCGGCACTCTGCCCACGAAGGGCAACGTCTTCATCAGCGTCAAAGAAACCGACAAACATAACGTCGCTAGAATCGCCAAAGGCTACGCCGACCTCGGCTTCACCCTCTACGCCACCCCCGGCACCGGCCAGGTCATCAAGGATGCCGGCATCCCCGTGAACATCCTCCCCAAACTCGCCAGCGGCCAGCGCCCCAACGTCATCGACCTGATGAAAAACAAAGACATGGCCCTCGTCATCAACACGCCCTCCGGCAAAAACCCCCGCGAAGACGAAATCAAAATCCGCACCGCCGCCATGCAAAACCGCATCCCCATCATGACCACGTTACGCGGAGCCGATGCCGCGCTGAAGGCGATCAAGTCATTGCAAGGGAGTGAAGTGCAGGTGAGGGCGTTGCAGGAGTATTATAAATAGCCCGCACCATCACTTTTGCCGAATCCACGACCACCGCATTCAACCAAACAGACCATGGCAACTCCAGCACGAATACTGACACCAATTGGAAACGCGGTTGATGCATATCGCTCGCGATGGCTGGCTGAAAAGAGTGCTCACTACGAACACTTGTGGCGGCTAATCCACATACAAGAGGCTGTTGTAGTCTCGCTTGGAGCATGTGTAGCGACTCGTCTGCTTGCGTTGTGGGGTGCCAACACCGAGAAGTTGCCACAACTAAACAAGTTGAGGTCGCTCCTGACAGGCTACTCGGATGACGAAGAAAGCTTCAATGAAAAGCGTTCTGCTGCGGAGTCTTGTTTCAGCGGCAGCATCAACGCGTGGGTGAGTCTTTTATCTTGGGTAGCCCGATCTGTATCGCCAAACTCAGACTGTGCTTATGTCAAAGCGGTTGGATCGTATTTGACAGCAACTCCCGGACAGAACCCAGAACTTGCTTTCTTGCCGTCGTTTCGTGGCATCAGCCCAAATGTCAATGCCTATGAAGCTGCCGAGTTACCACGAATTCGTCGATTTGAAGCGATCAATGTTCTGAGAAACAAAATCGCTCACGTCCCACTCCCATACGAGCAGCTCGAGAAGCTTCATCTTGGTTTGCAAAGAGAGGTATTCTCGGCTCTCCACGAGGACTACCGGCCAGAAAACACCGACTTAAATTCGATCAAATGGTTTTCAGTGTTGCGTGGCAAGTTGGCCACTCGAGCCTGCATTATTAATGGCAGCGATAAGACCGAGAACAACGGAATTACCGTCGGATCAGAAGATGGAGTCATCTTCGAATCAGGACTGAGTTCAGAACTGAAGTGGTCGATTGCTCCTTTTATCCGGCCCAATGCTGAACTGAAAGTGTCAGTGCTATTTCGGGTGCCTGATTTTGATCCGACCGAGGAGCGTCTGAAAATCGAGTATCACCGATTCGCGGCGGAATCGAATGCGGTCAAAGAAGAGAACTTGGCAGCGTCCTGCTTGCGTGACTGGCATCTGCAGAAGCTTCCAGCGTCCCCTCGGATAGTTGAACTACCACCGGAAGTCATCGCGCAAACACCAGAACCTGAGAGAGCCGTCCCAACGCTCCCAGTGGACACAACTACCGAGTCGACTATACCAGCACTACCACATGAAGTGCTGGAGCCTGAACCAGCTCAGATCGGCCCGTTTGCAACGAAGTCCGCAGCAATAAATGCATTCAGACAGGGTGATTTTGAGCAAGCCATCGAACTCTTGCTAAAGGTGAAGAACGAGTATTCCCACATGTGGAATGACGCAATGGCGCAGAAGCTCGGTCAGGCATATCTCCGGCACGCTGTTGAAGACAATATGACCGATGAAACTCGTCTGAGCTTCCTTCGCGATGCCGAAACCTATCTCAAAGCCTCACTTCGCCACCGCGACGAAGAGTATCGGGGTATTGCACACTATGAACTCTCGAAAGTAGCTTACAGGAGATTCAAGTTCACCGGTGATCACGAGTTCATGACAAAGGCGAAGCAGGAGATCGAATCAGCACTACAGATCGTCGCAGAGACGCGGTTCCTCACTTGGCTAGAATACTTGGAACGAGCAGATGCCGAGTAGCGCGACGAATAGACTCAAAGCGCCCCCCAATAAAGAATAAAGTGTCTGTCCCTTTATAAAGAAAAGCGTTGTCATTATCTTCATTCCTGCTACTCCTCGGCCCATGCGCCAGCGTCGTCTCAAAGCTCCGGCCAACTCGTATGTCGACACCGCTTACTACCACTGCGTTTCGCGGGTGGTGAATCGGGAGTTTGTGTTCGGCGATGTGGAGAAGGAGCAGTTCGTGAGGTTCATGCGCCTGTATGAGCGTCTTTGTGAAGTGCGGGTGGTGACTTACTGCGTGATGTCGAACCACTTTCATGTGCTGGTGGGGGTGCCGAAGAAGCCGGAGGTGATGCCTTCCAATGTGGAGCTGGTGAAGACCGTGCGGGCGACGCTCGGGGATGTGGAGGCGCTGCGGCTGGAGTGGTCGCTGGGCGAGGCGGCGAAGATCAAATCGGCCACTTGGGAGGCAGAAATCCGTGAGCGCTATTTGCGGCGTATGTGGGACGTCTCGCTCTTCATGAAGACGCTGAAGCAGCGATTCACGCAGTGGTTCAACAAGACTCACAAGCGCAAAGGCACGATCTGGGAGGAGCGCTTTCGCAGTGTGTTGGTGCAGTCTGCTGGCGAGCCGCTGCGGGCCATGGCAGCCTATATCGACCTCAATCCCATCCGTGCCGAGATGGTGGAAGACCCGGCAGACTATCGCTGGGGCGGCTACGGTGCCGCGATGGGCGGTGATGTGCTGGCGCTGGAGGGGTTGCGCGAGCTGGAACGCGTGGAGGATGCGGGCGTGGACGCCGAGGTGGTGGCTCAGAAGCAGAAAGAGCGCCGACGCATGACCAAGGCCGAGCGTCATCAAGCCACGCTGGAGAAACACCGCACGCTGCTCTACGGACGTGGAGAGGAGCGCGGCGTTGGCAAAGATGGAAGAGCGTTGAAGAAAGGTTTCACGCGGGAGCGTGCAAGAAAGGTGGTGGCAAATGGCGGTCGTCTGCCAACCAGCGTGTATCTGCGCTGTCGGGTGCGTTATTTTACGGATGGTGCCGTGGTAGGCAGTCGGGGATTTGTGAACGGTGTGTTCGATGCGGCAAGGAGCCGTTTTGGTGTCAATCGGAAGACGGGAGCGAGACTCATGGGCGGTCTCGCGAAAGACGAAAAGCTCTACTCGATTAGGCAGCTCGTGCTGGATGTGGTCCAATGATCTAGGCACAGAGTGAAACTCCGACTTATCTGGATGTCATGGAGCATCATGCATGAACTGAAAAAAGAGGAGCATTTGTACAGCTTGCTGACACAATGGTGGGCAGCGTCGCCCGCCGTTCTGAATTATGAAGAGTCCTGCCCGTTTCCAGATATTGCCCGTGGTGGCAGTTGGATTGCTGTTATGCGCGGCGGGATTGTTCTGGCCGCAGGCGGGGGGGGCGAGGCCGTTTACTGTAGCCATCAACATCTGGCCCGGGGCTGAAGGTCTTCTAGTGGCCAGCGATTTGAGTCAAGGTCAGGGAGGGCGAATCAACTACGTCGAGATGTCATGGTCCACGGCGGCAATGAGTCTTTTTTACAAGCGTGTGGCGGACGCGATCATTGTGACTCCGGACGAGTTGTTGCGTCTTGAGGATGAGGGGGCGCATCCGCGCGCCGTGATGCTGCTGGGCATCTCACAGGGCTCGGACGCGATCTTAGCACGACATGGTGTAGCAGGCGTGGAGAGTCTGAAAGGCTTGCGTGTCGGCGTGGAGCAGCGCTCGATGGCAGAGTACCTGCTGGCGCACGCGTTGGCCGCGCATGGAATGTCTTTGCAGGATGTCGTCGTCGTCCCGCTCAACATGGCAGAGACAGAGGAGGCGTTTAATGAGCGTGAGTTGGACGCAGTTGTCGTAGCGGACCCCTGGCGGATCCGCATTCAGGAAAAAGGTGCTCATGTGGTTTATGACTCCAAGGACATGGGGTTGGAGATGTGCCGCCTCCTCATTGCCAGCGAGAGGGCGGTGGAGGAGTTCCCTCGTGAACTTCAAGATCTTGTCAGTACCTGCATGGAGCTCATGCCGGGATTGCGAGCAATGAATGAAGGGGCCGAACTCGACGCGGTACTGCGGCGTCAAGGGCTGACCCTCAACCAGTGGAAAAAATGCCTGGGGCAGATCCGGTTTCCTGAAAGTAAGCAAGACGCCAGAGAAATGGGAGGGGAGAGGCTAGTCGAGTGTCTGGAACGCATGCGGAAGCTGATGCGCAAGGAAGGTTTGCTGATGAGGGATTTCGATGTCAGGCCGCTATTGAGCGCGAAGCTTTCAAAAGGGGGCGCTCCGTGATTTTCAGATCCTTACAGTTCAAGCTGTCCGCAGTTGTGTTCGCTTTCGGCCTTTTGATGATAGGCATGAATGTTTACCGACAGTATCAGCGTGACGTGGAGGCACGACTGGAGGGCATGCGCGCCCAGGCATACCAGGAGGGCACCCGCTTAGCAGGATTGGCACAGCATTTCTTCAGGAAACATCTCCCTCAATCCGCCGACCTCGCGATCAGTCAGGTGTCAGTAAACCCGGACCTGCGGCTGGGAGTGATCGCCGACAGTGATGACATGATCCGGAACGCGACCCAGAAGCAGTGGAGGCGGGTTGCATTGGAGGACAGCCCTCTGGCCGCCACGAAATCCTTGGTGGATAAAGTCAAGGAGAAGCCGGAGGGCGTCATGGACGAAGAACTGGACCAAGGCCGACTCACGGCAATCTTCCCGTTCAAGGATGCCAGCGGGCCATTGAAGAAAGGCGTGGTGATTTTGCGGTATGACTTGAATCCGGGCCTGTCTGCCGTCAGGCGAAACGCGTTGAACGAATCTGCGGCGCAATCCTGTCTGTTGGTCGGCGGCTGTCTTTTGCTGTGGTCGCTCCTGCGTCTGCTCGTGACTAGGCGGGTGTCCTTGATTGTGGAACAGACATGTCAGATTGGGGCGGAGGTTCCGGTGCCTGCTCCGCTCCACGGCGGCGATGAATTGGCTGCAATTTCTGTGAGTATCGCGGACGCGACGCGTCGTTTGAGGGACGCTGAATGGCGGTTCGGCCAGATCGCCTCGAACATGAGTGACGTCTTTTGGGTGGCACCGCCAAGCCGAGCGGAGCCGGTTTATGTGAACCATGCCTACGAGCGGGTGTTTGGCCGCCCTGCAGAGCGCCTAGCAAGCCGTCGTTGGGAGTGGCTGAGGGCGGTGGTGCCTGAGGATGTGGAGTCTGCCCTGCAGATGCTGCGGCATCTGCGCCGGAATGGCGGGGAGCAGGAGATCGAAATAAGGGTGCAGTCTGGCGGGCGCGTCGAGTGGCTGCGCTGCCGCGGGTTTGCCACCAAGCGCCCTACGGACACACCAGGCAGTCTGCAAGTGGCGGGCATGGCGAGCGTCATCACCGAGGAGAAGGAGATGGAGAAACGTGTGCTGGAAGCCGCCGAGCATGAACGCAGGCGCATCGGACAGGACTTGCACGATGATGTGTGCCAACGGCTTGCGGCGGCGCAGTTGAAAAGCGGCGTGCTGGGAAGCGCACTCAAACGCGAGGGACACTCCCAGGCGGCGTTGGCGGTGGAAGTGGGCAGGGAGCTTTCAGAGGCGTCGGAGATCGCTCGGGGATTTTCGCGCGGGCTCGCGCCGGTGGCCTTCCGTGCGGAGGAGCTTCCTGACGCGTTGGAGGATCTGCGTAGGTTTCTCGAACGCGCCTTCGACATCCGCTGCCATGTCTCGTGCGAGGATGCGCCACTGGCGCTCGACACTGGGTGCGCGGCGCAGGTGTTCCGCATCATCCAGGAGTTGGCGACAAATGCTGCCAAGCATGGGAAGGGCGAATGGATCAAGATCAGCGTGGTTCATGCGGGGGAGTTTTTGCGCATCGAGGTGACCAATGATGGGATTTCCTATGATTCGGCGACTGGTGCCCGCACTAGGGGGATGGGCATGCACATGCTGCGGCAGCGGGCGAACGCTCTGGGTGCGTCGCTGTCCATCCGCCCACGCAAGGCAGCGGACGGCGGGACACAAGCAGTTTGTGAAATACCACTTGCACGTCCATGACTCATCGGGTTTCAAAAACATCATGAGCACAACTACACCTCCAGCCCCGGCAGAAAACACGATGAGCCGCAAGCGTGTGGCCATTCTAGACGACCACACCATGATGCGCGGGGGCATGAAGGTCTTCATCGACAGCCTGCCGGATTTTGAGTGCTGCTGGGAAGCGGGATCATGCAAGGAGGCGATGGAAAAGATCGAGGCGGACATGCCCGACATCCTGCTGGTGGACATCACGCTGCCTGACCGCAACGGGCTGGAGTTCATCAAGGATGTGCATTCCATCCACCCACAGCTCATCATGCTGGTGGTCTCCATGCACGATGAGTCGTATTACGCCCACCGTGCGCTCAAGGCTGGGGCCAAGGGCTACATGATGAAGAACGCCGGGCACGAGATGTATGAGAACGCGCTGCGTCGCGTGGCGGCCGGTGGGAGCTGGCTGAGCGACATCGTGTCCGAGCAAATTCTGCAAGCATACACTACTGGGATCAAACCGCACATGGAGGGCGGTCTTGACGCGCTGACAGACCGTGAGTTTGAAATCTTCCAGATGATGGGTGACGGGCGCGGTACCCATGACATCGCCGAGACTCTGCGCATCAGTCCGAAGACGGTGGATGTGCATCGGATGAACATCCGCAACAAACTCAAACTGGAGGACGGAGCGGCGGTCACACGCTTCGCCATCCGCTGGGTCGAGTCGCGTAAGTTCAGTTCGCCGTCGTGATCTCGTCTGCCCTCGCTGCCTTGTGGCGGAAGGCCACGATGTGAGTCTTGTCTGCGGCGACGTTGTAGAGCTTTTCGAGGTCGGGCAGGCGCATCAGCAGCCAGGGGGCGAGCATGTTCGACCCGTTCTTGGTGAACGCGAGATCATCCGCCAAGTAGGTGGCGGAGTGCAGCGCGTGTCCTTCCGAGGAGATGAACATGAGGACATCTCCGTAGCGGTAGGGAGGTTCCACCTTGTCGAAGTCCTGCTTCACCAGGCTCGTCGCGAGGCGCGAGTCGAGTAGGTACTGTTGCGGTTTGAGATTGAAGAAGTTCAGGCTGGACCAGTGGCAGTCGGGCATGCGGCCTTCGGTGGCATAGCTCATGTCGGGGAAGGTGTATAGCAGCTTGCGTGGCAGCGGCGGCAGCAGGTGCAGCATGTCCAGGTATTTCACGCCCTCAGTGTGGACGATGGACTCCATCAGTGGCGCGATTTCCTTGCGGCGCAGTTTGAGCCCTGTGGACCAGTAGTTCAGCAGGTCGGGGATGGAGTCTTCGTCCCCCAACTCCAGCCGTGCCATCAGCGTACGCACGCGTGTGAGCTTTTGCATGATGAGTCGCGCTTCCGCCACCGAGCCGGCATGACTCAGCAGCAGCGGGATGTCCGAGAAGACAAGCGCGTTTCCCGACTTGTAGGCGAGATGCGAGATACGCTCCACGATATTTTCTGGCAGATTGGCCTCTTCCGCCCATTCCTCCACCGAGTCCGCCAAGAAGAACACCGGTGAGTGGTAGAAGGTGTTGGCGGGGTTGCGGGCGAGCTCCGTGTAGATGGTGACGCGGGCCTCGGGGGTGAGGTTCTCCACATCTGCGACAGTCGGGAAGACAAAGGCGTGGCGGTCGTCGCGCAGCACACGGCGCATTTCCAGCAGTTGATCCACGCGCACCGGATCCATGCCTGCCTTTTTGAGCATCGGCGCGATGCCGTCGAACTCCTTCGCATCAAAAATCCAGCGGGTGACCGGATTGGGCAGCGGGAACTGCGCCACTACATGGTCAGGTGCCTCCAGATAGAAGTAGTAATAGCTCACACGGCCCCATGGCCCTGGCGCACAGGCATGCACCGCTTCCTTGGGCTCCGTTGGCTCCTCCGCCTCCGCATGAGGCATGCCCGCCTCAGCACCGCAGGCGATGAGGAGCATCATGAGAAAAAAAGTGGGCACCGTATGAAGATGAGGGCGGCGTGATCTGCGGGCGGTGAGGGACGGGAGCATGAGGGGCATGGGCGGGAGGAGCGCGTTGGTTCGTGTGGGAGAACGAACGTTGAGGCACAAGCTTAGGTTACAACGAACGACACGAGAGGATGCCAGAAGGACACTCTTCCTCAAGCTTTAGTCGTATAAGCAAAAGGTGCAGTTATAAGTCAATTAAAGCTGTGTTCTGCGGAGGCAGTAATGCGCAGTAAAGCGCCAGCCTCGCCCCGATAGGCAGAAATCACAGTTCAGTCAAAATGGCGGCAAATCCACGGAGCTGTGCCCGGCAGTTCCGCATCAAACAAAGCCAGCCATTACCATGAATCAAACGATCGTACCTTCATCGCACTCCAACAGCAGTCAGACCGGCGCGAGCGGCTGTGGGAGAAGCGGAAACGGAGCTGCCATCCTGATGCTTCTCGGCATCTTGTTTTTTCTCCATTCTTCCAACGCGTCTGCACAGACGCACAGCACGAAGGGAGATTGGAACCTGAACGCGAACGGAAGCTGGAGCGCGACCGCCAACTGGTCCAATCTCGACGGCGGCACGGATTACCCCAACGCAATCGATGCTGTCGCGAAATTCATCAACAACATCTCGTTGAGCAGAACCATCACGCTCGATGTGGATGCGACGCTCGGGCAGTTGATTTTGGGAGATCCAAGCGGCGGGTCGTCCTTCACAATCTCCGGCACCAAGACGCTGACGTTCGAGTCATCATCCGGCCCTGCATTCCTCACCATGAACGACGGTGGCGGCAACGACACGATCTCCACAGCCATCGCGCTGAATTCGGAACTCGACATCTCCCTGTTCGACACCTCCAACAACCAGGGCATCACCTTGAGCGGCATCATCAGCGGCGGGACGAATGGATCGACCGCCATCCTGCTGGACGACCTTTCGACAGGCAGCCAGAGCGTGAACTGGATCCTCCTCAGCAACGCCAACACCTTCAGTGGCCAGTTGATCGCGAACTCCGGCCTGATCCGTCTCGAAGGAAACAATGCCTCCGCTGGCGCGGTGGGCGTGGGCAACGAGACGATCGCCCGTAACGGCGGCTCGATCGATCTGCGTGACCGCGACTTCAATGTTAACGGTGTGAACGACACGGAGATGTTCGTGATCAGCGAAGGCGGCACCAACGGGCTTGGCGCGCTACGCAACACATCAGGAACCGCCTATCTCTCATCTCTTCAACTGGCGGCTGACGCCACCGTCGGCGGTTACAGCCGCATGGATCTCATCCGCCACACGGACGCCTCCGCAAATGATGTCGCTCCGGTGCTGGATTTTGGCGGTCATTATCTCACCAAGCTGGGCAGCTCGGACTTTGTGATCCGCAACGCGGATCTACAGAACCGCACGGGCGGCGGCATTAACATTTATGAGGGTGAGGTGCGTTTTGAGAACAACGGTGGCTTGGTGCAGGGAGGTCTGATCGACGGAACCACCTACGGCAACAACCTCGACGGCCTCGTCATCAACATCGCCTACAACCGCAATGCCTACGACGGCGCGGATCCCACGCTCGGCAGCCGCACCTCCGATCCCTGGAACGTGAATGTGACACAAAACCCCCTTTCTGGTAACACGCTGATCCATCCGCGCGTCTCCTTCGGCACCTACTGGGGGACGCATGCGCTCAACACCAAGGTCACGGACACCTGGGACAACTTCACCGTGAACATGAACAACGGCGCTTGGCAGCGTGAGGGGAGCGGCAGTGCCGGTCAGACCTTCGACCAGATTTTCGGCCCAAACGTGACGATCAATCTCAAAGGCGGCGGCATCGGCGATGATGCGAATGGCAACGGCAACCTCTTTGACTTCTTCGGCGGCGCGAGCGGCTACAACGCCACCCTGGACGCCTACGACCACCCGGGAGTCACCGAATTTCAGGGAACGATCGACAATGTGGCCGCCGGGAATGATGGCGGCGGCTTCACCAAGCGTGGCAACCGCGAGCTGCGCCTCACCGGGGACAACAGCGCCACCTTCGACGGGGATGTGCTCGTGAAGTACAGCACGGGCCGCTACATGGCTCCCAACTACAGCACCGCCAGCCCCACGGGCGCGGCGGAGTCGCAGTACTTCAGCATGTCGTTGGCGGGTGCCAGCGGCAGCCTCGCCGGGGCACAGAACATCACCGTCACGCGCTGGGGCTCGCTCGCCCTGCTGAACAACGCCTCCAACCCGGTCTATGCCAGTGCGAACAATGACAACCGCCTCAATGACGCCGGTTTTCTCAATCTGCGGAACGGCGTGCTGTACCTCGAGACCGATACGAGTGCTGCCAACCACGAGAATTTCGGCAACGTGGTGTCCGACATCGGTACGAACTACCTCTACCTCGACACACGTGCGGGCGGTCAGTTTGACGGCTCCTTCCAGAGCTACACCGCGAACAACGGCGGCGTGCTGAAGATCATCGACATGAACGGCGCACACACGTTTGGCATCGGAGCCACGGATGATCGGATTCTGGTCAACAATCCAGTCGGCATCAACCTGGTCGGTGCGAGCAACCCTGGGAATGCTGACCAGCGGATCGCGCTCGGACTTTTTGGCGGCACGCTTCCCGCTTCATTTGTGGCTAGGACTGGTGCGGCTGCCAATCGCACGGATTACTCCATGCAGAATGACTATGCCTACGGTGGTTCTGGCATCGGGCTCATGACTCTGGACGGCGGTTACCTGCGCCCGCTCACTGCGGCGGAGTACAGCGTCGGCATGACGCCGGTGGGCGGCACGAACTGGCGGGTGGACGGCTACATCTCCCCTTCGGGTGGAAATTACGCGGACAGGAACAACTACGCCTCACGCAATGTCACCTCCAACATCGCGGTGAACTCCCTCACCATCGCCTTCGATGCCGTCACCTCGGGCCAGGCGATGCCGACGGGCGCAAAGGACTATCTCATCATCGAGCAGGACAAGACGCTGACGGTCAGCTCGGGTGTCATCAATTTCGCTTCCTTTGGGCAGGCGACCAGCGCCAACCTGGAGGTCATCATCCGCGGCGGCAGGATCGACATGGGCGGCGGCACGGCTTATCTGAACTCCGCTAGTACTTGGAGTGACACGGACCGCAGCGACGGTGACTGGTACGATTACATCACTGGAAACTCCGCCTACGTCCTTAGCCACATGGTCAACATGACCGACCTGGTCAAGACGGGGCGCAACTCCCTATATCTCAACACATGGAACGACATTTCAGGGAACATCTATGTCAGCGACTTGTCTGGCATTATTGCCCGCAATCCAGGCTCCCTGGGTCGCACAGCGGGGCGTGAGGTGGTACTCGGCGGTGCTGGCTACCTCCTGCTGGACTACGGCACGAACATCACCGGTCTCAATGTCCGAGTCACCAACTCCACGCAGGGCAGCACCACGGTACTGCGCGAGGAGGGCACCTATCATGGCACCTGGGGCGGGGACATCATCCTCGACGTGGCGGATGCCGCCGGCAGCTCCGAGTTCCAGTCCTACTACGTCACCGCGCGCAACAACGGCACGCTTTCGATTTACGGTAACATCTACACCGATCACAACGACAAGCTCACCGACGACGACAGCTTTGCCGATCCTCCGCTTGTCACCACCAGCATGGGCGAGTCGTACACGCTGAACCTGCGCGGGCAGTTCCGTGATGTGGCCACGGGAAACTTGGCCACTGATCCGCTTAACTCCGCGATCACTTCGATTTATCGGACGGGTGACTCCACCACGCGCTTGGACACCAACCACTCCCTGCGTTTTCAGATGACCGGGCATGACGAGGGGAACGTCAATGTGTTCCAGCAATGGGACGCCACAGGCCGTCTGGACATGAACCGCGGTTACTTCCGCATCGAATATGATCCGACCGCCCCCGGCAACGACGGCACGGGCTTCCTCACGGATCAGGCGGACTCACTCATCCAAGGCAACGATTACTGGACCCGTGCTGCTCTGGGAGCGGATGGCGCGGGCACAGGCACCTACAACTCCCATGTGATGCTGACGAAGGCGGATCAGATCTTCAACTGGGGCAATTACCTCTATGTGTACAACAACAACCGCAATGGCACGTTGAGCATCGGCAATGAGGCGCAGTCCGGCACGGCCTACATCGGCTCGAATACCGGCGCGAACTATTCGATCATGTATGAAAACCAGGGGGGCGACCGTGATCTGCGCTTCCTGCAGACACGCGGCGGGACGTTGAATGTACAGGCGCGTCTGGCCGACAACGGCACTTCGGTTAATTCGATCGCCACGGTCATCGGGCCGGGCACGATCCAGTTCGACGCGAATGGCCATGGTCAATCCACGGTGGAACACTGGAATTTCATGGGCGGCGAGGCCGTCTGGGCACCGAACTCTGCCAGCGGCAGCATGATTGGGGATGACCGCTTCGCTGTCTCCAGCGCGCAAGCCCTCTTTGGCGGGGGGGATCTCACGGTGCTTGGAGAGGCGGCCGCGAATCGCAACTTCAGCCTCACCGGTACTTTGCGGGTGAGGAACGGTGACTCCGTCATCCGGCTGAGCGCACCTACTGGTCGCACGTTCAATCTGAACTTCGGTGCCTCCGCTGCGGCCTTCACCAAGACGCAGGGTGGCACGTTGGCCTTCATCGAGGAAGGTCCCGGTACGGCGAACATCACCATGCAGGCCACCGGACTCACGAACACGGGCATCATGTCCTGGGCGGTGTATGGCACGCAGGCGGGGGTGATCTCGGACTTCGCCAGCAACGGCACCAGCGGTGCGATCTCCGCGTTCAGCGGCTATACCGCAGGCGCGGCAGAGGGGGATTTCGCTGCTGGCAACACGGTGGATGTCACGACGGATGTGGCTTTCACCGGCGCGGCGGCTCCTGACAACCTGCGTTTCAACGCGCCGGTGGATTTGAGTCTTGATAGCCAGGCGATGACGTTGAATGGCGGCGGCATCCTCATCACCTCCGCCAACACGGGAGCTAGCAGCATCACCGGCGGCAGTCTGACCAGTGGATTCGACGCGGATCTCACCAGTGCGGCCACCGCGCGTGATCTGATGATTCACAACTACGGCACAGGCGTGCTCACCATCGGAGCCACGATCACTGACAACGGGGCGGACAAGGTGAACCTCGTACTCGGCGGCCCCGGCACCACCTTGCTCACCGGTGCCAACACCCTCACGGGCGACGTGTACCTCAACAACGGCGTGTTGAGCATCTCCAGCGAGGGGAATCTCGGCACCATCAATGGCGGCATCGACAGGCTCGTGCGTGTCAGCAGCGGCGGCAGCAGCTCTTCCTCCAGCACGTCCGCTTACACACCCCACAGTGGAGCGGCGATCGTTTTTGATACCAGCGTGGCTCCTGGCACGGCGGCGGTCGGCACTTTCAACTCGAACAGCAACTATGTTACCTCCACCACCCTCAGCAGCGGAGGGGCGGGTTACACCTCTGGTGTGTGGGCGAATCTGGACGACACCAGCCGGACTACGGAAAACAAAGCCGGTGTGTGGGCCATCCTCGACAGCGGGAATCTGCATTTCAATGGCGGCACGCTGAAAGTCACCGACACGCTCACCCTCGACGGTGGGCGCACCGTGTTCCTCGGCGCGAACGGCGGCACGCTGGACGTGGCCGCAGGCAAGAACCTGACGATCAACGGCTACATCACCTCTGAGCAGAGCCAGATCAACGCCAGCAACGGTTACACGGCTGACCACATCGGCGGGGTGGACCAGCAGGCCAGCGACCGGAATCCAGACATCGGTGACTTGATCATCAATGGCGGCGGGACGGTGACGCTCACCGGAGCTCCGAACAACACGGTGCAGGCGAACATGTACAACAGCTACGGCGGCATCACTTGGATCAACGACGGCGTGTTGAAGATCAGCAGCGCCGGCAGCACGGCCTCGGCCATCCTGGGAAGCAACCGCTCGTTTGTGGACAGCACCATCATCGGCGCGAACGGCTCGCTAGAATTCGCAACCACTTCCGATCCCTACATTTACGAGTGGCTCACCTTCCGCGGAAAAGGCCATGAGGGCCGCGGCACCATCATCACCACCGGCACCGCTCGTACGATACGCCTGAACGGGCAGTTGACCGTCGAGGCGGACATGCTGGTCAACAACACCAACAGCAGCACCATCCGCTTTGGTGAAAACGGCGGCGCGCTTTACGGTAGCGGCGACATCGCCCGCACCGGGAACGGGGCGTTCCAGTTCTACATGAACGGGATTGACTGGACGGGTCGCTATCTCTCTGGCAGTGGCTACACATACATGTACGGCGTGGGCAGTCTGCAGGGCATGACGGGCCTGTCTCTGGACCGCAACACTTATTTTGGTTATGGTGCGGGTAGCGCCATCACCGACGAGTTCCGCGACCGCCTGCCGGACAATCTGGCCATCTCCATCAACGGTTACTCAAGGCTGCGCCTGGAGGCGGGGGCCGGGGTCTTCTCCGGTGAGGAGAAGGTCGGCGTGGCCACGGTGAATGGCGGGGTCTTCGGCATCGAGTATGATCTGGGCACCGATTACACGGGCGGCGCTCCCCGCCACCAGGGGGACTACGCGGCGTGGCATTTCAGCGACATCGTGCGCACGCCGGGTTCGGTGGTGATGGTACGCAGCTTGGACGCCGACACGGGCATCTCTGGCGGCGTCACCGACCTGCAGAACCGCGCGCTGTTGCTGGTGGACAATGCGCCGACCCTGATCGGCGCGGGAGATGGTACCAATGGAAACACACCCATCATCGCCGGCTTCTTCGGCGGCACCCGTCCGGCCTACTTGAACACCACCACAAGCATCTACTGGGACGAGGACCGCACCAGTCGCTACCTGATGACCTCCGTGGCAGGCATCGACCCGGTCACCGGCGCTGCCGTGAACTATCTGCGCCCTCTCGCGGACTCTGAGTACAAGATCGTCTCCGATCCCGGCACCATCTCTGGCTCCATCGCGGTGGATCTGGCCGCGCAGGGCATCTCTGCGGATCAGAATCTCCGCCTGGTCGGCCTCACGGACGACGCCATCGGCAACGGCCTCACCTCACGCAAAAATTCGATCCTCAACCTCGCAGCGGGGGCCACGGTGACGACGAACTCTGTCACTTTCGCCACCGACGCCATCGCGACGAATTACAACGGGGCCGGCAACAATGTGAACCTGATGATGGGGCAGGGGGCGCAGCTCGTGATCAACTCCGGCATGCTGATGGTCGCCAATCAGGGCACCATGGACCGGCTGGGCGGTGCTTCGAACACAGGCATCAACCTCGACATCAACAACTACATCATCGGTGGTACGCTCGACTTCGGCGGTAGGGAGGGCATTATTTACAACGGCAGCATCTGGGGCCAGTACAACATTTCTGGCAACTCCGCTTATGCCAACACCGACGGCAGCAGCACCACGCTCGTCATTCGCTCCAGCATCACCAACACAGGTGGGCACGGTCTGACCACGACGGGGGCCAGTGCCATTACGTTGGAAGGGCGCAACAGCTACACGGGGGACACCTCGATCACTTACGGAGCCCTTTACGCGAGGAATGACTTCTCCTTCGGCCAGAGCACACGAGTGAACATCACCGGGGGAGGAAACCTCTATGTCGGTTACAACAGTCGCATCTCTGGAGTGGACCTTCATGTGGGGCCCATCCAGGGCAATCAACTGGCCCTGTATTCTGAGTCCGAAGGAGTCCAATGGGGTGGGGACATCATCCTCGACAACGTGGACGCCGCCGGCCAGGCAGGCGGTTTCACCCGCAACTTCGTGCCGCGCATCGCGGTGGGGAACTCCAACACGGTGCTCTTCATCGACGGGGACATCTATGGCGGCACCACGGCGGTCAATCCCGGCCTGGAGGGGAACTCCCGTATCTTCACCACCTACACGGACGGGACGAACAACGTCCTGGAGTTGCGTGGTGTGGTCAAAGACAAGGTCACCGGTGCTATCGGTGCGCCGGTCACCGGGGCCAATCAGAATGACCTCCTGCGCATGGAGATCTCCGGCGGCAACGACCACGTCAACGTGCAGGTTTACCAGCCGTATGATGCAGCGGGGCGCATCCAGCTCGTGCGCGGTGTGCTGCGCTACATGGGAAGCGGAAATTTCTACACCGCCGCAGCAGAAGCCGCGCTCAATCCAGACAATGACATGTCTGGCCTACAGATGGGCGGGCGCTCCCTGATCTCCAGCACTGGCACTGGCAGCGCGGACGTGGCCCTCTATCTCAACCAGGCGGGCAGCGCCTTCAATCTTTCGAGCTGGAACGTCGGCGTGGACATCGCCGATCCAGACAATTCCCTGGGCAACGGCAACTACGGCCTCGGCAACACCACCGGTGACACCATCATCGGCGGTGAGAACACCAGTGGCACCGTCACCTTCGGCACCGGCGCTGGCAGCATCCGTTTCACCCAGGCCACGACGGCCTACGACCGCACCCTCACACTCTTCGCGGCACGCGGCGGCACGGTGGACATGAAGGTGAATTTCCTCGACGGCGGATCCCTGGTGAACTCCTCGATCATCAAAGTGGGCGCGGGTACGATGAACCTGCTCGGCTCCAGCGCTGGGGACAGCACGGTGGAGGCCGTCAAGCTGGCCGGTGGCACGCTCAATCTGTCTGGATACGACGTGAACGCTAACCGACGTGTGGGCAACGGCGCGAAGCTTACCCTCAGCGGCGGCTCTTTCATCGTGGATGCCAATTCCGCCCTCGGCGCAGTGCAGGAGGACTTCGGTGACTTCACGCTGAACTCCGGCGGCTCGCGCCTTGCCGCCCTCAAGGCGACGGTGAACATCAACTCCTCCATCGCCATCACCCCGGAAAGCGGCGTCACCCTGGCTTTCGTGGAAAACAACGGCGGCGTGATCAACATCTCCGCCCCCGGGCTGACCGTGACGGATGGGCAGCGGCTCGGAGACTGGGCCGTGTATGGCACGGTGCTCGGTCAGATCACCGACTGGGCCGCGCGTGAGGGCGTGACGGGCGTGAAGGCCTTCACCGGCTACACGGACAACGTGTTCAGCACAGGCACGGACACCAACGTGACGACCGGCGCAGCGTTCGCCGGTGCCACCACCACCGGTTCGGTGAAGTTCAGCAGTGGCTCCGCGCTCGACCTGGGTGGGAACACCTTCACTGTGGAGAGCGGCGGCATCCTGACACCCTTCGGCACCACGGGCGCGTCCATCATCAACGGCACCCTCACCCGCAGTGGCGCCGGGGATGTCTCGCTCCAGAACTACGGCACCCTCAACATCGGTGCCGGCATCGCCAACGACGGTGCGAACAAGGTGAACCTCGTTATCGGTGGCCCGGGCACCACGGTGCTCAGCGGCACGAACACCTTCACGGGGGACACTTATGTGAACGGCGGCGTCCTTGAAATCTCCAGCGGTGCCCAGCTCGGCGTCATCAATGGTTCCATCACCCGTCTGGTCCGTGAGTACGTCGGCACCAACAACGGTGCCAGCGTGAACGACGGTCCCTTGTTCTTCATCGGCGGCGGATCGGGCAGTGGCGCGGCGGGCACGTTTGACACCAACAGCTCACAAAACATCACCTCCACCGTGCTCACCAATGGTGGCTCCGGCTACACCTCCGGCGTGCATGTCAACAAGGCGGCCAATCACTCCGGCAACGCTGGCATCTGGGCTATTTTTGATAGCGGAAACCTTCATCTCGACGGCGGCACGCTGAAGGTGACAGATGACATCACCCTGGACGGTGCGCGCACCGTCTTCCTCGGTGCTAGTTCTGGAACCTTCGACATCACCGCAGGCAAACGGCTCACGGTGAACGGCTACATCACCAGCGACGTGACTGATCTCACCCCTGGGGACGACAACCCCATCGACACGACTCATCCTCTCGTCGGTGGCCTGAGTGTCGAAGGTGGAGGCATGCTGGTGCTCACCGGCGCACCGGACAACACCAGCCGTGACTACATGTACAACGGTTACAACGCCCTGACGTCGATCAATAACGGCACCATCCGTGTTTCCACCCTGTCCAGCACGTCGATCAACGCATTGGGCACCTACGGCGGCTGGCAGGACAGCACCTACATCGGCCCGGACGGCAGTCTGGAGATGAACGTGACGAATGCTGACGGCTACATCTACGACTGGCTCACGTTGGACGGCAAGGGCTACCAGGACGGCGGCACCATCCGCACGACCAGCGGCAGCGGCACCACGCGTTCCTACTGGGTTCGAGGCCAGGTCAATGTGCTCAGTGACGCGATCTTCAACCTGCGCAACGGCAGCAACATCTACCTCAATGGCAGTGGTGGCGACACCTTCGGCTCCGGGGACATCATCAAGATCGGCAGGGGGGACTTCCGCTTCTACGGGAACAATCCCTACTGGACTGGGGACTACGTCGGTTCGGCGGGCTCCACCTCCATGTACGACGGCGGGCATGTGCAGGGCATGAGCAGCATGACCTTGCAGCGCAATTCGGTCTTGTACTACATCGCGGACAGCACTTCCGCCGACGAACTGCGGGACCGTTTCTCGGACACCATGCCGGTCTTTACCAACGGCTATGTGCAAATGCACATGGGTGCCACGGGAGGCGTGTACTCCGGCGTGGAGAAGGTGGGCAAGACCACCGTGGTGGACGGCCAGCTCGGCATCAACTTCGATCTTGGAGCCACCACGCTCGCCGGCGGGAATGCTTCGCTGAAAGGAGACTATTCCGGCTGGTACTTCGGCGAAATCGAACGCAATCCGGGCACCGTCGTCAACGTGCGTGGCTACGACTACGGCACCACCTTCGCGGATGACACCTTTGACGCCGCCATGCCATCCGCCGCAAATGCGGACCGCTCCGTGCTTCAGGTGGATGTGCTCCCCACCCTAGTGGGGACGGGGGATGGCAGCAATGGCGACGCTTCCGTGCTGGTGGGCTTCTTTGGTGGCACGCGGCCTGGCTGGACGAATACGGCAGGTAGTCAGGTCTTCTCCAGTGATTACACCGCCAGCCGTCTCATGACCGCGTCCACCAACTCATCAGGAGACCACTTCCTGCGCCCGTTGTTGGATTCGGAATACAAAGTGGTGTCAAATCCGGACGACGCGCAGACGACCTCCGTCAAACTGGAGGATCAGGGCCTCAACGCCGCGCAGAACTTGAAGATCGTCGGTGTCATTACCGACACCGGCATTGGCGTGGGAGAGTTCACCAACCGTCGCAATTCCATCCTCACTCTTGGTTCCATCTCGCCGGACTGCACCATGCCTGCCGGGGTGAATCTGGAAGTGAACTCGCTGACTTTCGCCTCGGAGTCCTTCGTGTTCGACGACCGTGCGCCTAACACGACAAGTTATGGTGGCGGCTACGGAAACTGGACATCACTTATGATGGCGGACGAGGCCACTCTGAAGATCAACTCCGGCATGATTGTGATGTTCAATACAGGCGTCGAGAATGTCGGCGGGAATGATTACAATGGGAACTGGAACATGGACATCCGCAGCTCGATCAACGGCGGGCTAACCGACTTCAACGGCAAGGAGGCCATCTTTAACCTCGGCAGCATCTGGGCTCACTACAACACCGCTGACCAGCTCAACGCCTACCGCAACTCGGACTCTGACAACAACTACCTGTACATGAATTCGGGCATCACGAATGCTACGAATTTGGTGAAGACAGGCGCGGCATCGCTGTTGCTCACGACACCCAACACCTACACCGGCAACACCTACGTCAATTACGGCGCTGTCTATGCCCGGCACGACTTGGCCCTTGGCAACGGCAACTTGGTGGACATCTCCGGCTACGGCACCCTAGTGGTCAGCTATGGCGCGAAAGTGCAGGGGAAGGACCTCTACGTCGGTCTCATCGCGGATAACCGCACCGCCCTTCAGCTTGAAGCCAATGCCGTGTGGGGCGGCAATGTGATCATCGACAACGTGGACGCCGCTGGTGCGACCGCCTATGCCCGCAGCTATGTGCCGCGCATCTTTAACAACAACACGGGCCCAACCACCATCGAGGGCAATATCTACGGCGGAACCACCACCATCGGCAGCGGTGCGCTGACGGACTCACGCATGTTCAGCACCTACACTGGCTATGCCGGCCTGCTTGACCTCCGGGGACAGGTGCGTGACACCGCGACGGGAGCCATCACTGGCCCGATCGACATTTACAACCAGTCGCATGTGCTGCGCATGGAGGTCACCGCGACCACCAACGAGGCTTCCGTGCAGCTCCACCAGCAGTATGACGCCGCAGGGCGTATCAACCTCATCCGGGGCGCGCTCTTCTACTCTGGCACGGGGAACTTTTACACCACAGCCGCCGCCGCGACGGTGAACGCCGCTTCCTCCAATCCCATGATCGGCTTGCAGATGGGTGGCCGGTCCGTCACCTCCGACAGTGGGCGTGGCGGTGTGAACTTGGGCTTCTTCCTGCTGAATGACGGCTCCACCTTCAATCTGAACTCTTGGGGAGTCGGCGTGGACACCACCGATCCTGATAACATGGCTGGCAACTCCACCTACAGCGAGGGCAATACCACGGGCAACTCCACCATCGGTGGCGTGAACACCAGCGGAGTGGTGACCTTCGGCACGGGGGACGGCGCTATCACCTTCACCCAAGGTACGAACACCTACACACGCGACCTGCGCCTCCACGCCGCGAACGGTGGTTCGGTGGAGATCGCCGCCGCACTGATGGACGGCGGATCGCTCGTCTCTTCCTCCATCACCAAGATCGGCGGCGGGGAGGTGCATCTCCTCGGCTCGTCCTTGGGTGACAGCACCGTGGAAGGTGCCAACGTCCTCGGCGGGCTGCTCATCTTCACTGGCTATGACACCCATGCAAATCGTCGTGTCGGCAGCGGTGCCTACCTCACGTTCGCGGGCGGCACACTGGTGATGGATGGTAGCGCGGCCTCCTTCACGGAGAACTTCGGGACGCTCAAGGTCAACCAGGGCGGTAGCGCCATTGCTGCTGTGGGTGACGGAGCCAGCCACTTCGGCACGGTGGACATTTCCAGCGCCTCGATCACCCGGGCTGCGGCTGGATCTCTGCACTTCCAGTCTATCGGTGGTGGCGTGATCCATTTCTCCAACGCTGCGATGCAAAACGTCGCACGCATCGGCTCCTATGCCACCTATGGGGCGAATACGACCAACGCGCCCTTCGCCACGGACTGGGCGGCCACGAATGCTTCTGGAAACGTGATCGCTTACACAGGCTACGGCGTGGACACCTTCGGTGCCGGAGTGAACACGGATGTGCAGCTCGCGGGGCAGACTGCGGCGACGACCAACTCCATCCGCTTCGATACGAATGTTGGAACTGTCACCGGCGGCACGCTCACACTCAATGACGGCGGCATCCTCATCACCAGTAACTACACCGGCGGCACGCCAGTCAGCAGCGGCGTCAGCGTGACCACGGCCTCTAGCGGCGTCGATCTCCTCATCTCCAACTACGCGACGGGGAACGTGAATTTCGACGGCATCATCTCTGGCGGCCAGCGCGTGGTGATCGGCGGTTCTGGCACCTTGGTGCTCAACGCTCCGATGAGTACGTCGGACATCATGCAGAGCAGCACCACCGGCACCAACACGACCCTCACGGTCACGGATTCCACCGTCCTGGCGGTCGGCATGGAGGTCAGCGGTACCGGCATCGCCTACGGCACGCTGATTTCCAGCATCACGGATGCTACTCATATCGTGATCTCGAAGGTGCCCACGTCCTCGGGCACCAGCAGCCTTACCTACACGACCCGGACCATCAGCCCCACCAACATCTACACCGGGCAGACCAGCATCGAGGGTTGGGCGACGGCCGCCTTCAATGCCACGAGCGCGTTCGGTTCGACCAGCGGTTTCTATCTCAACGGCGGGACGATGAGTTTCACTGGCGACTATACTAGCACTGCGATCACCCAGTCCAGCATCTTGGGCAGCGGCAACGGCATCATCAACGTCAGTGATGCGGCGGGAAGGCTCGTCTTCCGTGCTTCTGGCACCAACCAGTTCTCCTCTGAGGCGAACATCATCAGTGCCTACGGCACGAACAATCCTAACAGTGGCGGCTTGGTGTTCACGGGGCCGGGCGTGGTGCAGTTCGGCGACCGCAGCGCAGCGGCCGCCGCGCAGGATCTCCTCGGCGTGCAGAGCAACTACACCGGCCTCACCATCATCGGTGATGGTGTGAACGCGACCCGCGTGGACATCCAGGGGCAGGGGAATGACAACGACCAGTATTCTGTCTTCGGCACCACGGAGTCCTGGGCGGATGCCACCATCCTGCGTGACAAAGCTGTGCTCGAGTTCTCCATGAAGCGCGGTGACAGCAGTCGAGACGCTCAGATTCGTTTCCGTGAGTGGTTCCAGATCGGCGAGAAGGCCGGTGACCAGGTGACCTTCGACGGCAGCACTCAGCGCCAGCCCACGCTGGATGGCATCCTAAACGTCATCGGGGATCTGACCTTCCAGACTCAGGGGAACCGTTATGTGGACGCCGGCAGCACAGGAAACTCCGAGTTTCTAGTCAATCCCAACGAAGGCGGTGTGATGGGAACGGGGAACATCATCAAGTTGGGCGACGGCAACCTGCGCTTCTACACACCGCTGCATGAGTGGACCGGGGATCTCGACATCCAGGACGGCTTCCTCGGCCTACAGATGAACACCGGGGCGATCTTCAATACCACTGGCAAGATCTACTTCGGAGATCCCACCGCCACGCAGACCTCAGCCATTCAGATGCGCATCGAAAACCGCTTCTACAGCGATAACACCATCGGCATCGACTCAGGCACTATGGACCTGACCGTTGGCCGCGACATCATTGTGCGTGACAACATCAAACAGTCGGTGTCCATCGCCGCCGGTTATCTGCCGAACAGTGCACAGATCCACTTCACCAATGCCATCAATGTTGGTTCTGGATCCACCAGTTATGTGAGGTTCTACTACGAAGACTCGCAGAACCTGGATGCCAGCCTCACGGGTCATGTGGAGAACACGGTATTTGACGTGTCGGGGAATATCACCGGATCCAACACGGTCTATGTGGACGGGAACAACTATTCGTCAACCTACCGGAATCCCACCTTCACCGTGTATCTCCATGGTGACAACTCCGGCTACTCCGGGCGTCTGACGGTGGGCATGGACACTGCGGGCACGCTGAATCCGAAGCGCAACGCCATTCTGCGCATCGGCAGTGCCACGGCGCTGGGAACGGCTACGCGGGTGGACTTCCGCAACGGCGGCACCCTGCAACTCGGCGGTCTGAGTCTCACCACCACGAAGAACTTTGTCTTCACCGGTGGCGTGGGCGTGCATACCTCCGCAGGAATCGAAAACGCCTCCAGCACAGCGGCGACTCTCACCTTTGACTCCGGCACTCAGAGCGGGGTGACTTATCAAGACGTGGGCGTCGGTCTGCGGAACGGCACGGCGTCTGGTTTCTTCGGCACTGGCAGCGCCGCGCTCACCGTGGTCAAAATCGGCTCCGGGGACACGGTCTTCGGTGCCAGCACCGGCGGTGACGCAGAGATCGACGCTTTCAGCAACTACACGGGCAACACGCTCGTGCAGCAGGGGATCTTGATCGCCGGATCGAACAATTCCTTCTCGCCTTACTCACGTTTCATCGTGAGTGATAATGCTGTGCTGAGTCCCTATTGGGCCAATGCTGGCTCGGGCTTTGACGTGACGATCGGCTCCCTCTCCGGCACCTCCTTGGCGGGGGTTGACATTGATGGCGGATCCATCCTCCATGTCGGCGGGGACAACACCAATGACGCGGACTTCGCCGGTTTGATCAGCGGTGGTGGCGCATTCGACAAGACCGGCGCTGGGACGCAGACACTCTCCGGCACGAACACCTTCATCGGCAACGTGAGCGTGACCCAAGGTGCCCTGATTGGTAGTAACAATGCCGCCTTTGGTGACGCCACCAACACCCTCTCCCTGGGAGGCGTGGCCTTCGTTGGCACGCATCCGCTGGACGCACGCGTGGAGCTGCTGCTGGCGGGCACGGCGAACGCCGTGGTCAATCCGGTGACGATGAACAGCTTCGACGGCAATGATGAGGGCATCACCATCATCGGCACACGTGCGGTTTCCGGCACCTACGGTTATGCGACCGGCGGCACGGTGGCGCTTTACCAGGACATGGCTACCAAGGTGTTCCTTGAGGCGGAGGGGGCCTCCACCTTCCAGTTCAATGATGTCGTGAGCGACGCGGGCAGCGCTGCCGTGAGCTCGCTCATCAAGATCGGCGCGGGCACGGTCGAGCTGCATGCAGCCAACACCTATGGATCCAGCAGCGTCGGCTGGGCGCAGGGCGCGGCCATCGATGGCGGCACGGTGGTGCGCCATGGCACCTTGGGAGTGTTCGATGACTCGGCCCTATCCACGACGGTCGTGGAACTTGGGGACACGCGCACCGTGATCACAGCGGCGGATCTGGCTACGACCGCCTCGCTGATCACCTCGACCACCACCACCTTTGACAAGGCCAGCAATGGCGCAGGCGGCGCGGGCAATGGTGCGTTCCTCAATGTCAGCTCCGTCATTGATGGAGTGACGCTGGGAGCCAGCGACGTGGGCAAGCGTATTCTGGTCAAGAACGAGGGCCTACATCCCGAACGTAACGGCGTGTATGTCGTTGTGAGCGTGGACGCCAGTTGCGGCCAGATGAATATCACCCGTGCGACCGACTTCGATGACGCGGCGGAGATGACCTACGGCAGTAGCATCGCCGTCGCGGGAGGCGGCACGCAGTCTGGGTCGAACTACTTCATGGGCTCCCAAGACATCACCACGGTGAACAATGACAGCACGGCCGAGGATCCCGTGCATTGGGTCACTGACATTGCTAATCCCAATGTGGCGTTGATCGCCGGTGCCAGCGGCCTCACGATCTCCAACGGCATCGACGTGAACGACACGAACGGCACCGGCAGCACAATTCTCGGCGGATCATTCACCACCGGGACATCCCTCTTTACCTCGGACGTCACCTTGCAACACAGCACGCTGCCAGGTGTGGACAATGTGCGGGAGCTGACCTTCACCTCCGCATCCACGGACAACTCCGGCACGCCGGGTGAGGATGGCGTCATTTTCTCCGGCGTCATCGGAGAGGCACAAGCTGGGGACACGCTGAGCGTGAACAAGACCGGTAGCGGCACGGTGACTTTCACCGGGATTAACACTTACACCGGCAAGACCACGGTCACCGAGGGCAAACTGGAGATCACTGGCGTGGGAACGACGGGCAACACCAACTGGATCGAGGTCAACAGCGGAGCCACTTTGGATCTCACCAACAGCGCGAACGGGGATTTCGTCTTCGACGGCCCGATCAGCGGCTCAGGCACGATCATTCCTGCCACAGGCAGCAAGCTGGTCATTGGCACCGACGGCGGCACTGGCAGCATCAATCCAGGCATGTCCTCCAATCCCTCCAGCATCGGCACAGCGGGAGATCAGATCGGCACATTGACGGTGAATGGTGACCTGGAGCTCGCCGGAGACAGCACTGGCGTCACGCGACTGACGATCCAGATGGGCGCGACCAGTGGTGCGGACTTCAACGACGCCGCAAACATCACCACGCACCTCGGGATGGGAGACTTCAGCACATGGGTGCAAACGCAAGGGGCGGCCTATGACGCGCACACCAGCGGCAACCATGACCATCTCAATGTCACCGGCACATTCACGATGAACGCAGGCGGCGAGATTCACTTCAACAGCACCGTGAGTGATTACCAGCCAGTGACCGGGGACATCTTCAATCTCATCGACTGGTCCTCGGCCAACGTGAATGGCTTTGACAACGGCGGTGGCTCGGGATTCCGCAGCGGTGGTCTGATCGGCGATCTGGCCCTCCCAGACATCAGCCTCTCCGGCCTCGCGTGGGATACCAGCCTGTTCAACAACTTCGGCATTGTCATTGTGGTGCCGGAACCTGGGCGCATGTCATTGCTCATGGGAGGACTGGTGCTGCTGATGTTCCGTCGCCGCCGCCATTCCTGAGTGTGTTGGGATGATTTGCAGGCACATGCGCCAGCGGAAGAAGAGCCGCTGGCGCATTTTTTTTGCTGGGCATGTGTTCAAAGGTAGGCATGTCGTTACCAAGTAAAAGGAAGTTGGTGGCTGCCGGTTGGCCGGAGACCGCATCCCTGGATTCTTGAGATGTCTAGGGCGCGGGCGCTCGTTTGCAGGAGGCCCATCCTGATCGCTCGAAGCCACATGCGGAAACAGCAGTGGTAAAAACCACGGAGAAGTGAGGTCGAAAGCATATCCTTTATTTAAAATAAGACGATTCAACCAGTCCAAATGCGCATCTACCACAGCGATGCGTCAGCCACGGCCTCATAGCCGGAAATCTTCGAGATGGTCACAATGCGGACAAACAAGGGCGTGATGATCGCATCAGCCCGCAGCCATCAGAGAAGATCATGAATACATCATCCATACATGGTATGTCCTTGCGACGTGTGAAGGGTTTGCTGGACAAACTTTTGAAGCAACGCCGCCGACGTGCCGTAGCTCTCATCACGGTGATCAGCGTGCTGGGGTTGGCCTTGGTACTGGTGACAGCCATGCTCAGTGCCACGCGTGTCGAGTACAATTCCACAGTGGCTCAAGTCGAAGGAGCCAAGGCCCGTGTCGATGTCGACTCCGTCATCAATCTGGCCATCGGCCAGATCCAGCACGCCACGCAGCAAGACACCAGTAACCCTGGGCTGGAGATTTGGACTTCACAACCCGGCATGGTTCGCCAGTACCGCCAGGACGGCACGCTTCTGCGCGGACTCAAGCTCTACTCTGACAGCAAGATGGTGGCGACGACGGACGCGGAGATCGCGGCTGACACGCCTCCCTCTGACTGGGACAAAAGGACCGCGCAATATGTGGATCTCAATGCTCCTGTCGTGCGCGCCAATCCGGTGAGTCCAAGCAAACCTCTTTTGTACTTCCCCATCATCGACCCGCGAGCGTATTCGACCACGCCGGGCCGCTCCGTGGAAAGCTTCAGTTACTCCACCTACGCCACCGGGCAGTCCGGCGGACAGAATCTGGACGGCGTGGTGCTTCCATCCAACGGTGACGACTCGAAACAGCGCCTGCCGATGCCTGTGGAGTGGTTGTACCTGCTCAAGGATGGAACAATCGGATCTGTCGATGTGAACGGCAAGTTCATGGCTGCAAACGGACAGACGGCCTCGGCGAGCAATCCCATCGTCTCCCGTGTCGCCTTTTGGACGGATGACGAGTCCTGCAAGATCAACATCAACACTGCGGGTGAGAGCACACCGTGGGACACACCGCGTTTGTACCACGACCGCGACTGCGATTGGGCGCGCTACCAGCCGATGGCGTATGAATACCAGCGTTATCCAGGCCATCCGGCCACGGTGTGCATGAGCACAGTGCTCTTTCCCAACCAGAACATGCTGCCGCTGAGCTCGGACGCCGCGTCGTTTGCAAAGGCGCTCGCCTTCAAGGAGGCGATTTACGATTTGATGCCGAAGATCCTCCCTGGCGGGTCCAAGGCCGGCTCGGTGCTGGTGCCTGCGGGAAGGAATTTCACGCCGACAAATTTCTCGGAGGTCAAGAAAGCGCTGGCCGAGCGACTTTTCCCCAGCGTGGATGAGTTTCTGCTGCGCCCCACCGTCACCGGAGGGGGCACTCGCAGCGAGATCAATCTCGGTGTCGGCCAGCTCTGGAGCGGGCTGCAAAATTACGAGGTGGTGGAGCGTCTGCGCTCATTCCTGACCCCTCGCAGTCGCTCACCCGAGACCAATCCCTTTGGTTATCCGAAAATCTGCATGTGGCCGCTGCATCAGATCGACTCCCCAGTTTACCGCACGGTGTTCGACCGCTCCATCGCCTACTGCTCTAGGCTCGGTGGGAAGGACTACTTTTTCACTCGCAGGGATTACACCAAGGACAACGAGCTCTCCGGCATCTTGCGCAACAAGCAGATCTTTGACTATCTTATGGCGCTGACGAGCCAGCCTATCCCAGGTTTCGGTGCTGCTAATGCCACTTTCGCCAACAAGTATGGTGATAACCGTCAGCAGATCCTCGTGGAGATTTTCGATTACATCCGCAGCACGAATTTGTACGATGACAATCTCGCGGAGCAGAGCGTCGGGGTTAATCCTCCCATTCAAGGGCTGCCGGACGCGCGCTTGCAGGCCACCTCTGCAGGCATGCAGTCGCGCACCTTCACGCCCATGCGTAATGCCACCGGCAGCAGCTACCCGGGCCACGGCCAGGTCATGCCCACCGTTCTGCCCAAGGGGAAAAATGAGATCTATCGCGGCATGGGCCGTTTCCTCACTTTGAGCGAGGCCGGGCTGCATTTCATCTGCTGCGCGGAAGGCAACAACATCGCGGGTGGGGAATCGGCCGTCAAAATCACTCCGAGAGGCCCTGCTCCCAACGGCTATGTCCCGCCCAAATGGCGCGGCGGTCTCTGGGGGAACAGCAACTACTGGTACTCGAACTTTCCTCCGCTGAGCGCCGCCAATCAGACACCCAAGCTCGGCGTCTCGGGTTTCTACAAGTCGCGGTATCCTCTGAATCATACTCTTGAAGGCTTCGACGGCACCAATCCGCAGCATCCAGGTTACAATCCGCTGAATTGGAATTGGACCCTGGACATGGACACCCCGCTTCAACCGGGGGTGAAGCGCATTCAGGCGACTTTCCTGCTGGAATGGTTCTCCCCGTCCGCAGGGTGGACGCTGATCAATCCTGATCTGATGATCGAGGTGGATGCCAGCGCGTTGTTCATCGGTGGCAAGAAGATGTTTCCAGTGAACAACGGTAGGACACAGATCCGCCCCTACCAGCACATGAGCAGTGCGGACGGCATTTACATGCGTGGTGGCACCACTCCCTATCGTGCTTTCCTTCAGAGTCGCAAACTGCCGGCCGTGGCAAAGAATGTGAACGGCTACACCAGCGGCAGCATTCTCTTCAACGACACGAATGTTCCCTCCAATGACAGCCAGAAACCCTACGTCAGCGGTGGAACCCCGGATTACAGTTACTATGCCAGCAAGTCTGGCGAGCTGAAGCAGTGCAACCAATACAACCTCGTCAGTGACTTCCTCGACATCCCTGCGAATCCAGGTACCATTCCCTTCTCCGGTGGGACGGTGATCGTGAAGATCATGACCAATGATGCCACCCCCAAGTTGCTGCAAACCTTCAACTTCAAGTTCCCGGCGGCCCAATTTCCAGCCCCGTTTCTGGTGCGCAGGAACGAGGACACCCGATGGACGCAGAACGCCGATGGCAGTTGGCATATCTACCAGCCTGTTCCCGCGCCTTACTGGTGGTCCTTCCATTCGGACGGGGCCTTGGGCCGAGATAAAACTGGCAGGATCACCCAGACTGCGGCGATACCCAGCACACGCATGGGCGGTCGGTTCCGCTACATCGGCAACGAGGTGGGCAGTTATGGAGACCTGCCCAACACTGGTACTTACAACCGAGGTAATCTCGTGGTGCCGGACGACACGTTGCAGTCACTGGTGCTCCGCCACGGCGACCCGCGCCTCACCATGGGCCAATACAATGTGCCCGCCACTGAGTTCCAGCAGCACCGCTATTACGGCCAGCAGCGTCTGGCGCACAACATCGTCCTGCGGGGCTGGAGTGAGGGGCCAGGCTTGGATCGTGGGGATGACAAGAAAGGCTGGCGCTTGGTCAAGAACGCTAACTATTACAGCTCGTTCCTTCCCGATCATCCTTACACTCCGGCGACAGGAGCAGGGCTGCAAAAGTACGGGGACTTTGACCGTGGCATCGCCAATCAGACAGATGGTGCCTATATCAACAAGCCGGACGAAGGAAACACTTACAGTGTGATCAGTACGACTACCGGCCAGCAGTTAGTGCCCTATTTCTCCAATTCATGGGTCACCTATCTCGGCGGTTCCACTTATTACTCGCCGAATCGCCAGGTGTCTTCACCGGGCATGCTCGGCTCCCTACCCACCGGGGTTTTCCAGTCTGGAGGCTATGGTGGGCAGAAGCGCGAGCCTTGGCGCACGCTGTTGTTCCGCCCGCAGACTTGGAGCGCGCAGCAGGGCCAGCAGTTCCACATTGGAGCCCCGAAGTATCTCAAAGGTTATGGCTCCACCACCGGCATGCCGATCCAGGGCATCGACCCCCCGGATCATCTCTTCATGGACTTCTTCTGGATGCCCGTCGTCGAGCCTTATGCCATCAGCGAGCCAGGTTCCACCGCAGGGAAGATCAATCTCAACTACCAGATGGCACCGTTCCGCCACATCCGCAGGGGCACTGCCTTGGCCGCCGTTATCAAGAGCGAACTGCTGACTGCGGTGCCGTTCCTGGATGCAAACTATTACCTGCGCCGCCCAGGCGGTTCCAACAGCACCAACAGTGAGACTTGGTTTTGGTCTGAGGACACCAGCTCGAAGGGGAAGAGGTACTGGCATCGCCAGATCGACGCCGAGGCCACGCTCAAGCTCTTTGACGAGCGCTTCCGTTCCGGATTCGCTTTCATTTCTCCAGCTCAGATCTGTGAGATGTATCTGCTGCCAAAGAAAGCCAGCGGTTCGGACACACTGGTGCCCGCCACTTGGCCGGACAACATCAAGAGCCTGCTCAAGGCCGGTGGAACGGACAGCATCCTGAAATTTTGGGAAAACCATCCCGTCACTGGGGAGAACCTCAAGGAGCGCCCTTATGCGAACATGTACCCACGCCTCACCACGCGTTCGAACACCTTCCAGATCCACATGCGTGTGCAGTCCATTCGGAAGGCGCGCTCTACCGATCCGACCAAGTTCGTACCAGGGTCGGATACCATCAGCGCCGAGTACCGCGGCTCCGCGATCATCGAGCGCTACCTCGACCTGAACGATCCCGCCTTCGATGGTTCCAAGAATCTGGACTTCGCTTCTAGTGCGGTGCTCTCCAGGCCCTCACTCGACACCTACCACCGTTTCCGCATCCTCTCCCAGAAGCGTTTTGATCCATGAACACATCCATGACGCATCCTCATCCGCGCCACGCTCCAAAGCGCGGCATGTCGGCCTTCTCGCTCGTCGAGGTGACCATCGCTGTAGCCATCGCCGCGCTGGGTTTCATCACACTGCTCGGACTGCTGCCTCAGGGCATCAGCATGGCGCGTAACACCTCGCAGATGTCCGTCGGCTCCAAAATCATTCAAAAACTCAGCGGGGAAATGCAGTCAATCCCGTGGTCACACATCACTTGGAAGGGTTACGGCCCCAACCGTTACTTCGATAGCGAAGGCATGGAGATCACCGCTTCGTCCTCCGGCTCCTCGTCAGGCAGTCAGGATCCCGCGCTGGCCATGTCCTATGTGGCGTCGGTCTATGTGCCGCAGACGTCGTTGGATGTTATCCTACCCAGCGGCTCGACTGGCGGATCGACCGGTGGCTCCGCAGGCAAGCCGGAGCCGTATCTGCGCAGGGTGCGGATCTGCGTCGCGACATCGAGTGACCCATCCTTCAGCTTCGTCTCGGCCTCACCGCTCCGCGTCACCTCCGCCACCACGCTGATAGCCAACATAGGGGAATGACAATGCGCTCACTGCTCACCTGAAACATGTTTATGACTCAGCCACACATGATTCGCCGCCTCCGCGGCTTCACCCTGATCGAGGTGATGATCTCTATGGTGATCCTTGCCATCATTCTCCTGGTTTCCGTCCAGGTTCTCAATCAGACACAACGGACTTGGAAGCAAGGAGTCGCCCGCGTCGAGCAGTTCCGTGAGGCTCGCATGGCGTTTGAAAGCATCACGCAAAACATCCGCCAAGCGGTGCTCAACACCTACGAGGCCTATCAGTACAACACCGGCACGACTCCCACCATCCCCACTTCGGCATCGCAAGCCCCGATCAGGTACATCAGACAGTCTGAGCTGCAGTTTGTCACCGGCCAGGCAGCGATGCTTCTTCCCGGCGGAGCAGCTTCAAATTTGGTCACTCATGCCATGTTTTTCCAAGCCCGTCTCGGGTTGAGCGACCGGCCAGGTTACGAGGGGCTAAACCGCCTACTCTGCGGGCGGGGCTATTTCATCATGGGCAGCAGTGACAGCGCATTCCGCCCCGCCCATGTGACGACAGACCGGACTCGCTTCCGGCTGTGGGAATACCGCCCGCCTGCGGAGGAAAACACCGTTTACGCGGTCAGCCCAGGGCAGTGGTTTGTGAAGGCTCCGGTGGAGGCTGTGAACGGAAGCGAGACCATCACCCAGCCCGCCAGTACACGGCCCATCGCCGAGAACATCATCGCCTTGATTATCTCCCCTCAGGTCACAGCGGATGATGCGAAATATAAGAGTAAGCAGCCGTGGTGGATCGCACCCAATTATGCCTATGACTCTACCAAGAAGGACAATGTGTCCCCGGACAATGCTCAGGGAACCCAGCACATGCTTCCGCCGCGGGTGGTCGTGACATTGGTCGCCATCGATGAATCCTCGGCTCGCGCTTTGGCAGACCGAAGCGGTCAGGGGAGCCCGCCGTCGCTGGTGGCCCCCTCTTTGTTCACCAAGTGTACCGAGCTGCAGAATGACCTCCAGACACTCGAGAAAAAGTTGAACGCGGAAAAGCTGAACTACCGCATCTTCACCGCGTCCATCAGCATGCGAAATTCCAAATGGGGGTTGCTCCGATGAAAACCAGCCGATGCCTGACACATCACCTCTTCGACACCATGCGCCTTACATCCACCCGCCTCACACCTCGGGGCTTCTCCTTGGTCGAGTTGGTTGTTGTCGTCGCGATCGTGACGGCCCTCGTTGTCCTCGCCGCGCCGTACACGCTCTCGGCCATCCGATCCGCCAGCCTTACCTCGGCTGGGGACACGATGAATCAGACACTCTCACAGGCGCAACAGCGCGCGCTTACTGAGAACCGCCCGGTGGGTGTGGACTTTTACTTTTACCCGAAGGACGGCATCAGCGCCTGCCATGCGGTGCAGGTGGTGACTTATGATCCCGTCACGAACACGACCACTCCGCTGGAGGCTCCGGTCTTCTGGCAGAATGGCCGCGCCGTGCTGTTGAACGGGGCGCTTTCCCCGTTGTTCTCAGGCACATTCGCGCCATCCGACACAGGTACTGCCTCCATGAAGCCCTTTTCAACCCTGGGTGCCACGTTCAAGCGCGTTCTCTTTTATCCGGACGGCTCCACGGCCTTGCGTACTCCGCTCGGCCAGTCCTATGTCACATTGATCTCGGTGGGAGACTACAAGCAGGACATCAAGACAGCGCCTGCCAATTACTACACCATCCAGATCGATCCTGTCACCGGACGCACGCGTGCTTACCGGCCTTGAGGCGGCGGAGCATCAGAGCAATTCCTCTTGAATCCGGGCATGCCCCTTGGGAGAGTGGTTTTGCGCGCCCGATTCTTCGTTTGAGTTGAAGGATTGTGGCGTGCCAGCTCTCGGCAACCCAGCAAGACATGGCGGCTCCAGTTCCATCCAAAAAAATCCTGCTCGCCGAAGATGTGCGGGCCATCTCCATCCGGATGTCTCACGCGCTGGAGTCGCATGGCTACATCGTCCGCGTGGCTGAGGACGGGGAGGAGTGCGTGGAGCAGCTTGAGGCGTTCAAGCCCGACCTGCTAGTGCTCGATCTGATCATGCCGAAGATGAACGGGCTGGAGGTGCTGCGGCACCTGCGCTCCCAGCAGTCCACTCAGCATCTGCCGGTGATCGTCTGCACAGCGAAAGATTACTCCACGGAGTTGAGGCACATCCAGCAGACGGGCCCCGTGGACGTGCTGATCAAGCCCTTCGACCCCGAATTGCTGTTGGAGAAGCTCAGACTGCATTTCCAAGATGCTGCGGCGGCTACGGGAGTCACTCATCGCGGGCATCTGTCCCCGGCGGCAGAGCACTACGCGCCGACGCTCGACACGAAACGCCCGCATGTGAAGTTGTGGGGCACGCGGGGCTCGATCCCGGTATGCGGATCACGCTATGCGCAGCATGGGGGCAACACGACCTGCTTTGAATTCAGCACCGGCAGGGAACGCATCATGTTCGACGCAGGCTCAGGGCTGCGGGAGGCGGGCCAGTCATTCATGGCCGGTGGCCCGTGCCACATCCACCTTTTCATCACCCACACGCACTGGGACCACATCCAAGGCTTCCCATTCTTCGTGCCGATTTATATGCCTGGCTTTGAGATCACCGTCTATGGCGAACGCGGCTTCGGCAAGAACATCGAATCGCTGCTCTGCGGCCAGATGGACCGTGATTACTTCCCGATTCAACGCGAAGATCTGCGCGCGAAGATCAACTTTGTCTTCCTCGACGACAACCCGGTGAGGATCGGTGATGTGAGTGTGACCCGCGAGTTCACGCAGCATCCGGGTGCCACCGTTTGCTTCAAGGTGGAGCACGATGGCTGGAAGGTGGCCTTTGTGCCGGACAATGAGTTCCTTCAAGGCTACACCGGCTCACCTTCCGGGCTATCGCGTGATTCGGACATCGTGGTGCCGTATGAACCGATTGTGCAATTTCTCGATGGTGTGGACCTTCTGATCCACGAGGCGCAGTATCTGCCCGCAGATTATCCGAAGCGCATCGGCTGGGGGCACTCAAACCTCGCCACAGCCTGCTCCCTGACGAAGATCATCGGTGCGAAGAAGTGGGTAGTGGTGGACCACGATACAGACCACGAAGACACCGCATTGCAAGCCAAGTTGGACCAACACCGCCACATCTTGCGAGAGATTGGTAGTGGCGGCGAGGTGGTGCATGCCTATGACGGCATGGCGGAGTACCGCTAAACGCAGGTCACAGCCCGGCTCCGGCCAGTCCCTCGCCCAGCAGCGCTACCTCGCGCTGCAACCTTCCGAACATGAGCCGTGCTCCTTTCATGTCACCGGCATGCGCGTACTCGCACAGTTCGGAGGCAAGCTTGAAGGCACGGGGAGCCGCGTAAACACCCAGCATGCCTTTGAGTGAGTGGGCTGCCTCGTAAAGCGCCTTCGCCTTGCCTGCGGCGAGCGCCTTTTCTCCTTTCCGCAGATACTTTTGCGAATCTTCCGGGAAAATGGCGGCGAGCTTGCGCATGAGTTTCTCATCTCCAGCCGATTCCCGGAAAGCTGTGAAATCAAAAGCGGTGCCTGCGCCCGGCCCGGACATGCTCAGAGCAGGGGGCAGCAGCTCATGCCGGGAGAATTGCTCGACCGCCTGGATTAGCTCGGCGAGACGCAGCGGCTTGGAGAGATAGTCGTCCATACCGGCGGAGAGACAGAGTTCGCGGTCGCCTTTCATCGCGTTCGCCGTCATGGCGATGATGGGCACGCGTCCTCCCAGTGTCTGCTCCAGCTTGCGGATCTGCGCAGTGGCCTCTAGGCCGTTCATGCCGGGCATCTGCACGTCCATGAGAATGGCGTCGAACTTCTTATCGCTGAAAAGGCGGACCGCCTCCTCGCCACTCGACGCGAGCGTGACGACGTGGCCGCGTTTTTCGAGCATGCGGGCACTGACGAGCTGGTTCACATGGCCGTCCTCGACAACGAGAACCTTCATCGACGTAGGCGCGGTGATCACAGGCTCCGCGCGAGGCGAGGGCGGCTTGATCGAGATCCCGCTCGTGCGTCCGAAGGCTGCGGTGAAATGGAAGGTGCTCCCCGCGTCAGGCCGACTCTCCACCCAAATGCGCCCGTGCATGAGCTCTACGAGATCGCGGCAGATGGCGAGTCCCAGCCCGGTGCCACCATAACGACGCGTAGTGGAACTCTCCGCCTGCGTGAAAGCCTCGAAAATGCGCTCGTGCATGTTCCCTGCGATGCCGATGCCGGTGTCGTTGATCTTGAAGTGCAGCATGATCAGGTCCGCCGTCTCAGACTCCATGCCCACATTAATGGTGACTGCCCCCTTGTGCGTGAACTTGATCGCGTTGCCGATCAGGTTGAGCAGAATCTGCCGCAGCCGCCCATCATCGCCGATGAGCCGCGTGGGCACGTCCGGGCTGATGTGGTGCCGAAGCACGAGCCGCTTCTGGTAAGCACGCGCACTCATGGCGCGCACTGCTTCCGTGATGATGACCTCTGGGTCGAACTCATGCGAGTCGAGTTCCATCTTGCCAGCCTCGATCTTAGAGAAGTCCAGAACGTCGTTGAGCAACTCCAGCAACGAGTCGGCCGACTGCCTGAGCATTTCGAGGTGCTGGCGCTGCGTCTCGTTGAGCTTTGTGTTCAGCAGCAGCTCACTCATGCCGATGACACCGTTCATCGGCGTGCGGATCTCATGGCTCATGTTCGCGAGGAATACGCTCTTCGCGCTGTTCGCAGCCTCGGCGGCTTGGCGGGCGTGGCGCAGCTCCTCCTCGGCATGCTTCCGCTCGGTCACATCGGTGTGGGAGCCGGCCATGCGGTAAGGCTTATCGTCCTCATCACGCAGGGCGCGCCCGCGGGCCAGGATCCAGCGCCAGCCTCCATCCTTGTGCCGGAGGCGGAATTCCACGGCGTAGCGCGGGATGCGGTTGTGGAAGTAGTCGTCCAGCACGCTCATCACCCGGTCATGGTCATCGGGGTGCAACAGTTTCTCGAACGCGGAGAAGTTATTTTTGATCTCGTCCTCCTCGTAGCCGAGCATGCCCTTCCAGTGCGGGGAGAAAAACGCCTCCCCCGTGCGGATGTCCCAGTCCCAGATGCCGTCGTTCGCGCCGCGCACTGCTAGTTTAAAGCGCTCCTCGCTACGCTCCAGTGCGTGGATGAATTTCTTCTGCTCGGTGATGTCCGTGGCCACTCCGCCCACGGCATGGATGGCTCCTGTCGCGTCGCGCAGCGGGAATTTCACGCTCAGATAGGTGTGCGGCCCGTCGGCATGTGGGGCGATTTCCTCCATCTGCATCGGCTCGCCTGCCTCGACGACCTTCTCGTCATTCTCACGGAAGGCACTGGCTAGGGCTGGTGGGAAGATATCTTGGTCGAATTTGCCGACTGTGGCCTCCGGCGTGGTGTTGAAGAGCTCCGCCCAGCGTTGGTTCACTAATAGGTAGCGGCCTTCCAGATCCTTCATGAAAACGACCGCCGGGGCGTTGTCGAGAATGGCCTTCAGTCGCGCCTCGGTCTCTTCCCTGGTCTCTGCGACTTCCGTCAGTGCATGCAGCCGCGCCTCCAGCTCCTGGATGCGCCTCTGCAACTCCGGCACGGAGTCGCCTGCGGCATGCTTTTGGGTTTCAGACATGAAAAATGCGTGTCCGTGGTGTGGATGAGGGACGCACGGTGAATGAATAGACGATTTTTTCAGCGCTCAAACCCAAAAACCCGGGCGGTTCAGGAGAAAGTACTCAATTGTTGACTCGACATCGTGACTTCCACGGGCCTCAAACTGGCTTGCGTGTTCCGCCCTTCTGGCATCGTTCAGGTCATCTCATGAAACGTCGTCGTCTCCTGGCCGTCCTGCCTACCGCGCTCGCTTTCACCGCTCTCACTGCGGAGTCAGGAAAAAAATATCGCGTCGCCGTTATCGGCCACACCGGACGCGGCGGTTACGGTCATGGCCTCGACACCATGTGGCAGGCCATCCCAGCCACCGAGATCGTCGCCATCGCAGACGCAGCAGCGGGTGGACTCACAGCCGAACTGAAGAAACTCGGCACGGGCAGGGGATTCGCCGACTACAAGACCATGTTGGCCGAAATGAAGCCTGACATCGTCGCCATCGGCCCGCGCGAGATCGACCAGCACCGCGATATGCTGCTCGCTGCTATCCAGAGCGGCACGAAGGGTATCTACATCGAAAAACCCTTTCTCCGCAGCCCCGCCGAGTGCGATGAGATCATTACCGCCGCTGAAAAATCCGACACGAAGATCGCTATCGCCCACCGCAACCGTTTTCATCCAGCCTTACCCATGGTCGCAAAGCTCATCGCCGACGGGGCCATCGGTCGCGTGCTGGAAATGCGCGGACGTGGCAAGGAGGATTCACGGGGCGGTGGTCTCGACATGTGGGTGCTCGGTTCACATGTCATGGATTGCGCCATCACACTTGCTGGCGCGCCGCGAGCCTGTTCGGCGGGCGTTTATCAGGGCGGCAAACCTGTCACCAGAGCCGATGTCAGAGAAGGGGCTGAAGGCATCGGCCCGCTAGCAGGTGACGAGGTGCATGCACGCTTCGAGATGGGAAACGGCATGCCGTTCTTCTTCGACAGCATCAAGGACGGTCGCCTGAAAAAGACCACCTATGACGATCCGGCCTCATTCGGCCTGCAAATTTTAGGCAACGCTGGCGTGATTTGCCTGTGCATGGACCAAGAGCCATTCGCCTGGATTCAAACCGGCAAGGAGCCGCGCAAACCCGTGCTGGCGGACAAGGACATCGCCAAAAAAGTCTCCAGTCACGAAATTTCCGGCATCGATCTCATCGCCGCGATCCAGGAGAATCGACCGCCGCTGTGCGATGCCGTGCGGGGCCGTCAAATCATCGAAATGATCTCTGCAGTCTTCGAATCCCATCGTCTCAACGGCCAGCGCGTCACCTTCCCTCTGCAAACTCGCGTCAATCCGCTCACCTTGTTATGATATGAAAACGCCCGCCGCACCGCCGCTCCTCGTTCAAAACGGCACGCTCATCCTGCCGGACACACTGATCGAGGGAGGCGCGGTGTTGTGCGAACGCGGCAAAATCACCGCCATCGGCAAACGAGTCGCCGTGCCGAAGAACGCCGCCGTGATCGACGCCAAAGGCGGCTACATCTGCCCCGGCTTCATCGACATCCATGTTCACGGCGGCGCGGGTGCCGACTTCATGGATGCCACAGTGCCTGCGGTGCGCACTGCATTGAAAGCACACGCATTGCATGGCACCACCACGATTTTTCCCACCACGACGACGGGATCTCCACCGCAGATCATGGGCATGCTGATGGCATGCCGTGAGGCAAAACGCACCTGGCAGGCCGCGCACGGCTCGCGCATCGCTGGCGTGCATGTCTATGGTCCGTATTTCGCCGCAGACAAGGTCGGCTGTCATTCACGCCAAGGTCGTCGTTCCCCGAACCCATCCGAATACGCTACATGGTTCCGTGACGATCTCGTGCGCATCGCCACCTGCGCCGCCGAACTGGCTGGTGCAGAGGAATTTTATCAAACCGCCCGCAAAGCTCGCTGCCTCATCACTTGCGGTCATTCCAACGCGAACTGGGCGGAGATGGAGCGCGCCTTCAAGGCCGGCATGCGCCACGTTGACCACTTTTGGTGCGCCATGAGCAGCGTCACCTCGTTGCGTTCGCGTTTCGGCACGCCCATGCAGGCGGCGATGGAGCAGTTCGTCCTCGTCACCGCCGACATGAGCACCGAGATCATCGCCGATGGCAAACATCTCTCCCCCGAACTGCTCGACTTCGCCTTCCGCATGAAGGGCGTGGAAAAACTCTGTCTTGTCACCGACTGCAATCGTGCGCTCGACATGCCGCCGGGTCGCTACCGCTTCGGTCCCGAGGACAATGGCTCCTTCTTTGAGAGCGATGGCACCGTCGGCTTCGTGCCTGGCGACGGGCTGGCCAGTTCCGTCGTCGGCATGGACCACATGATGCGCCACATGAAGCAGAACAGCTCCGCCACGCTGCCGCAGGCCGTGCGCATGGCCAGTCTCACGCCCGCCGAGCGCACCGGCATAGCCAAGAGCTGCGGCAGCCTCGAAAAAGGCAAGCAGGCCGACATCCTTGTGCTCAGTCGCAAACTCGAGGTGAGGCAGACCTTCATCTCTGGCATGGAAGTCCCGCGTGACTGACCTTGATCCGCTGGATCACTCCGCCGCACGCACCGCTTCAAGCGTGAGCTGCCACTGCTCCTGGCCACGGAACCAGCCGCGCTGCACACGCATAGCCACATCCCATGGCGTGGGTGGCAGTTTTCCGATCGGCGCGTTGAACCAGCGCGCCTCCATCGACGCGCCTTCCTGGGTGAGCAGGATGCGCAGGTGCTTTTCTTTCATCACACGTCCTGGGAGGCGTGGGTTCACGCGGCGGCAGAGGAACAACGGCTCGGGGTTCTTTTGACCGAAAGGTTCCAGCAGCTTGTAGCTCTCGAAAAAAGCCAGCGATAGGTCACGCAGTTTCACCTCGGCATCGAGTTCGAGCACCGGAGTCATTGCTTCCTTGCTCAAAGCTGCCTTGGCTGCTGACGCGAACGCTTTACGAAACGCGTCGAGCTTTGCTTCCTCTACTGCGATACCCGCCGCCATCGCATGTCCGCCGCCGCCTAGTAGGTGATCACGACAGATGTCGATGGCTTCGACAAGCGAGAAACCAGGGATGCTGCGCCCGCTGCCTTTGCCGATGCCGTTTTCGTCGAATGACACAAGAATCGTGGGCCGGTGGCACAAACGTGAGATGCGCGAGGCGACGATGCCAATCACGCCGGGATGCCAGTTGCGCGAGCCGAATACGATAGCAGGTGTTTGCTCGATGTCACCGATGGCGGCGAGCATTGCCTCGGCCTCGGCATGCACCTGCTGCTCCACCCCTTGGCGGTCCTTGTTATGCGCCTCCAGCAGGTCGGCTAGCATCGCGCCCTCCTCCGGGTCGGTTGCTAGAAGGAGTTGCAGCGCTGTCGATGCCGTGTCGAGACGGCCAGCGGCGTTCAAACGCGGGCCCAAGCGGAAACCGACGTGGTGTGTCTGCACGATGCCTTCGACACCAGCAGTTTGCTTGAGCGCCTTCAACCCATGACGTGTCGTCTGCGCCAGCGCTTCGAGGCCGCGCCGCACGAGTAGGCGGTTTTCATCAATGAGCGGCACGAGATCTGCCACCGTGCCGAGCGCCACGAGGTCGAGTGTCTCCTTCAGGTCGTAATTCTCAAGCATACGCGCCTTCAGCAACGCGTGCGAGACTTTGAACACTAGCCCGGCAGTGCAGAAGTAATGATGCGATGCTCCCAACTTCGGATTCACCAGCGCTAGACAGTCTGGCCGACCAGATGGAGACAGCTCATGGTGGTCGATGATCACGCAATCGACACCGTCGGCGCGTAGTGCGGCCACCTCGCCAAGCGAAGTCGTGCCGCAGTCGAGCGCGATGAGCAGGTGCGGCTTGCCAAACTGCTCGCGGCAACGCGCGATGCCGTCATGACTCAATCCGTAGCCTTCTTCCATGCGAGTTGGCAGGAACAGATGCGTATCAAGACCGTAGGCTTTCAGGATGAGATGCATCAAGGCCATCGATGTCACGCCATCGACATCGTAGTCTCCGTAGAGCACGACTTTCTGCTTTTCATCGACTGCGCGTAAGATGCGCTCCACCGCCGTGCTCATCTCTGGAAGGACCGTCGGATCACCCAGTGAGGCGAGCTTAGGCACCAGGAAATCACGTGCCTGGTCCACCGTCGTGATGCCGCGTTGCAGCAGCAGCAGTGTCATCAACGGTGGCAGCCCTGTGTCCGCCGCGAGCTCGGCGACGCCCTCCACAGCAGGCTTCAGCAGCCAGCGTGGCGGGCGGATCGAAATAGCGGGAGAATCAGGCATGAGCGGGTTTGCGCGGGCGGCACGTTTCTGTATGGAACACGCATGCGGCGGAGTCAAACCGCGCCTCCAGCCCTCATGATATCACCCACTTCAGCACGCACATTATCCGGCCGCGCTTGGCTGGGTGTGATGGGCGTGTTCCTTGTCATCACCGGAACTTTTTTCACATGGCGGATGTGGCTGTCGTTCGAACAAGCGCAAGCGACACGAGGCTGGACACAGGTGCCATGCCATATCGTTTCATCTCGCGTAGTCAGCGTCCCTCCGACGCCGGGATCCGCTCCCACGCACCATGTCGAAGTGCGTTATGAATACGAGATCAATGGCGTAAGACACAAAGGCGAACGCATCCGTCGGGTCGAGGCCGCGCCGTCTCCGCACCTCGACGGGGTCCGCGAGCGACAGATGAACTACCCCCCTGGCACCACACGCGTCTGCTTCGTAAATCCCGCGAACGCAGATGAAGCCGTCCTCGAGCATGCCACGCGAGCAGCTCTTTACTCCATCTGGTTCCCGCTACTCTTCGTCGCGGGAGGTGCCGGCATGCTGCGCGGAGCCTTACGGCGCACGCCATGAGTCCCGCATGAGTTGATCCAGTTCGGCGACGATCTCTGGCTTCTCCGCTGCGAGATTCGTCTCCTCGCCGATGTCGGTTTCGAGATTGTACAACAGTTTTTCGAGCGGTCGTGTCCTTGGCTTGTTCTTCGCGTCTCTCGCGCTCGCGCCAGTATTCAGGTGGATCAGCTTCCATGGCCATTTCAGCACCGCACGCTTACCGCCCTGCTCGTTGAATGCCCAGTAGAGATATGGATGCTGCCCTTGCCCTTCCTTCCCGAGCAGCGTGGGAAGGAAGGAGATGCCGTCTGTCTCTGCGGTGAGCTGCGCGCCACTTAGTTCGGCCACGGTGGGCAGCAAATCCTGAAAGCCGCTGACGTGTTTACTCACGCCACCAGCCTTGATCCTGCTCGGCCACCACGCGATGAACGGTACGCGAATGCCGCCGTCGGTCATGTCGCGCTTGATGCCTTTGAATTCACCGTTGCTGTCGAAGAAGCTGCTGAGGTGGCCGCCTTCTTGATGTGGGCCGTTGTCGCTGGCGAACATGACGATCGTCTTCTCCGCGATGCCCAGCTCTCTCACACGCGCCAGCACGCGCCCTACCTCGTTGTCGAGGAAGCGGATGAACTGCGCGAAACCCTTCTCTGCGTCGGGCCAGTCCTTGTTCTTGAACTCTCCGTAGTCGGGGCACTCCATGCCATGGCGCAGTGGCGAGTTCTTGCCCGCCTCGTTGTTGGTGTGCGGAATGTTGAGCGCGTAGTAAAGGAAGAATGGCTTCCCCGCTTTCGCACGTTCGCCGAGGTAGCGCTGCACGTCATCCGCGAGTACTTGTGGGGCCCAGACTTTGCGCCCGTCGGGTGGGGCGACGCCGGTGCCGACAAGATCACTGTCCTTGTAGTCTTTGACAGCCTTGGAGGATCTCGGGATCACCGTGTTTGGCAGCTCCACGACCTTGCCGTTTCGAATCAGCGCTTTGGTGTAGAAATTGTGTGCGTGGCTCGTGCCTAAGTAGCCGAAGAACTCATCGAAGCCCTTCCGCTGCGGATCTTCCAGCGGCAGTGGCCTGCCGAGGCCGTATTTGCCGATGCACGCAGTATGGTAGCCCGCCGATTTCAGTAGTTTAGGCACGGTGGCATCGTCATCATGGATGATCCACGGATCATTCCCGCGCACCCGGCAGTGGCCCGTGTGCAGGCCGGTCATCAGCACGCAGCGCGAGGGCGCACACACCGTGCAGCCGGCGTAGTGCCGTGTGAATTTCATCCCCTCCGCTGCCATGCGGTCGAGGTTCGGCGTTGTCAGGGTTTTTTGCCCGAAACATCCCGCGTCGCCATAGCCCATATCATCAGCCAAGATGTAAATGATGTTTGGTTTGTCCGCTGCGGCCGCAAAGGCGGTGAGGGATGTAAGGGCGAGGATGCGAAACAGATTCATGCCGGACGAAACGCGGAAACTCGTCCCATGCTTCAGCAAATGTGGCCTGTGGTGAGCACGCTCACGCTAGGGGAAACCAAATGCAAGGTGCGCTCTTGCTGCCGGTGCGCTGGCTTGGTCACGTCGCAGCGGGCGCGTCAATCCATCGTCCGTGCTCCTTGATGAGGTCGATGAGGCGCTCGACGGCATCTTCCTCGGGGATGTTGAACTCCACGGCGGTCTTGCCGACGTAGAGATTGATCTTATCGGGCGCACCGCCGACGTAACCGAAGTCGGCGTCTGCCATCTCACCGGGTCCATTCACGATGCAGCCCATGACGGCGATGCGCACGCCTTTGAGGTGGCCGGTGGCGGCGCGGATTTTCTGCGTGGTGGTCTGCAGATTGAACAGCGTGCGGCCGCAGCTCGGGCAGGCGACGTAGTCGGTCTTGAAAATGCGCACACCGGCGGCTTGCAAAATGTTGTAGCTGATGCGCAGCGATTGCCCTGGAGCATCCTCGCCGTTCACGATTACCGCGTCGCCGATGCCGTCGCAAAGCAGCGAGCCGATGTTCGTCGCGGCGACGAGCAGGTTCTCGGTGAAATCACCACCGCCGCTAGAGTGCAGTGTGTCTTTGAGCAAAATTGGATGACGCGGCTGCAATCTGGCGGCGAGGAGACGATAAGCGGCAATCACGGGAAGTTGGAGGCCGTCTTTGATCGTGACGAGCTTCGCATCCGAGCCGGCGTTGATGCTGTTGATCGTTTCATCATCGCGCGGGTCGATTTCGATGACTCCGCTGTCCTCGATGACGATCTCCGGCTTGTAGTCGCCGAGCTTGTCGATCTTGTGAGCCACGGCATTCCATTTCTTGCGTGAGGTGAAGACAGGAACAGTCTCATGGCCGCCGACTTTGACGCCATTGATCGCGAGCACCTGCGATTCGCGGCGCACGTAGTCGAACGGATCGTAGCTGACGGGCGGCGCGTTATTGATGTGTTCGAACTGCGCCGGAACGCCGTCGTTGTAGAGCTTCACGAGCTGTTGGGCGACAGGGATCTCAAAGATCGCGTCTTCAGTGAGCGAAACGCGCACCGTGTCGCCAATGCCGTCGGCGAGCAGTGAACCGATGCCGATGGCGCTCTTGATGCGACCGTCTTCACCGTCACCGGCTTCGGTGACACCGAGATGGATCGGATAGTTCCAGTCGGCACCGAGCTTGTTCAGATGCGCTACGAGCAGGCGGTAGGCCTCGATCATGACCTTCGGATTGCTGGCCTTCATCGAGAACAGAAAATTATGAAAGCCGTGATTGCGCGCGATACGGGCGAATTCGAGCGCACTTTCGACCATGCCTAGCGGCGTGTCGCCATGCCGGTTCATGATGCGGTCGCTGAGACTGCCGTGGTTGGTGCCGATGCGCATGGCGCGATTCAGGCGGACGCATTCTTTCACGAGAGGGACGAACTGCTCCTCCATGTCAGCCACTTCGGCGGCGTATTCCTCGTCGGTGTATTCTTTGACCGCGAACTTCTTCTTGTCGGCGTAGTTGCCGGGATTCACGCGGACTTTCTCGACCCACTTCACGGCCTCCATCGCCGCGTCGGGTTTGAAATGGATGTCGGCGACGAGCGGTACATCGCAACCAGCGGCGCGGATGCCGTCGCGGATGTGTTGGAGATTTTCAGCGATGACGCGTGTCTGTGCGGTGACGCGGACGATCTGGCAACCCGCCTCAGCAAGCCCGAGTGCTTCCTTCACGCAGGCATCCGCATCTCGCGTGTCGCTGGTGAGCATGCTTTGCACGACCACAGGTGCTCCACCGCCGATCTGCACCTTGCCGACCATGACCGGGCGCGTCTCGCGGCGCTGGTAGTTGTAGAGGTCGGGGCAGTAGCGGAGGTCGGAGGTCATGGCGGGTGGGTAGAATGCCGGGTTGAAGGCCGGGTGCAAATGAGAAGCATGCCCACACTGATGTGCGGAGACATGGGGCCGCTCCGATGGGCCACAGGCATCGCTCCTTCTTGTGTCTGGACACCACCTCGGATATTCACCCCACCGGAGCGAGCTTCAACTGCCGCAGTGCATACAGGGGGGAGGCCATCTCCGTGATTCGCCTCGC
>CAYQWE010000014.1:0-27667 GCA_964421275.1 uncultured Prosthecobacter sp.
CCGCGCCTTTCTTTGCCGCGTCCTCCAAACCCTCAATGTTCATGCGTAGTCCCTGGAAGTACGACAGGGACGAATGGCGATAGCGTGAACGGAATGCGCCTGCCGCAGCGTAGGTTTGTGGTCATGTTTTTACGAACCCTCTGCTTCTTTGCTCTCTTTTCCGTCTCCACGTTCGCGCAGCAGGTCACGCTGCCGCTGCCGCGTCTGCTCACGATCATGCCGATGGGCGGACAGGCCGGGCAGAGTGTGGAGGTGACGATCACGGGGGAAAACACCGAGGATGTGACGGCGCTGACATTCTCCACGCCGAAGATTACCGCGAAGCCGGTGGTGGGTGCGGTGAACAAATTCACAGTTAGCATCGCGGCGGATGCGCCGGTGGGTGTTTATGATGCGCGGGTGATGTCACGGCTCGGGGTGTCGTCGGCGCGGGCGTTTTCAGTGAACAAGCTGCCGGAGGTGGTGCGCACGAAGGTGAACAACACGCTGGAGACCGCCATGCCGCTCAACATCGGTTCGATCTGTAACGCGACGATGACGAAGCGCGCGGTGGATTATTATTCTTTCCAAGGCGTCAAAGGACAGGCAGTGGCGGTGGATTGCGCAGCGGCGGGTATTGATTCGCGGCTCACGCCGGTGCTCATCCTTGCCGATGCGAAGGGTGCTGATCTCAAAGTGAACCGCACGGGCGGCATGATTGATTTCACACCGTCTGTGGACGGCACTTACATTATTAAGGTGAATGATCTCACCTACCAGGGCGGCGAGCGTCATTTCTACCGGCTCGCGTTGCAAAAAGGCCCGGCGGAGCCACAGCCGAAGACACAGATCGTCAGCGCCATGTCTTGGCCGCCCTCCGGACTCGCCGTCACGGCAGCGGCCAAAGAGGCGGAGCCGAACAACAAGGATGCGCAGAAGATCACGCTGCCCGCTGACATCAGTGGCGCGTTTTTCCCGGCTGCGGACGTGGACACCTATGAGTTCACGGCAAAGAAGGGAGAGACATGGTGGGTGGAGGTGGCGAGCGAGCGCCTCGGGCTGAACACCGACCCTTTCGTGCTGGTGCAGCAGGTGAAGGATGGCAAATTCACCGACGTGGCGGAGCTGTATGACATCCCGCCGCCGATGAAGACCTCCAGCAACGGTTATTCCTATGACGGCCCGCCGTACGATGCCGGATCGCCGGATGTGCTGGGCAAATTCGACGTGAAGGAAGATGGCACCTACCGTCTGCAAGTGCGCGATCTCTTCGGTGGCACGCGCAGTGATCCGCACAATGTGTATCGCCTCATCGTACGTCAGGCCGCGCCGGATTTTGCGCTCGCCGCATGGGCGGTGCATATGACGCTACGCAATGGCGACCGCGCAGCGCTCTCCAAGCCATTGTCACTGCGTCAGGGCGATGCACGTGCGTTTGAGGTCGTGGTGCAGCGGCGTGACGGCTTCGATGGCGAGATCGAGATCGGTATGGAAAACCTGCCACCCGGTGTCAGCGCCGCCGGTTTGAAGATCGGCAAAGGCAAGCACTACGGCCACCTCATCGTCACCGCTGATGAGAAGGCACCGCGTGGCTTCTCACTTGCCAACATCACGGGCAAGGCTGTCATCGGTGGCAAGGCGGTCACGCGTCCGGTGAGGCTCGCCAGCATGGAATGGGCGGTGAAGGACGCGAAGGGCGAGATCCCCGCGCCGCGCCTCATGGCCAGCATCCCTGTCTCCGTGACCGATTCTGAACAAGCGCCGCTGACCATCGCCACCGCTGAAAACAAGGTCTTCGAGGCCACGGCGGGCAGGACATTGAAAATACCGCTCAAACTCACTTGGCGTAACGAGTTCAACGGCACATCAATCAAAGTGAAAGCTTACGGTGAGGGCTTCAGCGCTATCAAGGAGTTCGACATCCCGATGAAGGCCCCCACATACGAACTCGCGCTCGATCTCGCCGCGCTGAAGATCGCGCCGGGGGAGCACGCCTTCGCGCTCCAGAGTCTAGGCATCTGCAAATACCGCTACAACCCTGCTGCCGTGCCACTGGCCGAGGCGGAGCAAAAGAAAGCTGAGGCCGCGCTTGCCGCCGCCGCTGCCGAGGCCCAAAAAATCGCCGCAACGGATGCTGCCGCCGCGAAGAAGGCAGCGGAAAAGAAGAAGGCAGCGGAAAGCGCTATGACCGCCGCCACCAGCCGGATGAAATCCGTCACCTCGACTGCGAATCCGACAGACACCGTGGAAATCCTCATCTCACAGCCGATCCGCGTGAGCGTGAAGGCCGTCGCGCCGACGACAGCGGCGAAATGAGTCAGGCCAGTTCCCGGCCCGCCACGGCTTGTTCGTATTGATCGCGCTGCTGGATGAAGAAGCGCCGCATTTCCTCCACCGAGGGTGCTTGCGGCGTGATGTGCTCAAAACCTTCGTCACTGAGAGACGGGCGGCCCGAGCAAAGGCGCTGCATGGCGAGATCAAACTGACCTGGGACGCCTGCTTTCACAAATGCGGCGTGGAAGCTCTCCAGCGTGTAGCCGTACCGCGTCATGAGACAGTGGAGGTCGAACCAGTCGCGTGATTTTGAGCGCGAGGCGGTGATGAGGCACTTGCTGGCAAACAGCTCGTCCAGGCTGGCGATGCGCGGCCCGGTGTCGAGCTTAGCAGCGGACAACACGCGGCTGAGAGGTTCGTCAGCGGTGAAGAAGCTCACTTTGACCTTTCCGGCGACGAGGAAGTCCTGCTGGTAGTCATGCAGATCCATCCCCGCGATCTCGAATTCGTCCACGGCGGCGGGATCATCCGCAGGCTGGAAATGAATGCCCTGTGCCGTTGAAAGCTGTCGTAAAGCGCTCAACTGCGTCTGCGGGAGCCTGGGGCCGATCCAGGCGAAATCCAAATCCTCGCTCAACCGGTGGCCGATGTGCAGCGTGATGGCGCTGCCGCCGATGAGGACAAAACCAGCGAGGGCGGCCTGATGTTCCAGATGATGCCAAATGCGCGCTGTGTCAGGTCTTAGCATGTTGGAGGCCGAGTTCGATGTTTCGCAGCATGCGGGTGATGGCGGGCGTGGCGCGGCGCGCCTCCCGGGTGTCTTCTTCCACCAGCGCCAGCCATTCGGCCCGGACTTTGGCAAGGCCAAAGACGCGGCAGGCGTCGATGAGGGTGTGAAAGTGTGGACGCAGCAGCGCGGCGCGCAGATAAACCTCCTCGCCCGCCCGTGAGTTTGACCACACGAGCTCGCGGTGCATGCTGGCAAAGGTGGCGCGGCTGCTCATGCGGCGAGAGTAATGCGAAGCGGACGGTTCGCCAAGAGTGCGTTTGCATGATCGTCCGCGCACTTTCGGAGCGTAGGTTTGCAGATGTTATCCCGCCTTTTTCCAGCTCTCTGTATCGCCTTATCCGCCCAGGCCGAAGAACTCGAGTTCTACCGTGATGTGTATCCCTTTCTCAAAGGGAACTGCATCTCCTGCCACAACAAGACGACGACCAAGGCCGATCTGAACATGGAGACGCCGGAGCTGATGATGAAAGGCGGCGAATCCGGCCCGTCGCTCGTCCCTGGAAAAAGCGCGGAGAGCCTCGTCGTGCAGGCTTCGCTGCACGCGAATGACATGGAGATGCCGCCGATGAACAACAAATCTGGCGCGGTGAATCTCACACCCGAGCAGATCATGACGCTGAAGCAATGGATCGACCAAGGGGCGAAGAGCACGAAGCCGCAGGAGCGCACGGTGGTGCTGCAGGCTTTCGCCGCGAGCGTGGATCCCATCTACTGCGTAGCGATCTCGAAGGATGGCCGTTACGCAGCCTGCGGGCGCTCAAACCGCATCTTCGTGTATGACCTGGCCACGCGGCAGCTCGTGGCGCAGGTGGGTGATCCTGCGGAGAAAAACGCAGCGGCGCATCGTGCGCTGGTGCAGTCGCTCGCGTTCAGCCCGGATGGCACGCGGCTCGCCAGCGGCAGTTTCCGCGAGGTGAAGCTCTGGAAGCTCGCCCCCACCCAACCGGTGGCGAATGCCACAAAATCAACGTCCGCGCCTGCCAGCGCCGACTTGATCAAAAAGATCACCACCGCAGACAAGGTCGCCGTTTTGAGCAGCGCGATGTCGGCGGATGGCAAGCAGGTCGTCACTGGCTGCTCCGATGGCTCCGTGCGTGTCTGGGACGCGGCCACGCTGAAGCCGATCATCGAGCTGCGCGGCAGCGTGGCGGCCACGCGAAAGGTAGAGGAGCTGGACTGGGCCATCGCCGCGCAAACGCTGGAGCAGTCGTTTCAGACGAGCGTGATCAACCGCGTGACGGCGCAGGACAAGGCGCTCGATGTCCTTCTGAGCAAGGCCAATGACGCGATCAATACGATGAAGAAAGTACTGCCGGAGAAGCAGAAGGCCGTCCCCGCGACCACGGAGGCCAAGACCGCTGCGCAGAAGGCCGTGGATGATCTCGCTGCCAAACTCGCCGCAGCGAAGGACGCCGCTGTCGAGAAGGAACTCAAGGCCGCGCAGGATAAGCTCATCACCGCGAAGATGACCGAAGTCTCCGCGCTCGCCGCTGTCTCCGCCGCCGAGAGCAATGTGAAAGACGCCGAGGCAGAGGTGAAACGCATCACCGGATCGAAAGTCGCCAATGCCAAGGTCGTCGCTGCGGCCAATGCGGCCATCACAACGGCGAAGGCAACCCAGGCCAAGGCCATCGCCGAACTCGCGGCGCTAAAGCAGTCGCTGACCAAAACCACCGCCAAGCCCGTCGCGGTCTCTATTTCCGCTGATGCGCTGCGCGTGGCAGCACTGTTTGAGGACGGCACGCTGCGCGTGTGGGCTGCGACCACCGGCGTGCCGGTGGAGGAAAGCCGCGTCGCAGCCAACACGAAGGACATCACGCAGAGCATTGACATGCTACCACGCTGGGCCTTGGAACGGAGGATCGATGCGAAGGGACTCTTCGCTGACCGTGTGAACGCCGTGCGCTTCAGCCCGGACGGCAAAACGCTAGCCACCGGCGGCGGCGAACTTTCGCGCAGCGGCGACATCATCTTCCTTGATGTTGCCACCGGAAAAGTCACTCAGACGTGGAAGGAAAAGCACAGCGATGTAGTGCTCTGCCTCGATTTCTCGCCGGATGGTAAAAAACTCGCCACCGGCGCTGCTGACAAGATCGCACGCGTCACTGACATCGCCACCAGCAGCCAGATGAACCTCTTTGAAGGCCACACGCATCACGTCACCAGCATCGCCTTCCGTAGTGACGGACGCGTGCTCGCCACCGCAGGCGCGGACGGCACCGTGGTGACCTGGGACATGATCATCGGCGAGCGGAAACGGAAAATCGAAGGTTGGACCAAGGAAGTCACTTCGTTGCAGTTCATCGGTGCCACGAACCAGATCATCACCTCCGCTGGCGACAACCGCGTGCGCATCGTCAACGACGAAGGCACCGAGATCCGCAACATCGCCAACATCCCCGACTACATGCAAGCCGCTGTCAGCACGCCGGACGGCACCATCCTCGTCGCCGGCGGTGAGGACAGCCTGCTGCGCATGTGGGATGCCAAAGGCAAGGAGCTGGCCGTGTTTGGCAAGTGATGTTGTCTGCTATACCAGACGCTAATTGACTTGATGTCTGATATGGCAGACGTTTGATGTGCCATGCCCTCTCCTGCTCACTCCCTGCCGCTGCCGGTGAAACGCGCCTTGAAAAACCTCGGGCGCGATCTGGCGGTGGCGCGTAGAAAACGCCGCATCTCCAGTGTGGAGATGTCGGAGAGGCTGTTTGTGAGCCGTGACACGCTCTGGCGGCTGGAGAACGGTGATCCGACGGTGGCGGTGGGCACGCTGGCGACGGCGCTGTTTGTCCTGCAATTGCATGACCGCCTGAACCGGCTGGCGGAGGCGGGGGGAGACACTCTGGGGCTGGAGAAGGAGGCGGAGCAACTGCCCAAACGCATCCGGAGGGCCAGAGCGGCCGCCAGATCATGACAACGGAGGTTCATATCGACTGGCTGGGTGCGACGCATCTCGCAGGGCGGCTGCACACGCCGGAGCGGGGTGTCTCGGCCTCGTTTGAATATGCGGCGGAGTGGCTGGCACGGGCGGATGCGTTCGCGCTCGATCCGACCGGGCTGCCCTTGCAACGCGCCGTGCATCATGCGGCGGCGTTGCCGGGAGTTTTTCAAGACACGGGGCCGGATCGCTGGGGCAGGCTGCTGATCGAGCGGGCGGTGCGGAAGAAAGTGCTGCCACTGAAGCCCTGGCGCGACATTGACTATGTTCTGGCGCTGGATGATGCCTCACGCATCGGTGCGCTGCGCTATCGTGATGGTGGCGGCGGGCCGTTCTTGGCGGCGACGCATGGCCGACTGCCGCCGCTGCTGAGGCTGACGACGCTGATGCAGGCGGCGGATGCGATCCATCATGAAAACGAGAGCGCGGCGGATCTGCGGCACCTGCTGGCGGAAGGCTCTCCGCTGGGAGGGGCGAGGCCGAAGTCGGCGGTGCTGCTGAAGGATGGCAGGCTGGCGATCGCGAAGTTCCCCAAGCCGGATGACCGGCGCGACATCGCGGCGGGCGAGGTGCTGGCACTGACTTTGGCGAGGAAGGCCGGCCTCACCGTCGCGGAGCATCAGTTGGTGAACGCGGCGGGGCGGAGTGTCGCGGTGATCACACGGTTTGATCGTGACAGCACCGGCGCACGCGTGCCTTTCATCTCTGCGGCGACGCTTCTGGGCCTTTCCGCAGACGCACGTGCGAGCTACACGATGATGGCGGACGCGATCCGGCAGTCGGGCGACGAGGTGACGCGCGATCTGCACGAATTGTGGCGGCGGATGGTGTTTTCACTGCTGGTGAGCAATCGCGACGACCATGAGCGCAATCATGCCTTTCTGATGCGGCGGCCCGGGCGCTGGGCGCTGTCACCGGCGTATGACTTGAATCCCGTGCCGGAGATGGAGCGCGTGCATCTGCACCAGACGATGATTTCCGAAGACGATGCGGAGCCCCGCATGGCTGCGGCGCTCGCGGTGGCGGCACGGTTTGCGCTGAAGCCGTCGGCGGCCAGGCAGGTGCTACGGGAGGTGCTGGGGGCCGTGCGGATATGGCGCGAGGAAGGAAAACGGCTGCGACTCAAGGCGGGAACACTGGCGGCATACGAGAGCGCCTTTGAGCATGAGCTGATGACGGAGGCCGCGCGGATCGCGAGGTTTTGAGGCCCGGCGCGGATTTGACGAGCAATACTAGGCGTGTTCGCAGCGTAGTCCTCAAAACATGTCCTCCATCATCCAGCCACCTTCCATCGTCCGCTGTGCCGGGCCGCTCCATTCACGGCGCAGCTTCATGCAATTCGGCCTTTCCGGCATGGCGACTTTGAGCTGGCCGGGATTGCTTAAACTACGCGCGGCGAACGCCTCCCTGCCGCAGACGGAGCGCAAGTCAATCATCATGGTCTGGCTGCCGGGCGGACAGTCCCACATCGACACCTACGATCCGAAGCCGGACGCGAGCAGCGAGTATCGCGGCCCGTTCAAGACGATCAGCACGAAGGTGCCGGGCACGCGTTTCACCGAACTGCTGCCGATGAATGCGAAGATCGCGGATAAGTTCACCATCGTCCGCTCCATGAACCAGACCGCAGGCGGTCACCCGGCGGGGACGATGCAGATGTTCTCCGGCGACACTGACACGCGCGACAAGCCGAAGCCGCGGCTGCCGGATTGGATGTCCGTGGCGCATTACCTGCGCTCAAAAGAAGGCGGGCGTGTCAATCCGCTGCCGAACTACATCGGCGTGCCCGCCGCCTCGCCGGAGTATTCCAGCCCCGCTTACCTCGGCGACGCGTATGCGCCCTTCGCCGTCAGCGATGATCCAAACCGACCATCCTTCCAGGTGCCGAACATCGGCCTAGACAATGAGGCGGAGAACCGTCGCCTGAGTGATCGCATCGCGCTGCGCCGCAGTTTGGATAAGATGGAGCGTGCGTTCGACCGCGTGGGCGAGCTGGGTGCGCTGGACGAGTTCGAGGCGCAGGCGGCCACCCTGCTCACGAGCGTGAAGACGCGTGACGCCTTTGACCTCAGCAAGGAGGATGCAGCCACACGCGATCGCTACGGCCGCAACCGCTGGGGCCAGCAGCTTCTGCTCGCACGCCGCCTCGTCGAGGCGGGCGTGGAGATTGTCACTAGCAGTCTCAACGGCCCGCTCTGCGGTCGCGTGAATAACTGGGATGACCACGCGGTGAACCAGCATCAGTTCGAGGCGCTGCGCTTCCGCATGCCGACCTATGACCGCTGCGTGTCCGCCTTGATCGAGGACATCTACGCACGCGGACTCGATAAGAAGGTGCTCGTCGTCGTCACCGGCGAATTTGGCCGCACGCCGAAGATCAGCTTCGACCGCAGCACCGGCGCGGGCGACGCCAGCGGCCCCACCGGCACGCTGCAACCGGGGCGCGACCACTGGCCGCGCGCCTTCACCAATGTGTGGGCCGGCGGCGGCATCCAGACCGGCGGCGTCATCGGCGCGAGTGACAAACGCGGCGAGGACGTGGTGGAGCGCCCCTGCAACGCCAGCGACTTCCTTGCCACCGTGTATCACCACCTCGGCATTGACTACACGAAGGTGACGATCGACGACCTCAACGGCCGCCCGGTTCACATTGTGGAGAACGGACGTGCGATTCCCGAGCTGATCGCGTGATGAAATGAGCGTGGCAGGGCCGTTGACTCCGTCCCTCATGAATCATCCACTCGTCTCTTATCCCCAACTCCCCGACACGCCCACCTCGCATCTGCCGTTCAGTCCGTGCGTAGTGGTAGGGGATTTGATTTTCGTTTCCGGCCAGGCTTCCGTGGATCAGCAGGGCAATATCGTCGCGGACACGTTTGAAGGCGAGTTTCGTCGCAGCATCGAAAACGTACGCAAAGTACTCGAAGCTGCTGGCAGCGATCTCGCACATGTGGTGCAGACGCGCAACTATGTGCGCGATGCGGAGGACGTGCCGCTCTTCAACAAGCTCTATCGCGAATACTTCTCCGCGCCCTGCCCGGCGCGCACCACCATCACAAACTGCCTGCCGCCTTCGCTCAAATACGAGGTCGAGGCCGTCGCCGTCCGCAAACCTTAGTGAAGGTATGAACCTCGAAGAAAAAGCCCGTCACGCTCCTTCAATCGTCATTTCGTCCAAATGCCGCTGCCGGTAGGCGGCGGGGGTCAGGCCGGTCTGGGATCGAAATGCGCGAGTAAAAGCACTTTGATCGTAGAAGCCGCATTCGATGGCGATGGCTCCGGCGGTGTGATCCGTGGCGATGAGATCCTGGCAGGCGGCATTGATGCGCTGGCGGATGAGATAGCGCATGGGCGGCTCGCCGAGGAGTTTGTGGAAGAGGCGGGTGAACTGCCGCTCGGAGAGGTGGGTGAGGGAGGCTAGCTGCTGGGTCTCGATGGTTTCACGGAACCGTATGTGCAGATGGCGCAGGGCGGGTTCGAGCTGCTGGAAGGGCTGCGCCACACCGCCGACCTCGTGCATGTCGTAGAGCGTCATTGCGACACCGCAGACGTGGCCTCGCAAATCCCGCAACGGCGAGACGGAGACGACATACCAGTTCAGCGGGCCGCGGATGTCCGGCACCATTTGCGAGTAGTAGGTGCGCGTCTTTCCGGTGCGCATCACGCGGCGGTCCTCGTCCACGAAGCTGGCGGCCAGCTCGCGCGGGAAGAAGTCGCGGTCCATTTTGCCGAGCATCTGCCATTCATGCTCCAGGTTGAAGATTTTCAGCGTGCGGGCGTTCGCGCTGACGAAGCGGCTCTGCCTGTCCTTGGCCAGAAAGGCGATCATCGGCAGGGTGGCGAAGAGTGTGGAGAGCTGGAGGCCGCCGCCGATGCGTTTGAGAAATGCCTGCTGGAACTGCTGGGCGCGGCGTTGTTCGTTCATGGCCGGAAAATACCAAAGGTTGACGCTCCCGGCCAATGTTTTGAGCTGTGGCACACGTTATAACCGGAGCATGAAACAGACCGCCGCCATCTTTGGAGCCAGTGGAAAGCTAGGACGCCATGCTTTGGCGGTGTTGGAACGCCGGGGCATCGCAGCACGGGCATTGGTGCATCGCACGCCGGTGGACGGCGCGGAGGTGACCTGTGTGCGCGGCAGCATCACGGATGCGAAGGCGGTGGAGGAGACGGTGCGCGGCGCGGACATCGTGGTGCAGCTCGCCACGACGAAGGAGGACGCGGACACCTTTTTCGATGTCAGTGTGCGCGGCACCTTCAACATCCTGGAAGCCTGCCGCCGCCAGGGTGTGAAGCAGTTCATCCTCTTCGGCGGGGATGCGGCGCAGGGCATCTGGTTCTACCCGCAACCCGTCCCCATCGACGAAAATCATCCGCTCACGGCCTATCCGGGCTATTACGCCTTCTCGAAGGTGATGGAGGAGACGATGGCGGCGCAATACGCGGTGCAGTATGGCGTGCCAGTGACGGTGCTGCGCTCGTCGTGGGTGTTTGAGGGCGATGATCTGCTGAATCACTTCTCGCTGCTGAACAATGTGAATCCGGCGGAGCCTGGGCATGGCTTTGGCGAAGTGAGCGATGACATTCTCGCGCTCGTGCGGGCCAAACAGGAGCGCATTCCCATCCTCACCGATGCCAGAGGCGCTCCGCTGCGGCGCCACATCGTGCATGTCGATGATGTGATGCAGGCATTTGACCGCATGATCGGGAATCCATCCGCGCTCGGCCAGACCTTCAACATCGCCGGGCCGTCGGTCTTCGATTACCGTGTCGCGGCGGAGCATTTGTCGAAGAGGCTCGATGTGCCGGTGATCGAGATTCCCAATCCGAAATTCCACCCCTTCGAGATCAACATCACCCGCGCCCGCACGGTGCTGGGTTATGCGCCGGAGAACGACTTTTTCCGCATGGCCGACCGCGCCATTGAAGAAAGAAAAACGAAACCATGAAAACATTCCATCACATCGGCCTGCCGACGGACGAAAGCCATCCCGGCGAGTATTTTGTCGAAGACACCAAGGTGTGGGTCACCGACCCGCGCAAGCATCCCTACAAGATCGAATATCTGCGCTTTGAGCCGGACAGCCCGGTGACAGGCCCGGTGCGCGATCTGCCGCATGTGGCGTATCGCGTGGATGACATCCATGCGGCCATCAAAGGCGAAAACGTGATCCTGGAGCCCTTCGAGCCCTCGCCGGGCTTCACCGTGGCCTTCATGCTGAAGGACGGCGCGGTGATCGAATACATGCAGTTTGAAAACGAAAGCGATCTTCCCTGGAAATGAGAGAAGGCAGAATCATGGAGGGCAAAATCATATTTCTGAAATCACTGATCCGCTTCCCCATGATTCTGCCCTGCATGATTTTGCCTTCACCCACCACCATCACTTCCACTCCATGAGCATCAAAGACAAGGTCATCATCGTCACCGGCGGCACGTCGGGCATTGGCGAGGCTTGCAGCCGGCATTTTGCCTCGCTCGGCGCTCGCGTGGTCATCGCATCGAATCAGCAGGATCGCGGAACGGCTCTCGAAAAGGAGCTGCGCGGGGCCGGGCACGACGTTCGCTTCGTTTTCGCCGATGTGTCGCGAGAGGACAGCGTGCAGGCGATGGTGGGGCGTGCTGTGGAGCACTATGGCCGCATCGACGGCGTGCATTGCAACGCGGGCGTCTGGGGCAAGGGCAAGGTCACGGAGTTCGACGACGCGGCCTGGGACAAGCTCATGGGCGTGAATGTGAAGAGCGTGTTCTGGACGGCAAAACACGCCATTCCGGTGATGGAGCAACAGGGCGGGGGCGTGTTCCTCATCACGACATCTGTCGCGGCGTTCATCGGCTTCCCGGCGCATGCGCTGTATTGCGCATCCAAAGGCGCGCTAGAGTCGCTGATTCGTTGTCTCGCCACCGATCACGCGGGCAAGGTGCGCGTGGTGGGCATCTGCCCCGGCACCATCGACACGCCGATGCTCGCGGCCACGTGCGAGGGCTGGGACAAGCCCGTGGCCGAGCTTTATGCCGATGTCGCCCGCCGTATCCCGGTGCGCCGTCTTGGACAGCCCATCGACATCGCTCAGACCGCCGCTTTCCTGCTCAGCGATGACGCGGGCTACATCAACGCCACCTCCATCGTGCTCGATGGCGGGACGCTGGCGCTGCCGCCGTGGTAAACCGGACAGGATCATGACCTTCGACCCCACCAAGTTTGAAAATCCGCTCCAGCTCGGCGGCATCCGCACCGGCACGCTCGACTCGCCGGGCGCGGGCGGCGGCTGTGGCACGCGGGTGGCTTTGATCGACACGGGCGCGGGTCTTCGTTTCACCGTGGCGCTGGATCGCGGCGGCGACATCGTGGACGCGAGCTTCAATCAATTCGCGCTCGCCTGGCTCTCGCCGAACGGGCTGCGTCCGCCGAACGCGGCCTATCACAGCGGCATTGAATGGATTCGCGGCTGGGCAGGCGGGCTGGTGACGACCTGCGGCCCGGAATATGTGGGCGGGCCGCGTGAGGAGGACGGCGTGATGACCACGCTGCATGGCCGCTACTCCAGCCAGCCATCGCAGATCGAGACGCTGCGCAATCCCGATCCGCATGCCGGTCGTCATGACATGGAGCTCGGCCTCATCGTGCGTGACACGCGATTTTTCGGTCCTGTGTTTGAAAACCGCCGCAGCATCCGCTGCACGCTCGGAGTGCCGGAGATCCTCATCGAGGATGCCGTGACGAACCGCGGAGACACCTGCGTGCCGCATCACTGGCTTTATCATTGCAACCTCGGCTGGCCGCTGCTCGATCAGGGTGCGCGCTTCATTTATCGCGGCAAAGCCGTGCATTGGACCGTGCCGCCGCCGCCGGGGCAGGACATCGTGCAGCCGCTGGCCGATGCCGCGATGAACAAACTCAAACGCGTGCCCGCGCCGATGCAGGAGCACGCGGGCAGCGGCGAGCGCGGCCTGATCGTGGAAACCGAGGCCGAACGCGATGGCTGGTGCCGCATCGGTCTGCTCAATGACAAGCTCAAGCTCGGCCTGGAGATCAGCTATCCGAGAAAAGCGCTGCCCCGCATGGCGAACTGGCAGCACTACGGCCCGCGCGGCAGCTACGTCTGCGGCCTGGAGCCTTTCTCCGGCTCGTTGCTCGGCAGCGCGCGGGACAAGCACAAGCTGGCGCGGCAGTTCCTCGAGCCCGGAGAGACGCGTAGATACCAGCTCAAGATCCGGGTGCTCACCGGCGCAGGCGCTCTCGCGGACTTGGGCAAATGCGACGGCCCCGTTCATTCCTGACATCAACCCATCAACATCCATCAATCCCACATGAAAACAGTGAAACACGGCGTCCTCGGCCTCGGCTGGTTTGGCGAGAAACATTGCGAAGCACTCGCGGCCATCCCCAATGTCGAACTCCACGCGGTCTGCACGCGCAACTCCGAACGCCTGGCCGAGGTGGCGAAGAAGTTCGGCGCGAAGAAGACCTACACCGACTATCACCAGATGCTCGCCGATCCCGAGCTGGAGTCCGTGAGCATCACCACCATGTGGGATCAACACGCCGCGCCCGCCGTGGCCGCATTGCAGGCCGGAAAGCACGTCTTCCTGGAAAAGCCGATGGCCTCCACACTCGCGGATTGCGATGCGATCGTGAACGCCGCGAATGCCGCGAAGAGTTTTTTCATGACCGGCCATATCTGCCGCTTCAATCCACGCTACGCCGCCGCGAAGCAGGAGATCGCCGCAGGCAAGATCGGCAAAATCATCTCCATGTATGCGCGGCGGAATCTGCCCGCGTGGGTCGGTGCGAGCGTGCTCGACAAGATCGGCCCCATCATCGGGGATGGCGTGCATGACACCGATTTGATGTTCTGGTTCAGCGGCTCACGGGCCGTGACGGCCTACGCGCAGACAGTGAAGGTGCGCCAGCACGCGAATCCTGACCTCGGGCAGGTCATGTATCGCCTGGAGAGCGGCGCCTCGTGCATCCTGGAGTCTGTGTGGTGCCTGCCGGACACGACGCCGTTTCAAATCGATGAGCGTCTCGAAGTCGTCGGCACCGAGGGCAGCATCTCCATCCATGATACGCATCCCAATCTCATGATCGTGGACAGCAAAGGCTCACGCTGCCCGGACACGACCTACTGGCCCACCATTCACGGCCAGCTCCGCGGTGCTCTGCGGGATGAGCTGGCATACTTCGCCCATTGCGTCGCCACCGGTCAGAAACCGTCGGTCATCACGCCCGAGGAGTCGCGCGAGGCCGTGCGCGCCTGCCTCGCTGCTGAGGAATCCGCCCGCACCGGGCAAGTCGTGAAAATTTGAAAACACTCACGCCATCATCTCACGCCATCATGAATGCGATCCGACAATTCATCATGCTCCCGGCGCTCCTCGCAGGTTTGTCTGGGGCCTCTTTTTCCGCAGAACCCGCGAAGGGCGATTCAAAGCAGCTCGATCTCGGCGGTGGTGTCAGTCTGGAGGTCGTTTTCATCCCGCCGGGGGAGTTCATGATGGGCAGCACGCCGGAGGAGAAGGCATGGGCCACCGGCATCGAAGGCGGCGCGCAGCCGGGTACCTCACGCGAGTCATTCGAGGGCGAAAAGCCGCAGAAAGTCCAGGTGAAGCATGGTTTCTGGATGGGCCGCACGGAGGTCAGCGTGGGGCAGTTCAAGAAGTTCACCGAGACGACAGGCTTTGTGACCGATGCTGAGAAACCCGGCGGAAAGACGCAGGTCTTCGATCCGTCGTGGGATGGCTATCATCTCACGACGAAGGTGACGCATCCTTGGAAGTCCATGCAGGGAAAAAGCTGGCGTGATCCGAACTGGGGCTTTCCAAACCGTGATGACTTCCCGGTTGTGAGCGTGAGCTACAACGACATGAAGGCGTTTTGCGCCTGGCTGACGGAGCGGGAGCGCCAAGCGGGGCGTCTGACCGACGGCCTCGAATACCGCCTGCCCACGGAGGCGGAATGGGAATATGGATGCCGCGGCGGCAGCCAGGAAAGCAGCCATTTCTGGTGGGGGAACGAGATCGAGGAAGGCCAGGGCCGCCTGAACATCTCCAGCATGGATCTCCTGCCCGGTCGCACCAAGGCATGGCCGCTGGCGAAGGTGCCGTGGAGTGATGGTTACTCCTTCGTCTCGCCCGTGGATCACTATGGAGAAAAAGGCCGCAACGGCTTCGGCCTCGCCGACATGTGCGGCGGCGTGTGGGAGTTCGTCATTGATCACTTTGATCCGAAGGGCGGCCATGCGGACGTGCATTATGAAAACGCGGAGCAGCGCACCGTGACGCGGCCTGTCTGCAAAGGCGGGAACTACTTCGACGTGCCGGGCAATGCGCGCTGCGCCGTCCGCCTTGGAATCGGCAGCGTGACCTACTCCGACTCACGCGACGGCTTCCGCGTCTGCCTGGGCCGTCCTGTGGCGGCCCCATGATCCATCATCCATCGCATTGCATGAAAAAAGTCCTCCGCATCCTCCTCCCGCTGGCCCTCATCACGGTGGCGTCAGCCGCCGACTGGCAGACCGCCCGCGTCCCCGGCAAGCTGGACTTCACTGGCACCGCCTGGCTGCGCGCCTGGGTGAAGGTGCATGATTCCTTCTTCGCCAAACACGAGCGCAATCTATGGGAGGAATCCGTCGGCGTGAACATCCGTGATCTCGCTGGTGCGCACGAAGTCTGGGTCAATGGCAGGAACATCGGCACTGGCGGCGCATTTCCGCCGGGCTACCAAAGCTCCGGCACCACGATCTACCGTCACAAAGTCCCCGTCGGCACGCTGCGCAAAGGCGAGTGGAACGAGATCGCCATCCGCATGCATGTGCCCGCTGGCCCCGGCGGCTTCCTCGGTGATGCGCCGTTCATCATGAACTACGAGCAGGAATGCATCTTCGAGGGGGAGTGGGAGCTGCTCGCGGGCAGTGATTACAAGCCGGGCGGTGCTTTGACGCAAAAACCCGCCCGCGCCACCTTCGACAGTTTTCATGAGTCGCAACGCGTGCTTGGGCGCACCGAGCAGGTGCATGGCCCCAGCCTGCCGCCGAAGCAGTCCGCCGCGATGATGAAGGCCACCGACGGCCTGAAGACGGAGCTCGTCGCGAGTGATCCGCAGATCGCGCAGCCGTTTCATTTCAGTTTCGACGAACGCGGCCGCATGTGGGTGACACAGACGCGGCAGTATCCGTATCCCGCCGGGCTGAAGATGCTCAGCCGGGACAAATACTACCGCGCTGTCTATGACAAGCAGCCCGTAGCGCCGCCGAATCATGTGCGTGGCGCCGACATCGTCTCCATCCACGAGGACACGGACGGCGACGGCGTCTATGACAAGCACAAGACCTTCGTCGATGGCCTGAACATGGCGAATGCCGCTGTGCGTGGTCACGGCGGCGTGTGGGTGATGCATGTGCCGTTTCTGATCTTCTATCCCGACAAGGACGGTGATGACGTGCCGGACGGCCCGCCCGTCACGCACCTCTCCGGCTTTGGATTTGAAGACACACATGCGCAGGCAAACAGCCTCGCCTGGGGACCGGATGGCTGGCTCTACGGCTGCCAGGGCAGCGGCACCACCTGCCGCGTGCTGCGGCCCGGCATCGACGCGCCGGACTCGCCGGGCGCCTATTTCGAGGGCTGCATGATCTGGCGTTATCATCCCGACACGCATGCCTTTGAAATCTTCTCCGAAGGCGGAGGGAATACCTTTGGCATCGAGTTTGACGCGCAAGGCCGCGCCTACTCGGGTCACAACGGCGGCGACACCCGCGGCTGGCATTATGTGCAGGGCGGCTTCTACCTCATGCAGGGCGTCACGCCCGGCAAGTTCGGCCCGCCGCGCAATCCGTACGCGTTTGGCGATCTGCCGATGATGGCCACGCCCGATCCCGTGGTGCGCTTCACCCACTTCGGGGCCTTCGCCGATGGCAGCGCCATGCCGCCCGCGCTCGCCGGCATGCTTTTCGCCATCGATCCGCTGCACAATGAAGTCATCGCCAGCAAACGCATCGCCCACGGCTCCAGCTTTGACACCAAGGACCACGGCGTGGTGGTGAAGAGCAGCGACGCGGCCTTCCGCCCCGTCTATAGCGCGAACGCGCCCGATGGCTCGATGTATGTCTCGGACATGTATGAGTTCTACATCGCGCACGGCCAGCATTATCAGAACCAGATCGATCCCACCACGGGCCGCATCTACAGAATCGCGGGCAAGGACGCGAGACTCGAAACGGACATCAATCTGGCTGCGAAGAGCACGGAGCAGCTCATCGCCCTGCTCGGGCATCCGAACAAATGGCACCGCCACACCGCCGTGCGCCTGCTCGGCGAGCGGAAGGACGCACAAGCTGCCTCCGCCTTGAAGAATACGATCGCGAAAGATGCCGGCCTCGCCGCGCTCAATGCACTGTGGGCGCTGCACCAGTCCAGCGGGCTCGATGACGCCACCGCCGTGCTCGCGTTGAAGCATGCGAATCCATCCGTGCGCTCGTGGGCCGCTCGCCTGCTGGGTGATGAATACGGCATCAATCGCAACCTCGGCCTGCCGCCTGCGAGGAAGGAACCGCAATTGCTGCCGACGAATGTCTTTGATGCCCTCGTGGCCCAGGCCGTGGCGGAAAAGGACGCCGAGGTGCGCTCGCAGCTCGCCTGCACCGCCCGCAGACTCGCCGATGTGCAGGCATTCCCGCTCATCGCCGCCGTGATGGCGCATGACGAGGATGTGGATGATCCCTTCATCCCGTTGCTGTGCTGGTGGGTGTTCGAGTCCCGCATCCCCGCCGCCACCAGCGACGTGATGGAGTTTTTCAAAACACCCGCGCTTTGGAACGAACCGCTGGTGATGCAGCAGGTGCTGCCGCGTGTCGTGCGCCGCTTCGCTGTCGATGGCAAACGGCACGAGCTGCTGCTCATCGCGCAGTTGCTGAAGCTCGCCCCCGGCAAGGAGCAGGCCGCGCAGTTGTTGAAGGGCTTTGAGGAGGCGTATCGCGGTCGCGCCATGAGCGGCCTGCCGGATGAGCTCGTCGCCGCCATGGCCTCGTCCGGCGGCGCATCGCTCGTCATCCGGCTGCGGCAGGGTGATGCCACGGCCGTGAAGGAAGCGCTCGCCATCGTGGCCGATGTGAAAGCGAAGCCCGAAGACCGCCTGCTCTACGCCCGCAGCATGGGCGAGCTGAAAAACGCCGCCGCCGTGCCCGTGCTGCTGAAAGTCGCCACCAGCGATCCCGGCGCGGACTTGCGCAAGGCCGCGTTTGCCGCGCTCGCGGCGTACGACCATGACAGCATCGCGAGCGGAACGCTGGCCGCATTGCCAAAGCTGCCGCAGGACGCGCTCGCGTCGGCGTTCACGCTGCTCTCCAGCCGTGCGAAGTGGACGCAGGCGCTGATGACCGCCCTGCAATCCGGCAAACTCAGTCTTTCGATCGTGCCGGGAGACATCGCGGATCATCTGCGCATGAGCCGGGACAAAACAGTCAGTGAAGCGGCGGCGAAACTCTTCCCCAAAGCGGCCACCAACGGCTACGACTTCAAAAAAAAGCTCGCGGAGGTCGAAACGACGCTCACTCGTGGCGCGGGCAACCCTTATCAAGGCGAGGCGATCTTCATGCAGCGCTGCGCGAGCTGCCACAAGCTCTTCTTCAAAGGCGGCAACATCGGCCCCGATCTCACCATCTACCAGCGTGACAACCTCGGCACCATGCTCATCAGCATTGTGAATCCCAACGCCGAGATCCGCGAAGGCTTCCAGTTCATCACCGCAGAGACGAAGGACGGCCGCAGCATTGGCGGCTTCCAGGTGGACCGCGACAACCAGGTCACCGTGGTCCGCGGGCTGGACGGCCAGGATGTGACGCTCAGTGCGCAGGACATCAAAACCGTGACGCCGATGGGCCGCAGCCTCATGCCTGAAGGCCTCCTCGAAGGCCTCAGCGAGCAGCAGCTCCGCGACTTTTTCGCCTACCTCCGCATCTCGCACCCGATCACGAAATGAATTTGAGGCAGAATGATGAAGGGCAAAATCATCTCTTTGAAATTCAATCCCATCATTCTGCCCGCCATGATTCTGCCTCAAACTTCCCGTTATGCCGATTGAACTGTCACAGCCTGTCAACGTGGTCTCGCAGGATCAGTTTCACTCGATCCATCATGTGATGGCGGGGCATGCATTTACGATTCACAATCAATTTGGCCGGATGCTGGACGAGAAGATTTACAAGAACGAGCTGGCCTATCGTTGCGCTCAGGATGGTCTCACCGCGGAGCGCGAGGTTTTGATCCGGGTTCGCCACGGTTCGTTTGTGAGGGACTATTTCATCGATCTCCTGCTCGCAGGGAGCACGGTGGTCGAGGCCAAGTGCGCTTCCGCCATCGCTCCCGCCCATCGTGCGCAGTCTCTGAACTATGTGCTCCTGTCAGGGGCGCATCACGGTAGTCTTGTCAATTTTCGCCCGCTAAAGGTTCAATCCGAGTTTGTCTCCACGAGGCTGACTCCGGATGACAGGCGGCGGTTCAGCGTCACAGCGCATGAGTGGCCCGATGACTCCGAGCATCAAGAGCTGCGGGAAGTCGTCCTCTCCCTCTGCACCGATGTGGGCCTGGGTCTCGAAGTGGCACTGTATCGCGAGGCCGTGGCAACGCTGATTGGCAGACGCAGCTCCCTCCCGGACCCAATCCCCATCATGGCAGGCTCACGCCAACTTGGTGAGCAATCCTTGCACATTCTGCGCGACGGAGTGGGCCTGGCAGTGACCGCCGCGACGAGATCTGCGGACACACGCAAACACCTTCAACGACTGCTCAATCATACGACGCTGGATGCCATGGCCTGGGTAAACCTGCCCCTTAACAATGTCCGGTTCGAGTTACTGAAGAAGAAGGAATGATGAAGGGCAAAATCATCTCTTTGAAATACAATCCCATCATTCTGCCCCCCATGATTCTGCCCCAACCTCTTCCCCGACAACCATGAACCCTCCCCTCGACCGCCGCGCCTTTGTCACCTGCTCCGCCGCCACGCTCGCCGCGATGGCGGGCACTCCACTGCTCGCCCAATCAGCGCCGCTGAAGCTCGGCATCATCTCCGCGGCCACTTATGCGCCCACTTATGACAATCCCTCAGCCGCCCGCATGCCCGGCTCGCATCACGGCACCGCTTTTTCCACGACATTCAACGGCTGGGACGAGGAAAAGGCCAGGCAGCTCAAAGGCACCTTCGTCAAATCGGGCCGCAGACTCGAAGGCGCCCGCGTGGTGAAAATCTGGGACACTGACAAAGCCGCCGCGCGAGCACTCGCTGATGTCTGCGGCATCGAAACCGTCACCGACACGCCGGAGCAATGCTGCGACGGCGTGGATGCCGTGCTCATCGTCGATGACGGCAGTGGCGCGCAGTGGAAATACGCGGAGCATGCCCTGCGCAAAGGCGTGCCCACCTTCTGCGACAAGCCGCTCGCCATGACCGCCCGCGAGGCCGCCGCGGTGGCAAAACTCGCCCGCGAGACCAAGACGCGCTTCATGTCCGCCAGCAGCCTGCGTTTCGTGCCGGACATCATCAAGCTGCGCACCGAGCTGCCGCAGATCGGCGACGTGCATCTCGCCAGCGTCGCCTGCGGCAACGAGCTCGTCTATTACGGCATCCACGCGCTCTCCATGGCCTACGCCGTGCTCGGCAAAGGCGCGACCAGCGTCACGAACGTCGGCAAACCCGGTGCCAACATCGCCCGCATCCGCTTTGGCGATCAGCGGGACGTGATGCTCATCGTCGCCGACAAGGAGGTGATGCGCGCCGGCTACCAGATCAATCTCTACGGCACCAAAGGCTGGCGCAGCGTCACCCCCGACCTCGCCAACCTCTACGCCTACCTCCTGGAGTCATTCCTCGACCTCGTCATCCACGGCAAAGAAAGCGTGCCCGTCGAGGAGGAGGTCGAAGTCATCGCCGTGCTCGAAGCCGCCAAACGCTCCCTCGCCCTCGGCCGTGAAGTGAAGATCAGCGAAGTGCTGAACGCCTAGTTTCAACCCAATCCACCAACCATCAACCCAATCCAGCCATGAACACGCCATCCACCATCAGCCGCCGTGATTTCCTCGGAACAGCAGGCAAAGCCGCCGCCGCCTCCGCGCTCGCGGGCGTGGCCATCCCGCACGTCCACGCCGCAGGCAGCGACACCATCCAGCTCGCCATCATCGGCAGCGGCGGGCGCGGCAGCGGCGCCATCGCCAATGCCATGGAGGCCACCGGCAGCACCACCAAGCTCGTCGCCATGGCCGATCTGTATGACGACCGCCTCCAGCGTGCGCACACCGCGCTCTACGACAAGTTCGAGCAGCGCATCGACGTGCCTTCTGAGCGCCAGTTCATCGGCTTCGACTCCTACAAGAAGGCCATCGACTCGCTGCGCCCCGGCTCTGGCGATATCGCCCTGCTCACCGGTTATGCAGGCTTTCGCCCGCAGCAGCTCGAGTATGCCGTGGAGCGCGGCGTGAACGTCTTCATGGAAAAATCCTTCGCCACCGATCCCGTCGGCGTGCGCCGCGTGATCGCCGCAGCCGAGGCCGCGGAGAAAAAAGGCGTCAAGATCGCCGCCGGTCTCATGTGCCGCCATTCACCGAACCGCGAGGAACTCATCCGCCGCCTCCGTGCAGGCGAGCTGGGCGATCTGCAATACACCCGCGCCTACCGCATGGGGCCGGTCGGGAATCTCGGGCCGAAACCCGCCGACAAAAGCGAGCTTGAGTGGCAGCTCCGCAACTTCACCAAATTCTACTGGGTCTGCGGCGGCCTCTGGGCGGAGATGGACATCCACCAGATTGATGAGCTGTGCTGGCTGCACGACGCGCTGCCCGTCTCCGCCCAGGGCGTGTGCGGACGCGCCGCGAACAGCACCGATTGCAGCCAGAACCTCGACGCCTTCAATGTCGAGTGGACCTTCCCCAACGGCACCCGCGCCATGCACACCGTGCGCTACACCGCGAACACGCAGAGCCACTTCGCCACCTATGTGCATGGCAGCAAGAAAGCCGCGCAGTTCTCCGGCAACACCCACGCCGCCGATGTGGAGATCTACAAAGATCAAAACACCAACCGCAAAAACATCGAATGGCGCGCGCCGAAGGAAAAGCACACCGTCTGGCAGAACCAGTGGAACGACTTTCTCGAAGCCATCCGCACGAACAAGCCCTTCAACCAGGCCAAGCGCGCCGCCCAGTCCAACCTCGCCGCCATCATGGGCCGCGCCGCCATGCACATGGGCCGCACCGTGACCTGGGATGAAGCGATGGCCTCCAACTTCCAATGGTTCCCCGGCATCGACAAGCTCACGCACGAGAGCGAGCCGCCCATCAAGTCCGACGCCCAGGGCCGCTATCCTGCGCCCGTTCCCGGCCAGTGGGTGGAGCTGTGATTCATCTCAACATTCGACCATCATCCATGAACCAAATCGACCTCAACAACCGCAATGCCATCGTCACCGGAGGCGCGCGTGGCATTGGCCGCGCCATCGCTGAACGCCTTCTCGCCTCCGGCGCCCGTGTCTCGCTCTGGGATGTGGACGCGGCAGCGCTCGCGCAGGCCTCGGCGGAAATGGGCACGCCTGACACGGTGCATACCGCCACGGTGAATCTCGCCGATCTCGCCTCCGTCCAAGCGGCCACCGAGGCCACGGTGACAGCCTTTGGAAAACTCGACATCCTCGTGAACAACGCCGGCATCACCGGCGGCAACGCGAAGACATGGGACATTGATCCTGCCGACTGGCGGCGCGTGATGGACATCAACCTCAACGGTCCGTTTTACTGCTGCCACAGCGTGGTGCCGCATCTGCTGAAAAACGGCTATGGCCGCATCATCAACATCGCCTCCATCGCCGGCAAGGAGGGCAACCCCAACGCCGCGCACTACAGCACGTCGAAGGCCGGCGTCATCGCGCTGACCAAGTCACTTGGAAAAGAACTCGCCACCTCCAACATCACCGTCAACGCCGTGACGCCGGCCGTCATCGCCACGGACATCCTCGCACAGATGCAGCAGTCGCACATCGACTACATGCTCTCGAAGATCCCCATGGGCCGCTTTGGCAAAAAGGAGGAGGCCGCCGCGCTCGTCGCCTGGCTCAGCTCCGAGGACTGCTCCTTCACCACCGGGGCCGTCTTCGACCTCTCCGGCGGACGCGCGACATATTGAACCATAAAGTGTCCGGTGTGGGCGCGTATTCCAAAGCTGCATGCACCGTTCACTTTTTTGCCTCCTTCTCCCTCTCGCCGCCCTCGCCCAGTCCGGCCCGCCGTCGAAGGCTCCCGTCGTCCCCGCTGATCTCAATCCGCAGATTGAGACGCTGAAGCCCGGCGTGAAGATGACCCTGCTCGCCGAGCATCCGGCGTTGGTCACGCCCACGGGCATCGATGTCGATGACAAAGGCCGCATCTGGCTCGCCGCGAGCCATACGCACCACCGACCGGAGGGTTACGCGGGGCCACAACATGACGAAATCCTCGTCTTCGATGCCGACGGCAAAAACCGCCGTGTCTTTTACAACAAAACCGATGCCACCATGCACGTCGAGATCGGCCCCGATGGCTGGATCTACCTCGCCGAGCGTGATCGCATCATGCGCGTGAAGGACAGCGATGGCGACGGCACCGGCGACACGGAGCAGAACCTCGCCACGCTCGACACCGTGGCCGATTACCCGCACAATGGCCTCAGCGGCATGGCCTGGCATCCCGATGGCGGTCTCGTCTTCTCGCTCGGCGAAAACTTCGGCAAGGACTGGACGCTCACCGGCACCGATGGTGCGAAGGTCAGCGGTCGCGGTGAAGGCGGCGTCTTCCGCTGCACCGCCGATGGCAAAGGTCTGCGCCGCATCGCCCGCGGCTTCTGGAATCCCTTCGGATTGCTCGTGCGCGCCGATGGCGAGATCTTTGCCGCCGAAAACGATCCCGGCAGCCGTCCACCATGTCGTTTGCTGCATGTCGTGGAAGGCGCGGATTACGGCTTCCAATGGGTCTATGGCAGCGCACCCGTGCATCCCTTCGTCGCGTGGAATGGCGAGTTGCGCGGCACGCTCGGCATGGTGCATCCCTGCGGTGAAGGCCCCTGCGCGGCCGTCGAACTCGGCGGCGGTGTCATCATCCCGAGCTGGAGCGATCACAGCATCGACTACTTCCCGCTCACGCGAAAAGGCGCGGGCTACACCTCCGAGCGCATCCCGCTCGTGAAAGGCAGCGACTTCTTCCGGCCCGTCTGCATGGCCCAGGGCCCCGATGGCGCGTTTTACTTCACCGACTGGGTTTTCAGCTCCTACCCGATTCATGGCCGCGGACGCCTGTGGAAGCTCGAAATCGAAAAACAGCCCTGGATCGCCGAAAAGCAGCCCGAAACGCCCCAAGCCGCTCTCGCCAAAAAACTCCGAGAAGGCCGCGAAACACTCTATCCGCTCAAACTCCTCGAACTGATCCGTGGAGAAGACAAATACCTTGCTGATGCTGCGCTCACTGCACTCTCTCGTTCTTCTCTCACGATTGAGGAGGTCAAATCTCTTGCTCCCCAAGTTCGCGTCTGGGCCTTCGTCGCCATGCGTCGTGCTGATTTGAGCGATGCGAAGTGGGTGCGTGCCTTCTTCGACGATCCCGATGCCGAAATGCGCTTCGAGTGCCTGCGCTGGATCGCCGATGCCGTGCTCAAAGACTTCCAACCGCAGGTCGAGGCCATGCTCAGCGATCCAAAACTCGACTTCCGCCTCTTCGAAGCCGTGCTCGCCACTTGGAACACCCTTCGCGGCGAACCCGGCGCGGGCGTCACCAACCCCGAAGTGCTCGTCGAGCGCATCACCGATCCCAAAACGCCCGCCCGAATCAAAGGCTACGCGCTGCGCCTCGCCCCGCCGGCACACAAAGCCCTCACGCTCGAACTCCTGCGCGACTTCGTGAACAGCGACGACGAAGTGCTTCAACTCGAAGCCGTGCGCACCCTCGCCGCCCGCCGCGCCAGCGCCGACATCGCCGCCGATGAAAAACGCAGCCCGAAACTCCGCGCCGAGGCCATCCTCGGCACCGACGACACCGCGCTGCTGCAAAAACTAGCTCAAAGCGACAACACCATCCTCCGTGACGAGGCGCAGCGTGCCCTGCCACGCACTCTCACCATCGCTCGCCCCGCCTTCGACGACACCGCCGCCTGGCTCAAACTCCTCGAAGGCCAAGGCGATCCCGAAACCGGCCGCCGCATCTTTTTCAACAGCAAGGTCGCCATTTGCTCCACCTGCCATCGCCACAGCGGACGCGGCAACGTCGTTGGCCCCGATTTGACGCTCATCGCCCAGCAAGGCGACCGCGCCGCCATCTTGCGCTCCATCCTCGAGCCGCACCGCGAGGTCGCGCCGCAGTTCTTTCCCTCCGTCGTCGAGCTCAAAGACGGCACCACCTTCACCGGCATCCTGCTGCGCTCCTCGAATACTGAAGTCTTCCGCGATCTCACCGGCAAAGAAAAATCCTTCCCCGAAGCCGACATCGTGAAACGCACCGAACTCCGCACCTCCCTGATGCCACCCGGTTTGGTGATGTCACTCACCAACGAGGAACTGCGTGACCTGCTGGCTTTTTTGACGGCGAAGTAATTCACCACGGACTCAGCAACGGAATCACCGAGCGCCCGAAGCGGCGGTAGTGTTTGAAATCCCGGTCGAGGGTGAAGATGCGGCAGTCGCGATGGATTTCAGACAGGCGAACGAGGCAGGCATCCGCGAGTGACATCGGCGTGTCGGCGTAGCGGCTCATCAGCGTCTCCAGGGCGGCCGCCTCGTCGGCGATTTCGAGGGGTAGTCGCAAGAAACCATTCCTTACGGCATGCACGATCAACACAGGATTGATGCCGCCACGGGCCAGGAGAAAACAGGCTTCAGTCAGAACCGCTTCGCAGGTGATGACTGAATCAGGCAGCAGATCCATGTGGCCACGAGCCCATTGATGATCAGGATCGTGCTTGTCGAAGAGCGCCACCAAGGGGCCGGTGTCCAGAATGATGACCTCCTTCATTTCCCGAAGCCATCCCAGTGTTTCGGATTGGAATTGAGGTCACCGGGACCATCGAAAGGGCCGCCGCCTTCCAACAGCGCATCTGCGAGGCTGCGCCGTTTCGGTTTTCCACCTTTGCCACTGCGTTTCGCCTCCAGTGCCTCACGCACCAGCGCAGAGCGGGAACGGCGGGTTTGCTTCGCCTCGCCGAACAGCCACTTGGCGAGAGGATCGGGGAGTTTGACGGAAAGCGTCTTCATGTGGCGCATCGTATGACGACCGTGTCAGATTGGCAATACACATGTTAAGGAGAGAAGATCGGCGCAAGCGGTGTTTGAAGAAGGCCGTCATGAAACCACTCCTCTTCCTCCTCGCCACCGTCACCGTCGCCGCTCAAGAGCCAGCGCAGCCCGCCGAGTTCGAGCATGCGGGCGTCACGGCGGCTTGGAAGGCTTACGCGGAGGTTTTGAGCTTTGGAAAAGGTCAGACGCTCGCCTTGCTTGATGATGGCTGCAAAATGTCGCGCCCGGAATGGCAGGGGGACAAGGTGAAGGTCACCTACGATGCTGTGGATGGTGACAACGATCCGAAACATGAGGGGAAGGGTTATCACGGCAGCACGATTGGCATTCCGTCGTCGGTAAACTACGGCGGCAAGCGTGGCGTGGCCTACAACAATCAAATCGCCATCGTGCGCAGCCTCGAATGCGCCCATTGCAAGATCACGGACAGCGCATCGCTCGCCAAGGCGCTGCAATGGGTGATCGACCATCACGCGGAGCATCGCATCACGACGGTGAACCTGGCGCCGGCGGATGATCAGGAGCATGCGGAGCCCGTGCCGACGGAGATCGACTCCAAATTGAAAAAGCTCCGCGAGCTCGGCATCTGGGTCAGCGCTCCAGCAGGCAATCATCACTTCACAAAAGGCATCTCGTGGCCCGCGAGCCAGCCAAACTGCTTCGCCATCGGCGCGGTGACACCTGGGAAGGATGTCATTACCCTGGATCGCAGTGCGAAGATCGACCTTGTCGTGCCCGCGAAGGCCACCAGCAGCTCGAACGCCATCCTCTGCGGCTCCGCGATGATCCTGCGCGAGGCGATTGAGAAATCCGGCTACGACTGGAAACAACACGGCCCGGATCTGGCGAGCGCGATGATGAAAATCTTCCAAACCACCGGCGTGGAGGTGAAGGACGACAAAAGCGATCTCCGCTTCCGCCGGCTCGATTTGATGGCGGCGTTGAAGCAGGTGACCGAAAGGTGACGTTCTCTGCGGTGCCATGAAACTGTTGATCTTCGCTTTTTTATCCGCCATCACCACCTGCCTTTCCGCCATCGAGGGCGAGACGGAGCATTTCTATTACCGCATGCCGTCAGCAGACGAGCCGTACATCGACACGCAGCGTGGCAGCCGCATGTTCGGCTTCAAAGACACGAAGATCATGCTCTCTGAGGATTGCGGGAAGACGTGGCCGCATGTGGCGGACTTCGCGGAGGCACAGGACATCACCTTCAGCGTGCTGTTGAAGAACGGAAACGTGCTCTTCGCCACGCGTGAGCGGCTTTTCCTCAGCACGGACAATCTCAAGACGCACCGCGAGATCATCGTGAAGCGTGGGGGGGGGGGGGGGAGAAGGAAGCCCCCCGCGGGGGGGACCAGGGACCGCGCGGAGGGATGTAAATGT
>CAYQWE010000014.1:27677-117797 GCA_964421275.1 uncultured Prosthecobacter sp.
TTCTACCTCCGCCCGTTTTTTTCTGCTTGTTGGGCGTCTCCTCTTCCCCCTCCGCCCCCCCCACGCCGGTGGACCCGAAGAACCCCGGCTGGTATTTCCATTCGCTCGATGGCGAGCACTGCTTCGAGGTCAGCGGGAAGGAAATGCTCGTGTGGGGGAACTACTGCAACGTGCTCGGCGGCCCTGTGCCGGTGAATGTCTATTATTCCACCGACAACGGCGAGACGGTGAAGCTGGCCTACTCCTTCGGCCAGAACCCGAAGTTTCAGCAGAAGAGCGCGGCACCGGATGCCCCGTTGCTTGGTGATCCTGGGAACAAGTACATTGCCCGTCACATCCACAATGTGGCCTACAACCCGGCTGAGAACGCCTTTTACGCCGTCACGGGAGACATCGACCGCGGACATGGCAACGAGGTACACTGGCTGCGCGGCACCTATGATGCGAAGGCGGACAAATGGGAGTGGAGGCACATCATCGACGTGAACTCGAACTCGCGCTTCAAATGCGGCGGCATCAACTTCATCGACGGCAAATGCCACTGGATCGCCGACGCGAACGGCCTCGCCATCGCCAACCGCTACGATCGCGGAATTTTCGTCTGCGATCCGAAGGACATCACGGACACGTCAAAGCACACGATGCTTTTCAATCCCGGCTACGAGTCCGCAGTGATGCTGTATGAAGACGGCGTCTTCGTCGCCACGCACTGCGCCCCGGCCTCCCCCTATGGCTGCGGCATCATCTGGTCCGGCGACAAGGGCAAAACCTGGGCGCAGTATGATCTCAAGGAGTTCGCCCCGCGCAGCGGCTGCCGCATCAACAAGAAAAACAGCGACGGCTGGTTCCGCATGGATCTGCGCAAAGGCTGGATCGAGCGCGCCGAGGTGCTGTTTCTCAAACCGAAGACGAAATAAGTGTGGGGACGCTCTTGTAGCGCACCTTGCTGCCGCCGATGCCTGCCTGCGACGCGAATGCTCGAACACGCTGTTGCAGGCGCTCACCATACTGAATAACGGCGTTTCCTTCCTGGCGGCGCGATCGCTGGCCCTGCAGGTGTTGCGTGAAAGTCGGCGTGAAGGACTGCGAAAAGATGAGGCGGGCAAAACGATCACCGCTATCTAATTGGCGGAAATCAATCTTTCCCGCTGATCGCATGCAGTCCTCCATTGTCCTTCAAAAAATTCGCTCCGGCCAGATCATCATCACGGCGAAGTCGTGCTACACCGATCCCGAACTGGTCGAAATGATCGCCTCGTCCGGCTTTGATGCCGTGTGGATCTGCCTGGAGCACAAGCGCGTCGATGCGGCGATGGTTTATTCGTTGATTCAAGCGTGCCGGCTCGGCGGCGCGGATGCGCTGATCCGTGTGCGGCCCTCGAACTACACCGATGTGCTCCAGCTCATCGAAGCCGGCGCACGTGGCATCATGTTGCCGCGTGTGAGGCATCCCGACGAGGCGCGCGAGGTGGTGCGGGCGATGAAGTTCCCGCCGCTCGGCGCACGTGGCTTTGACGGCATCCACGCGGAGGCGGATTTCGGCCGCATCCCGCCTGCGGAGTATCTGGCGAAGGCGAATGACGAAAACTTCCTCGCCGTGCAGATCGAGGAGCCGGAGGTCGTGCCGCACATTGATGAGATCGCGGCGATTCCGGGCGTGGATGTGCTTTTCGTCGGTCCAGCGGACCTCACGCTGGGCCTCGGCAAGTTCGGCAGGACGGATGATCCCGAGGTGCGGGCCATTTTGGCGAAGGTCGTGACCGCGTGCGAGCGCTACGGCAAGATCGCGGCCATTCCCTGCGCGCCGGAACAGGTGAAAAGCTATCACGCGATGGGCTTTCGCTTTTTCAATGTGGTCAGCGACTTCCGCTGCGTCTCCACCGGCATGAAAGCAGCACGCGCGGCGGTGGAAATCTGACGCGCCATGCCCGTGACCACGCACACGTTCGAAACGGACCTTCTTGTGGCCGGTGGCGGCATTGCGGGTGTGTGCTGCGCGCTTGCAGCGGCACGGCTCGGAGCACGCGTGATTCTTTGCCAGGATCGCAGCGTGCTCGGTGGAAATGCGAGCAGCGAGGTGCGCATGCACATCGTCGGTGCCACGGGCCTCAGCGGCGGCGAGGAGTTGCAAAACGAACTGCGCGAGGGCGGCATCATCGAGGAACTGCGCCTCGATCTCGCCGTGCAGAATCCGCAGCGCTCGCCTGCGCTCATGGACTTGCTGCTTTATGACAAATGCCGCCGTGAGCCGAATCTCGCGCTCTATTTGAACACGACTGTCGTCAGCGCCGTGATCGAGGACGGGATCATTCGCGAAGTGAGTGCTGAAAGGCCTTCCACGGAGGACGCCTTCATCATTCGAGCAAAAATTTTCGTCGATTGCACCGGAGATGGACGTCTCGGCATTGAGGCTGGGGCTCCGTTCATGCGTGGACGCGAGAGCAAGGCTCAGTTTGGCGAAACGCTCGCGCAGGAGGAGGCGGACTCGAAGACGCTCGGCTCCTCGATCATGTTCCAGGCGCGCAAACACGAGCGTGAGATGCCTTTTGAAGCTCCGCCTTGGGCGCGGCGGTTCAGCGCGGAGGATTTCAAGCTGCGTCCGTATGGGCAAAGCGGCTTCGACCTCGGTCTCGAATACGGCTACTGGTGGATCGAGTGGGGCGGCTGTCTCGACACGCTGAAGGACAACGAGCGCATCCGCGATGAGCTGCTCGCCATCACGCTCGGTGTGTGGGACTTCGTCAAAAATCATTCGGACATCGACGCCTCGCACTGGGCGCTGGAGTGGATCGGTTTCGTGCCTGGCAAACGCGAGAGCCGCCGCTTTATCGGCCAGCACATCCTCAGTGAGGGCGATTTGCTCACGTCGCGCACCTTTCCCGATGCCATCGCCTACGGCGGCTGGCCCATCGACACGCATCCGCCGGAGGGCGTCGATGCGCCAGACGAGCCGCCCTGCACGCAACATCATCTGCCGTTCATCTACGACATCCCGTTGCGCTGCTGCGTCTCCGCCGGACCGCGCAATCTGATGTTCGCAGGTCGCAACCTCTCCGCCACACACATCGCCTTTGCCTCCACCCGCGTCATGGCGACGTGTGGCGTCGTTGGCCAGGGCGTCGGTACGGCTGCGGCGCTCGCTTTGAGGCAAAATGTGTTCCCTTGCGACATCGCAGCCGATGCGCCTCTCGTTCATGCCATCCAGCAGCGGCTCCTGAGCGATGATTGCTATTTGACCGGAGTTTCAAACGATGACCCGCGTGATCTCGTGCGCAAGGCCGCGCAGATCACCGCCTCATCCTCGCAAAGCGATGCCGGAGTCGGAAACATCCGCGACGGCATCACGCGCATCGTTTCCAAGCTGCCGCCGGATCGTTTGCAGCCCGGCCTGCATCGCTGGATGAGCGGCGAACTGCCCGCCACGCTCGAAATCCGCTGGAATGAGCCTGTTTCGCTGCGTGAGATCGTTTTGACCTTTGACACCGGCTTGCACCGCCTCCTCACGCTCTCACAGGCCGACGGCTACACGCAAAAAATGCTCTGGGGCCGTCCGCAGCCCGAAACGGTGCGTGATTACGAGCTGAGCCTCGAAACGCCCGTCGGCTGGCAAACCGTCGAAACCATCCAAAACAACCACCAGCGTCTCCGCAGGCATCTTTTGCCCAAATCGGTCGCCGCCACCGCCCTGCGCCTCACCATCACCGCCACGAATGGTCTCGACCATGCGCGAGTCTTCGAGGTGCGGGCGTATGGTTCTGCCTCATGAAACTCCACCTGCTGCTTTCGATCTTGTTTAGCGGAATGCTCTCCGCGCAGGAAATTCACACCTTGGCATCAGGAGAAGACTACCTCGCCTTTCCGGCGGTGATTGAGCTGGGCGATGAGGTGCTGGTCAGCTACAAGCGCGGGAAGTCGCATGGAGCGGATGTGGGGGCCACGCTGGAGTTGATGAGGCTGGACAAGGCCTCGGGCAAAGTGCTCGCTTCCGGCACACTGGCGGCGGTGGAGAATGAAATCATGCAGATGGGTGAGTGGGTGCGATTTGCAAATGGCGGCGTGTCGAACTACATCGACGCACAGGCTGCGAAAGGCTCTCTGCGCACCGGACTGGCGGTGGTGAGATCCAACGATGGCGGCAAGACCTTCGGGCCGGTGCAGCGCATGGGCGTGATCGACGGCGTGGAGTATGGCTATGCCTTCGATTCCATCACACGCGGCGCGACGACGTGGATGCTGGTGATGACGTTCGCAAACCTCACCGGCGGAAAGCTCGTTTTCAAAACCAAAAGCCAGCCGGGCCACGTCGATGTGATCTGCAGCGATGACAACGGCCTCACCTGGCGCTTCGTGCGCAGCATCACGAACGAACTGGGCGGTGCGCCGATCAATGAAAGCACCTTCATGCCGCATGGCGATGGCTTCATCATCACCGCACGCGGTTACGATGACCACCAGTGGCTGCTGCGCACGGATGCGGCGTTCAAGGTGATCCAGAAGGTCGATCTGAATGCCGCGCACGACTTCATCACCACGCACATCGGCCGCCCGCGGCTCTTTGCGCGCGATGGCGGCTGCTACCTGCTCGGGCGGAACTGGATCGAGAAAGGCGTGATGCAGCTCGCGCTCTTCAAATTTGATCCCGAGACGCTCGCCATCACCAAGCACATCGTGCTCGACAACGCCAGCAAGCAGAGCGTGGCCGATGGCTACTACGCGCAGCCGTATTGGACGGAGGACAACCGGCGTCTTCACATCATCACCTACAAGCGCGGCACGGAGAAGAACACGTCGATTGTCAGGCTCGACTTTGACTGGGAGACGGTGCGTTGAGGCGAAAAATCAAAAGTCGGATGTCAGAAGGAGCGCCAGGCGTGAAAGCCTTTCCACACGTCCGCCAGGCCGAGTTCTGAAATCATCTTCATGAGCAAAGACTCGTCGATGTCATCAGCAGACCGCTCGATCATCGCATCAATGTCGCGCAGGTGCTTCTCGGAGCGACCTTCCAGGTAGAACTGGAGTTTTCGCAGGATGACATACTCGGGCGAAGCGACCCAGATGGAGTCATCATCCATTTTGATCTCTCGCCTTCGCGCGAATGCCCAGGCGTGCAGCGGATCGTTGCCGGCAAGATAGACATCCGCTTTGAAGCCGGTGTCGTGGTGAATGAGATTGAAGTGCCCTTTCTCAGGCCGGGCCGCCTCCTCCATGATCACCTCGCACGGGGGGCGGTAGAAATGCGTTTCATCAAACGACTCGATCAGTTTCTTGATGCCTGCCTGAGGCAAAACGAGCACGAGATCGACATCCATCGTCAGGCGCGGCTCGCCATAGATCATCCCGGCGATGCTGCCGGTGACAAAGTAACTCAGTCCGGCACGATCCAGCGGACGAGTGAAAAGCAGCACCAGATCAGTCTCGGGCATTCCAGAAGGCTTCGTTGAGGGCTTGTTTGACCTGCGAGTCGCTCCAGGTGTGATGCTTGGCACGGATGGACGCTTCTTTGAGACGTCGAGCCGAAAAGTAGAGGCGCTGAGCGGCACGCAGCTTCCCTGCCGGGCCGAGACGTTTGAGCGTCAGGCTCCAGGCATCGGAGTTGTTGGGAATGCGGTCCTTCATCGTCAGATAGTTTGCCGTGGTTCCGTAGCATTCAAGGCGTTCCATCCACTGTCTTACCTTGTCGCAGATCATGTCACATTCATTCAGCCCAAGTCGAATGATCCTGGGCTTCATTTCTAAACGAGAGGAGGCGCGATGAACTCCGACCGCCTGCCGCGTGCGTGGCTCATCGTCGGCGTGCTGTGGGTCGTGGCGGCTCTGAACTACCTCGACCGCATCATGATCACCACGATGCGGGATTCGCTCACGCAGGCGGTGCCGATGACGGACGCGCAGTTTGGCCTGCTGACCTCGGTTTTCCTCTGGGTGTATGGTTTGCTGAGTCCGCTGGCCGGTTTCCTCGCGGATCGCTTCAATCGCAGCCGCCTGATCGTGTTCAGCCTGCTCGTGTGGTCGCTGTTGACGTGGCTCACGGGCCATGCGCGGAGTTTTGAGGAGCTGATCGTCGTGCGGGCGCTCATGGGGTTGAGCGAGGCCGCGTATCTGCCCGCCGCGCTCGCCTTGATCGCGGACTACCATCGCGGCAGCACGCGTTCGCTCGCCACGGGCATTCACATGACCGGCCTGAGTGTCGGCACCGGTCTCGCAGGCATCGGTGGCTGGGTGGCGGAGAGGCACGGCTGGGCGGCGGCGTTCGATGTGTTCGGTTTGTTCGGCATCGCGTATGCCGTGGGGCTTTTGTTCGTGCTGCGTGATCCGCCACGAGAGAGCGGAGTCGTGACTTCGAATGCGGAGCAGCCGCGTCTCGGCCAGGCGCTCAGCAGTCTGTTCAGCAGCAGCTCGTTCTGGCTGCTGCTCGCCTTTTGGGGCCTGCTGGCGCTGGCAGGCTGGGCGGTGATGGGCTGGATGCCCACGTTCTTCAAAGAGCAGTTCAAGCTTGACCAAGGCGCGGCAGGCATCTCGGCCACGAGCTTCCTGGCAGTGGCGATGTTCGCAGGGAAGCTCGTCGGCGGCGTGTGGGCGGATCGCTGGAGCCGCGTGAGTGATCGTGCGCGCATCCTCGTGCCCGCCATCGGCCTTTTCATCGCGGCACCAGCCACGCTGATGCTGGCGAACACAAGCGTGCTCGCCCTCGCCATCACCGGATTGTGCATCTATGGCTTCACGCGCGTGTTTTCGGATGCAAACCTCATGCCCATCCTCTGCCAGGTGGCCGACAGCCGCTACCGCGCCACTGGCTACGGCGTGCTGAACATGTTCTCCTGCCTCGTTGGCGGCATCACGGTGTATCTCGGCGGTGTTTTGCGCGATGCACACATCAGCGTTGGTACGTTGTTTCAAGCAGCCGCGGCAGGAATGCTCGTGTGCGGCGTTTTGATGATCAGTGTGAAACCCCAATCCAAATGAGAGAACTGGCCTTCCTTCTTTTCATCGCGGCCTCGTGCGTGCGTGCCGAGACGCCACCCAACATCGTCATCATCCTCGCGGATGACATGGGCTTCTCGGACCTTGGCTGCTATGGCGGTGAGATTCAGACACCGAATCTCGACAAGCTCGCCGCCGAAGGCATGCGCTTCACGCAGTTCTACAATTGCGCGTTGTGCGGTCCATCCCGTGCGGCGTTGATGACCGGGCAGCATCCGCATCGCGTAGGCATGACAAACTGGACAGGGCTTTTGAAGGGCAACTGCGTGACGATGTTCGAGGTGCTGAACCGCGCGGGCTACGAAACCTGCGCCGTGGGCCGGCTCGACATGCTCACGGCGGAGAACTGGCACGAACCCGCGAGCCTCTCGCGGCATGTCGGGCGCTACTTTGGCTCCACAGGACATCAGGGGCCGGGCAACTACTTTGCCGATGTGCGCAACTCGGCCTTCTACCGCGATGGAAAACCGTATTCGATCCCCGAGAGCGGCTACAAGACCGACCTCATCACCGACTTCACGCTCGAATTTTTCCCGCAGCGCGACAAGTCGAAGCCATTCCTGCTCTACATGGCCCACTACGCGCCGCACTGGCCGCTGCACGCGAAGGAGGCGGACATCGCGAAGTATCGGAAACTCTACCGCGAACTCGGCTGGGACAAAGCACGCGAGCAGCGGTTGCAGCGCCTCATTGAGAAAGGCATCCTGCCCGCGAGCACGAAACTGGCCGCGCGTGATGCCGCCGCGAAGCCGTGGAGCGAAGCGGAGCATCTCGACTGGGAGGCGGAGCGCATGGCGGTCTTTGCGGCGCAGATCGACTGCCTCGATCAAAGCGTGGGCCGAGTCATGCAGGCCGTGCGCGGCACGAACACGCTCGTTTTCTTCCTCAGCGACAACGGAGCCTCCGACAAGTCCGTCGGCCAGCTCGACAAAGGCGGCCAAACCTGGCGCCGCGATGGCAAACGCACGCGAGTGGGCAACAAGCCCGGCATCATGCCCGGCCCCGGCGACACGTTCGTCACCGCAGGCCCCGCGTGGGCCAGCTTGTCGAACACGCCGTTTCGCGCGCACAAACAGACGAACTATGAAGGCGGCATCTCATCGCCGCTCATCGCTTGGTGGCCGGGTGTCGTGAAAGCAGGCCAGATCACCACCGAGCTCAGCCACATCACCGACATCACCGCGACGATCTTCGATGTTTCCGGACAAAACTACCCCGCAGCCTTCGACAATCGCGTCGTGGCCCCGATGGATGGAAAATCGCTGCGGCCCGTTTTGGAGGGAAAAGCGCGAAGCGGCCACGAAAGTCTCTGCTGGGCCACCGGCGGTCACAAAGCTGTGCGAATCGCGAATTGGAAGCTCGTCGCCGCACCGAAGGGAAAATGGCAGTTTTACGATTTGAGCCAGGACCGTGCCGAAACGCGCGATTTAGCCTCCGAGCAACCCGAACGCGTCGCCGCGATGTCGAAGCTGTTCGATCAATGGCATTCCTCACATTGAATCCTTCCATGAAGAAACTCCTCCTCGCATTCCTCTTCTGCCCGCTCTGCGCTGTCGCACAAACCAGCACACTGCGCGCCGGTGCGGCGGCGGTGGACATCACGCCGACGCAGTTTCCGATGAACATGCCCGGCGGATTCAGCGCGAACATGGCGGATCCACGAGTTCCAGCACACCAAACGACGCGGACACATGAAAGTCCGGGCGTTCAGTGCGCGGGTTCACCCATGGCATCCATCCGGAGTGGATGGTTCCATCCGGCTTGCGATGAAACTCGGCGCGATAGAGACCGGCGATGATTTCGCGTGAGTGCGGCTTGAGCACGTTCAAATCACGAAGCGTGTCGAGCGGCAGGCTGCCGGTGACGGAATAACGATTGCCGTCGATGCGGGCGTCGATTTGCAGGCCGCCGCATTGCCAGTTCCAATCCATCAGGCGGTAGAATTCGGCCTTGTAGGCTAGCACGTCACCACGCGGCGACATTTCGAGGCAGTAATAAGGTTTCAGACTCAAATCGGGCGCGAAGAAGATCTCGACGCGGTCCGAAGCGATGACGCGCTCCCTGGCCGTCGGACCATCGGGGAGCACGAGATCGTCGTCCACGCAGTCGAAGCGGAAATGCAGACGTTCATCGTCCCACAACGTGCGGAACTCGGTCGGCGGTGTTGAGCGTGATTCCCACGGGAAACAGAAATCAGCCAAAAGCTCCGCCGCAGACCAGTTCAGGCCGGATTCGGGCACGCGGCGGGCTTGATAGCGCTTCATGGGGCATGATCTGGCATCAATTGACGCGGACGACAAGACTGTCGTTGACGATGGAGCGATGTTTCTGCCAGCATGCGACATCATGATTGCGTTTTTAAAACCCGCACCGCCGGTCGAGCGTCTTCCAGACGCGCAGATTGATCCCGTTTATCGTCGGCTGCGGTTGCAGGTGTTCGCGGGCATCTTTTTCGGCTACGCGGCCTATTACCTCGTGCGGAAGAATTTTTCCCTCGCGATTCCTGACATCCTGAAGGATTACCCGCAATACACCAAGGCACAGCTCGGAACGGCGATGGCGGGGCTGTCGATCGCGTACGGATTTTCGAAGTTCCTGATGGGCAGCGTGTCGGACCGCAGCAATCCGCGTTTTTTCCTGCCGCTGGGGCTGCTGCTGTCGTGCGCGATGCTGTTCGTGTTCGGTTTTGTGAAGGAGGTGTATCTGTCTCTGACGGTGATGATCGTGCTGCAGACGCTCAACGGCTGGTTCAACGGCATGGGCTGGGCACCGTGCGGGAAGACGATGGTGCATTGGTTCAGCACCAAGGAGCGGGGTAGGGCGGTTTCGATCTGGAATGTGGCGCACAATGTCGGCGGGGCGCTGGTGGCGACGATCGCGCTGTGGGGCGTGATGCTGTTTCACGACTGGGGCGCGAAGTTCTACTTCAATGCGATGGTCTCGACGGTCGTCGCGGTGATCGCGTTTATCTTGATCCGTGACACGCCGCAGAGCTGCGGCCTGCCGCCGGTGGAGGAATACAAGAACGACTATCCGCCGAACTACAGCACCGAGCACGAGCGCACGTTCACCTTCCGCGAGATCTTCATGGAGCACGTCTTCACGAACAAGCTGCTGTGGGCCATCGCCACGGCGAACGCGTTTGTGTATTTCGTGCGCTATGGCGTGGTGGACTGGATTCCGACCTACATGCAGACGGCGAAGAACTTCTCCTTCCAGCAGTCGAGCACGGCCTGGGCGTTGTTTGAGTGGTCGGCGGTGCCGGGGACGATCCTGTGCGGCTGGATGTCGGACAAGGTGTTCAAGTCGCGCCGCGCACCGGCGACGATCCTGTTCATGATTCCGACGCTCCTCGGGTTGATCGTGTATGGCCTCAATCGCAACGGCCCGTTGTGGATCGACATCGCCGCGCTCATCACCATCGGTTTCTTCATCTACGGCCCGATCATGCTCATCGGGCTGCAGGCGCTCGACATGGTGCCGAAAAAGGCGGCGGGCACGGCGGCGGGATTCACGGGTTTCTTTGGCTATGTGTTCGGTTCGGCCTTTGCGGGTACTGGCGTGGGCTGGATCGCGGATCACTGGAGCTGGGGCGGGGTGATCGCGACAATGTGCGTGTGTTCGGTGCTGACGATGGCGTTCAGTGCATTGACGCTCGGCCACAAAGCCGAAAGCTCCGCCGCTACATGAAAACACTGATTTCACTTCTTTTTGTCTCCACCGCCGTCGCGCAGCCGGTCACCATCGCGCATCGCGGTGCCAGCGGCTATGTGCCCGAGCACACGCGGGAGGCGAAGGTCATGGCGCATGCTCAGGGGGCGGAGTTCATCGAGCAGGATGTCGTTTTAAGCAGTGATGATGTGCCGGTGGTGCTGCATGATATCCATCTCGACACCACCAGCGATGTCGCGGCCCGCTTCCCGGAACGCAAACGGGCTGACGGGCGCTATTACGCGCTCGATTTCACGCTCGCGGAGCTGCGGCAGCTTTCGATGCACGAGCGGCTGGATCACAAAACGGGCCGACAGTTTTTTGCGAAGCGGTTCCCGGCCGCCACGGGAGGCTTCCGCATCGTGACGCTGGACGAGGAGCTGGATCTCATCGCTGGGTTGAACCGCAGCACCGGGCGCGTGGCGGGCATTTACCCGGAGATCAAGCAGCCAGCCTGGCATCGCAAAGAAGGTCACGACATCAGCCCCATTGTGCTGCGTGTGCTGGCAGAGCATGGCTTCACATCTAAGGAGCACGCGTGCTACCTGCAATGCTTCGAATACGACGAGGTGAGACGGTTGCGCGGCGAGTTGGGATGGAAGGGAAGGCTCATCATGCTCATGGGCGGCGGCAAGACGGGACCCGGCGGTAGCAATTTCGAGTATCTGCGCTCGGATGCGGGACTCGCGGAGCTCTCGAAGATCGTGGACGGCATCGGCCCGCCGGTCAGCAGCATCGTCTCCGGCACAAAAATAACCGACCTGACCGCCCGCGCTCATGCGCATGGCCTTCTGGTGCATCCCTACACACTGCGCGTCGATAAACTGCCCAAAGGCATCACGACGCCTCAGCAGCTCATGCGCCTGCTCTTTGATGAGGCTAGGGTGGACGCGCTTTTCACTGATTTCCCCGACGTGACCGTGAAATGGCTGAAGGAGCATGGCAGGCGCTGACGTAGCCGGTTGTCATGAAATCTCCGTCCGATCTCAAACGCCGCTCTTTTCTCCGCGCCGCCTTTTCCGGCGCGCTGGTGACGCCGGGCGTGATGAATGCGCAGCAGGTGGAGAAGGCCATCGCGGGCCAGTTTCATGAGGAGGCGCGTGATTTGCCGCTTGTTGAGGATGCGGACGTCATCGTGTGCGGCGCGGGACCTGCCGGCATCGCGGCGGCGGTCACGGCGGCGCGTGCGGGTGCGAAGGTGCGTGTGTTTGAGTGGCGCGGCTGCCTCGGCGGTGTGTGGACGGCAGGTTTGCTGGGCTACCTGCTCGATTTCAACAAGCCGGGCTTCAATCAGGAGCTGTTGAAGCGTCTGGACGAACGCGGCATGCGCCGTGGCACGAGCAAGGGGAGCATTTGCTACGAGCCGGAGGGCATGAAGCTGCTGCTGGAGGAGATGTTTGTGGAGGCGGGGGTGAAATTCCAACTGCACACGCGCGTGGCGGCGGCGTATCGCGAAGGGCGCAGGCTCACGACGATTGTGACGGAGTCAAAAAGCGGACGCCAGGCCTGGCGCGCACCGGTTTTCATCGACACGACGGGCGATGGCGATCTCGGCGCTCTGGCGGGATGCAGCTTTGAGTTTGGCGAGGCCGAGGCGTGTCCCTGCCAGCCGATGTCGCTCAATGCGCTGCTGGTTTGCAAAGATGCCGGCGCTTTGGCGGCCTACATCCACAAGTCAGATCCCAGCAAGGACGATGGCATCGCCAAAGATGCGTTCAAGGCCGAGATCGAGCGTGCGGGGCATTTTCCTTCGTATTCAAAACCGACGCTGTGGCAGGTGCGCGATAATCTGCTGCTGGTGATGATGAATCATCAGTACGGCGTGCCGTGTTTCGACGCTGCGAAGATCACCGAGGCCACGGTGCAGGCGCGTGCGGAGCTGCACAAGATCGTGAACGGCCTGCGCAAGCTCGGCGGCGCGTGGGATGGGCTGCAAATCGCCGCCACCGCCGAACAGATCGGCGTGCGCGACGGGCGGCGTATCGCGGGACGTTACACGGTGAACAAGGACGATCTGATCGTCGGTGCGCGCTACGATGACGCGGTGGTGCGACCGACTTTCCCGGTGGACATCCACGCTTTGAGCAAGGAGGCGAACAAAGCCGCCGCCTACAGCAATGCGGGCGTGAAGGTGAAGCCGTATGACGTGCCGCTGCGTGCGTTGATCGCGAAAGAGGTGGATGGTTTGATGATGGCCGGGCGGAATATCAGCGGCGATTTCATCGCGCATGCGAGTTATCGAGTGACCGGCAATTCTGTCGCGATGGGCGAGGCCGCCGGTGTGACGGCAGCGATTGCGGCGATGACGAAGCGCCTGCCGCATGACGTGCCGTGGAGCGAAGGTGAGGCGAAACTGAAGGCGCTGAGGCAGCGGGTGTGAGTGCTACTTCCCGTGGCGTGTTCGTTTCGCTTCCTGTTTGAGAAAGAGAGGTTCCAAAGTGTCGCGAATCCAGGCGAATGCGGCTTCGAGGCCCTCGCGTTGGTAGAGGACACCGATCTCGGCTTCGACGGCGGTGGGATTGCCGTGGCAGGAGAGGAATTGGTTGCAGGTGAAGCGCGTTTTCATCTCCGCATCCACTTTGCCGTGCGTGCGCAGGATGTGGGAGCGCACATAGAGTTCGAGCACGGCATCGCCAATCCAGGCGTTTTCACGGAGGCGTTGGGTAAGGTCGGGGGCGTTTTTTGCAGACACGTCCGTATCTTCCACAGGCTCTGTCAAAGGCGCAAGATGGGATCAACCCACGTCCCGAAACCTGCTGGCAACGGGGTTGACACTCCCCCCCCCTCGCGGTAGGACTGCCGTCCTCAAAAATCCAAAATACCCCACAAGAATATGGTCAAAATCGGCATCAATGGTTTCGGGCGCATCGGTCGCCTCGTGTTTCGCGCAATCTGTGACCAGGGTCTCCTGGGTAAGGAGATTCAGGTCGTCGCCGTGAACGATCTCGTGCCGGCTGACAACTTGGCCTACCTCGTGAAATATGACTCCACGCAGGGCAAGGCCCGCGAGAATGTGTCCTCGAAGAAATCCAAGCCCGATCTCGCCGAGGACGACATCCTGGTCGTCGATGGCCAAGAGATCCAATGCCTCGCCGTGCGTGAAGGTCCTGCCGCGTTGCCTTGGAAGGCTCTGGGTGTGGACATCGTCATCGAGTCCACCGGCCTGTTCACCGAGCGCAGCAAGGCGCAGGGCCACATCGACGCGGGTGCGAAGAAGGTCATTATCTCCGCCCCTGGCAAGGATGAGGACATCACCGTGGTCATGGGCGTGAACCATGAGAAGTATGACGCCGCCAAGCATCACGTCGTCTCCAACGCGAGCTGCACCACGAACTGCCTCGCGCCGATCGTGCATGTGCTGTTGAAAGAAGGTTTCGGCGTCGCCGAAGGTCTCATGACCACCATCCACTCCTACACCGCCACGCAGAAGACCGTGGACGGCCCGTCCAAGAAGGATTGGAAAGGTGGCCGCAGCGCCGCCATCAACATCATTCCTTCCGGCACCGGTGCGGCGAAGGCGGTGGGCCTCGCGATTCCGGAAGTGAAGGGCAAGCTCACCGGCATGTCCTTCCGCGTGCCGACGCCGACGGTCTCCGCGGTCGATCTCACCGTGAAGACGGAGAAGGAGACCAGCTACAAGGAAATCTCCGCCGCCATGAAGAAGGCCAGCGAAACCTACCTCAAGGGCATCCTCAACTGGACCTCCGACGAGGTGGTGAGCAGCGACTTCATCCACGACCAGCACAGCTCCATCTTCGACGCCGGCTCTGGCATCGAACTGAACAGCAAGTTCTTCAAGCTCGTGAGCTGGTATGACAACGAGTGGGGTTACTCCAACCGCGTCGTCGATCTCGTGAAATACATCGTGAGCAAAGGCCTGTGATTTGAAACAGCCGCAGCAACCTTGAAAGCCTTCGGCGGGTCGGCTCAAGCGAGCCGACCCGTTTTATTTTGCAGAGGCAAGACATCGCTTCCGCTACTGGCTTGCGGCTGCTTGCGTCTCAAACCATGACTTGGCAGCAAGCGTGTCCTCTTTTATCTCAGTCCCATGTCCCGGCCAGTCCTGCTCTCCGACGTCGGCAAAGTGCTCATCGACTTCGACTTTACCATCGCCGCACGGCGGCTGGCGGAGAAGAGTGACCATGCGGCGGAGACGGTGATGACGCTGTTCGACGACATCAAGTTACCCTACGAGGACGGTCGCATGGATGACGCGGCATTCGTGCGGGCCGCAATGGCGGTGACCGGCTTTCGCGGCACGGCGGCAGAGTTTGAAGCAATCTGGTGCGAAATTTTCACCCAGAACGAACCCATGCACATCATGCTGGATGCGTTGCCAGCAGAACTGCCGATGTATCTGCTCTCGAATACAAGTGGGCTGCATAAGGACTACTTTTTGCGGACGTTCCCCATCTTCAGGCATTTTTCAGATGGTGTGTATTCGTACTCGGCGGGCTGCTCGAAGCCTGGAGAGGAGATTTTCCGCAAAACCATTACCCGGTTCGATCTCGATCCGGCGCAGACGTTTTACATCGACGACTTAGAGGCAAATATCGCCACAGCGTCGCGGCTGGGTTTCCGAACGTTTCACTATAGCTTTGCAAAGCATCCGCAGTTGCAGGTGGAACTGGGTGAATGGCTGGCCGTTCAGGGCATTGGTTGACGTGGACGTTTCCCTGTCATAACCAGTACGCATCGGCGTTCGTATCCCCCATGTGGTGCGAATGCTATACAGCCTGAACCCATGAAATGCGACGTTTGCGAGAAGGAGGCCACGGTCTTCCTCACCCAGATCATCAACGGTCAGATGACCACGGTGAACCTGTGTGAGGAGTGCTCGAGGGTCAAGGGCGTGACCGAGGAGACCGGCTTCGGTCTCGCGGAGGCGTTTCTCACGCCGGTACACCGCGATGACGAGCAGATGGAGGCGGTGTGCAACGCATGTGGTTTCACGGCGTCGCAGCTCAAGAAGATCGGTCGCATGGGCTGCCCGGAATGCTATACCGCTTTCCGGGAAGGGCTGGACGGCCTGCTGCGCAACATGCACAAAGGAACACGCCATGTCGGTAAACGTCCGGGCAAAGGTGCCGTCGTCGCGCCGCAATTGCTGCCACGTCAGCGGGCCGCCGCCGTCGTGAATGAGGAGTCGGCACAGGCTCCCAAGCCCTCCGATTCGTCATCGGATGTGAATAAGCTGCGCGTCGATCTAGACCGGGCGGTGAAAGAGGAACGCTATGAGGACGCGGCAAAGTTGAAGGCGGAGATCGAGCGCCTGCTCTCAAAGATCCCGGGCAAATGAGGGAGAGCCTTGCGCATGCGCCGCTCTTGCACGGCATTCAACACTCATCCACGTTGGGTTGTCCAACGTTTGTACCTGCATGATGCGCTTCGCCACATTGATCAAAAACCCCGCTGACTGGATGAAGGGCACCGGCCCGCATTCGGAGATCGTCATGACCTCGCGGGTGCGTTTGGCGCGCAATCTTCGTGGCTTTCCTTTCCCAGGGTTCAGCCAGGAACGCCAACGCATCGACTTGATGGAGCAAGTGCGTCCTGTGGTCGAAACCTTGCCCGAGATGCGTGACGGCTATAGCGAGGAATACGCCAGCCTCAGCAAGATCAGGAAGCAGGTGCTCGTGGAGCGCCATCTCGTCAGTCGTGAGCATGCGGCACGCTCCTCCGGCTGCGCCGTGGTGGTGGACCGTCGGCAGAGCATCTCCATCATGATCAATGAGGAGGATCATTTCCGTATCCAGGGCATCCGCCCCGGCCTGAACCTCCGCAGCGCTTACGATTTAGTGGACGGTGTTGATTCCGAGCTCGCGACCTCGCTCCCGTTCGCCTTCGACTCAAAACTTGGCTACCTCACCGCCTGTCCGACGAACCTCGGCACAGGGATGCGCGCCTCGGTCATGCTGCACCTCCCCGCGCTCGTCCTCACAGAGCAGATCAATCCCGTCATCAAGGCCGTGGGAAAAATCGGCCTCGCCGTCCGCGGTCTCTATGGCGAGGGCACTGAGGCGCTGGGCAATCTTTTCCAGATCTCCAACCAGCACACACTGGGAGAGGCAGAGCCAGAGATCATCGCGCAGATCGAAAAAGTCATCGAAGGCGTCGTGCGTTCCGAGCAGAACGCCCGCGCCAAGCTCAAGGAAGACCATCAAACCATGCTGGATGACCAGGTGGGTCGTGCGTATGCCATCCTGCGTTACTCGCACATCCTTTCGTCAAAGGAGGCGCTGAACCTAGTCTCCATGCTCCGCCTAGGTGCCGACCTCGATCTCATCGGTAACTGCGACCGCAGTGTGCTCGACATTCTCCTGCTCGAAATCCAGCCGGCGCACCTGCAGCTCGCGGCGTCGCGCGAATTGTCCCCCGAGGAGCGCGATAGCCAGCGCGCCGAAATCACCCGCGCACGGTTGCAATCCATCGACGGCCCGGGTAATTTTCCACCATCCCCAGCCCCTCCTGGCCCCCCCCCCGACATCCCAAGATGAATAATTTTACACCACGCGCCCAACAGGTACTGGCCCTCGCACGCAAGGAGGCCGACCGGTTCAACCACAACTACGTCGGTACCGAGCATCTGCTCCTCGGGCTCATCAAGCTCGGCCAGGGCGTCGCCGTAAATGTTCTGACCAAGCTCGGCTTGGATCTAGAGACTGTGCGCATGCAGGTCGAGCAGCAGGTTGGTTCCGGCCCGGAAACCAAGATGGTCGGCAACATCCCCTACACACCGCGTGTGAAGAAGGTGCTCGCCCTTGCAGCAAAGGAAGCCAAGGCGCTCAATCACAGTTATGTCGGCACCGAGCACATCCTGCTCGGCCTGCTCCGTGAAGGTGAGGGGGTCGCTGCGCAGGTGCTGCGCAACCTTGATGTGAACCTCGACAAGGCGCGCAGTGAAATCCTGAAGGAACTCGACCCGAACTTCACCTCCCAAAACGAAGAGGAAGAGGAAGACGGCGAATCCGCGATCCCGACCGGCAACCAACCCGCTGGTGGCGACAAGAAGAAGAACGAAAAAACACCCGCGCTCAAGGCATTCGGCCGCGATCTTACCGAACTCGCCCAAAAAGGCGAGATGGACCCTGTCATCGGTCGCGCGGACGAGATCGCCCGCGTCATCCAGATCCTCTGCCGCCGCACGAAGAACAATCCGGTACTCATCGGCGAGGCTGGTGTCGGCAAGACCGCCATCGTCGAAGGACTCGCTCAGGAGATCGCCGCCGGCAACGTCCCCGAAATCCTGCGCGACAAACGCGTCATCACCCTTGACCTCGCGCTGATGGTCGCTGGCACGAAATATCGCGGTCAGTTTGAGGAGCGCATCAAGGCGGTGATGGACGAAATCCGCCGCACCAAGAATGTCATCCTCTTCATCGACGAGCTGCACACCATTGTTGGTGCCGGTGGTGCTGAAGGAGCGATGGACGCCAGCAACATCATCAAGCCAGCGCTCAGCCGCGGCGAGTTGCAATGCGTCGGTGCCACCACGCTCAACGAATACCGCAAATACATCGAGAAGGACGCCGCGCTGGAGCGCCGCTTCCAGAGCGTGAAGGTCGAGGAGCCCTCCGTCGAGGACGCGATCAAAATTCTCTTCGGCCTGCGCGGTAAATACGAGCTGCACCACAAGGCGAAGTACACGGACGACGCTCTTAGATCGGCCGTGAACCTCAGCTCGCGCTACCTGCCCTCCCGCTTCCTGCCAGATAAGGCCATCGACATCATGGATGAAGCCGGCTCGAAGGCTCGCATCTCCGCGATGACTCGCCCACCCGAACTCAAGGCCATCGAGGCAGAGATTGAGGAAATTCGCATTGAGAAAGAAGGCTCCATCAAAGAGCAGGACTTCGAGAAAGCCGCGCACTTGCGAGACCGCGAGAAGAACGCGAAAAATCGTTACGACTCCGTGCTGGAGCAGTGGCGTTCCACCAGCCATGAGCGCATTGTCGATGTGACCGAGGAGGACATCATGTCCGTCGTCTCGAAATGGACTGGCGTGCCGCTCCAGCGCATGGAGCAGGCCGAGGCCGAGAAACTGCTGAAGATGGAAACCGAGCTGAAGGGCAAGGTCATCGGCCAGGACGAAGCGGTGGTCGCCATCTCGAAGGCCCTGCGGCGCTCCCGCGCCGACTTGAAGGATCCACGGCGTCCCATCGGCTCCTTCCTCTTCCTCGGCCCCACCGGCGTCGGCAAAACCTTCCTCGCAAAGAACCTCGCCGAGTTCATGTTCGGCACCGCCGAGGCGCTGATCCAGATCGACATGTCCGAGTATATGGAGAAGCACACCGCCAGCCGTCTGATCGGCGCGCCTCCCGGATACGTCGGTTATGAGGAAGGCGGTCAGCTTTCCGAAGCCGTGCGCCGTCGTCCTTACTCGGTCATTCTCTTTGATGAGGTCGAGAAAGCGCATCCCGATGTGATGCACCTGCTGCTTCAGATTCTCGAAGAAGGACAGGTCACCGACAACTTCGGCCGCAAGATCGACTTCCGGAACACCATCGTCATCCTCACCTCGAACGTCGGCGCGGAGCAGATCAAGCGCCAGACCAGCCTTGGCTTCATGGCCATGCAGCAGGACACCGCCGACAACGAGGGCATCAAGGGCAAGATCCACGAGGCCGCGAAGAAATTCTTCAAGCCCGAGTTCCTCAACCGCCTCGATGATCTCGTCGTCTTCCGCATGCTGGAGAAGGCCCAGCTCAACCAGATCGTCGATCTCGAGGTCGCCAAAGTGGTCACCCGCCTCAAGAAGAAGAACATCCACATCACGCTCGACGACAGCGCCCGCGAGTTCCTCATGAAAGAGGGCTACGACCCGCAATACGGCGCGCGGCCGATGCGCCGCGCCGTGGAGAAGCACATCGAGGATCCGCTGGCCGAACATCTCCTGCGCGGCGACGTCCGTGAAGGAGACAACGTCAAGGTTTCCTACGATGAAGAGCAGAAGCGCCTCAAGTTCGCCGCCGAGGACCGCAGCACCGCCGTGCCGGCCTCCTCTACGAGCACGTCTTCCTAATAGTCACGTCAACATTACCCCTCGCGCTAGTGGAGGGGCGTGGGGGATGCAGAAGACCCGCAGCCGCTCGCGAAATTCATGATCCGCACTTTCCTTCTGCTCGCACTCCTCGCCAGTCTCGGCTGGTGGCTGGACCGTGAGCATCAGGCGGGGCGCTTTCAGAAAGTGGACGAGCAGTTTCTCGATTTCCTCGTCGCCAACTCGCGCGATCGCTTCGAAAAGGCCGGAACGCCGGGCGCGGATTCGCAGGTAGTGTTCGTGAAGATGCGTGTGGCGGATCAGGGAGAATATGACGGCTGGCCGCCGCGCCCGCTCGACTGGCAGATGGTGTTCAAAGAGCTGCGAGGTTTTGAGCCTTCCGTCATTGTGGTGCCTGAGGCGCTTTCCTGGGGCAGGCCGTCGCCGGAGTTCACACGCGAGGCTGCCGATGCGTTGCTGCCGTTTCCCAGCATCGTGCTCGGCATCGATGCCCAATTGGCACCCGAGGCAGGCAAGCCGGCGTTTCTCGGCGGGCTCGACGAGGTGCTGCCTCGCTTCAGCAAAGTCAGCGGCGATCTCAAAAACGTCCCCACACTGGGGGCTTTGGTCGTCGCGCCGGATGAGAAGCTGCGCCTCCGGGCGGAGATCGGCGTCACCATCGTCCGGCATGAAAAAGATCAGACGCTGCTGCCCTATGCACTGCGGGAAGGCGGGAACCTGCGCCCCACGGTGCTCGCGCAATCACTCGCCCGCTGCTCCGGTACGCCTTACGCGGCCCACCGCCTCTTGCTCGGACCTGGAGCGGGAGCTTTCCTGGCGGACGGTGCCTTTGTGCCGCTCGATCCTGCTGGAGAGTTTGTTTTGAACACAAAACAGACGCTGTATGAGGTCGATGCACTCAATTTGATGACCTCCGGGATTACCGGGACCCTCTCCGATGAGGGCAAGCGCATTCTTGGCCGCAGAAAAGTCATCGTCATCGGCACAGACGACGATTCAACCGGCGGCATCGCACGCCAGCACGCGCAGGCGCTCGCGCAAGTGCTCGCCATGCCGCGTATTCAGATTCTCTCTACTTACGCGCAGTGGGCCGTGTGGGCCGCCGCCGCGTGCGCCGGCTTCTGGCTTGTTTTCCGTGTTCCCAAAAAGAAAGCTCTCGGTCGCGGCCTCGGGCTCATCTTTGCCGGGCTCGTGGTCTGCTTCCTCGCCTTTCAGTCCGCTCTTTTCTGGTGTCCTCCCACGCTTCCGGCGGCTCTGCTGGCGGCCTCGACCGTGTTTGCTAGGATCGCCGGGGCGGTGAAGGGCTAAACACTCCTTGCGTGTGGGCCTCAAGCCCCTAGTTTCGCGCTCTTTTTTCAACCCGCATGCGTTTCCGCAATTTGACGCGCCGCCGTGAAATCGGTGCCAACTCCTACCTCCTCGAAACCGGGGGCAATCGTGTCGTGCTGGACTCCGGGATGCATCCGAAGGCGGTGGGCTTCGACGCGCTCCCGGACCTGGGGCCTCTGCCCCACGACTCCGCGGACGCCATCCTCATCACCCACGCGCACCATGACCACATCGGCTCGCTGCCAGTCTTGCAGCGCAAGCAGCCGCGTGCTCCCGTCTTGATGACCGAGATCACTGGAGAGCTGTCCTCCGCCATGCTGCATAACTCGGTCAACGTCATGACCAAGCAGCGCGAGGAGGAAAGCATCACCGAGTATCCCTTTTTCACCCATCGAGAGCTCGATCAAATCCGCGCGAACTGGATTTACCGCGACATCGAACGCCCGTTCACGATTCCCGACACAGAATTGGAAGCCACCATGTTCGACGCCGGCCATATCCTCGGCTCGACGGGCATTTTGATCCGCGAAGGCTCGAACACACTCTTTTACACGGGCGACGTGAATTTCGAAAACCAGACCATCTGCCGCGCCGCCGACTTTCCCACCAGCGGCATCGATGTGCTTATCATCGAGACCACGCGCGGCGATCATGCCCGCCCGGAAGGGTACTCACGCAAGGGGGAGAAGGAACGCCTCGCCGCGTTGATCCGTGACACGCACGAGGCCAATGGAGCCGTGCTCATCCCCGTGTTCGCTCTCGGCAAGACCCAGGAGGTCATGCTCATGCTACATGAGCTGCACCAGGAGGGACTCATCCCCGAGATACCGCTCTACATAGGCGGCCTCAGCACCAAGATCACCGTACTTTACGACCACTACGCCTCGCGCAGCCGTCGCAGCTATCCCGGTTTTCGCTTGTTGGAAGACGTGAACCTTCTCGTGCCGCGCAAAAACCCACGCAAACGCCAGGAGATCGTCTCCAGCCCGCGCACGCTCTACGCGCTCTCCAGCGGCATGATGACGGAGCACACTGCCAGCAATCAATTCGCTTGGAAGTTTCTCGACAACCCGCGCAATTCGATTGCCTTCGTCGGTTACACCGATCCCGAATCGCCGGGCTACAAGATTCGCACCGCCAAGAACGGCGACATGATCAAACTCGCTCGCGATCTGCCGCCGGTTCCGCTCCGTGCTCGTGTTGAAAGTTTTGATCTCAGCGCTCACGCCACGCGTGAGCAGATCGCCGACTATGCGGAGAAGGTGAAGCCGAAGAAAATGCTCCTCGTCCACGGTGAGGAATCTGCGCAGCAATGGTTCATGCGCCGTTTCGCCGAAACGATCCCCGAAACACAGCTCATCCGCCCGGATGTTCACCAGCCCATCGACCTCTGGTAACATGCCACGTCTCATCGCCATCGTCGCCATGTCTGCGAACCGCGTCATCGGTCGCGAGGGCAGGCTGCCGTGGCATTACCCGGAGGATTTGAAGTTCTTCAAGCGAACCACGATCGGCCACCCGATCCTCATGGGCCGCACCACCTTTGATTCCATCGGCAAACCGCTGCCAGGCCGGCAAAACATCGTCCTCAGCCGCACCATGGCCCCACGCGAAGGCGTGACCGTCATTCGCGACATCTCCGAGCTGCCCACAGTCTGCGACGACGCCGAAACCGTCTTCGTCATCGGCGGCGCACGCGTCTTTGAAGACCTCCTGCCGCAGTGTGACGGCCTCTATTTGACCTTCATCGCTAAAGATTACGAAGGCGATGTGCATCTGCCGCCCTTCGAGCACCTGTTCACGCTGTCCGAGGTGATCGGAGGCGCTGACGGGCTCGAGTTCCGCCGTTACGAGAGGAAATGAGCGTGTCACCGCATAGGCGGAGGCTTCCAGGAACCACAAAACGCCGCGAAATGCGTGTCACATCTTTCTTACAACTCACTTACGCCCGCCTGACGCATCGTTTTCGATCTGTGGAAGAATACCCGCAGACAACGAACTGGAGACGGTTCAGTCGAAACTTTCAATCAGGTGTTCCTTCTGGCTGTTGGACTTTCTGAATGCAAACGGGGCGGGCCGGGTGGCCCGCCCCGCTTCTTTTCCCGGTAACAATCCCGGGCAATCACGTTGCCAGAGCAGCAGGGCAGGGATGCCGAAACGCTTGATTTCCCTGCGCATGTCCCGAAGATGCACCAGCGCCGACCGACCAGACGATGAAATTTGCCATTTTCGGAGACATCCACGCAAACTTGGAAGCCCTGCAGACTGTTCTGTGGGACGCCCAGGAGCAGGGATGTTCGAATTACGTCTGCCTCGGGGACATCGTCGGTTACGCCGCCAACCCTGTCGAATGTCTGCAAACCGTGCGCGACATGGGCTGCCCGGTCGTCCGTGGGAATCATGACGAGGGTGCCGCGTGTGATAGCTCACTTGAAGAGCTCAATCCGCTGGCTCAAAATGCGCTGCTCTGGACCCGCTCTCAGCTCGATGACGACCAGCGCCAGTGGCTGCGCGAGCTGAAGCTCGTCCGCCAGGTGCGCGACTTCACCATCGTCCACGCCACGCTCGACTCCCCAGGCAGCTGGGGTTATGTGACCAACCGCTTCGACGCGATGGCCAGCTTCAGCTACCAGTTCACCCAGGTCTGCTTCTACGGCCACACCCATGTGCCGCGCATCTTTGAGAAGGATGACGCCGTCCGTGCCGCCCGCGGCACGGACATCACGCTCCAGCGCGGGGTGAAGTATTTCATCAACGTCGGCAGCGTCGGCCAGCCGCGTGACGGCGACTGGCGCGCGTCCTACGCCATCTACGACATCTACGACATCCAGGCGCAGACGGTCACGATCCGCCGGCTCGAATACGACATCGAGACGGCCCAGCGCAAGATCCGTGCCGCAGGCCTGCCATCGCTGCTCGCCGACCGTCTCGCCTTGGGCAAATGAGCGCCGTGCAGCGCCAGATCCCGTGCCTGCGCGACTTCCGCAGCGCCCTCATCGTCAAGCCCAGCTCGCTGGGTGACATCGTTCACACGCTGCCCGCCGTGAAGGCTATCCGCGACGCGCATCCGCATCTGAAGATCCGCTGGCTGGCGAACACCGAGTGGTCGTCGCTGCTGCAAGGCAGCCCGCTCATCGACGAGGTGATCCCCTTTCCGCGTAAAACGTTCCGTGGCCTCGGCGGCCTGCTCCGCTTCTGGAACTGGCGGCGTGCATGGATGACGCTGCCGCGTGAGGAGCCGGAGATCGTGCTCGATTTCCAGGGCCTGCTGCGCAGCGGCATCGTCAGCAGTTGGCGCGGATCGAAAACTGTCCTTGGTCTTTCCGATGCGCGTGAAGGCGCGCGTTGGTTTTATCAGCACGCCGTTCCTGTCGATGCCGGAGCACATGCCGTGGACCGTTATCTGGAACTGCCGCGTGCCTTGGGCATCCAGATCGACCCGGAGGCCATCTCCTTCGAGCTTCCCGCAGGTAATCCGCCCTCCGGCTGGCCGGAATCACTCGCCCATTTCGTCGTTCTGCACCCGTGGTCGCGTGGCGTGGGCAAATCGCTCTCCAATTCGGCCATGCAGGCGCTTTGCGATGCGCTGGCGCCGCATCCGGTCGTGCTTGTCGGCATGACGGACGGTAAAACCCGGCCCACAGGCGGCCACATTCACGACTGGAGTCACCGCACGACACTCGCGGAGCTCATCTGGGTCATGCGGCAGGCGCGATGCTGCGTCAGTGTGGACAGCGGCCCCATGCACATCGCCGCTGCTGTGAATCCACACACGTTTGGCATTCACACCTGGAGCGATCCGCGTAAAGTCGGCCCGTATCCGAGTGAGGCTCGTATCTGGAAGGCGGGACGCATCGCCAGTCGCAATGATTTCACCCCAGAGGAGTGCGTTACTGACATGAGTGTTACGGATCAGGCCGCCCGGTTCATCGGCGGGTGGGTTTCAGCGTGTTGAACAGTCACATGCGCATCGGCATCACAGGAGCGACGGGATTCATCGGCGGGCATCTGGGCTTGCTGGCGCTGGGCAGAGGCTATGAGGTGACCGCTTACACGCGCAAACCTGGATCGTTTGTGCCGATCTCGCACGAAACGCTCCATCAGCCGAAGAATGCGCCCCATGTGCTGCCGGAGACGAAGCTCGATGTTCTCGTGCATCTCTCCGGTGAATCGCTGATGGGCTTGTGGACGCAGGAGAAGCGGGAACGCATCTGGAAAAGCCGTGTGGACTTCACGGCGGCGCTAGTGGCTCATCTCGGCACCTGGAAGGCGGAAAACCGTCCGAAGGTGCTCGTGTGTGCCTCGGGGGCTGGATTCTATGGCAATCGCCGGAATGAGCTGGTGGATGAAAGTTCTCCGCGTGGAGAAGGATTTCTGGCGGATGTGTGCGCGGGTTGGGAGGAAGCAGCGTTGCGCGCAGAGGCACTCGGGATGCGGGTGATCCTGCTGCGCACCGGAATGGTACTTGGCAGCGATGGCGGGGCGTTTCCACTGCTGAAACGTGTGTTTAGTCTCGGCCTCGGTGGCAGGCTGGGATCAGGTGAGCAATGGATGCCGTGGATTCACGTCGATGACGTTGTTCAGATCATCTTCAAAGCCATCGAAACGGAATTCATGCACGGCTCGGTCAATCTCTGCGCGCCGGAGGCGGTGACGAACGCGGTGTTCACCCAAAAACTCGCTGCGGCATTGAAACGCCCCGCTTTTTTCCATGCGCCGGCCTTCGCGCTTCGATTGTTCCTACGCGGCATGGCGGACGAAATGCTGCTGGGTGGGCAGCGAGTGATTCCCCGTGTTGCACTGGGGACAGGCTATGATTTCACGCACTCGACTCTCTCCAGTGTTTTCAGGGCGCTGGCATGAGGATGGTCGTTGTTGGCTATTGTTTGAACCCACTGCAAACCATTGCCAACCACAGCAAACCATCGCAAACTCCCGCACCATGGCTTCCCAGCAGACCACCATCGGCATCATCTACGATTACGACCAGACGCTCAGCCCCACCTACATGCAGGACGAGACTCTGTTTCCGCACTTCGGCATCAATCCCGGGCAGTTCTGGAAGCGCAGCCGCGAGTTGGTCGATTCAGAGGGCTACGATGGAGAACTGGCTTACCTAAAGTGCATGCTAGACTACCTCGACATGGACCGGCCGACGAACGCGGAACTACGGCAGTTGGGCGCGAAACTGAGGTTTTTCAAAGGCGTTCCGGAGCTGTTCGGGGAGCTCGACACGGTACTGAACGATGACCACCGGCTGCTCGGCGTGAAGATCGAGCACTACATCGTTTCGAGCGGATTGAAGACGCTGATCGAGGGCTCCGCGCTGGCTCCGCACATCAAGCGCATCTTCGGCTGCGAGTTTGGCGAGGACAAAAACGGTCGCATCACCTTCCCGAAGCGTGTGATCAGCCACACCACGAAAACGCAATACATCTTCCGCATCAACAAAGGCATGCTGGAACCGCACGAGGACGTGAATGACCACATGGCGCACGAGCTGCGGCCTATCCCGTTCCAGAATATGATCTATGTCGGCGACGGGCCGACGGACGTGCCCTGCTTCACGCTGATGAAGCGCTACGGCGGTCATGCGGTGGCAGTTTACAATCCGGATGAGCAGAACCGCGGTAGCTTCCGCAAATGCTACCAGCTCACCGGAATCGCTGACCGGGTGAAACACATCGCCCCGGCCGATTACCGCCCCGGCAGCCATCTGCGGCTGCTGCTGGAGGAAATGATCCTCGAAATCGCCGATGGCATCGTGCGTAAGAAGCGTCAGGAAGTCGAAGAAGGCACCGTGTCAGCACCGCATTTTTGATTTCAATTCACCGCGATACCGCGTGAGCGCATGTCACGGAACCATTCGACGTATTTGGGCACGCCTTGGGCGATGGTGGTAGTGGGCTTGAAGCCGATGAGGATCTTGGCCTTACTCACGTCGGCGGAGGTGACGGGTACGTCACCGGGCTGCTCGGGGAGCTGGTTGATCGTGGCTTTCTTGCCGACCGCCTGTTCGATGGTGGTGATCAGATCGTTGAGGGAAACGTTTTGCGAGCCACCAAGGTTGATGATGTCGCTGATCGGGCCGGTGCGGTAGTTCAACGCGCCGATGATGCCATCGACGATATCGTCGATGTAGGTGTAGTCACGGCGGGTGGTGCCGTCGCCGTATTTGTCGATGGGTTTGCCTTCCTCGATAAGGCGGGTGAATTTGGAGATGGCTAAGTCGGGGCGCTGGCGCGGGCCATAGACGGTGAAGAAGCGCAGGCTGACGGTCTTGATACCGTAAAGGTGGCTGTAGTTGGAGCACATCTGTTCACCAGCAATCTTCGTCATCGCATAGGGGCTGATGGTCTGCAGGATGGGATCGTCTTCGGCGAACGGCATCTTTTTGTTCACCCCATAGACTGATGAGCTGCTAGCGCAGACGAAATGCTTCACGCCGACGCGGCGGGAGGCTTCCAGAAGGTTGAAGGTGCCTTTGATGTTTGTGTCGATGTAGAGCTCAGGCTGCTCGATGGATGGGCGCACGCCAGCCCGGGCGGCGAGGTGGATGACAGCGTCAAAGCGACCCACATCAAATACTCCGGCCACAAACGGGAGGTCAGTGATGTCGCCCTCACGGAAATTTATCTTCGGGCCGAGCGCCTTGAGGTTTTCGCGTTTGATTGCTGGGTTGTAGTAGTTGTTGAGGTTATCGATGATGGTGATCTGGCCTGCGCCCTCGCGCAGCAGTCGTTCAACCGTATGTGAGCCGATGAAACCGGCACCGCCGGTAACGAGAATGTTCATGGAGGGTACTAACGGACAGGGCCCCGGCAAAAGCAAGGCGCGAGGAGAAAGGGATTGACGCGAAGGGGCGGATTTCGCTAAATGTGAAGGAATTCATCCCTTTCTTCCACGAACCATGAGCGAACCCGAAAATACGCCCCCGCAACCACCGCTAGGCTCGACGCCCAAGACTGCTGCCGTCCCTTTGAAAAAGGAGACTGTGCGCATCACCCTGCGTGGACGTCCAGGGGGCGGAGTCACCCAGCCCCGTGAGGCCACAGCTCCAATCACTCCTGCTACGAGCAGCATCCCGGCTGGTTTGAACACCACGTCGGTGGTTCCCACCGTGAGCAAGAAGGCCACGGCTCCGATCCAGTTGCCTTCGGCACCGCTGCCGCCGCCCGCGCCTAAGTCCAGCACAGCCCCGGTGAAGCTGCCCGCCCCGCCGATGGCCCCTTCGTTGAAAAAGACGACTGCAGCGATTCCCGTTGTTTCGGCCCCTCCTCCGTCGGCTCCAGCTCCTTCCAGCCCGCTCCCTCCTCCTGCGCGTCCTGCGGTTCCTGCCGCACCCAAAGCACCGGGTGCTCCTTCAGCTCCACGCCCCACGGCACCTCCCATGGCTGGACTCCCAGCGGCCACGCGTCCTCTCGCCCAAAATCCGGCAGCGGCTCCGGCCCCACGTGTAGAAACCGGGGCTCCTACCGTGCCTTTGAACAAACCCGGCCCCTCTGCTCCGCGTCCGCCAGGAGCGGGCACGGGTCCGATGACCGGGGCACCCACCGCTCCGCTGCCCAAAGCCACCGTGAAGCTGGCTCCCACACAGGCCATGCAGCGTCCGTCCATCTCCGCACCGCCGAGTGCGCCGGTGAAGCGCAGCGCGGCCGCCGATGCGGAGCAGTTTTATGAGGAAAAGGATCCGGAGGCCGGACTGGTCCCGTTGTCCGTGATCTGCTTTGTGCTCTCCGCAGTGCTCATGGTTGTACAGATGTTTGGAGCGGACACCGTCAAATCTGACTCCACAGGTGAATCTCCTATCATGGTTCCCACTGCCAATGCGCAGGGATGGGAAAATCAAAACATTGCCACCGGTGTCTGGACCAACCATTTCAAGGGAACTCTGCTTCCAATCCCTTGAGCGCCGGAGGTTTCTTCAAAGAACGCAATCCCCTCTTCTTATCGTTATGCCTCTCGCTTGGTTGGTTTTCATTCTTGCTGTCACCGCTTTAGCTCTCAATTTCCTCGCCAAAAGCGGAGGATTGTGAAGTTCATGTCTGAAAAGCGTTGCCGTTGAAACCGTGGAATTGAGTTCCGTGGGGGCATATTCGATGACGAGGCAACTAGCTCAAAAAAACACACTGGCTGTGCTTTCCAAGTCGCGATGACTTGCTAGCGTGCCTGTTCGCCCGCCGCTGAAACGGCCCGCGTTTTCCAGCCGCGCATGACCCATTTAGTGAACGATCTCCCCGTACTGCTCAAGCAGTACGATGAACGCACCCGCCAGGAGGCGGAACGCCTTGTGGATGATGATGCGGTGATGGGCCTAGAGGTGTTGGAGGATGAAATGATGGCCGAGGTGCGGCTCGACGATCGGGCCGTACAAGTGCGCTGGCTGCACGGTGAACGCGGCTGGCATGGCGAGAGCGAAGTCGATGACGACGATGATTTGGAGAACCTCGTACTCTGCGCCAGCCTCGTGGCCGTACAACGCAAAGAGAACCGAGGCACGCTGCCGCAGACTCCAGTGGAGGAGGAGGACTTCGAGCATCTGTTGACTACGAGGCTCGGTCGCCAGCTCGCGCCGGATGAGGAGAACTACCTGGGCAAGCTTGAGAAACGCTACGAACGCGTGCGCCTCACGGGAAAGATCTTCGATCAAGACATGGTGCGCCTGCATCCAAAGTGGGCGATCCAGAGCATCGAACCCGTCGCACTGTGGCCGGAATGTCCAAAATCTCTGCGCGAATTCTGGAATTACGTCGCACTCGCCCTCGCGGACAAAGGACTCGCGCCGCCTGCTTTCATGCGCGGCATGGCCGACGTCGAAGGCACGCGCGAATCATTGCGCGAATGGCGCCACGCCAGCACCGTGCCGACATGGCGGAAGCGCATCCGTGAATTCATCGATGCACGACAGGACACAGACCGCTCGAATCAGCACGGGCCACGTCAATGCGAGTTCCGCCTGCTCATCACCGTAAACGAGGCCAAGCTGCAAATACGCCTCAGTGGCGATACGCCATCGTCATTCACCACGGTGGATACCGCGCTACTGGACAACCTGCGCAGGGAGCATAGCGCCGGCCGCATCGTGACTTCCGGCCCTTCGGAACTGCTGCTCGTCTCGTGCCTGGCGCAGAGCGGGGAGGATTGGAACGATTCCTTCCGACTGGAGACGAAACATCACGCGCAATGGCTCACCACGTTGTTTCAGCAGCCCGCGTTAAATGCGTTGCTCGTCACGCTGGATGAATCGTCCTTCCAGCGCGACATCGGGCCGTTGCGCTGGGCCTCGAAACTCAGCGATGACGGCCTCGCGCTCGGTTTGCAACTCGAAACCGACGATGGCACGGCAGCGCCGCTGCCGTTGCGCATTTTGCGTGGCGCGGACACATTGTATCTGAGCGCGGACAAGTTGTTTCACGGCCCGACGTGGCTGCACGATGACTCACGTATTGAGACGCCAGTCGTCATGCCGCTGGAGGCGCTCGCCACGCCGGAAGGCATCGCATTCATGCACGAGATCGACATCACGGTGCCAGAATCGATCCAGAGCCGCGTGCGTCATGAAAATCTTCGCGTTAAGATCACCGCCGCCTGCATGATGAAAGTGCCGCAGTCGAGCGGCGCGGAGTTCGTGACTTTCAAGGCAGAGGCCGTTGATGGCGAAGGTCAGGTGCGCGAGCGGCTGCGCATCTCCGGCTGGCAGCCTATGGGCGAAAAAAAAAACGCGGAAAGTGAAGACGCCATCGTCTGCCGCGACCGTCGCGCCCTACGCGATGCCGAAGAACTCCTGAACCAGCTCCGCCGCACCTGGGATCACGAGTCCGACGGCTGGCGCGTGCGCATGGCGAAGGATTTCCCCGATCTCTTCCACCGCTGGGCCACGCATCTGCCCGAAAACGTCTCTTTGAACACAGACGAACGGTTGCAAACCATCCTCGCCGATCCGCTCATCGCCCGCGTGCGTCTTGAGGCCACGCAGACCGCTAACATCGACTGGCTCGATCTCAAACTCGTGTTCGACATCGAGGGAGCTGATCTCAAACCGGCCGACATCCGCCGCCTGATCGCAGCGAAGGGTGATTTCGTGCGCCTTGCTGATGGTTCGTGGCGTCGTGTGAAGCTAGAACTCAGCGAGGAGCAAATGCAGATGCTCGACAGTCTCGGCATCGACCTCGACGAACACAGCGACGAGGCGCATCGCCTGCACTGGCGTCAGCTCACGCAGGAAAAAGCCGCCGAGATCATCAGTCCGAAGGCATGGGGTAAGATTGTCGAGCGGATGGAAGCCGCGAAGCTCGACCTGCGCCCACCGGTGCCTGATGAACTGAAGATCACGCTGCGCCCCTATCAGATCGAGGGTTATCAATTTCTCACCTATCTCACGTCGAACCGCTTCGGTGGCATCCTAGCCGACGACATGGGCCTGGGTAAAACGTTGCAAAGCATCACCTGGGTGTTGTGGCTGCGTTCGCGCAAGAAAGCTGAGGGTCCGCATCTGCCCGTGCTCGTGGTGTGTCCGAAGTCCGTGCTCGACGTGTGGGCGCTGGAGTTCAACAAGGCTGCGCCCGAATTGCGCGTGCTGGTGCTGCATGATCGCGATCTGTTTGATCTCAACCTCGTGCAGAACCAGATCGACGTGCTGGTTATTAACTACACGCAGATGCGCAACGTCATCGAAGAGCTGTCCACCATCCGCTGGCTGGCTGCGATTCTCGACGAAGGCCAGCAGATCAAAAATCCCGATTCGCAGACCGCGCGCGCCGCGCGGCAGCTCCGTGCTGACAATCGTCTCGTCCTGACCGGAACGCCGCTGGAAAACCGGCTGCTCGATCTGTGGAGTCTCATGACCTTCGCCACGCCCGGTGCGTTGGGTGAGCGCGCGTATTTCCACCGCCACTTCGACCGCCGTAAAGATACACGCGCCTCCGAACGTCTCGCCGCACGTCTGCGTCCGTTCTTGTTGCGCCGCACGAAATCTCAGGTTGCGCGCGATCTGCCCTCACGCAGCGAAGAAAATATGTTGTGCGAGATGAGTGGGCGTCAGGCCGAGCTCTACAAAGAAGAACTCGCCCGCGCACAGCATCTCGTGCTCAGCAGTTCCGGCTTCGACATGGTGAACCGCCGTCGCTTTGCCATATTGCAGGCGTTGACGCGGCTGCGGCAGATTTGCTGCCATCCTGGCCTGATCGATCACAGCGCCGCAAACGAGGAAAGCGCCAAGCTCACAGCCACGCTCGATTTGATTCAAGAACTCCATGCGGAAGGCCACAAGGTGCTGCTCTTCAGCCAGTTCGTCACGATGCTCAAAATCATCCGCACGAAGTTGGAGGAGCTGAACCTGCCCTTTCACTGGCTCACCGGTGCCAGCACCGACCGTGCGGGTATCGTCAGAGCCTTCCAGGAGGACGAAAAGGCCAGCGTGTTCCTGCTTTCGCTCAAAGCCGGCGGCAGCGGTCTCAACCTCACCGCTGCGTCCTACGTCATCCTGTATGATCCGTGGTGGAATCCCGCTGTGGAGAATCAGGCCATCGACCGTGCTCATCGCATCGGCCAGACGCAGCCCGTCATGGCCTACCGCATGCTGACAAAGAGCACGATCGAGGAGAAGATCATGACGCTTCAACACAAGAAGAACCTCATGGTCAGCAACGTCCTCGGCGAAGGCGGCTTCACCAACCTCCTCCAGCGCGAAGACTTTGAATTCCTCTTCGACATCGAGGCAGAGCGTAGTTCGTGACTCGGCAAGATCATCCCTTGCCGCGATTCCAGCGTCGTGCATACTCCGCAGACTCCGTGCGCACGCTCCTGTAGCTCAACGGTTAGAGCAGGGGACTCATAATCCCTTGGTTGCGGGTTCGAATCCCACCGGGAGCACTTTTTCGTCCACGCTGACGCGGATTTCTAACCGGCTGGTCTGTCCACCGAGCTATGGGTGCTTGCCCTGAATTCCGATGATGGAATCGAACGCGTCTCGCAAGATCCAAGCATTGGCTGCAGCGGGCGTGGGTGCTCTGTCAGTAACAACGCCCTTGGCACCTGCACCGTCGGCTTTGCTATCCGAGGTGAAGAAATTGCGGATTGAAGAAGAAAAACTCTCGACGGTCGCTCGCTAAGCTTCTGCAAACTACTCCCCGCTCGCCACCTGCGGGTTTAGTGGCGTGTAGTGCTCCAGGTAGCCGATCATCATTTCGTCGTGGGTCTGCTGTCCCCAGCGGACGGTTTTGCTCGGATCGGGATTCGCGGGATTGCTGCTGCTGTTGTCGTAGATGGCAGTGATTTTGATGGTGGTGCCTTGGGGGAGGAAGCGGGGCAGGGCGTAGTCATAGCGGAGCTGCCAGTTGAAGTCGTAGCGCGGGATGTCTAGCAACGTTTCGGTTTTGCCGTCGGGAGCTATGGCCTCGAATTTGAAGGCTTTGCCACGCACATGCATGTGGGCCATCCAGGCCATGGCGTTGATGTTCACGGGCAGCTTGCGCTGCGCAGTTTCGACGTGGTTCGCGGCCCCGGCGGGGATGCTAATGCGCGGATTGGACAGCGATGTGGTGTGGATGACGTATTTCGGTGGTTCCTTCGCAAACAGCAGGCCCATGCGCATGGTGTCTTGCACCGCCTTGCCATTTGGCGTGTAGTGGATCTGGAAGCTCACTGTCGCTCCGGCGGGCAGTTTGCGTGCAAAGCCATCAGGATAGATCTTTCTCGTGTTGCCGGGCACATAGGCGGCCCAGTAGCCTTCGGAGCCTTCGTCGCCGCCGCCACGCACCTTGCGACCTTTTTCAAAGACGGTGACGATCACATGATGCACTACTTGGCGCTCAGTCGGTAGAATCTCATAACCACGCACCCAGCGATCTTCGGGGAAATCGGTGGTTACCGTCACATGCTGATAGGGCATCGTCCCCTCTGCCTTGACTGCAACCGGCCTTGTGGCAGCAATGATGGCATCCGGTTTGCCAATGCTCCACTCACCGGGGAACTGGCGCGGTTTCGGCGTGTCGGCCACGTCGCCCTGCGCACGATCCGAGGCCAGCCAGGCGAGTAGGTCGGTGCGGTCACGCTCAGGTAGGGAGCGGTCATTGCTCCAGGTTGCGTGCTGTGCTCCTGCCAGTGGAGCGGCGAACCACGGCGGCATCGCTCCGCGTTCGACCTGCTTGCGGATCATGCCTGCGTGTTTGATCACCGCGTCATACGAGTCGAGCGCGAATGGCCCCACGCCGCCGTCGTGGTGACATTCAACGCAATTGGTCTGCATGATGCGGGCGACATCATGGTGGTAGGTCACATTGACCTTTGTGATGTTTTTTTGTGCAGGCAGGTCGAGTGCGCATCCTGGAGCGCTCGTGGCGGCGATCTCGGCAGGCTCGCCGCGCAGCATCGCAGTCACCGCCTCGCGTAAAAAATGATGCGCTGGCTTGTCCTTCGCATAACCTAGACCGTATTGGTCGTTCAACGCGCCGCGATAGACGAGCGTGCGCGACGCATCGAGCAGGAACACCTCCGTGGTGGTTGCCGCAGTCAAAGCCTGGCTCAGCACGGCGTCGACATCGAGTGCCACCTTCGATTTCAAACCATGGTAAGAGGTGAACTTCGTGATCTCATCGTTTCTCTGCCCAGGCGGCGCGTTCACCAGCAGCAGTGCCACTCCCTGTTCCTTCAAATCCCGCTCCAGCCGGACCATCTCTGGCGCGAGTTTGCGGCTGATCGGACAACTGGTGCTGAACAGTGCGATCACGAGGCCATTTTTGCCCGCAGTGGTGCTCAGTTTGGTTTCCTTGCTGTCCACTGTCTTGAGAGTGAGGTCATCGACCATGCGTCCGACGCCGTGGTCGCTGCCCTTGAGGAACTGCGGTGCCTCTTTGAACGAAGGATCCTCATGTGCTGGCTTGATTGGGCCGCTGGGGGGCGCGTCGGAGCCAGCTCTGCGTTTGCGCAGGCTAGCAAGTGCCTTCGTGGCCTCGCCCTGTGTCACGCTGCCGTCCTTGTCCAGGTCTAGGCTGTCGAACCACTTGTTCGGCAGCTCGTCCGCCGTGAGTTTGCCATCGTTGTTTTTGTCCATGCGTTTGAACAACGCGTCGGTTTCCGTGATACTGCCTGCGAGATTCTGCATCTTGCGCACGCCCTGTAGTGCTTCGTCGCGGGTGAGTGTGCCGTTTTTATCAGCATCGAGCATTTTTAGATACCCAGTGCTGTTCATCTCATCGCCGCTGATAACCCCATCGTTGTTCTTGTCGAATGCCTTGAATTTTGCATCAAACTCCGCGAGTTGTGACTGTGCACGCAGGCCGATGACGGAAGCGGCTAGGACTGCGCTGCCGATGAGGATGAAGCCGAGTTTTTTCATAAAAGGGTATCGTTGGAACGGAATGCGTGACCTGAAGTTTCCCGCCGTATGACAGGATCATCCAGCAAAATGATGCCTGCGCGATTGACGCCATGCCATGCGTTCGTTTGAATCGCCCTGATGAACAATCGCATCCTCTCCCTGCTGTCCGTCATGGTCCTCGTCGGCAACGCCGCCGCCGAAGTGAGCTATGAATTTGTCCCGAACTTTATCCAGCCCCCGCCCGGCAAGGAGACCATCGGCAATGGCCATGGCGAAATCGCCGTGGATTCCACAGGCAAAATTTATGTAAGCGTCCAGGAAAAGGATGCCGGCATCCAGGTCTATGGCACGGACGGCAAATTCATCAAGGCGTTGCCACTGCCTCAGTCGTTGCATGGATTCGTCATCCGTAAAGATGATGGCGGCGAGTTCCTTTTCGCCGCCGTGCTCGGCGAGCAAAAGGTCATCAAATGCGACCTCGAAGGCAAGGTGCTCATGACCATTCCGACCAGTGAGTTTCCCGCCGACAAGGTCGGCAAAGGCCTCAAGCTCACCAACTGCGACGTGGCACCTAACGGCGACATCTACGTTGTGGACGGCTATGGTCAGAGCTTCATCTTCGTATTCAGTCGCGAGGGCAAGTTCAAGAGTGTTTTTGGAGGCCCCGGTGAGCCGCTCAAGCTTGCCAATGCACACAAGATCTTCATAGATAAACGCTTTGAGCCCGCTCGTGTCATGATCTGTGACCGTGGTCACAAGCGCATGCTGCACACCCAGCTCGATGGAACCTTCATCGGCGAGATCGCCACCGAGATGCGCAATCCGAGTTCCGCGAGCTTTCATGGAGACTTGATGTGTGTTGCTGAAATCGCCGGTAACGTCAGCGTCTGGGACAAAAGCAACAAGCGCGTCGCTGACCTCGGTACCAGTCCTCAGTTGACCAACACGCCGAAGATCGAGCCGAAAGACTGGAAGCAAGGCGTGGTGACCAGCCCGCACGGAATCACCTTCGACAACGATGGCAACATCCTCGAAACCGAATGGAACCAGTGGGGGCGTGTTTTGAGGTGGAACCTCAAGAAATGACGAAGCCTGAATTCCCGAATGACGAATTGCCGATGATCCAGTCGATCCGTGCATTCGTCATTCGGATTTCATCACTCGTCATTCTAGCCTCTCCCCTGCATGTTTTCGGACATGGCGCGGAGTTTTTGAGCGCGAAGCTCACGCTGCTGCCAGACGCGGAGGTGCTGCTCGAAATCACTGCCGATTACGGTGAGAATCCGATGATCTCGGATGAAGCAGCGGCAAAGGACGCGTTGCTCGACCCCATCAGGCTGCGTCGTGATGAAACGCTCGTGCCGCTGGCACAACTCGCCGTGGCCAGCATCTCACAACACAACAATTGGGCCGAATTCGCGCCCGCCTCTTATCTGCCATCCGACACGGAGTCGCAGCCACATGCTTTGATCACAGTGGCATGGCGCTGGCGCAGCGAGGTTCCGGAAATCGTCTTTGAAGTGCCAAAGGGCAGGCTCCATGACGTACTGCTCTGGACACGCGATGAAACGAATCCCGCTGCACCGCCTAAATGGATGCTGCTCCTCGCGGGCGACCATTCCAAGGCCATCCCCATGCACTGGGTGCCGTGGTGGCAGCGTTGGCCGACGATGATGGCCTCGTGCATTTTGCTCTTGGCGCTCGCTTATTTCGTCTCGCGGAACTTCACATTGCGCCAACGCACGCTGTAAGGGCCGGTGCCTTTCTTGATGGCATGCACCTGGAAGCCGATGTGGCCTTCTGGGTCGCCGGGTTGGCTGAAATCAGCGGTCGCGACGCCATTCACAAAGCTTTGGTAATGGTCACCCTTTACCACGATGCGGTAGTGGTTCCACTCGCCTTTTTTGAAGGCTGCTTTCGTCGAATCGGTGCGCACCGCCTCGGTGTTCGTGAGAATACTCCACCAGGTGCCGCGGCGTGCCTCGTCATAAAAGTCACCTGCGGTGCCGTTGACTGCGATCTCGCATTGTGGGCCGTAAAGGCGACCGACAGGCAGCGGCTTGCCGTTTTTGCTGCCCTCGGGAGCCGGATCGCCCTCCTTGGCGATGTGGCTGCGCACCTGCACGCCGGAGTTGAGTTCGTCATCGACATTCACTTCAAATTCGAGTTCGAAGTCCTTGAACGGGCCGATGGCGAGGAAGGTGTTTGGACTGCCATCGACTGTGGTGCCGACAAGCACGCCATCCTCGACCTTGTACGCAGCCTGGCCGCTGATGATTTGGCCGCCGGAGAGGGAACCATCAGCAAACCACTTCTTCCATTCACTTTTCTCTTCGGCTTGGAGGTTGAGCAGAGCGACAAAAAGCAAAGCAACGGCAGAGAGGAAGGTAATGAAGCGTGTTTTCATAATAACGAGTGCGTTTTGAACGCCCACCCCGACTGATTTCCATCGAGAAACCCAGTTATTTAATAAAACTTAATTAAATTAGCGATTAAAACTGGATAAAAACCCAAAATAAATCGAATCGAACCTTGACCATTTGGTCTAGTTCGAGTTAAAACCTGATTATTACCTGATTTTTATTGGATGGCCCGCCCTTCTAACACCTTCGACTCACTCTCGCTCACGATCGCGGTGACCCCGCAGATCAAGCAGTATCTCGAAGACATGACCCTGAAGGGCACGTTTGGCAGTAGCCCCGCCGAGGCGGCGCGGATGCTTCTGAGCAATGGGATTGATGCCATGTTGAACACGGGTGCTTTGGAAAGACGCAAGTGGACTCTCAAGGACGGTGAACTCGTCCTGATCACGATAGATCAACCTTCCCTCTCATCATGACTCTGCAACTAGAACTTCAGGCCAACACCACCGTGTTTACCACCCTCGTCGAGGTCGAAATGACCGATGCAGACCGCAGCTTGAAAGGAAGCTGGAAGTCCGAAACACGTCTTTCGATGCTCTCGCACGAAATCACGCGCTACATGCCGGAACTCGCCGCCATGCTTGCGCAAAGTGGCTGCCGGAAGATGCTGGCGGCTTGAAATGCCGCACGCTCTGCGCCAACGAAGGCGCATGACTCTCATCTCTGGAGCCGCCGTTGCTGAAAAAGTCCTCGCCGAATGCCGTCGCGACATCGCGGAACTCACATCCCAAGGTCGCCAGCCGGGCCTTGCGGTCGTTCTTGTCGGTGATGATCCTGCTTCGCGTGCCTATGTGCGTTCCAAGGACAAAAAATGCCGCGATCTGGGCCTGCACTCGGTCAAACTGGAGCTTCCGGCCACCACCACGCAGCACGAGTTGCTAGCGCATGTGCATGCGCTGAACAACGATCCTGCAATTCACGGCATTTTGGTGCAAAGCCCGCCGCCGAAACACATCGACGAGGCCGAGATCGTGCGTGCGATTGATCCCGCGAAGGATGTCGATGGCTTCCATCCTGTGAACGTCGCCAAGCTCGCGCTGGAAGAACCCACCGGCTTCGTCCCCTGCACGCCCCTCGGCTGCCAGCGCCTGCTCATTGACGCGGGCATCGAGACGAAAGGCGCGCACGCCGTGATCGTCGGCCGCAGCATGATCGTCGGCAAGCCGATGGCGCTGCTGCTCATGGCGAAAGGCGCTGGCGGCGACGCCACCGTCACCGTCACGCATTCCCGCACGCGCGATCTCGCCGCAATCACGCGCACCGCCGATATCATCATCGCCGCCATCGGGCGTCCGCATTTCATCAAGGCCGAACATGTCAAGGAAGGTGCTGTCGTCATCGACGTCGGAATCAACCGCATCGACGATTCGACTAGCGAAAAGGGCTACAAACTTGTCGGTGATGTTGCATTTGACGAAGTTGCGCCGAAATGCCATGCCATCACGCCTGTCCCCGGCGGTGTCGGCCCCATGACCATCGCGATGCTGATGGCGAACACGATCAAAGCGTGCAGGCAGACGATTTGACACGCTCGCCAGACCTAAGAAGCAGCTTCACGAGGCGTTGGTGCTACCGAAATTAGCGTGATCTGCCGAAGTCGCCGCCGGGCAGAGTTTCCACAACTCAACCAAGCATCTGGACAACCAGCCTTGCCGAGATGCCAAAAAAAGTGCTAATTTCCCTAAATTGCGGGCGCTCTCGTGCGTTCCGCTCCCGAAAGGCACTCCTTTTACCCACCCTAATCCATGAAACAAACCACAAAACTGCTCGGCAGCCTTCTTGCCACGGCTCTGTTCATTGGCTCCGCCATGGCGGAACAACGCACATGGACCGATGTCCAAGGTCGCCAGGTCACTGCCACGTTCATCAGCCTTGAAGGGGACCAGATCACCCTCCAGACGGCGGATGGCAACATGCACCGCTTCCCGCTAGCCAACCTGTCCGCCGAGGATCAAGCACTGGCCAAGAAGCAGATGGCAGCAGCGCCTGCCGCCGCCCCGGGCGCTGAAGGACAGCCTGCCTACCTAGCCAACGCCACTGTGGCAAAAGCGGCTTCGGTGATCGATACCCTAGTCGCAAAAGGGCTGGTGCGTGCCAATCCTGAACGCGTCAAGAACGGCAAGGCGCCGATCACAAGCTTCAACGCCCCCTGCAATGACGAGCAGTTCGTGCGCCGCGTCTATCTCGACGTCGTGGGTCGCATTCCGAATTACGAAGAGGCCACAGCCTTCATCAATAATTCGGCCAAGGACAAGCGTGCCAAGCTGATCGACATGCTCCTCGACAGCCCCGGCTACAACAGCCACATGTACGACTACATCTCCGAGATGCTCCGTGCTCGCGATGACCGCCTCGGTGCCGACAACGTGCGTGGTGTCCCGTACACCAACTGGCTGAAGCAGCAGGTCGCGGCCAACACTCCTTGGGACAAGATGGTCTATGAGATGCTCACCGCCACCGGCAAGATGTGGGACAAAAAGGCGGACGGCTCCTATAACGGTGCCGCCGGTTACCTCCTCCGTGACGCCGGAATGCCACTGGACAATCTGGCCAACACGCTGGCCGTGTTCCTTGGCACTGACGTGGCCTGTGCCCAGTGCCATGACCACCCCTTCTCCGATTGGACTCAGCATCAGTTCTATGAAATGGCATCCTTCTTCGGAGCCACCACGACTCGCATGAACCGCCGCACGGCCACTGATCGCCGTGGCAAAGAAGGCAAGGAAATGGTCAACATGGCGGACAAGCTCATGCCCCAGGTCGAGCAGATTCTGGAAAAAGGTGGGGCCGATCTCCGCCGTGTTCGCAACGGTCTCCGCAACTTCATTGCAGCTAACTATTCGGCAGTGTCCGATCTTGACAAAAACGACACGAAGCTCCCCCACGACTATAAGTACAAGGATGCAAAACCCGGGGACTCTGTAGAACCGAAATTCATCATGTGGGGCAAAAACGACAAGAACCTTGCTGCCTACAAACAGAAGATGAAAGAGCCCTCCGAGCTTCGCGAGGCATTTGCCAAATGGGCCACAGATCCAAGCAACCCTCGCTTTGCCATGGCCATCGCCAACCGCATGTGGAAGCGTGCCTTCGGCGTCGGCATCTCCGAACCTGTGACCAACATTGATGATCCAAACCAGGCGTCCAATCCTGAGCTACTCAAGCACCTCTCGGCGGAAATGATCCGTCTGAAGTTCAACCTGAAGGATTTCATGCGAGTCGTTTACAACACACGCGCCTACCAGTCCGAGGCCACTTCTGAAAAAATCGCGATGGGAGAGCCTTACTATTTTCAGGGGCCACAACTCCGCCGCCTGACTGCCGAACAAGCATGGGACTCCTTCATGACCCTCGTTTTGGGTGATCCAGACAAGTACAAGAAGCCTCTCGAAGACCTCTACAGCAAGAGCATCGACCTTGACCTCTTCAATCCCAAGCTCGATGCGATGACCATCATCAACAAGTACAGCGCCTATCAGAAGATGGCGGAAAAGGAGCGCGCTCTCATGGGGGGCGGTTTGGCTGACGCCGGCGGGGATATGATGATGGAAAACACCGGCAAATCCAAAGGCAAGAGTTCCGAGAAAGCTCCGGACATGATGATGGAAAACGCCTCGCTGAGCTACGGCGGCATGGTACTCCGCCGGGCCTCTGAGCTTGAGCAACCCGCCCGCGCCGGCAGCTTCCTCATCGACTTCGGTCAGTCCCCGCGCAACCTGATCGACGGCAGTTCCAAGGTGGGCTCCGTTCCGCAAGTCCTCATGATGATGAACGGCAAAGCGCAAGAAATGCTCACCAACCAGGATTCCTTGATCTTCCGCACCATGGAGAAGGTGAAGTCGCCTTCAGAGAAGGTAGAGGCATTGTTCATGACGGTGCTCAACCGCCGCCCGACCATGGCGGAGAAGGACATCGCCAAACGTGCGCTTTCATCCGGGGACGACGGCTACGCGAACATGATCTGGGCTCTCATCAACACACGAGAGTTCATCTTCCTGCAATAACCACTAAGTGTTTCCAACAACGTCAAACAACAACGCGCTCAACACATGAAAACCGAACTCAACAAACTCAATCCGATGGCCCGCCGTGACTTCATGGCGCGTGCGGCCCAGACTGCGCTCGGCGTCACCGTCATGCCGGCCTTGAATCTTCGTGCCGCTGGTGGTGCCACCACAGGCGCAGGCACACCCGGCTTTGGCAAGGCTAAGAACGTTATCTTCCTCTGGATGAATGGCGGTATGACTCATATCGACACCTGGGATCCCAAAACGGGCGACACCAAGGGGCCGACCAAGCCGATCAAGGGCAAAGGCGGCGTCGATTATCTCGGTGGCACCATGGAGAAAATGGCCAAGGTCTCGGACAAGATCTCCATCATCCGCTCCATGACTTCCAAAACCGGTGTCCATGACTCCGGCACCTACATCATGAAAACCGGCTACGAGCCCCGTGGCACCATCGTCCACCCGAACATCGGTGCGTGGGCGTCGCATTTCCTTGGCCGTATCAAGGGTGTCACCCTCCCTGATAGCGTGGTGGTGAACAGCGGCAGCGCCTATCCTGGTGCTGGTTTCTTCCCGCCTGCTCTCAGCCCGATTCCGATTTCCAGCCCGGAAACCGGACTCCAGAACATTCATCCGACCTCCTCGGATGGTCAGTTCAAGAAACGTATCGATCTGATGAACGAGTTCGACGGAGCCTTCCGCAAAAAGTTCCAGTCTGAGGAAGTGAAGGCTTACACTGAATTCTACGACGAGACCATGAAACTGATGAAGAGCGAGGACCTCAAGGCCTTCGATCTGAAACAGGAGTCCGACGCCACCCGCGACAAGTTTGGTCGCAACTCATTCGGCCAGGGAGCCCTTCTCGCCCGCCGACTTGTCCAGTCTGGCGTTCGCTTTGTCGAAGTTCAGTTCGGCGGTTGGGACATGCACAACACCATTGACTCTGCCATGGGTAACGTCGGCGCTACGATGGACACTGTGTTTGCCGCGCTCATCGAGGATCTCGCATCCAATGGCCTCCTCGAATCCACGCTCATCTGCATGGGTTCTGAGTTCGGACGTACACCGGACATCAATGAGAACGAAGGTCGCGATCACTATCCTCTGGCCTACTCCACCGTTTTCGCAGGCGGCGGTGTCAAGGGTGGCTTTGTCCACGGCTCCACGGACAAGGACGGCCGCCGCGTCGCGGACAAGCAATGCACGCCGCAGGACTTCCAGGCCACCATCGGCCATGCGATGGGTCTTCCGGTGGACGAAGTCGTCATGTCCCCCTCCAACCGTCCCTTTACGGTCGGCGACAAGGGCGTGCCGGTCCTCGACATCTTCGCGTAAACTCGTAAGCAAATCTATACCGTACAAGAAGCACCCGGTCAGAAAGCCGGGTGCTTTTTTGTCGTGTTGGAGCTTCCTTTTTTCCCGCTTGCGGCCCCTCATGATGTCCTGATAATGGCCGCCCTTTCTTTGTAGCCTTCAGCCCCTCCTTCATGAGCAAAGCCAGCTCTTCCAATGACCAGCCATCCTTCGAGGACGCCATGCGGCGCCTGGATGAGATCGTAGTCGGCATGGAAGAAGGCCAGCCCACCTTGGAGGAGATGATATCCAGTTATGAGGAAGGAGTACTACTGCTCAAACTCTGCCGCCAGCGCCTCGAAGGGGCCCGCCGCCGCGTCGAGATCATTAGCGGTGATCTGGAAAATGGAAAAGCCACGCTCCAGCCCTTTGAAGAAGCCGGGGAAGACGCTGAAACACCCGATCACGCAGAAAAAAACCGCCCTTCTACACGTCGCCGCAAGACCTCCGAGACCGGAGGCGGCGATATCCGACTCTTTTGACCCGTGGAAAACGAACTGACAGCCATCTCCTCCCCAGCCGATCTCAAAGCACTCCCGCTCGAGAGACTGCCAGATCTCGCGGAAAAAATCCGCACAACGCTGATCGAGACACTCAGCCAGACCGGCGGGCATCTTGGTCCGAACCTCGGGGTGGTTGAACTCACGCTCGCGCTCCATCGCGTGTTCGACACGCCAAAGGATCGCTTCGTCTTCGATGTCGCCCATCAAGGCTACATCCACAAGATGCTCACCGGACGTTGGGACAAAATCCACACCATCCGCCAGCATGACGGCCTGAATGGTTTCCTCCTTCGCACAGAAAGCGAGCACGACTGCTACGGCGCCGGCCACGCTGGCACCTCTCTCTCTGCCGCACTCGGCATGGCCACCGCACGGGATCTAGCCGGTGGTGACGAGCACGTCGTCTGTGTCGCTGGTGACGCCGCCTTCACCTGCGGCCCGGTATTCGAGGCGATGAACAACATCGCCGCACACACGAAACGGCTCATCATCGTACTCAACGACAACGAATGGTCCATCGACCGCAACGTCGGCGCCATCGCGAAATACTTCAACGCCATCGCCACCAATTCCGGCTATGCCTCGCTCCATCAGAAAGCCGCGAAGTTCGTCGAGTTCATGCTCGGAGAAGGCGTGCGCAAGTTTGCTGAGAAAGTCGAGGGCAAGGCCAAGAACATCATCCTTCCGCAAAGCCAGACGCCCAGCAACCGCAGCGTCCTCTTCGACGAGTTCGGCATCCGCTACTACGGCCCCATCGACGGCCACAACCTCCCGCTGCTCATCCAGACCTTCGAGTTCCTCAAGACCCAGAACGAGCCCGTCATCCTCCACATCATCACGGAAAAAGGCCGCGGCTACAAACCCGCGCTCGACGACCCGCTCAAATTCCACGGCCTCGGCAAATACAACGTCGAAACCGGCGAAACTGCCGCCAGCGACAAACCGACTTACTCGCAGGTCTTCGGCCGTGCCGTCACCGACTTCGCAAAGGCTGATGAGAAGATCGTCGCCATCACCGGTGCCATGCCCGGCGGCACCGGATTGAGCGTCTTCAAAAAAGAAGTGCCGGACCGCTACTTCGATGTCGGCATCGCCGAGGAACACGCCGCGCTCTTCGCCTGCGGCCTGGCCACACGCGGCATGAAACCCTTCCTCACCATCTACTCCACGTTCATGCAGCGTGCGTTCGACATGATCGTGCACGACATGGCCATCCAGAAGCTTCCCGTGCGCATGTGCATGGACCGTGGCGGCCTCAGCGGTGACGACGGTCCCACGCATCACGGCTTGTTCGACATCGCTTACCTCCGTGGTGTCCCCGATGTCGTCCACATGCAGCCACGCAACGAGGATGAATTCGTGGACATGCTCTGGACCATGGCGAACTACGACAAAGGCCCCATCGCCATCCGCTATCCGCGCGGCAACGGCCCCGGCACCCTGCCGAAAGACAAGCCCGTCCTCCTGGAAATCGGCAAAGCCGAAGTCGTCGCCGACGGCAGCGACGTCGCCCTCATCGCCCTTGGCGACATGTTCCCCGTGGCCGAAGCCGCCAAGAAAGAACTCGAAGCCCAGGGCCTTTCCGTCGCGTTGATCAACCCGCGTTGGATCAAGCCCCTCGACATGCCCTGCTTCGAATCCTTCGCCAACAAAGTGAAAGTCGTCTGTACCTTGGAAGACCACGTCCTGCGCAACGGCTTCGGTGCAGGCGTCATCGAGCAGCTCAGCGACGCCGGCATCAAAACCCCCGTCGTCCGCATCGGCTGGCCAGACCAGTTCGTCGAACACGGCACTCCTTCAGTCCTCCGCAAAAAACACGGCCTCACCGCCGAAAACTGCGTCGCGAAGGTGCTCGGAGTTTTGGGGCGCTGAAGGCGCGCTTGTTGTAAATCCTGCCGTTCTTGGTAATCGTCATACGTCTTCTGGCGGCAATGACATGCCGCCAGGGGCATTTTCTGAGACACTCATCGGCAGGGGCCTATTTTGCCAGCCAATAAGTCTGAACATCGCGGGCAAGCCGCTGCATCCTTCCCATTCCCATCATTCTTCTCATCTTCGGCAGACTCACCGCTCCTCCACCCAGGCCGGTGCCGGGTAGCTGCCGAGCGTTTTCACCTGCACGGCATGTTCTTCGAGCGCCACGACTGCCTGCTGGATCGCGGCATCGGAATGATGGCCGCTGATTTCGAGGAAGAAGCGGGCCTGGGTGCCGCAGGGGGTCGGGCGGTTTTCGATCTGACGCACGTTGATGTTCCGGGCGGCGAAGATTTGCAGCACCTCCATCAACGCGCCGACACGGTCGCGGGAATGGATCATGAGCATCGTGTTGTCGTTGCCTGATGGCGGGCCGGAACGACGGCCGAGGATGATGAAGCGTGTCTGCGTGGCGTGTTCACGCGGCGAGGTGGTGATGACACGCAAGCCATGCAGTTCAGCGCTCAACGGCGTCCCCAAGGCGGCGATGGAGGCGTTTTGCGCGGCCTGGGTCGCTGCGGCGCTGGAGCTGGCCTCCTCGATTAGCTTCGCGCCGGGAAAGTTTTGCAGCAGCCAGGGGCGGCACTGTGCCAGCATCTGGGCGCGGCCATGGATCTCCGTGATCGTGCCGTTGCCGACCTGCGCCATCACTGCGGCATCGGCCTTCCACAAAATCTCCGCGTAGATCTGCAACGCGCTGTCCGCCAGATGATCCAGCGTGTGATGCACCGCGCCTTCGGTCGAATGCTCGATCGGCAGCACGCCGTAATCCGCGGCCTGCGAAGCCACGCGGCCAAACACGCCCTCGGTGCTGGCTTCGGCGAGGTATTCGACGCAGTGGCCGAACTTGTTCACCGCCGTTTGATGCGTCCAGGAGCCCGCCGGCCCGAGGTAGGCGATCTTGAGGCTGTCTTCGAGCGCGAGCGCCGCGCTCATGATCTCGCGGAAGATGGCGCGGATCGCACGTTCGGTGAGGCGACCGTTTTGCGCGCGGTTCAGTTCCGCCAGCTTGCGCAGGAGCTGGTCCTCGCGGCCCGGCACATAGATGTCGAGGTCGTCCTTGCGCTTGATCTCGCCGACGGCGTGCACGAGTTCGGCGCGCTCGTTTAGCAGGCGCAGGAGCTGCTGATCGATGCTGTCGATCTTTTTGCGGACTTCATCGAGGGACATGACCGCAGGGGAGGGGAGGTTTATGCTTCAGCGGCGGCTGCATCTGGAGCCGCGACGGGCGCGAGCGAAAGCTGCTGCTCCTGCCCGTTGTTCGTGGGCGTCTGTTCATCTGCAGACGGCAGCTTGACGCGGCGCAGCTCGGAGGCGTTTGGCATGTCGTCGAGGCTGCGCACACCGAAATGATCGAGGAACGCCTCCGTGGTGCCATAAAGCAGCGGGCGGCCTGGGAGATCGGCGCGGCCTTCGATTTTGACCAGCCCGCGGTCGGTGAGCATCTGCACCATCGCATCCACTGAGACACCGCGCACCGCCTCGACTCCCGCTTTGGTGATTGGCTGGCGGTAGGCGATGATCGCGAGTGTTTCGAGCGCCGGTTGACTCAGCCGCTGGATTTTTTTACCCGGATACAAGGCGCGGCACCATTCCGCATATTCGCCCCTGGCGGCAATGCGCCAACCATTGGCCCGCTCGACTAGGGTGAAGGCGTGCTTCTCCGCGTCATAACGGGCGATCAGCCCGTCCAGTGCCGCCCGCACCTCTTCCTCGGTCGTTTCGGCCAGCGGAGCTACCCATTCAGGGATCACCGGACTTTCATCTGCCCCGCCTCCTGCCGCCGCGGATTCTGCCGCCGACTGCAGGATGTCCTTTGCGGTGTCTTTGACAGCAGCACACATCTGCGGCACGCCCAGTGATTCCTGGGTGGCAAAAAGAAGGGCTTCGACGATCGAAATCAGTTCCATGACAAGGGCGGGCAACCTCAAGCGAGCCAGCGGGGCGAGTCAAGCCGTGGAACGCCCTCCGCATCTTTTGGCGCATGCCGTCGTGACGCTGCTGAGTCTCCTTTCCCAGGAGTGACGGCGGTTAGTGGACACGCTGAGGGGCCTATTTCCTCAGCGACTTCCACGGCTCCTCTTCGCTGTGATCCACGATCGCCGGCTCTCCAGCCTTGGCAGGGGAGAGGATCGCGAGGAATACCAGCGTTTCGCTGCCGGCATTCCAGGTGCCGTGGATTTCGCCCATTGGAATGAAGGCCATGTCGCCAGGGCCGAGGATTTTGCTCTGCATGCCCACCCATTGTTCCGCTTTGCCGGAAATGACGTAGATCAGCTCCTCCCGCGTCGGATGTGAATGAAACGGATGGCTGCGACCGGGCTCCATGTTTGCACGCACCATCATAAGGTGCTCGTTGTTCACGATGTCTCCACGGCAGAGCCACTCTTCCAGCGTCCAGGGGGAGGAAAAATCGACTTTTTCATCTGCGGTGACGAAACGGCGCTCTGCAATGGGGTCAGACATGAGGCAGTAAGCCTAACGGTGGGGGGCCGCGCTCGCAAGCTGGGGAATGACACTCGCGATCCAGAGGCACGCACATCTTACCGTTTCAGCGCACAGGATGAGTCTTGACCATCCCGAGGACCGCCGCCATGCAGTGGGCTGGTTCTCATGGCAAAAATCCGCATCAAATCCGCAGGTAAAATCATCGCATGGATCATGCGTGTCATTGGCATGACAGTGCGGTGGGAAATCCGGGACGACGCTGGCGTTTTTGACTCAGGGCGGCGCGGTCTGATCTGGGCCTTCTGGCACAACCGGCTCTTTTTATTTCCCTGGACGCATCAGGAGTGGTTTCCGCAGATTCCCGGCACCATTTTGACGAGTCCAAGTGGTGACGGCCAGATCATCGCGGATGTGTGCGAGAGCTTCGGCATCGAGGCGGCGCGCGGCTCCAGCTCAAAGCCGGAGAAGGGCATGAGCGCGTTGATCACGCTGGCGGCAAAGGTGCGTGAAGGACATGAGATCGGCATCACACCGGACGGGCCACGTGGTCCCATTTATCAGGTGCAGCCCGGCATTGTGAAACTGGCGCAGCTCACGGGTGTGCCGATCATCCCCGCGCATCTGCATTACAGCCGCTTCATCCAGTTCAACACCTGGGACAAATTCATGCTCCCGCTGCCATTCTGCACCGTCACGCTGGTGCTGGACAAACCGCATCACATCCCGCGCCGCATGACAGAGGAGGAGTTCGAGCAAAAACGCGCGGCGTTGGAAGAAGTGATGCGTTTTGGAACCAGTCTTGAAAATCTGCAGCGCGCCCGCTAGCCTCGCGGCATGGAAACGCTTTCCGTTCGTTGCAACCATTGCGGTGCGCCGCTGCAGGTGGCTGAAAAAACACGCTTCGTCACCTGCCAGTTCTGCCAGAGTAGTCTGGAGGTGAAACGCACGGATTCATCGGTCTTCACCGAGGAAGTCGCCAAAATCGCCGAGAACACCGGCAAGATGGCCGAAAGTCTCGAAGTGCTCACCGTGCAGAACGAGATCGAGAGACTGGATCGTGATCATGCACCGGAACGCATGGAGGAGATGTCGAAGCACGCCTCTCCCGGAATGCGAACTGCGGGTGGATGTATCGGCGTCGTATGCATGCTCATTTTCACCTCGTTTGGATTGTTCTTTGCCATCAGTTCGGCAGAAGCCCGGGCTCCGCTCATCTTCCAGATTGTCGGTGGTGGCTTCGCGCTGATCGGGATCATCGCTCTGGTGAGCATGCTCATTCGTGCTGCCGGGGGTGGCGGATCTCCGAGGTCGGAGGACTACCGGCGCAAACGTGATGAGCTTGAGCGCCAGCTTGAGGTCTTGAGGCAGAAGTGATGCTGCTGGCGTTATACAAGCCCTTCGACGTGCTCTCGCAGTTCACGCAGGAGCATCCGTCGCACCGCACGCTGGCTGAATTTGGATTTCCACCACATGTTTATGCGATTGGACGTCTGGATCGCGATTCGGAAGGCCTGCTGCTGCTCAGCGATGAGGCGAAATGGAATGACCGCCTGCTGAATCCGCGCCATGCGCATCCGCGCACCTATCACGCGCAAGTCGAAGGCGAGATCAGCGATGAGGCGCTGCGGGAACTGCGCTCAGGAGTCGATTTGAAGGAATTCCGCACGCTGCCGTGCCAGGCGGCGCGTTTGGCGGCCGAACCGACGCATCCACCGCGCGATCCACCGATCCGTTTCCGCAAAAACATCCCCACCTCGTGGATCGAACTCACGCTGACCGAGGGCAAGAACCGGCAGGTGCGGCGCATGACCGCCGCAGTCGGTTTTCCGACGCTGCGGCTCGTGCGTGTGAGCATCGGTGGCCTGAAACTGGCCGATTTGGAGCTGGGGCCGGGGCGGTGGAATGAGTTGAGTCGGCAGCAGCAGCAGGCGCTGGGTGTTTGAGGGCCATTTCCGTCCTTGCGCACCCCGTCCGGCATGCCATTTTCGCGCCCTTTCCCAAACCCCAGCATGGCTCTCATCGTCCAGAAATATGGCGGCACGTCCGTCGGCAATCCCGAGCGCATCCGCAATTGCGCGCGCCGCATTTTGGAAACGCAGCGTGCGGGCAATCAGGTCGTCGCCGTGGTCTCCGCCATGTCTGGAGTGACCGATACGCTCATCAAGCTGGCCAGGGAAGTCTCCCCGGAATGCGAACCCGTCGAGCGTGAGATGGATGTGCTCCTCGCCACCGGTGAGCAGACCACCATCGCGCTGACCGCGATGGCGATCAACGCCCTTGGCGGCAAGGCGGTGTCCCTCACCGGTGCGCAGGCTGGTATTTCGACGGATCGCGTGCATACGAAGGCGCGCATCGTCAACATCACGCCGGACGCCGTTCACAAGATGCTCGATGATGGTAATATCGTCATGCTTGCCGGTTTTCAGGGCGAGACGGCGAGTGGTGAAATCACCACGCTGGGCCGTGGTGGGAGTGATTTAACCGCCATCGCGATGGCGGCGGCGATCAAGGCCGATCTATGCCAGATTTACACGGATGTGGACGGCGTTTACACCTGTGATCCCCGCGTGGTAAAGACCGCACGGAAAATCAACGAAATCAGCTACGAGGAGATGCTCGAAATGGCCTCCTCCGGCTCGAAGGTGATGCAGAGCCGCAGCGTCGAGTTCGCGAACAAATTTGGTGTGCGCTTTGAAGTGCGCAGCAGCATGAACAACAACCCAGGAACCATCGTGAAAGCAGAAACCCCCGGCATGGAGTCCGTCGTCGTCCGCGGCGTGTCCCTCGAGCGCAACCAGGCCAAGGTCACCATCGACGACGTCGCCGACCGCCCTGGCATCAGCGCGGCCATCTTCGGTGCCATCTCGCAGGCGAACATCACCATCGACATGATCGTGCAGAACGTCAGCTTCGACGGCATCACGGACATCTCCTTCACGCTCAGCGCCGCCGATCTACCGAAGGCGGAGGCCGCGTTGAAGGCCGAGCTACCCAATCTCGGTGACAAGGCCACGCTGCGCACGCAGAGCGGCATCGCAAAGGTCAGCGTCGTCGGTATTGGCATGCGCAGCCACAGCGGCGTCGCGGCGAAGATGTTCAAGGCGCTCGCAGACGCGAAAATCAACATTCAGATGATCTCCACCAGCGAGATCAAGACGGCTGTGATCGTACAGGAGAGCGAGGTCGAGAATGCGGCGCGTGTGGTACACACGGCGTTCGGACTGGACGCGTAGTCTGCGGATCACTTCGCGTTCTTCACGATGAAATCGACGATTGGCGTCGGGTCGTCCAGTCCGTGTGGATGATGGCCCACACCGGGCTTGCGGATGAGCGTGATCGGGCCGCCGAGCGCCTTGTAGCGTGATTCGATGAGGCCGGTGTTTTCCTCCCACGGTACGACATCATCGGCATCGCCGAAGACGTGCAGGAGCGGCACATGATTTTTTGTTAGCAGGGCGAGGTTGTCCACGGGATTGCCCTTGTAGGCCAGCGCCGCAGCCTCGTCTTTGAAGCCCCACAGCTTCAGCACAAAGCCCCAGTTGCGCGGATCCCCCTTGCCTTTCCCTTTGCCGCCAGGCCAGCTCTTGAAATCGCACACCGGCGCGTCGGCGTAGATGCAGGAGACTTTGTCGGGATTCGCGATAGCCCAGTTGTAGCAATACAAACCGCCACGACTGAGGCCGACGAGTGCTGGCTTTTTACTCAACCCGTATTTTGCCGTGAGTTCGTCGTAGCACTGATTCCACAACTCCACCGCATCGGGGCAGCCCAGCATGTCGTTGATCTTCATATAGACGATGTGGAAGCCTTTGCCGAGCAGGGCGATGTCCGGCGCGGGCTTGTGGCCGAAGAACTCCCCGTGCCACACCCACGGACGGCTTGCGGAAGCGGTTTTCGGCGCAACGACGGTGACGGACTTGCCCGCGATGGTGAGTTCGTGCTTCGCGTAGCCGTTCCACTCGCCTGTTGAGTTCGGGAACATGATCTCCTTCGATTTCGCGAGTTTGCGTGCCTCGGCGTCGAACGCGGCGGCTTTCGCCTCTGCTTCGGCCAGTGGCAGCGCTGCTGGTGCGCCCGGACGTTTGTGTCCCACATAGGCAAGCCACGCCGGGCGTAACAAACCTTGCTTCTTCTTCACCGCAGCCAGAATCGCCGCGCCGTTCGGATGATCCGGCGTGCCGTCGGCTTTCACCTTGAGATCCCACGCGTCGAGAACGGCATGCGCCATGATGAGATGGCCTTCCGCGCCGGGATGAATGCCGTCCTTGGCAAAGGTGAATTGCGGATCGCTCTTCCGCTTCTCGGCAATCGCGGCGTTCATCGGACCATGAATGTCGAGCACGTCCCACTTCGCCTCGCCGCGCATGTCGAGCAGCCAGTCGCTGTAGAAGTCGAGCACCTCGTTGTAGCCTTGGAAAGGATGGGTGCCATCCACTTTGTCCGCCGGGACCACTCTTTGCGCGATCGGCACGGGATCGAACACAGGCGGCGTCAGATGAATGATGCGCGCACCGGCGGCGGTGACTTTGGCGTGCAGCTTCTTCATTCCGTCCTGGAACGCTTTTGTGCGCACCGCCCCGAGCGGTTGGTAAATCCCATCGTTCATGCCATAGCAGGCCAGCACGAGCTGCGGCTTCGCTTTTTCCAAAACGCGGTCGAGGCGCTCATGCAGATCAGGTCGCGGAAATTTGCCGCCTGCGTGCCCGTCCTCGCTCAATCCGCTGACCGTCTCACTCGCGAGGCCGAGCGGGATGATGATCTTGTCCGGGTCCGGATGCTGCGCGATCAACGCGGCCTCGATGAACTCGATGTAAGCCCCGCCTTGCGTGATGCTGTCGCCGAGGAAGACGATGCGCTGTTCCTTGGGCAGTTCCGCCGCCGTGGCGGTGACGATGAGGAGAAGGGAGAGAAGCAACGGACGCATGGATAAACAAGTCGGGATGGCCCCGTCCGTTTTATCACACTCTGCGCAGCTTATAAGGGTAAACTTGATCCGCGTTCCACTGGCAGGCATATAGATCACCCGCGTCATCGACACAGACATCATGCACGTTGCGGAACACGGGCTGGTCTTGCAGCAGCAGGCCGACCTGATCGCCTTCATACTTCGGCTGCTGGCCGCCGGGTGCAGAGATGACGCGGTTGTCCTTGTCGAGAATGATGATGAAGCCGCGTTCGCGCCACATGCGGAAATCATTCGGCTTCATGCCGAAGCAAACACCGGAGAGCAGCAGATCGCCCGCGATCACTGGTCGGCTCATGAACGCGCCCGGCAGATACACGGAGCGCACATACGTCCCGTCGAGCCTGAACCAGTGGAACTCGTTGCGGATGCGCTCCGTGCATAAAACGAACGGCTCCGGCCCGCGTGTGTCGATCGTCACGCCATGCGCTTGCATGAATTTGCCCGGATTCATCGCTTGCGTGCTCACGCCGCCGAATTTGCGGATGAATTTGCCGCTTGCATCGAACTGCAGAATGAACTGCGACCCATAGCCGTCCGCCACATAGATGTCGCCGTTCGGTCCCGCCACAGCCTCGGTGGGCGCGTATTTCGTCACCGCGTCGTAAGCGCCGCAATCCTTCGCATGCGGCAGCTCCAGCACGATCTCGCCGCTGAGCGTCGTCTTCACCACGCGACCGCCACCCGGATCGCACAGTAGCAGATGCTCCTTGCCGCCGCGCGTGTCCAAAGTCAGCCCGTGGCCGCCGCGCAGCTTCAAAGTCCACGCGTCGAGCACTTTGCCCTCCTTGTCGAAGATGAGGATGTTGTTCTTCGCCTCGTCGGTGATCATGATCAGCCGCTTCTGCGCATCCATCGCCATCTCGTGGCAGTTTTTCACCGGATGCACCTCGCGCTTTGCCTTGCACCAGTTCAGATCGACCTGATAACGATGCGCTCCGTGCCCGATGATGACCCCTTGCAGCGAAGTCTTGCTCTGCGCCCGCACAAACGGCGCGGCAAAGGCGTTGGCGGCAGTGGTGGTGATGAAATGGCGGCGGTGCATGCCTGCTAAAACAGCGGCAACAGTCTCCAGCTATCCAGAACTCCTCTCACGGGAACGATACTTCGGCAGCCGCAGCTTCCAGCGCATCGCGGCCAGCCGGAGGATCAAGATGACCGCCATGCCGACGTAGCGGTGGCTTTCCGAATGTGGTAGCCACTTGCGCAGTAGCACAAACACCAGCGCACCGGCGAAAACCGCCGTCGCATAAAAATACACCTCCGCCTGGAACACCCACGGGATCTCGCGACGCAGCACATCGCGCAAGATGCCGCCCGCCACGCCAGTGACGATACCTAGCAGCACCGCCACGACTCCAGGTGTGCCAAATGCGAGCGCCTTCTCCGTGCCGACGATGCCAAAGAGCGCCAGCCCAAACGCATCGGCGATCGCGAGCAGTTTGTGCGGCAGGTGGGTGAAACGCACGGCCACAAACGTCACCACGGCCGCGATCAACGCGGTCCAGACATGATTGGGCTGCGCGATCCAGAACACCGGCTGCGCACCCAAGCACAGGTCACGGATCGTGCCGCCGCCCACGGCCGTCACCAGCGCCAGCACCAGCACGCCGAACAAATCCATGCGCTTCCCCTCCGCCGCCAGCACGGCAGTGATGGCGCACACGGCGCAGGCGATGTATTCGATCCACGGAGGCATGCTCACTTGGCTTTGGTGCCCACCTCCGCTGGCTTCGCGGCTTGTGGAGGCTCGGGATTCCACTCCGCATTCGGCGTGATGCCAAGATGTGTATAAATCATCGGCACCAGCGCCGTTTGCGGCACGGGTTCATTCAGAAGTTTCTCCCTCGGCAGTTTTGAGCCATGTGCCACGAGCCAGATGTTCCGTTCCGCATCACTGTCGCCGCCGTGGCTGTTGCCACGGCCACCGTGGTCGGTGGTGATGAGCACCAGCCATTCCTCCTGGGCGAATTTCGGCCGCGCACGCATCGCACGGATCAATTCGCCCACATGCGAGTCCACATGGCTGATCGCATTCAGATACAGCGTGCTGTCCGGCGAGAAATTCGCCCGCGAATCCACCGCGCCGTGCCCGAACTCATCCACTTGGCCAAAATACACAAACATCGCGTCCGGGTTCTGCGTGCGCAGTGTTTTGAGCGCCTCGTCGCGCACCTCGATGTCCTTCTCCGGATTGTCGATGAAGTGCCGCTTCGCATCCGGCGCGCAGGTGAACTTCACATCGAGAAACTCCCTCACCTCCACCCGCGATCCATCCGCGATGAAATCATGGATCGGCGGCCAGTCGGCAAACGACGCGCAAAACGCCTTCGGCTTCACTTCCTTGAGGTGTCGCATGAAGTGCGAGTAGCTCTGAAACCGCCCGCCGATGAAGCGGTTGTCCTTCACACCATGCCTGTCCATCCAGACGCCCGTCAAAAGGCTCGTCCACCCCGGGCCGCTCACCGTTGGTTGATGCGTCGGCGTGCCGAGTTCACCGCCTGCATAACATTTCAGCGTGAGGAGCCCGTTTTCGCCCTCGCTGAGCATTTTCATCTGCGGCGCCATCCCGCGCTCCATCGCCGTCACCACCGCATCCGCGCGGCAGCCGTCGATGCCGATGAAAAGCACGCGCTTGCCGCCAAACGCGCCGTCTTTGCCAGGGCCATGTGCCACGAGTTGCGTGACGAATCCAAGAAGAAGGAGTGTGATGAAGGATCGCATGAGACAGGTCAGTGTTTCAAATAATGCTCGATGCCGTTCAAGAACATCTGCACGGCCACCATCACCAGCAGCATACCCATCAGCCGTTCCACAGCCATCGAACCTTTTTCCTTGAGCACACGGGAGATGGCGGGCGCGAAGAGCAGGACGGTGGCGGTGATGCCCCAGGCGATCAGCAGCGCGGCAAACCAGCGCCAGAGCTGCTCGGGATGAGTGCTGACCAAAACCAGCAGCGTCGCCAGCACGGAGGGGCCCGCGATCATCGGCGTGGCCAGCGGCACGATGAACGGCTCGATCTGCGGCTCGTCAGCCTCGCGCCGTGACGGCGGGAAAATCATCTTCAGGGCGATCAAAAACAGCACGATCCCGCCGCTGATGAACAGCGCCTCCTGCTTCAAATGCAGCAGCCCCAGCAGCCACGGCCCCGCGAACAGGAACACCACGAGAATCACCAGCGCGATCACCAGTTCCTGCGCGATCACCCGCAGCCGCTTCTCCGGCGGCACCGGCCGCAGCCCCGCCACAAACGTCGCCACGTTCCCCAGCGGGTCCATGATCGTCAGCAGCAGCAGCGTGGCGGAGAGAGTGTCCATGAGCGGAATCAGCCAGCATTTGCCTTCGGTGCAACCAACGCCGCGCGCTGCTCGCCCGCCCTCGCACCGAGATTCCCGTAGCGGTGGTAATCAAAGCTCACGCTCTGCTCCTGCACATACCAGAGCAGCTCCACACGGCCCTCAGCCAGCACCGGCGCATCCGCGATGAAAACATGCTGCTCAGCCGCCGCGCGCCGCACCACCACCGGCACCCGCGAAGGTGACGCATAGCGCACGCGGTCGGTTTCCCGCTGCGTGATGGCCGTGGCGAGGTCTTCATCACCCTCCTCCATGAATTCAATTGCAGCCGCCCACTCTTCCGTGGCCTCATGAAGTCTTGCCAAGGCATCCGATGCGAACCCATGCGGCACACTGACAGTGATGCGACAGCCAGCCGTTCGAGCGGCAGCAACTCTGGCGAATAGCTCAAACGCCGTGTCATCCGAATGCACACGAACCCGCAGTTCTTTGACTGGAAGATAGCGCCGCACATTGTCCTGCCCGATGAGCAGGAAGTGATCATGCTCCCGCGAAAACTCCTCATTCCACGCAGGCGCATACCACCCCAGCGCCACGTCCACCCTGTCCATTGGGTCAATACTGACCTTACCCTCAGTGAAGTCCATGAACTGCGCCACATAGTTCGGCCCGCCCGCCTTCAAGCCCGGCCCAAACGCGCTCTTGCCCATGCCGCCGAAAGGCTGCCGCAAAACGATGGCTCCGGTGGTGCCGCGGTTGATGTAGAGATTGCCTGCACGGATGCCGGCCTTCCATTCGGCCTGCTCGCGATCATCCAGGCTTTCGAGGCCGCTGGTGAGGCCGAAGCCGGTTTGATTCACCATGTCGATGGCGTCGTGCAGCTTCTCAAAACGCATCACGCCGAGCACCGGGCCGAAAAACTCGGTCAGGTGCGTGTAACTGCCGGGCTGCACGCCCCACTTGATACCGGGCGACCAGAGACAGTCGTTGTTATCGAGCTTGCGCGGCATCAGCGCCCACGATTCGCCGCTTTCGAGCGTGAGAAGAGCGGTTTGCAGATCGCCGGACGGTGGTTTGATCACCGGGCCCATTTTCGTCGGCAAATCCCACGCGGAGCCGACGGTCAGGCTTTCCGCGGCCTCGACGAGGGCGCGCTTGAATTCGGGATCGTCATAAACTTCCGCCTCCAGCAGCAGCAGCGAGGTGGCGGAGCATTTCTGGCCCGCGTGACCGAAGGCGGAGTGCAGCACGTTCTTGATCGCCAGATCGCGGTCGGCCATCGCGGTGACGATGGTGGCGTTTTTGCCGCCCGTTTCGGCGCTCAGCGGCAGATCCGGCTTCGCCCGCAGCATGGCGAGCGCCGTTTCGGTGCCGCCTGTGAGAATCACCGCGTTCACGAGCGGATGCTGCACGAGTTGAGCGCCTTCCTTGCCACCGGAGCACGGCACGAATTGCAGCGCCTTCTTCGACACACCGCCGCGCCAGAAGCACTGACACAGTTCCCACGCGGGCAGCACCGCATCCGACGCAGGCTTCAAAATGACCGTGTTCCCCGCCGCCAAGGCGGCGGCGATGCCACCGCACGGAATCGCGACGGGGAAGTTCCACGGCGAAACGACCACCACAACGCCTTTGCCGCTCGCGGCGATGTTCGGCAGTTCAAAGAAGCCGCGTGCCGTCTCCGCGTAAAACTCAACGAAATCGACCGCCTCACTCACCTCGGGGTCAGATTCGGCCAAAGTCTTGCCCGTGTTCGTCAGCGCGGCTCCCATGAGATCGGCGCGAGCACGGCGCAATTCCTCCGCGACACGGCGCAGCACCTCCTGGCGTGCTTTCGCCGTCATCTGCCGCCATCCATCCGCATCCTGAGCGGCGCATTCAACCGCGCGAGTGATGTCAGCGTCGCTTGCTTGATGATAGCGGCCAACACTCGTGCTCGGCCTCGAAGGATCAAGGCAATCGCGAGCCACGCGATCTTCACGAATCTCAACGCCATCAATCACGAGCGGCACGTCTGTGTGACGATGATTCCAAAGATCGATGATCCCTTTTGCCCACTCCGCGTGGTGCGGCAGCGACCAGTCGGTGTCTGGCTCGTTATGTAGAACGAGTTTCCTAACTCGTTCATCCGCGCCGCAAACAGCCGCAGGCTCCCGAACGAGCTGGAAAGCTCGTTCTACGTTCCGATCCTGCGTGCGCCTCGGCGCATCACTGAGCGTCTCAAGACGCTCAAACGAGGCGATAAAGCATTTCTCCAACTCCTGCCACTCCGCGCTGCCGGGAACGAGCTTGAAGGTATGCCGCAGGAAATTCTCCGGCCCGGTGTTTTCATCGAGACGGCGGATCAGATAGCCGATGGCGCTCAAAAAGTGCTCCTTGTGGCAAACGGGCGAGTAGAGCAGCAGGTTCGATGCCTGCTCGAAAAGCGCGCGGCGTTGATGGTTCGCCATGCCTTCGAGCATCTCAAACTGCACGCGCTGCATCGCCTGCCGCTCCTGCGTGAGCACGAGCGCATAGGCGACATCGAACAAGTTGTGCGAGGCGATGCCGAGACGCGCGGCGGCGAGATTTTGCGACTCGAAGCCGGTGTGCAGCATGCGCTTGTAATTCGCGTCGGTGTCCAGCTTCAAATCGAACGGCGCCTGCGGCCATCCCTTGATGGATGCCTCGTGGCGTTCCATTTCCATGTTCGCACCTTTGACGATGCGCATCGTGATCTCCGCGCCGCCTGCGGCCACGCGCCGGCGTGCCCATTCGAGCAGCCTGAGCTGCCAGCGATGCGAATCCGGCACATAGGCCTGCAACACGATGCCCGCGCTGATTTTCTCCAACCCGCGCCGCTCCAGTGTGCGCATGAAGACCTCGCAGGTCAGGCTGAGGTCGCGATACTCCTCCATGTCGAGGTAGATGAACTTCGGCACGCGTGCGCCATCGTGGCGCGTGAAGGTGGCACGCGCCGCGCTGCGATACAGCCGTTCCAGCCGGTCGCACAGTGTCGTGATGGTGTGCTCGCGGGCGATGGGCGACATCTGCGAGTAGAGCGTGGAGATTTTCACGGAGAACACTTCCGTCTCCGGCTGCTGCAAGGCCTCCAGATACAGCGTGAGCCGTCGCTCGGCCTCCGCCAAGCTCAGGATCGCCTCGCCGAGGAAATTCACGTTCATGCGCACGCCCTGTGCGGTGCGCTGGCGCAGATGCTCGGCCAGCAGCTCGTGCTCGGCAGGCAGGATCACGTTCGCCGTCTCCTGGCGCATGTGTTCCTTCACCATCGGCACCGACACTCCCGGCAGCCAGCCACCGAAGGTCTGGAAGCCGCGCAGCATCGCGCGATCCAGCGGACTGAAGAAGCGCGGCACACCCTGAACATCCAGGATGTGCGTGAACTGGTCCGCCACCCGTGCCGCCGCCTTCGCGCGAAAAGCCTGATCGGTCAGTTGCACGAGCGTGGCCTTGTCAGAAGGCGTTTGCAGCATCCGGTCCAGCTCCGCCTGCTGCCGCTTCTCCGCGGGCGTTTGCAGCTCCGTGGCGCGGAGCTGGAGTCTCGCGGCGAGGGCGACAGCGCGATCGATCATGGACGAGTTCATGGCTTCGGGGAGATGGTTTCAATCAACAATTTCCAGAGATCATCGACCGTCCTGCCCGTCAATGTCTGCCACATTGCATCGGTGTGTTCGCCTTTGCGCAGCGCGCTGTTCATTTTCACGACCAGGCCGGGCGCGTGCTGCTTTTCGATCCACTCCAAAAACATCGCCGTGGTCTTGTAGGCGTCTTTGTAGCTCGCGAGACGTGTCAGTTTCGGCCTCGGAGCCTGTGGCTCGAAATGCACGATGCGGATGTAGTCCGCGATGCCCTCCACCAGCCAGCCAGTGCCTCCACCCGGATATGACTGCACCACATGCGTCAGCTCATGCACCACCATGCCCCAATCATCGGGATGAGCGCGCACATAGGCAGCTGAGATTGTGATCCTGCCGTTCGCGGCATGCGCGACGCCTTTCATCTTCGGATCAAAGTGGAGCGTGACCTCTTTCGGTGCCGTGAAACCTTCGGAAGGCAGCAGCGCGGCGATTTTCGGGAGCCACTCGACGCAGAGCGTGCCCGCCTTGTTTCCCCATTCCTTCAAATCGGGCGCGTCATTTGTGTCCACGAGCGCCGTGGCGTCCTTTGAGGCGATTTTTGACACCGTGCGCGTTTTCGCGCCCAGCACGAGATCATGCCGCCGCTTCGCCTCATCGCGTTTGAAGATCGGCCCGACCTCCACCACGCAGTTTTCGCCCTCCGCCTTCACCCATGCGCAATCCGGCGAATCCGGGCCACCTTTGTCGGGATAGTAAGCGTGCGCCTTTTTCAGCTTTACCATCTCTCCATTCAACCGCGGCCAGCCAAACGTGACCTTTACTTTGGGAATGCCTGATTTTGGAATTTTTGAGGTGCTATACACTTCCACAAAGGCCGAATGCCTCTCCCAAAACGTGAAGTCCGTGCCTTCAAACCGCAAACTGCCCACTTCATGCGCCGCACCCTTCGCATCGCGGATCGTGCAGGTGAACCAGGTGTTCTCGCCTTCGGCCGCACCTTTCGTGATGCACCAGGTGTAGGTGCCCTTTGTCCATGCAAACGGCCTCCGCACGCTCGCAAACTCACCTTCATAGCCCGCGCTCTCCACCAGGCACTCCGCCGCTGCCGTGCGCACATGATCGAGGCCGATGGGCGTCGTCTTGTCACTCGACCAGCGCGAGAAGATGCCGCCCTTGCCGCGATGCACACGCTCGCGGCTCTCCTTGTTCGCCCAGCCATTGATGTTCGTCTGGATGCCGCCGTAGAACTGCAATCCATTGATCTTCGCGATGCCACAGGGCGAGATGTAGAGGTTGTAATCGCCCGGCACATCGCGGTCGATTGTCACATCGACCTCAAGCGACGTGAAGTGCTCCACCGGCCCCTCAAAGTCCCACCACACATTCGCCACATGCCACGGCAGCGGTGGCAGCGCCACGCCTGCCGCCTTTGCCATCTCCTCGGGCGAGGGCTGCCTGCACACGTCCTCCGCGCGAATGGCACAGGCGAACAGCAGAAGTGTAAAAAGAGGCATCATAGAGTCAGGCGATATGATGGACATTTGTCCAATATGCTGGCAATTGCTGTTTAGCCAGGAAAAACTCCCTGCTCGGCGTCTCCGCCGTGCGCCTTACTGCGGCGCTTTGACGATCTGCGCCAGCCAGCGGGCTTTGTAGAGTTTCTCGCCGCTGGCGGTGACCATGGCGGCGGGCTTCAGAAAGTGGATCTCGCTGCTCCACCATGCCTTGTCGCTGGCCTGGATGTAGGTGGTGCGTCCAGTGGTGGGGTGGATGCTCACGCCTTTGACCAGCGCGGACTCTCCGAGCTCGGGATGAGGGCGGAAGGCGAGCTGATCCCGGTCAAACAAAAATACATGCCCATGTGTGCTGAGAATGAGATCGCTGCTGCCAGGGACGCCTTGCAAATCGTGACCATCCTCATCTGGCAGCGGGTGCGTGGTCTGCAACACAAGCGCTGGCTTCCCGCTGTCCCAATCCTGCAACGTGTAACGACGCAACTCCGCAAATCCGAGCGCCCACAGGCAGCGCCGCGCCTCATCCCAGACCACACCGTGCGCGGAGGGCAGGGGTGTGTCGAAAACTGGCTCGTCCGATTTGGCGAGATCGAACACCACAAGGCGGTTGCCGGTTTTCCCAAGTGAACTGGCCGCCACCACGCGATCACGCGGCAGCAGCTCCAGCGAGTGCGCGTTCGCCACCTGCGCATGCCACAGCACGCGGCCCGAGGGGCGCTCCACCAGCGCACAACCACCGCTGGAGGAGGAGATGAGCACCTTCGCGCCGCCGGCGAGAGGCTTGCACTCATCCGTGGTGGCAAAGCGCCTGCGCATGGCCTCCGGCAAGTCCTCGCGCTCCGCACCACGCCAGCTCCATTTCTTTTCCAACGACCCTGCCTCCACCTCAAACACCTCGCCCATGCCGCAGAGCAGCAAACTGGCAGAGGTGGTGTTTTCCTGGGCTTTGACTGGCAAGATGAAGCTCCACAAAGCGGCGAGGGCGAGAAGGCGTGGATTCATAAGTGTCATCGTATGCTTCAAAGGGGTGGCAGCGGCTTGAACTCGTGCTGATGCAGCACTTTGCCGCCGAGATCGCGGGTGATGAGTTGCAGCCGTTCGCCATCGGCATGAGCCTCGGTGTAGGTGGCTGCCTCCGGTTTCGGGCCGCCGCCGACGAGCTGGGCATAGGGGAAATCTTTCGATGCGTCCATCCACGCATGCTCGTGCATGTGGCCGGAAATGATGACCTGCGCGCCCCATTGCACGATCGCATCATGCCACAGCGCCCGGCTGCGTGCGCTGAAGGAGTCATAGGTGCGTCCTGCTTCGTTTTCATCGATCCAGCGCAGCGGGATGTGGCAGAAGACCACGCGGTAAGGCGCATCCCGCAGCTCCGGCGTTTTGAGCACACGCTCCCGCAACCACGCGGCCTGCACCTGGCGCAGCGGCTCGCAGGCCACACGGCCTTTGAAGCTGGGATGATCGTCCGCCTTGTCCTCGCCCGTGTTCAGGCACACGCAGGCCACCGGGCCGCTGCGAAAGGCAAAATACGAGCGGCCATCCGGCGCCGCCACATAGTCCGGCAGGCGATAGCCATACGCGCCGCGCAGATCGTGATTCCCCCACACGAAGGCCAGCGGCCTCTGCGAGGTGAAATCCGTGCCCGCCGGATGCAGCAGCGTGGGCACCAGCGTCTCGTCCTTGTGCCAGTCATTGCAGATGTCGCCGTTCCAGAGCAGAAAATCGACATCCACAGGCGTCTTCGCATGCAGTTGGGTGATCGTCGCGTTGTTGACGTGCGTGTCATTCCACACCGCGAAGCGTGTCTCCGCCGCAGCGGCATCCAGCGTGCGAAATTCACGCCACGCGCCCTCTTCGCGCCCCACAGGTTCTCCCATCGCCTCCGTCACCGTTCGATAGGCCCACTTCGTTCCCGCCGCGAGACCTTCCAGCCGCACCCGCAAGGCTTTGTCGCCTTGTGTCGAAAAACCAAAGCCAGTTCCGCCCATGCGCCTCGTCTCATCGCCGATTTTCAGCTCCACCCAGCCGCGCGCATGACGCGAGACGCCCCACACGATCTCCACACCATCAGTGCGCGGTGCCATCACCACCGGCGGCGTGATGACCAGCGGTGTGTCTGCAGGTGCGGCGGGCGTCTGCGCGTGTGCCACGACGGTGGCCCCGGCGGCAGCTTGAGTGAGGAAGAAGCGGCGTTTCATGCAATGTGGTGTGCGAAGATGGTTTTACGCCGTCTCTGTGGGCAATCATGCCCCTGTCTCCGAGTGGCGCAACCTTCAGAGATCATATGCCGGAAACTGACGGTGTGCAGTGATCCCTTCCGAAGTGCCTTCTTGCCATGCCGCGTAGTCTCGCGAATGATGATGTTGAGATGCTGCCCGCACTTACCATCACCGCCTTGAAATCAGAGGCCGCCGCGTTTGCCAGGACCGAGTCGTTGCACTTTGAGAAGGCGATGTATGGAGTGACTGACGGAAAGGCGGTGGGCACCTACCTCGAGCACAAGTTCCAAGAGCACCTTGCAAGCCTCTATTCCTATGACCGTGGCAATTCTGCCAGGGACATCGACTTCCCGGTTTTGGGCGTGGACATCAAGGTGACGAGCATCCGCCAGCCGCAATCGTCGTGTCCGTTCAAGAGCGCCGGCCAGAAGATTTACGGCCTCGGCTATTCGTTGTTGGTGTTTGTCTATGAGAAGCACGATGACGCTAGGCGCAAAGCCGGGAGGCTCGATCTTCAGCACACTATTTTTGTCGATTCGGATCGCACGGCTGACTGGCAGACGACCTACGGCCTTCTGCGCCTCATCGAGAACAAGGCGAACCTGGATGATGTGCTGGCGTTTTTCAGGGAACGCATGTTGCCGGTGGATGACATCGAGGCCCAGGCTCTGGCTGAGCAAGTCCTCCGGCAGCCTCCCAAACTCGGCTATCTGACTGTTTCCAACGCATTGCAATGGAGGCTCCAGTATGGCCGCGTGATCGAGCAGGCCGGTCAGGCCACAGGCATCTCACGACTCATCTGATCCCATGAAGCATACCACTCGCAAAGAGTTCGGGGATTTTCAGACGCCGCTGGAGCTGGCGCGGCAGGCGAGCGCGTTCGTGCGTGACACACATGGGGACTTTGACAGCATCATCGAGCCGACCTGCGGTCTAGGTGCCTTCATCCGCGCTGCTTGCGGGAAGTTTTCCGCCCCCCGCGTCTCAGGCTACGAAATCAATGCCGCGCATCGGGATGAAGCCGCTCGCCTCGTGGATGAGGATGGAGTAACACCCAGGGTCGCGCTGCATCAGCAGGACTTTTTTGACGCGAACTGGCAAGCTGAGCTGGCAGCGTCGCCCGGACGATTGTTACTGCTCGGGAATCCTCCCTGGGTCACGAATGCGGAGGTGTCGGCGCTGGGAGGTGCGAATGTCCCGATCAAAAGCAACTTTCAAGGCCATCGAGGGATCGCGGCACGCACTGGCAAGGCCAACTTCGACATCAGCGAGTGGATGCTCATTCATCTTCTGGAGGCATCGCGCGGTCGTGAGCTGGTGATGGCGATGCTTTGCAAAACCATCACCGCACGAAAAGTGCTCCGCCATGCCTGGCTTAAACGATGGGATGTAGGAAGCGCCACACTCCACCGGATCGATGCCCAGCAGCACTTTGGCGCGAGTGTGGACGCATGCCTTTTCATGGTGCGCACCGGTGTGAAAGGCGCGTGCGAAGCGCTGCTGTATGAGAGCATGGACACCTCCAAGCCGCCAGTCAGGTTCGGCCTGGCGGGTGATGATTTGGTCGCTGATCTCGATGCCTATGAGAGGTTTTCACATCTGGAAGGATCGAGCTCGTATCGCTGGCGCAGCGGCATCAAGCACGACTGTGCCGCTGTGATGGAACTCACTCAAATCAGCGAGACACACTTTGCCAACGGTCTGGGGGAAACGGTGCTGCTGGAGCGCGATGTCGTTTTCCCGTTGCTGAAAAGCACCGCCCTTTATCACGGGCGTGTCGTCCCCGACCGCTGGATATTACTCACTCAGCGCCGTGTGGGCGAGCCGACGCACACGCTCGCCACGTGCGCTCCCCATGCCTGGAGTTATCTGCAACAACACGCGGGACGTTTTGAAGCGCGGAAAAGCTCCATCTATCAGCGTGGCGAGGCGTTCGCCTTGTTCGGAATAGGAGACTATGCGTTTTCAGAGTGGAAAGTAGCTGTCTCCGGGCTTCACCGCCCGCCGCGCTTTCAAGTCATCCCACCTCGCCGAGGCTACCCCGTCATGTTCGACGACACCTGCTACTTTGTCTCCGCGGGATGCTCTGATGAGGCGGAGACGCTTGCAAAAGTGCTCAACTCAAAACCATGCCAGGCATTGCTGGCAGCCCTGACTCTGCCCGAGGCCAAAAGGCCAGTTACTGTCGAGTTGCTGCATCGTCTCGATCTTCGAGGAATCGCTCAAGAAGCAGGTCTGTTGGAGGAATGGCTCTCACACTGCGGACACAGCGGCAAGAGCACCCAGCAGGCAGCTTTGTCGCAAATGGAGCTCTCAATGGGAGCGCCGGCCGCTTAGTGGTTGCGGGTCCGCGCAGCATCAGCACTCCGTCACATTCACCGCCAGGCCGCCGCGGGAGGTTTCTTTATACTTCGTGCTCATGTCCGCGCCGGTGGCGCGCATGGTGGCGATCACTTTGTCCAAGGAGACGCGGTGCGTGCCATCGCCGCGCAGGGCCAGGCGGGCGGCGTTGATGGCCTTCACGGCGCCCATGGCGTTGCGCTCGATGCAGGGCACCTGCACCAGGCCGCCGATGGGATCGCAGGTGAGGCCGAGATTGTGCTCCATGCCGATCTCGGCCGCGTTTTCCACCTGTGGCACGGTGCCGCCGAGCGCTTCGCACAGCGCACCGGCCGCCATCGAGCAGGCCACGCCGACCTCGCCCTGGCAGCCGACTTCAGCGCCGGAGATGGAGGCGTTCATCTTGTAGATCATGCCGATGGCAGCCGCAGTGAGCAGGAAGCGCACGATGCGGTCGTCGTCCGCGCCGCCATGCACACGCACGAAATAATGCAGCACCGCCGGGATGATGCCCGCCGCGCCATTCGTCGGCGCGGTGACGACACGGCCACCGGAGGCGTTCTCCTCATTCACCGCCATCGCCCACAGGCTGACCCAATCCAGCACGGTGAGCGGATCACGCAGCCCGGCCTCGGGGCTCGCGCTCAGCTCGCGGAAAATCTTCGGTGCGCGCCGCTCCACCTTCAGCCCACCGGGCAGCGTGCCCTCGTGATGACAGCCGCGCTCCACACAGGCATGCATGGCCTGCCAGACTTTCAGCAAGGCAGCGCGGGTCTCCGCCTCCGGCCGCCACGCGGATTCATTGCGTAGGGCCAGCTCGCCCACGCTCAGCCCGGTTTCGCGCCCGAGGCGCAGCAGGTCATCACCGTTGCGAAATGGATGCGGCAAAATGTGGTCATCAGCCTTCAACTCATCGCGCTTCGCTGTTTCTTCATTCACCACAAAGCCGCCGCCGATGGAGTAATAGACACGCTTCAACAGCTCACCGCCCTCCGCGTCCTTCGCGGTGAAACTCATGCCATTCGGATGCTCCGGCAGCGATTCGAGGCGATGAAACAGCAGATCATGTTTCTCGTGAAAGGCGATCTCATGCACGCCGCCGAGACGCAGCCGGTTGTGCGTGCGGATGGCCTCGATCTTCGCCGACACGGCATCCACATCGACGGCTTCCGGTGTCTCGCCCTCAAGACCTAAGAGCACCGCCTTGTCCGTGCCGTGGCCTTTGCCGGTGAGAGCCAGTGAACCGTAAAGGTGCGCCTCCACACGCTTCGTTTGCTCCAACAAGCCCGCCTCCGCCAATCGCATGACAAAACGATTTCCCGCCCGCATCGGCCCCACCGTGTGCGAGCTGCTCGGCCCGATGCCAATGGTGTAGAGATCGAGGACGGAGAGGCTCATGAGATGTGCGGGTTGCTACACGCCGAGCTGTTGTTTCACGTCGCTGAATGCCTTCACCGCCCTCTCCAAATCTTCCCGCGTGTGCGCGGCACTGATCTGGGTGCGGATGCGGGCTTTGCCTTGCGGGACGACGGGGTAGCTGAAGCCGATGACGTAAACGCCGCGCTCGAGCATGGCGTCGGCGAATTTCGACGCGAGCGCGGCATCGCCGAGCATGACGGGGACGATGGGATGCTCGCCGGGGACGATCTGGAAGCCGGCCTCGGTCATCGCGGCGCGGAACCAGCGGGTGCTGGCTTCGAGCGCGTCACGGAGCTGCGTGCTGGTTTTGAGCAGGCGCACAGCTTCGAGTGAGGCTCCGGCGATGCTCGGACAAAGCGTGTTGCTGAACAAATAGGGACGCGAGCGCTGGCGCAGCAGCTCGATGATCTCCTTGCGGCCACTGGTATAGCCGCCGCTGGCACCGCCGAGGGCTTTGCCGAGCGTGCCGGTCAGGATGTCGATGCGGCCCATCACATCGCAGTGCTCATGCGTGCCCCGGCCCGTCTTGCCCATGAAGCCGACGGCGTGCGAGTCATCGACCATCACCAGCGCGTGGTATTTGTCCGCCAGATCGCAAATCGCCTTCAGCGGGGCGATGTAGCCGTCCATCGAGAAAACGCCGTCGGTGGCGATGAGCTTGAAACGCGCTCCTTTGGCATCTGCGGCGATCAATTGCGCCTCCAGATCGGCCATGTCGCAGTTCTTGTAGCGATAGCGCTGCGCTTTGCACAGACGCACGCCGTCGATGATCGAGGCGTGGTTGAGTTCATCGCTGATGATCGCGTCCTCGGGGCCGAGGATCGTCTCAAACAGGCCGCCATTGGCATCGAAGCAAGATCCATAGAGGATGGTGTCCTCCGTGCCGAGGAAGTCGGTCAAACTGGCCTCCAGCTCTTTGTGAACGCCCTGCGTGCCGCAGATGAAACGCACGCTGGCGAGGCCGTAGCCCCAGTGCTCCAGCGCCTCATGCGCGGCCTGCCGCACCTTCGGATGCTGGGCGAGGCCGAGGTAGTTGTTCGCGCACAGATTCAGCACCGCCGCGCCGCCGTTCGCACGCACCAGCGTGCCCTGTGGGGTGGTGAGCACACGCTCACGCTTGTAGGTGCCTGCGGCGCGGATGGCGTCTATCTGGCTGTTGATATGGGACTGAAAGGCTGAGTTCATGACTTCAATCCCTTCAAATCAGGCTTCACCGGCTTCGCATTGGTGATGAATTCGTCCCAAGTCACCGCATGACCGGCCTTGGCTGCGAATTCGCCAAACAGCGTGAGCAAGGTCGTTTCGACGGCACCTTCGATGGTGGGATTGCCGTTCGGATTCTTGTCCGCGATGGTGGCGCGGAAGGTTTCGACATTGGTCACGCTGCCGCTGCGGTAGAGATTCTTTGATTCGCCGCCGCCCCAAAAGTTCTCCTTGCCGCCGCGGATCATGACGCGACCGCCGAACTTGCCCTGAAACGCGCCCTTGGTGCCGACGAAGCGGTTTTCACAGAGGAACGGGCTGCCCCAGGCGGTGTATTGCCGCGAGGCAAAGGTCACCGCGCCTTTTTGGAATTCAAAGAGCAACGCGAAGTGGTCAGAGACATCGCCCACGTTGTCGGGGCGACCACCACGACCGCAGGTGCCGCTGATGCGCGTGGGACGGCCAAAGGCCCAGCTCACAATGTCGAGCGCGTGGATGTTTTGCTCGGTGATGATGTCACCTGCGAGATCGCGGAAGCGTATCCAGTTTTTGAGGCGGGCCTCGGGCGTGGTCTCCTGGCTTTGCAGCGGGATCAAATCGGCCTCGTAATGGCATTCGCCGAAGGTGAGATCGCCGATGGCTCCGGCGTGGATGCGTTTGATGCCTTCCTGGAAGAATTCGTCGCCACGGCACTGCACATCGGCCAGCACGACGATGCCCTTTGCCGCCGCGTCTTTCGCGAGCTGGCGGATCGTCTCGCAACCGGCGACATCAATGGCAACGGGCTTCGCGATAAGGACATGCTTGCCCGCAGCGACGGCATCAATGGCCTGCTGCACATGGAAAAACGGCGGGCTGTGAATGGCGACGGCATCGACGTGCTCCAGCATCTTCTTGTAACCATCCAGCCCGGTGAACTGCTTGTCTGCGGCGACGCCAAATTTCTCGCCAAACGCCTTCACCTTGTCCTCGAAGTAGTCGCAGGCCGCGGTGAGCTTGAGGCCGGGATTTTCAGCGATGATGCCGGACACGAATGTGCCGCGCCCGCCACAGCCGATGTTGCCGATCTTGAAGACAGGGCCGGTGTAGGCGGGTTTGGGCGTTTCAGCAGCGTTTTGGGCGGCGAGCTGGCTGGTGAGCGTGAGTAGGCCGGAAGAATGGAGAAAAGAACGTCGGTTCATAAGGTGGGGGAGGGGGAGAAAAGAGTATTATTTGCTCCAGTCGAGCACCACTTTGCCGCAGTTGCCGCTCTCCATTGCAGCAAAGCCTTTTTCGAACTCGGTGTAGTGGAAGCGGTGCGTGATGATGGGCGCGATGTTCACGCCGCTTTCGAGCATGACGCTCATCTGATACCAGGTCTCGTACATCTCGCGACCGTAGATGCCTTTGATGGTGAGCATGTTGAAGATGACCTTGTTCCAGTCGATGGCGATCTGCTCGCTGGGGATGCCGAGCATGGCGATCTTGCCGCCGTGGCACATGTTGTCGATCATGTCGCGGAAGGCGGCGGCGTTGCCGCTCATTTCGAGGCCGACGTCGAAACCCTCCTTCATGCCGAGCTGCTTCTGCACGTCGGAGATTTTTTCGTTCTTCACGTTCACCGCGTGGGTCGCGCCCATCTGGCGGGCGAGATCGAGGCGATAGTCGTTCACATCGGTGATGACGACATGTCGCGCGCCCGCATGTTTGACGACGGGGATGGCCATGATGCCGATGGGCCCCGCGCCGGTGATCAAAACGTCCTCGCCGAGGCATTCAAAGGCCAGCGCGGTGTGAACGGCGTTGCCGAAAGGATCGAAGATGCTCGCCACCTCCTCGTCCACGCCTTCGCGATGATGCCAGACATTCGTCATCGGCACGCTGATGTATTCGGCGAAGGCCCCGGTGCGGTTCACGCCGATGCCGACGGTGTCTTTGCAAAGGTGACGGCGGCCCGCGAGGCAGTTGCGACAGCGGCCGCAGACGACATGGCCTTCGGCGCTAACGATTTCACCGGGATGGAAGTCATTCACGTTCGAGCCGACGGCGATGACCTCGCCGACAAACTCATGTCCCACGACCATCGGCACCGGGATCGTCTTCTGCGCCCAGGCGTCCCATTTGTAGATGTGCAGATCCGTGCCGCAGATGCCGGTTTTGCGGACCTTGATGAGGACATCATTGATGCCGACCTGCGGCTCCGGGACATCCTGGAGCCAGAGTCCGCGCTCGGAGCGTGCTTTGACGAGTGCTTTCATATATTAGCCGATATACTGGACATTAATCCAAAATATCGGCAAGTGATATTTTACCTAACCGAGCACCTGTTGGATCACTTGGCCGAAATCACGCTCCAGACGTTTCCTCCCGGGCACCGCCAGCCTGCGTGCGTCAAGACCGAGCAGATGCAGGATCGTGGCATGCACATCGGTGACGTAATGCGGATGCTGCACGGCGTGGAAGCCAAGCTCGTCAGTGGCACCGTGGATCGTGCCGCCTTTGATGCCGCCACCGGCCATCCACACGCTGAAACCATACGGATGATGATCGCGCCCGTCGCTGCCCTGCGTGCCCGGTGTGCGGCCGAACTCGGTGGCGAAGACAACGAGCGTGTCGTCGAGCATGCCGCGTTGCCTGAGATCCTTCAGCAGCCCTGAGATCGGCTTGTCCACCTGCTGAGCGAGCATGGAGTGGTTTTTCTTCAATCCGGAATGCGAATCCCAGGCGCCTGCGGCTCCATCGCCATGCTGGAGTTGGATGAAACGCACGCCGCGCTCGGCGAGACGACGTGCCACGATGAGCTGTCGCGCAAAAGGTTCGGTCACTTTTTCATCGAGGCCATAGAGCTTCTTCGTCTCGGCGCTTTCGTCATCGAGATTCATCGTCTCCGGCACGGCGGTCTGCATGTTGAAGGCGAGTTGGTAGCTCTTCATGCGCGCGGCGAGCGTTTTGTCGCCGGGATACTGCTCGGCGGAGAGCGAGTTGAGCTTGTGGATGAGATCGAACTGCGCAGTTTGCTCCGGTTTGCCGATTTGAAACTCTGGCGAGGCAAAGGTGAGCGGATTCTTCGGATCGACCTTCAAATTCACGGCGTCATACGCCGGGCCGAGGTAATGGCCGTCGCGCACATCGAAGTAACGCGGCCCCATGTTGATGAATGACGGCAGATTGTCCGTCATCGAGCCAAGACCATACGTCACCCACGCGCCGAGCGTCGGCACGCGCGGCTCCAGCATGTGGCGACCGCTGTGGAACTGCACCTGCGCACCATGATTGTCGTCCGTCGTCCACATGCTGCGGATGAAGGCGATCTCGTCCGCGCAGGAGCCGATGTGCGGGAACCAGTCGCTGATCTCGATGCCGCACTGACCGTATTTTTTGAAACCGGTCTGCAATGGGTAGATGACATTGCGCTGCTTGCCGTTCGCGTCATTCACCACGACCACGCGCACCTTCTTGAGCTTCTCCGGATCCTGCACGTCTGCGAAGGGCGTCTCGCCAATCGATTTGCCCGCATACTTCGTCAGCATCGGCTTCGGATCGAAGCTCTCTATGTGCGAGACGCCCCCGCGCATGAACAGCCAGATCACGCGCTTCGCTCGCTGTGGAATCACCGGCAATCCGCTCGGCGGCTGCCAGTCTTCCTCGGCCCGCAGCATCGATGCGACCGCGATGCTGCCGAGTCCGCCGAGAATGTCGCGGCGGAGGAAAGGGGACGGAGGCAGGCGGCTCATGAGGTGAGGGAAATACGAATGCCGTGCGCGGTTTTGTTTCTCCATAGCCAGGTGGGTGGCGGCCAGCGCAGATTACTGAAATTTGATGGAGAACAGGTCCGCGTCGCTCATCTCAAAGTGCAAGCGCACCGACTTTCCGGCGAGTGTCGCCACATCATCGCCGGACTTCCATTTCACGATGCGGGCGATGTGGTCGCCCCAAATCGGAGCACAATCAGCAAGCGTGAAGCCGGGTACGGGAGCGCCCTCGGCATCCTGGATTTCTATACGCATCTGGCCGGCGGCGCTGGTGGAGTAGTTAATTTCCAGTCTGCTGCCAGTGAACGTGAACGGCTTGGTGGTGAAATCACCCCCCGCGAGAGGCGCGTTCACGGAGGCAAACCCATCCAGCCTCAGTGTGAAGCGCCGCCCGCCGGTGAGGAAGAGCGACATTTCATTCTCGCCCGTCTGGTGGATGCCGATGGCTGCGTAGTTCGCACGGTTGGCCCAGCCATCCTTGCCGATGCCGGGGCGGATGAGACTTTGGGTGAACTCGCGGTCGTACTTGCCGCCGCCACGCGTGCTCATGAACAGGATATCTGTGGCCGCTCCGCGGTTGTCCATGAAACGTGTGGGGGTGGAGATGTAGATGTGTGGCGCACGGAAGTAGGGCTGTGTGCAACTGGTGTAGAGGTGCTCTTTTGGCAGGTTCGCCTCCATCTCGACGAAAGGTGTCCAGTGGATGAAGTCGGGCGAGGTCGTGCGTGCGATGCCGCGGTAGCCTTTGACGATACGGCGGAAGTAGCAGACGTAGCACTGCTCGCTTTCGCTCCAGAAGGCGTAGTTCTGCGAGTCGAAGTATTTGCCCCACTCCTCTGGCACCACAGCGTCATTACGCAGTTTTTTCCAATGGATGCCGTCGGGTGAGGCGAATGCCCACAGTCCACCGGGGCCGCGTTTCTTGCGAACCTCAAGGTAGATGGGTTGTGGCTGGTAGGAGAGGCCGCCGAGAGCCTTGTACCTCTCTTCGGGCGGTACGCCGGGTTTCGTGTCGATGAACGGGGTGAAGTTGTGGTTCACCAGGAACTCGTTCATCAGTACGATGTTTCCCTGCGGGAACCGCGTCTGTTCATAAAGGCCGAGGTTCGGCAGCGTCCAGTGGATCGCATCCTTGCTCTCCGCGTAGAGAGTGACCTCACCGGCGTGGTATTGCTCCCAGCCCTTCTTCCAATGATTGCCGGGGATGATGTCGCCCCGGTAGTAGAACTGAAATTTGCCACCGGCATTCAGGACGGTCGCATAATGTCCGTCCGGTCGCGGTGGTGACACAGGTGGTGCGAGCTGCGGTGTGTGTAGCTTCAGCGTCGTGTTTCTCAGCTCGCCGACCAGCAAGCGGTCCACGAATAATTCACGGCGCGAGCCGATGGCGGCGGGTTCATCAGCCTGGGCCGTTAATAAGACGGCGCTGGTGAGAAGCAGAATGGGCGCGGTTTTCATGGTTGCTGTTCAGCGGAGGGTCACGAAGTCGTTGTGATTGAGGAGCGCCTGCAAAAACAGGCTGCGGTTTTGTTTCAACGCGGCAAAGCCTTCCAAACTGACTTGGTGCTCCGCCTCGGTAGGCAAGCGGCCTAGCACGGTGAGGAAGGATTGATCGATGAAGGTATTCTCATCGAGCTTGCCGAGTTTTGCGGCTAGAGAGCTCGCGCATTCGCTGCTGATTCTACTGTTGGTCAGCGCCAGTGCCTGCTGCGGCACGACGCTTTCGTTGCGGCGATAGCATTCGAGGACGTTGCTGTTGTCGAAGACAGCGAGAAAGCGGTGCTCGGTGTCGGCGTCCTGTATAAAATAAAGCGAGCGGCGCGGACTCGTTTCCGATTTGGCGGGATCAATGCTTGGGCCGCCGAGTGTGAGATCGAGTTTTCCAGCGATGTAAAGCAGGCTGTCTCGCACGGCCTGGCTCTCCATGCGACGTGGGTTCATGCGCCAGTAGCTCGCGTTGTCGGGATCAGCGGCCAGTGTGGCGGCATCGGCTCCCGCATTGGAGGAACTGCGGCGATACAATTCCGAGAGCACCATCTCACGATGCAGGCGCTTCAAGCTCCAGCCGTTGGCCATGAAATCGACCGTCAGCGTGTCGAGGATGTCTTGATGCAACGGTGGTGGCGAGCGACGACCGAAATCATCGCCATTCGGCACCAGCGACGCGCCGAAGTGCCGCGTCCATACTTGATTGACCAGCACGCGGGCCGTGAGCGGATTGCGTTTGTCGGCGATCCAGTTCGCAAATGCCAGTCGGCGGCCCGTGCTGGTGTCAGGATAGGTTTGAACGGTGGCGTTGCTGGTTTCCTCCGGCCCTTCCTGCGCTTTCAAGCTCGCAGGCAGCGAGGTGTAGGTTTCTCCAGGCGCTTCAGCTTTCTTCTTCGCCTTCTCCAAAGCATCGCGAGCCGACTTGATCTTCTTTTCTGCGTCCTTGGCCTTCGCATCGGTTTCTGCCTTCGCCAGATCGACTTCCGCCTTGGCGACGAGATAACGCGCTTCCGCCAGCGCTGCGGCTTTCACGATGGATTTGTCGTTCTTTGCCAAATCGGCGGCATAGACGGCCTGAATCATCGCGGTACGCAAACTCGCAGCTTTGATGGCGGCGGTGTCATTCGCCTTCTGCGCTACGGCAAGCTGCGCATCTGCGGCACGCAGGTGATCTCCGAGCACGAACGGCAGCAGCACCGGTTTGGCAGACGCCGGAGGCAGCTTGATCGTCGCAGGCTGAAACGCGGCGAACTCAAGCACCTGCGGAATGCCTGGCTTCATCGCCTTCGATTTGTCCTCGTTCTTCTCATCGCCGCGCACATGACGAAAGGTTGGTTTGTCGAGATGCAGGTCAAAGACGCGCGGCAGGCCGTTGTTTTCGAGGTTGGACTCGCCCGGCCACGGGTCGAGGCGCACATGCAGCGGCTCGAAGATGGCGCGCATGCGGTAGTAGTCGGCATGTTCGATGGGGTCGTATTTGTGTGCGTGGCACTTCACGCATTGCATCGTGAGGCCAAGGAATGCACGGCAGGTGTGCTCGATCGTTTCATCCAGCCAAGTGGTGCGGTTGAAGAGATAGTAGCTGCGGGCGAGAAAGCCGGTGGCGCGTAGCTTTTCGCGATCCTCGGGTGCGAGTTCATCCGCAGCAAGCATTTCGACGATCATGCGGTCGTAGCCTTTGTCAGTGTTCAATGACTCCACGATCCAGTCGCGCCAGTGCCAGATGTGTTTCTGCGAGTGGCGAATCTGAGCGCCGAGGCCGTACCAGTCGCAGTACCGCCAGATGTCCATAAAGTGCCGCGCCCAACGTTCACCGTATTGCGGTGTGCTGAGCAGATGATCGACCACGCGCCCGCGTCCGGCCACAGACGTGTCCTGCAAAAAGGTGGCGAGTTCTTCAGGCGCTGGCGGCAGGCCGGTGAGATCGAGATACACACGCCGCAGCCAGACTTCTGGCGCAGATTCGGCCTGCGGTTTGAGTTTCTTTGAAGTGAGACGCGCCGCGAGCAACGCATCCATGGACTTGCCGAATGATTTCGGCGGCTGATAGGCCCAGTGTGAGCGCGGATCGGCCTCCGGCTGCTCATTTGCCGGAGCGGGCGCACCGGCGTTGATCCATGCTTTCAGTTTCGCGACTTGTTCGGTGGTCAGCATCGATCCTTCGCCTTCCGGCGGCATGCGGTCGTGCTTGTCCGTCGTGGTGACGCGTTCGATCAGCAGCGAGTGGTCGCGGGCGAGAATGTCGCCACCATCACCGCCTTTGTGCATCGCGGACGTGGTGTCGAGGCGCAGATCGGCCTTCTGTTTCAAAGCGCCATGGCATGCGTAGCAGCGCTCCTTGAGCAGCGGCTTGATGTCCTTTTCATAATCCGTCGCCAGCACGGGCAAGGCCGTCAGCGTGATCCATGCGAGCATCATTCCCCCACGCATCTCGCGAACATGGAGGTCAGGCGGGGTGATGGCGGCGTTCATCGCGGTTGGGAATTACGCAGCCAGTCGGCAGACTCTTTTGCGACCAGAAAAGACTCTCTTCGCGTCGGCTGGCCTTCTTCTGATGACTGTTTAAAGTCAGAAGTGGATTCAGCGCGTGAGATCGCTACGAATTGGCGCATGAGCATCCGCCTCCTCTTTTCCTGCCTTGTATTGCAGCTCTGCGGCTTCGTTCACGCGCAGACAGCCGCTGCACTCGCTCCACCCGTAATCAAGCGTGATGACAGAGGCGTCGTGACGCTGCAAAGCACGTCACCAGACACCACGATCCTCTACACGCTTGATGGCACCGACCCGATTGCGAAATCGAACCCCTATCTCGCGGCCATCGAACTGGCTTGCGGTGGTGAATTGAAGGTGCGCACATTCTCTAGGGATCGCAAAACGATGAGCGAGATCGCACAGGCTAAGTTCGAGCCGCTATCTGGTCACAAAGCGTTACCGAGCACCGTCGTGGCCGTCACACAGGACCGGAGCTGGCCGCAGTATGACTGGCAGAAGCGTCACGAACTCACCAGCGCCGCCGTAAAGCGCGCAAAGCCGCAGATTCTCTTCATCGGTGATTCGATCACGCATTTCTTCGGTGGCGAGCAGTTCGACAGCTACGCGCTGCGCGGCAAGAACACCTGGGATGAGTTTTATGCGCCGCGAAATCCGGGCAATCTCGGCTTCGGCTGGGACAAGACTGAAAACGTCCTCTGGCGGCTCCAGCACGGCGCGATCGACGGCATTGCGCCCAAACTCATCGTGATGATGATCGGCACGAACAACACTGGCATCTGCTCCGCGTCTGACATCACGCTCGGTATCACAGAGATCGTGGCGGAACTGCGCCTGCGGTTGCCGAAGGCGGAGATCCTTCTGCTGGGCATCTTCCCACGGGGCGAAAAGCCAGGCCCGCAGCGAGACAAGATCGCGGAGGTGAACCAGGGCATTGCCCGCCTGGATGCGCTGGACAGAGTGACCTTCCTCGACATCGGCGCGAAGTTCCTCACGCCTGACGGCCTGATCACGAAAGACATCATGCCCGACTTCCTCCACCCGAACGAGAAAGGCTACCGCATCTGGGCCGAGGCCATCGAACCGACGGTGAAGAAGTTGATGGGCGAGTGAAAATCATGCTGGCGAGATTGCCGGTCTGGCTATCGTTGATGTCATCGCATGCAGATGTCTGTCGCTTTCCCCAAAGAGACCCACGCGGGTGAAACGCGTGCCGCATTGACGCCGGAGTATGCGGCCAAGCTCACGGCGCTGGGCGCGAAGATCGAGGTCGAGGCCGGACTTGGTCTGCTGTGTGGTCACAGTGATGCCGATTATGAGAAGGCGGCTGCCGCAGTGCGCACGGATCGCGCGCAGATGATCCAGGGTGCGGATGTGATCGTGCAGGTGCGGAAACCGGCGCTCGCTGATGTGAGTTTGATGAAGGAAGGCGCGGTTTGCATTGCGTTGCTCGATCCGTTTCAATCGCCCGATGTGATTCAAGCCCTGGCGCAACGTGGTGTGAGTGCGATCAGCCTCGAAATGGTACCGCGCAGCACGCGGGCGCAAAAAATGGATGTGCTGTCGTCGCAGGCGAGCCTAGCAGGCTATGCGGCGGTGATCGCGGCTGCGGAGCAGTCTGGGAAAATTTTTCCGATGATGATGACGCCTGCGGGCACGATCAAACCGGTGAAGGTGTTCATCATCGGTGCGGGTGTGGCCGGTTTGCAGGCCATCGCGACGGCGAAGCGCCTCGGCGCGAAGGTGGAGGCATTCGACACGCGGCCGGTGGTCGAGGAGCAGGTGAGATCCCTCGGTGCGAAGTTTGTGAAGATCGACGTGGGCGAGACCGGGCAGACGGAGGGCGGCTACGCGAAGGCGCTGACGGACGAACAACTCAAGCTCCAGCGCGAGGGCATGGCGCGCGTGTGCGCGGAGTCTGACGTGGTGATCACAGCGGCACAGGTATTCGGAAGACGTGCTCCCATTTTGCTCACGAGCGAGATGCTGGATGCGATGAAGCCGGGCAGCGTCGTCGTCGATCTCGCGGTGGAGACTGGCGGCAATGTCGAGGGCGTGGTGGCGGATCAAATCAGCGATCGCAAGGGCGTGAAGATAGTCGGTACGTCGAATCTGCCGGGCAGCGTACCGGTGCATGCGAGCCAGATGTTTGCATCGAACGTCGCCGCGCTGCTGGCGGAGTTTTGGGACAAGGAGTCAAAGACGTTCAATCTTAACCTCGACGACGACATCCTGAAAAGCTGCGTCGTGACGCACGGCGGGCGCGTCGTGAACGAAAAACTCGCCGCCACCTGACTCTGCCATGACCGCTGAAATGCTTGTGTTCTTCATTTTTGTGCTGTCGGTCTTCCTCGGCTTCGAATTGATTTCTAAAGTGCCCTCCATGCTGCACACACCGCTGATGTCCGGCACGAACGCCATCCACGGCATCATCCTGCTCGGCGGCATGATCGCGTTGGCGACGGCGGATGGGTTCATCGAGCACGTCGCGGGTTTTGCGGCCGTGGTGCTGGGCTCGGCGAACGTGTTCGGCGGCTTCATGGTCACGGACCGCATGTTGCAGATGTTTAAACGCAAAAAATGAGCACGACTGCCGCCATCGCCTTCCTCGCCGCCTCGGTGCTCTTCATCATGGGCATCAAGCAGATGGCATCGCCGAAGACGGCACGGCGTGGCAACCTAGTCGCCGGTGCGGGCATGCTGCTGGCGCTTGTGGCCATCCTGCCGCTGCTGCACAACGCGCAGGGCGGTGGCGTATCGCTTTGGAAAATGTTTCTCATCCTCATCGGCATCTTACTCGGCCTAGTGATAGGCGCGCTCGGTGCCTACAAGGTGAAAATGACCGCGATGCCGCAGATGGTGGCGCTATTCAATGGCGCAGGCGGCGGTGCGGCGGCGCTGGTGGCAGCGATCGAGTTCGCGCATGTCACGCGTGAGTCGAGCCTGACTTTTGTTGCCGCGATGCTGTGCGCGGCGCTGATCGGCGCGGTTTCGCTGTCCGGCAGCGTCATCGCTTATCTCAAGCTCGAAGGCCATTTTGACAAACCGGTCACTTATCCCGCGCAGCAGGTGATGAACGGCGTGTTGTTCGTGCTGAGCGTGCTGCTTGCGCTCGCGATGGCGTCGGGATCACACAGCATGGTGCTCATGGTACTGTTCCTCGTGCTGGCGCTGGCGCTGGGTGTGCTCATGGTGCTGCCCATCGGTGGCGCGGACATGCCGGTGGTCATTTCGCTGCTGAATTCCTTCACCGGGCTCGCCGTGGCGGCGGATGGATTCGCCATCAACAACATCGCCATGATCATCGCTGGCACGCTGGTGGGTTCCTCGGGCACGATATTGACGCTGGCGATGTGCAAGGCGATGAACCGGCCCGTGACGAACGTGCTCTTCAGTGCCTTCGGCAAGGCGAACGGAGCACCCGGCGATGCAGCGGTAGCGGCCACCGGCAGCGTGAAGTCCGTGCAGACGGATGAGGCAGCCATTTTGCTCAGCGTGGCCGGCCGCGTTGTGATCGTGCCCGGTTACGGTCTCGCCGTGGCGCAGGCGCAGCATCAGGTGCGGCAGTTGTCGGACGAACTCGCGAAAAAAGGCGTCGAGGTCAGCTTTGCCATCCATCCCGTGGCCGGACGCATGCCCGGCCACATGAACGTGCTCCTGGCCGAGGCGAACGTGCCATACGATCAGCTCATCGAGATGGACGAGATCAATCCCGAGATGGAGCGCGTCGATGTGTGTCTCGTCATCGGTGCCAACGATGTGGTGAATCCCGCCGCGCGTGAGGACAAATCGAGTCCGATCTATGGCATGCCCATCATCGAGGCCGAGAAATCTGGTACCGTAATCGTGATGAAGCGCAGCATGGGCAAAGGCTTTGCCGGCATCGAAAACGCTCTCTTCCTTCGCGATAACTGCCGCATGCTCTTTGGTGATGCCAAGGCGTCGTTGCAGGAACTGGTGACGCTGGTGAAAGCAAATTGAGCAGTTAGAGCCATACCTTAGCTCTCGTACTGACTGGCTGATGTCTTCTTCCTATCACGGTGAGTCGCATGCGTTCACTTTCATGAACCCGCGTGTGCGTGATGGCGTGGTCGTGCATGGGCGGCGTTCGGTGCTCAAAGCTAGCCTAGCGGGCTTGGGCGGACTCACCCTGCCCGGTTTGATGAAGCTGCGTGCGGAAGGAACGGCTGCGAAAAGCAACAAGTCGGTCATTTTGCTTTGGATGACCGGCGGCCCGTCGCACATCGACACCTGGGATCCGAAGCCGGACCGGCCCATCGAGAACCGCGGGCCGTTCAAGACGATCCAAACCAAGCTGCCTGGCGTGCGTATCTGCGAGTTTCTGCCGAAGCAGGCCGCGATGCTCGACAAGTTCACGATCATCCGGTCGGTTGACTGTCGTTTCAGCAATCACGAGCCGAACATGGTCATGCAGACCGCGAACCTAGCCAACGAGCCGCGCACGAACCCGAAGGCAAAATTCTACCCATCTTTTGGCAGCATCGTGGCGAAGCATCATGGCGCGAATCATCCGTCGATGCCGCCGTACGTCGTGCTGAACATGAAGTCGCGCTCGCATGTCGGCTGGGGTGGTTACCTTGGTTCGCAGTTCGACCCGTTCGATGGCAGCAGCGCCTCCAAGCTATTCCAACTGCCCTCTGGTCTTAGTATGGACCGCCTGCACGCAAGGCAGGCGCTGAGCAGACAGATGGACGGCTTGCGCGCCGATATTGATGCCAGCGGCATGATGAACGCTATGGACAATTTCGGACAGAAAGCCTTCGATATCGTCGCTGGCGGGCGTGCGCAGGAGGCGTTCGATTTGGAGAAGGAATCGAAACAGGCGCGCGACCGCTACGGTGATCACGATTGGGCCAAGCAGGCGTTGCTCGCACGCCGACTCGTCGAACGTGGATCGAGTTTTGTCACGATTGATCTCAGCAATCACGGTGGGTCCGGCACCTGGGACAATCACGGTGACAACATCCCGCCCTATGGTGGCATCTGGAACGGTCTGCGCCCGCTGCTGCCTGTTTTCGATCACGTCATTACCACGCTCATCAGTGATCTCGACGAGCGTGGCATGCTCGATGACACGCTGGTCATCGCTATGGGCGAATTTGGCCGTACGCCGATTCTTGGCACACAGGGCAGCACCGATGGCCGCAACCACTGGCCGCATGTCATGTCCATGTGCCTAGCTGGCGGCGGTTTCCGTCACGGGCAGGTCATTGGAGCGAGCACCCAGGATGGTGCGGAGATCGAGGAACGCCCGGTCACTCCTGGAGACCTTGCCGCTACGATCTACCAACACATGGGCGTTCCGCTCGATGCCACCTACACCGATCACCAGGGGCGCCCGGTTTTTGTCGTGGAGCAGGGGGCACCAATCCGGGAGTTGATATAGGCGCGTCACACCTCCGGCAGCTACGCTCTTGGTGAATGTCCCGGCTCGGACACTGTCGATGGAGCTTTTCATGTGATCTATACCGATGAGCAAGCTATGGTGACTCATGCAGCCACTGCCAACACTCAGCGAGATTGAAGCCGCGAAGGCTCTCATTCGCCCGCACATTCACGAAACGCCGGTGTATCGCTGGCCGCTATTGGAAAACAGTCTCGGCTGCGAGTTGTGGCTGAAGCACGAGAATCACACACCGGCGGGCGCATTCAAGATCCGCGGTGGCTTGGTCTATATGGATGAGCTGAAACGCCAGCAGCCGGATGTGCGCGGCGTGATTGCTGCCACGACGGGCAATCACGGCCAGTCCATCGCGTTCGCGGCCAGGTTGAACGGCCTGCGCTCGGTGATCGTCGTGCCGCATGGCAACAACCCGGAGAAAAACACCGCGATGCGCTCCCTCGGCGCCGAATTGATCGAGCACGGCAACGAATTTCAGGAAGCACTCGAATTCTCACGCGAACTGGCCGCCAAAGAGGACCTGCATGCAGTGCCATCGTTTCATCCGTGGCTCGTGCGCGGCGTGGCGACGTATGCGCTGGAGCTGTTTCGCGCGTTGGGCGTATTGGATGCGGTGTTTGTGCCCATCGGACTTGGATCGGGCTTTTGTGGGGTCGCTTCCGTTCGCGAGGCGCTGGGACTGAAGACGAAGATCATCGGCGTCGTCTCCGAACGTGCGCCGGCATATGCGCTGTCGTTCCAGCAGAGGCAGTTTGTCGAACAATCGAGCACAACACGCGTGGCAGAAGGCGTGGCGTGCAAAACGCCGAACCAGGACGCGCTGGAGCATGTGATCCGGCATGCGCACGAAATCGTGACCGTGAGCGATGATGAAGCCGTCGCCGCCATGCGCGAGATCATCCAGGCCACGCACAACATCGCCGAAGGTGCCGGAGCCCTGGCCTATGCGGCACTGAAGAAACGGCGTGAGGAATGGCAGGGGAGGCGCGTCGCCTGCGTGCTCACCGGCGGCAACACGAGCATGAGTCTGCTGCGCGAGGCGCTTCAGCGCTGAGGCACAAGCGGCAGCACGATGTGCGAGGGATGCTCAGCTCCAAAATAAATCGTGTTGGTGGCGATGACGGTGCGGCGGTGCTGCTGGAGCGGTTCGCCGGTGTTCGGGTTCACGTCGAAGCGCGGGAAGTTGCTGCTGCTGATGTCCACGCGGATGCGATGGCCTTTTTTGAAGACGTTGCTGGTGGGATAGAGCTTGATCGTGAACGGATACACCTTCCCCGGCTGCAGCAGCTTCTCCTCCTTCAGCGACTCACGAAAACGGGCACGGATGATGCCGTCGGTGAGGTTGAGATCGAAGCCGTGCGGCCAGTTGGCGCTGGGCGGATAAACATCGATGAGCTTCGCGGTGAAATCGGTGTCCAAGGCCGACGATGAAGCCCAGAGCTTCACTTCGATCTCGCCGGTGACTTCGATGTCCTCAGCAAGCTGGGGTGTTTGAAACACGAGCACGTCGCTCCGGGCGGAAAGCGGAATGGGTTTCGGCCAGTTCCAGAATTTTTCGCCGCCGCGCTGATCCCACGCGCCCTGCTGCATGATGCCGTCACCGGAGGAGATATTGCCACCGAGCGTGGGCACAGGGTTTTTAGGATCGAAGGCGTAGCTTGTCGATCCAGCCGCCTTTTCCGACTTCACATCATTCAATAGGCCGTCGATATGCAGATAGAACGGCGTCGGCTTCGCACGTGACAGCGGCCATTCTTTTTCATCGCGCCAGCTTCCGCCGTGTTTGAGTAGTCCATCCTTCGTTTTACCGCCATCACCGGTGCCCATGACGAAGATGCGCACTTTGGAAGCGAAGGGTGCGGATTTGCCGACGCTGTTGTCGATGCCTTTAATCCAATGATCGAACCACTCCTTGCGCCATGCGAGCTGATCCGCGATGGCCGCATCATCGCCGAAATCGACCTGTCCATGCGATGATTTCCCCTGAGCGCCGTGAATCCACGGTCCCATGATCAGATACACATCGCTTTTCAGCGTCTTCGACAGCGCGGTGAAATTTGCCGCAGTGTTGCCGGCCCACGAATCATACCAGCCGCCGACGAGATACACGGGCATGTCCTTGTAGCGTGACGGATCGGCCAAGATGTTGTTCTGCGCCCAGAACGCATCGTCCTTGCCGTGGCGCATGGCCTGGATGAGCCAGTCTTCATATTCGGGTGCGAGTTTCAGCGGCGTGCCACCAGGACGCAGCGGCAGCAGCGAAAGGTAATCCCAACGATGGTCGGCCATCTCCTTCAATTCGGCCTGCGTGGCGGGATCGAGCGCCGCGTTGCTGCCACGTCCAGCGTTGAGCATGATCCAGTTCCAGAACCGCATCTCAAACGCGCCAGCGTTGCGCATGCTCTGGCGCCCCATGTTGCAAACCGCATCGACGGGAATGATCGTGGTGAGTTGCGGCACCTTGTCGAGTGCCATCGCGTGCTGCGTGCCGCCGACATACGAAGTGCCCACCATGCCGATCTTGCCGTTAGACCACGGCTGCGCGGCGATCCACGCCGCGCAGTCGGTGCCATCTTTGCCATCGTCTGTCAGCCAATGCCACACGCCTTCCGAGGCATACCGCCCACGTGTGTCCTGCGCGACGAAGATGTAGCCGTTTGCTGCAAAGTATTCGCCGAAGCTCTTCGCGCCGTCCTTGTTGTAGGGCGTGCGCGTCAGGATGACGGGCAGCTTCTCCGCGTTGCCCGCAGGGAGATAAATATCCGTGGCCAGCTTCACGGCATCGCGCATCGGCACCATGACGTTTTTCTCGACCTTAATGGCCGGTTCCTGGGCGTGCAGCGACGCCGCGGCTAGGATGACTGCCGTGAAAACAAAGCGCTGGATCATGGCATTACTCCGCGAGCAGTTTCGCCACATTCTCCTCCAGGCCGCCGCGGGCGTTGGTGCTCACGACCATGCCCTTCTTGTTCAGCAGCCACATAGCCGGAATCGAATTGATGCCGTACTTCGAGGAGATCTCATTCTGCCATCCCTTGCCGTCGAAGAACTGCGGCCATTCCATGCCCTTCTCCTTCACGAAGGACTCCAGCTCCGCCTTATCGGAATCGAGTGAGATGCCGACGATCTCAAAGCCCTTCGGATGCAGCTCTTTGTATGCTTTGAGCACGTTCGGCAGTTCCGCCACGCACGGGCCGCACCACGTCGCCCAGAAGTCAATCAGCACGACCTTGCCCTGTAGCTTCGATACATCCACCTCACGACCGTCCACGGCGGTGAACTTTAAATCGAGCGGCTTGCTCTTGAGATCAGCGGTCGCTTTGATGCTCTTGATCTTGCCTTCGACCATCTTGTTCATCTTCTCCGTCGGGAAATCCTTCAAATGCTTCTCCGCCTTAGTGAGCCAGGCACCGGCATCTCCACCGGGCTCTTCGGCTGCGTCCGCTGATTCCATGACATCGACCAAGCTGGCTTGTGACTTGGTTTCCGGCTTGGCGTCTGCTGCGTTCACGATCTCTGTCAGCGTGACGGTCGGTTTCGTTGGAGCTGGGACCCCGGCTACCTCACGGGCGCGTCCCACCATGACATCGAATAAGGCCGCGTCATAACGACCTGGGTTTTTCGGCCCAGCCTTCAAAGCGGCAGCGTGCGCGGCGTCGAATTCAACGAGGCCCTTCTTGAGCTTCTCGATCGCCTCGTCGCGTGACTTGGGCTTCTCTTTCGGATTCTTGATGTCCTCGATGACATCCGCTACCTTCTGCCATTCGGCATCGCCGTCGGCAGCAAGAAGAGAAGACGAAACGGCCAAGACAAGAGTCGTGACCCCGATGCAGAGAAGGCGGTGCGCGTTCATGAGGCCAGCTAAACGGGGCAAACAGGCGCTGGCAATCGTTTACGCGAAGATTTCTCCGTAGGCCGGATGTGTTCGGCGCACTGGCCGTTGTCATCACCCAGGATGCCCATCGCCGAACTATCCGGCTTTGAGGACGGGCGCACACGGGGCATTCCGCCGCGCCTGGGGAGCTGGATAGTTTGTCGATGGAGCCAGGGTGCTTGCGACACGGATTTTCGCCAAACACATCCGGCCTACGGGCCGGACGCTCACGCGAAGATTTCCATCACCGGCTTGCCTTTGCCGTCCTCCGTCACATGGAACGGGCGGCCTTCGACTTCATAGCCGGTCTTCGGGCTGATGCCCATCGCAGTCATGATCGTGGCGTGAAGATCCATGACGCTGACGGGGTTCTTTGTGGCGATGAGAGGGCGTTCGTCGGCGGTTTCACCGTAGAGAAAGCCTTTCTTTGTGCCCCCACCGAACAAGACGACGCTGGTGCCGCCGGTGAAGTGGCGGTGCAGGCCATAGTGCTTCATTTCCTCTAAGCGATCGACCTTGAAGATGGTCTGGTCGTTCGCGTTCGAGCCGGGCTTGCCTTCAATGAGGGCGTCGCGACTGAACTCGCTGGCGATGATGATGAGCGTACGATCGAGGAGCCCTTTCGTCTCCAGATCGCGCACGAGCTGTGCGATGGGGCGGTCGATTTCCTTGTGCATCGTCTCAACAGTCGAGTGGCCGTCCTTGTGCGTGTCCCATTGGAAAAAGGGCACATATTCAGTCGTGACCTCGACGAATCGTGTTCCCGCCTCGATCAAACGACGTGCCAATAGGCAGCCGCGACCGAAGCGACTGGTGTCATACTTCGCGTAGCTCTCCTTCGGTTCCAGTGTGATGTCGAAAGCCTCGCGCTCTTTCGCGCTCAGCAGGCGATAGGCATTGTCCATGCTGCGCAACATGGATTCCTGCTGATAATCGCTCATGAACTCGCGCTGCGGGCTTTGATCGACGAACTTGCGAAAAAGGCGGTCGCGATTGGCGAAACGTTGCGCGTCCATGCCCTTCGGTGGCTTCACGGATTGCGCGGCTTCTTCGGGATAAGGCAGGTTCATCGGCCCGAACTCGCTGCCGAAGAATCCGGCGGTTGTGAATGCCTTTAGTTCCTCACTTTCGCCCACGCCTTCGAGCCGCTGGCCGATATTGATGAATGTGGGCATTACAGGATTGCGAGGGCCTAGTACTTTCGCTATCCACGCGCCGATGTGCGGGCACGCGACTGTCTGTGGCGGCACATAACCGGTGTGCCAGTGATACTGATGCCGTGAATGCAAGATGCTGCCGAGGTCCGGCTGCACCACGCTGCGGATCAGCGTCGCACGGTCCATCACTTGCGAGATGCTTTCGAGTCCCTGGCAGATTTTGATGCCATCCACGTTCGTATCGATCGCCGGGAAGGTGCTGAGCATACGCTTCACTTCGAGGCCCTTCTCGAACGGCAGATAACCCTTCGGATCAAACGTATCCGGTGCCGCCATGCCGCCCGCCATCCATAACAAGATGCACGCATCCGCCTTCGCTGGTGGATGGGCCACCTTCGCTTCCGACTTCGCCCAGAGCGCCTGCGGCTCGCCCGTCATCCAGGCGGCTGTTCCTGCTGCGGCGAGCTTCTTCAGGAAGTCACGGCGGACTAGTGGTTCCGGCTGGCTGAAATCGAAGTCGTGCATGCCGACTAAACGCATTCAGGCGGGGCGGGTGTTGCAAGATCTCTCGTGGTCAAAATCAGCGTCCCAAGATTCCGCGATTGACGTGCGTCTTGCTGTCGCCATCTGCATTCTCGTGTTTCCGACCACCCATCAACTACTGTTTGTGCTCCTGCCTACCGCGTTGGCGGTGCGTGCGGTCGTCAATCCGAGGCCGGACGTACTTGAAGTGGCGCGGGGAGTGATGCGCTTCTGCCTTGGCTTTGCGAAGTGGGTGTTGCTCGTGTGTCCGTTGTGGCATCTGTCAGCGGAGATCAGTGCTGGAAGCCCGGAGAGCCTCAGCAGGGGTGTCGCCTGGATGGGGCTGCTCGCTCGGCTATTGAGCCTGCATTTCATCTTCACTGGCATCGAGGATCTGGTGAATGGGCTCGCTGGCTTGTTTGGATTCAAGGTTCCCAGCAAGCTTCAAGATGTGCTGACGTGCTGCGGCATCACCCATGGTAAACTCCCGCGTTGGCTGGGTTTGCTGCTTGTGCTTTCATTGGCCGTCCAAGTACTTCAGCAGGGAGTCGCATACGCGTGGCCGCAGATGGAGGCGCTGTTTATCTCCCCGCCTGTCACCGCCGCTGCGATGTTTCAGAAAGCGTGTGTGTGGACGGATTTTCATGTGCTCTCCATGGCGGCGGCGATTTCCTGCCTGCTCGGCCTGCCGTGTTCGCGTGAGTTTCTCCGTGTCCCGGCTGCATGGAAGGCTGTGCCATGCCTCCTCGCTTTCCTGCTCGCCATCACGATGCTGTGGACTCATGTCGCTCCGCTCTCATGAAACCGGCTGCACCTCCCATCGATCCGAAGAAGCGTTCGTTCGTGGTGTCAGAACCCGAATTGAGCGGCAGGCACGCGAAAATCATCGTGCGGGTATTTGCTGTGTTGCTCGTGGCACCACTCATTTTTGAAATAGCGGGCTGGTGTGGGTTGGCGCGGAGTAATCTCCTCGCGGGAACGATCCGCAGTGGCACGCAATGGCTGCTGCTGCACGCTCTCAATGAAGGCAATCGCGATGTGCATGCTGGCCATGACGGCTGGCTCTGTGAGCAGCGCGACATCAATCGCATCGTGCGCACGAACCGCGTCAGAAACGACCTGCACGGATGTTTGACGCGGCTGGCTGCCGAATTGAAAAAGCAGGACAGCAGGCTGCTCGTCATCACGATCCCAAGTCGCGTGGCAATGTACCCAGAGCAGGTACAGCCTGGTGAATACACGCGCCCGGTACGGCTCAAGGAAGAGGCCTCCAAACTGGCGGAGCTGGCCGCCGCTGGGGCCGAGGTGATGGACATGACCGACGCACTGTGGGAGTTCCGCGAGCGGCAGGCGGTGTATTATGCACAGGACAGCCACTGGACGCCCGAGGCGATGAAGGCGGTGGCGTTGGCGGTCAATAAGCAGGTGCGTGAAAAATTCCCGCGCCTCGCGAGTACCGAGACACCGATCATCAACGCGACGATTCTCGAGCACGACGACGCTGGCGACTTGGCACGACGGCTCGATCCTCTTCACCCCGCGAACCTTCTCGGTGAAGAGCCTGCGGACTTGATCTCCATCCGCGGACTTGAGCCGGACGCAGCATCATCCATCGTGCTACATGGCGGCGAGCTGATGCGGGTATTCGATGACGCAATCCTGAGCTTTGGAGGCGGCGGGCAGCCCCCGCACGCCGGGTTTGCCACCCAGCTCGCCACCTTGCTTGGCAAACCGCTCGACGTGCGCAGCATGCCTCATGACGGTGAAAGTTACGAGGGAAAAAAACTTGTCATCTGTCTGCTGCCGATGGCAGAACTGGCACCATAGTCCGCGCTTCCCATGCTGCGCCTGCTTTTCCATCTCCTCTTCGGCGGCGTCTTCGTCTATGCGGGTGCCTTGAAAGTCGCGGATCCGATGTCCTTCCTCGAAGATGTGCGCAGCTTCGACCTTCTGAGCGATCCGTGGGCCGCATGGCTGGCGATGGGGCTGCCGTGGCTGGAAATCTTCGCCGGACTGGCCGTGATGAGCGGTTTCCTGCGTTCCGGGGGCCTCATGATCTTGAACGCGACGCTAGCAGTCTTCCTCATCGCACTTTCCATCGCGTGGTTTCGCGGGATCGATATCCGCTGCGGTTGTTTCGGCCACAGAGATGCGGCTGCGAGTTATCGTGACCTCATCTTGCGTGACGTGCTGCTGCTCCTAGCCGGGCTTGCGCTGGCGTGGCGCGGCAAATCAAAAACACACCCATGAGCGACGAACTGAAATACCACTTCGCCTCCGACAACACCTCCGGCGTGTGCCCGGATGCCTGGCAGGCGCTGGAGGAGGCCAATCGAGGATACCAGCCGAGTTATGGCGCTGACACGATCACTGCGGAGGCATGCGAGACGTTTCGGCGCTTCTTCGAGACGGATTGCGACGTGTACTTCGTCTTCAACGGAACGGCGGCCAATTCGCTCTCACTGGCGACGCTGTGCCGCAGTTACAACAGCATCATCACCGCGCATGAGACGCATGTGGAGACGGACGAATGCGGCGCGCCTGAGTTTTTAGCCACGGGTCGAAAATTTTGCTCGCCCGCAGTCCGTTGGGAAAACTCGACCCCGCCGACGTCGAACGCATCGTGATGAGCCGCAACGACGTGCATTTCCCAAAACCGAGGGCGCTGAGCATCAGCCAAAGCACGGAGCTAGGGACGGTTTATCGCCCAGGTGAGATCAACCCGAACACCGCTTTTGAAAAAGGACGTTTTGCGCGGCGAGTTCGGGGTGATGGGTGTTTGTGACCACAACCCAGACTCCGCTCACCGCACAAAACGATGACATGGATTTTGCCCAGCTTTCCGGTGCGGGCC
>CAYQWE010000015.1:0-114850 GCA_964421275.1 uncultured Prosthecobacter sp.
GCCGAAGCCGAAGAAGAAGAAACCCTTCCACCGATCCCCCAAGCCCAACCACCCCCCCGCACCACCCCCCCCCCCTGCCATGAGCAACTTCACCTACAATCCCGCACCGAAATCCACCGGCGGCTTCACCACCCGCGCTGCCCTGAGCGACGCGGTCACGCAGAACTACATCACCGGCGAAGTCGCCACCGCCACCGGCCTGCCCCCCATGCAGGTGGAGCTCGTCGTGAAGACCTTCTTCCAGAAGCTCCTGGCCTGCGCCGCCACCTGCGGCTGGAACAACAACCTCTACGACATCGTGCGCTTCCGCCCCACCAGCGGCGGCAGCAGCCCCGCGCCAGACGGCTTCCACAATGCCGAGGACATCAACGCCGACGTGTCCCTGACCTTCGTCAAAGGAGCCATCGAGGCCTGGCGCTCCACCCTCACCCTCGAAAGCCTCGGGGAGGTGGGGAAAGTGACGCCCATCATCGACTCCATCCTCAACCAGGACACCGGCGCGGCAGACAAGTACACCCCCGGCAGCCTCATCCAGCTCCGGGGCGACAACTTGAAGCTCAACAAAGCCGATGTGACCCAGGGCATCTTCTTCAAGGCCGGAGCCGCCGCCGAAGTCCGCGCCACTGTGTATGGCGACATCGGGCCCGCCTCCCTCACCGCGCTGGTGCCCGCCAGCCTCAGCGGCCCACTCAACGTGCGCGTGGCCGCCTTCATCAACGGCAGCGTGCGCAGCTACACCTACACCAACCTCATCACCCCGTGAGCGGCAGACCGGCAGAGCACCTGGCACTCCCAGCGCCGTGCTTGGGAGCCGCACACAGCGTAGGGCGGATGTGTCCGGCGCGCAGGATGCCGCTACCACAAGAGGCAGGCACCGCCGGACTATCCGGCAGGGTGGAGCGGCGTAGTGCAGCCACACACGCCCCCGAGCCGGATAGTCGGGCGGCGCGAGTCCTGCACGAAGCGGCGTTGATTCCCGCCCGACACATCCGGCCTACGGCCCTGCACCCCCTGGGTACCGCACTCCCACCCAGCCACTACACGACCACTACCCAGCCAGTGCCAGCCGCGTACCCAGCCAGTGCGCGACCGCCACCCAGCCAGTGCCAATCGCGTACCCAGCCAGTGCGCGACCGCCACCCAGCCAGTGCCAGCCGTGTACCCAGCCACTGCACGACCACTACCCAGCCAGTGCCAGTCGCGTACCCAGCCAGTGCGCGACCGCCACCCAGCCACTGCCAGTCCCGTACCCAGCCAGTGCATGACCGCCACCCAGCGGGTACGACCCCGCCACCCGCTGGGTCACGCGCCGCCACTGGCAGGGTGTGCGCCGCCCATCCAGGCCGTGCCACGCTCCCACCGGGCCACTGCGCTGCGCCCAACTCCCCTCTACCATGCCCTTTGACCCCTCCCAACCCGCCGAAAACAGCCCACTGAGCTCCGCACCGCTGCGGGGGAACTTCAACGGCCTCAAAGACCTCATCGACGCCATCAGCACCCTCACCGCCGCGCAGGTGGACGGCGTGAACACGCTCAATCCGGGGGAGCCGGCCACGGCGGCGGTCAGCGTCAGCGGCAACACGCTGCACTTCACCTTCGGCATCCCCGCCGGGGTGGAGGGCAGCCCCGGTCCCGAAGGCGCGCAGGGGCCGCCCTTTGCCAGCGCGGTGGTGGACGGCGTGAACACCCTGCCGCCCGGCAGCAGCGCCAACGTGAGCGTGACCTTCGACGGTACGAGTGTGCGCTTCACCTTCGACATCCCACAGGGGGACGCCGGCAGCCAGGGGGAGCCCGGCCCGGCGGGAGAGGTGACGCAGGCGGCGCTGGAGGCGGCCATCAGCGGCACCAGCAGCAACAGCAACGGCGTGGACACCCTGGAGACACCCTTTACCAACGACCCACCCACGCTGGCAGACATGGAGACACTGCGCGCCGCCTACAACACTCTCGTGCTGGCCCTGCGCCGGGCGTAGCCACCGCCACAAGGCGGTGGCTGGGTTCGCGCTGCCACGCCGCCCCGGAAGGAAATCCTCTCGCAGCGGATGTCTCCTGGCACACACCGCACCACGTTTGTCAAGACACCCATAATAGCAGGTGGCAGAATGGGCGGCGCGGGACATAGTCACGGCACCATGAGCACCGTGATCCCGCAAGTCTATGACACGCCCGTCTTTCGCATGGCCTGCCAGCAGTTCGATCTGGTGGCGGATTTTCTGGAGATCCCCGAGTCCGCACGCGACCGGCTGAAGCTGCCGAAGCGCAGCGTGAGCATGGCGATGCCGGTGCGGCGGGATGATGGCAGCACGACGGTCTTCATGGGCTACCGCGTGCAGCACCACCTGACCCTGGGGCCGACGAAGGGCGGCACGCGCTTTCACCCTGACGTGACGCTGGGGGAAGTGGCGGCGCTGGCGATGTGGATGAGCTGGAAGTGTGCGCTGGCGGGGCTGCCTTACGGCGGGGCGAAGGGCGGCGTGACGTGCAATCCGCGTGAGCTTTCCACCGGGGAGCTGGAACGTGTGACGCGGCGCTACACGCAGGAGCTGATCCCTTTCATCGGTCCGCAGATCGACATCCCCGCGCCGGACATGGGGACGAATGAGCAGACGATGGCGTGGATGATGGACACCTATTCGCTGCAAAGTGGGCACTGCGTGCCTGCGGTGGTGACGGGGAAGCCGGTGAGCATCGGCGGCTCGCTGGGGCGGCGTGAATCGACCGGACGCGGCGTGGCGTATCTCATCTCACGCGCCATGGATACGCTGGGCATCACCGCCAGCGGTGCCACGGCGGTGGTGCAGGGCTACGGGAATGTGGGCGCGGTGGCTGCGGCGTCGCTCGCACGCATGGGGCTGAAGGTGATCGCGGTGGGGGATGCCTACGGCGCGCTGCACAACGCGGCGGGCATCGACCTGGCGAAGCTGGACGCGCATGTGGCCAAGACGCGGAGCATCGTGGGCTTTGACGGCGCGGAGGCCATCAGCAACGAGCAATTGCTCATCACGCCGTGTGACGTGCTGGTGCCTGCGGCGCTGGAGCGACAGATCACAGCGGAGAACGCGGCGAAGATCCAGTGCCGCATCCTCGCTGAAGGCGCGAACGGCCCGACGACGCCGGAGGCGGATGCGATCATCGCGCAGCGGCCGGAGATCTTCGTGATCCCGGACATCCTGTGCAACGCGGGGGGCGTGATCGTGTCCTACTTCGAGTGGGTGCAGGACTTGCAGAGCTTCTTCTGGGACGAGGGGGAGGTGATGAGCAAGCTCTACCGCATCCTGGAGCACTCGTTCGTGCAGACGCTGAACTTCAGCAAGAAGCGCAAGGTGAGCATGCGCTTCGCCGCGCTGAGCCTGGGCATCCAGCGGGTGCATGAGGCGAAGGCGATCCGCGGACTCTTCCCGTGAGCTGGCGGGGAAGGGGAGTGGAGCCGGGCGGCGCTGCCGATCGTGGACTCGACATTCCCGCCCAAATCTTGTGCGCCAGCCCGGCATCTTCCGTGGTGCGGGCTGAATCAGGCGATCAATGGCCCGATGGCAGGCTGGGCGAGCAGCTTTTGCACCTCATCGACGAGGTTCTCAGCAGGCACGGAGGACTGTGATCTCGCGACGAGGTTCTTCACGATGACCTCGGGATACTCGGCTCCGAAGACGAGGGCGAAACGGGCTTTGCGGTCTTCGGCGGCTTGGAATTGCTTGCCGACCTTTTGCGAGCCGAAGGGGTAGTCGATGCGCACACCGGCGGCGCGGAGTTGCTGGATGGCGGCGAGGGCGTGCGGGCGCTGGGCTTCATCGGCGATGACGACGAAGGCGCCGATGCTGCTGGCGGCGAGGAGGGCGCGGGTGAGCTTCATCTGCGCACCGGGCGTGCGCTTGAGCAGGATGCCGAGCACGACATCGCCCATGGCGAAGCCCGCGGCGGGCATGTCCACGTTTCCATCGCTGATGAGGGCGCACAGTTTGTCGTAAGTGCCGCCGCCGGCGAGGGCGCGGAGGCCGTGCTTCAGATCGAAGACCTCAAAGACGACGCCGGTGTAGTAGGCGAGGCCGCGGACGATGGTGGCATCGATGCGGACATGCTGCCAGAGGCCGCGGGCGGTGAGGTTGGCCTTCAATTCGGCGAAGGCGGGGTGATTTTCGTCCGTGGAGGCCATGAAGGCGCGGACCTCGGCGGTCGTGAGGCCGATCTCGCCGAGTTTTTTCTCGGTCTCGTCCGGCTTCGCGCGCTCGATCTTGTCGATGATGCTGAGGAAGGTGGTGGCGTGCTCGGCGGCGATGTTTTTCTCGGCGAGGAAGCCGTTCCAGATCTCGCGGTTGCTGAGGCGGATGATGAAGTCGTCGGCGCTCACGCCAAACTCGCGCATGGTGTCGATGGCGAGCGAGATGAGCTCCGCTGCGGTGGCGGGGCCGCTGTCGCCGAGAATGTCGGCATTGAACTGGATGAACTCGCGGCCGCGACCCTCCTGCGGCTCCTCATAGCGGAAGCAGGGGCCGATTTGGAACCACTTGATGGGCTTCTTGAAGTCGCGCTGCCGTGCGGTGGCCATGCGGGCGAGCGAGGGCGTCACCTCCGGGCGCAGGGTGATCTCGCGGTCGGCCTTGTCGCGGAAGCAGAAGAGCTGCGCGGTGATTTCGTTGCCGCTTTTTTTGCGAAACAGGTCGGTGCTCTCGACGACGGGCGCCTCATACTCGACGAAGCCATAGCGGTGCGCGACGGCGCGCCAGGTGTCGGCGATGTAATTGCGCGTCGCGCATTCCTCAGGGAAGAAGTCGCGGAAGCCTTTGACGGTGCGGAAGGTGGACATGGGGCGCGATCCATCCGTGCGGAGGCCTCCAAATCAAGCGAAGAGCCTAGAAAATGCCTGCGCAGGGTTGCGCCTACTGGCTCCATGCTGCTTTCTCTATGTTCCATGCTGTCAGACTTATTTGTGCGTGATTTCCGCTGCTTCGCCGAGGCGAAGGTGGAGCTGCATCCGGATGTGACGCTGCTGGTGGGGCGGAATGCGCAGGGGAAGACCTCACTCATCGAGGCGGCGTGTGTGCTGATGCGGCTGCAATCGCCGCGAACGACGAACCGGAGCGAGTTGGTGCGCTTTGAGACCTCGACTTGCCTTGTGGAGGCGGTTTGGAGTGGCAAACGGCTGCGCTATGCGCAAAACGCCACCTCGCGACGTCTCGCGCTGGATGGCGTGACGTGCGGCAAATCGGGCGATTACCTCGCGGCGGCCGGTTTGGTGGTGTGGATGGACCATCGGGACATGAATCTGCTGCGCGGCGGCGCGGAGCATCGGCGGCGCTTTTTGGATTTCGCGGCGAGTCAGATGTTTCCGGACTATCTGCATGCCCTGCGCGGCTACGAGCGGGCGTTGCGAGGCCGGAACTACGTTTTGAAGCGCGATGCCGTGATCGCGTGGAAGCAGGCGGATGCCTTTGCGCGGGTGATGGACGGCTTTGCGGCCGTTTTGTGGCAAAGACGCGCGGAACTCTGCGAGTCGCTGAATCCGCAGGTTTCGGCGGCGCATGCGCATTTGAGCGAGGGCGCTGAAAACACGCGGATCACCTTCACGAGCACCTGGGAGGCCGGAAGCCTGTTTGAGGCACTCGCAGGCATGCGCGAAGAAGAATCCAAATCACGCTCGACGGCCTTCGGGCCTCATCGCGACGACATCGCGATGTTTTTGAATGAGCGCGATGCGACAAGCTTCGCGAGCGAGGGCCAGCAGCGGTCGTTTGCACTGTCCATGAAGCTCGCGCAGGCCCATGTGCTCGAAAAAGCCCGCAGCGAGGCTCCGCTGATGCTCATCGACGATGTCTTCGGCGAGCTGGATGCCTTTCGCCGGCGTGCATTGCTGAGCCTGCTGCCGAACGGCACGCAAAAGATCATCACCACGACGAATCTCGACTGGGCGGAGAAGGATGCGCTGAGTGGCATCATGCACCATGTAGGAAATGGGGGATTGGTGGTGCTTGGGGGGTGAAATGATGCCCAAGGGCCATTTTACACCTCCTTAGAAACTTCCCTTGACGCATTTTCAGGCGGTTTTAGCTTTATATGGGTTAGAATTTTGCGCGCCGCGTTGCTTTTCGTGATTCTCAAAAAAGTTAGAATTCTCCACAGCGCATTAGGATTCTGACGCCCGTTTATTTCAACCTTTTCCCTTTATTCTCAATGCTTGGCAAACTTTTTGGATTCGTCGCTCAAGACATCGGCATCGATCTCGGTACGGCAAACACGCTCGTTTATGTCAAAGATCACGGCATCGTTCTCAGAGAGCCCTCGGTGGTGGCGGTGAAGTCCGGCTCCAACGAAGTGGTCGCTGTGGGTGATGATGCGAAACGCATGCTCGGGCGTACTCCGGGTGGCATTACCGCGATCCGACCACTCAAGGATGGTGTGATCGCCGACTTCCGCGTGACGGAGGCGATGCTGCGACATTTCATCCGCAAGGTGCAGGGCGGCGGGCGCAAGATGCGCGGGCCGCGTGTGGTGATCGCAGTCCCCTCAGGCATCACTGAGGTGGAGAAGCGTGCAGTGAAGGAAAGTGCGGAGCAGGCTGGTGCGCGTGAAGTTTACCTGATCGAAGAGCCAATGGCGGCGGCGATTGGTGTCGGACTCCCGGTCCAAGAAGCGGCGGGCAACATGATCGTTGATATCGGCGGCGGGACGACGGAGGTGGCGATCATCTCACTCTCCGGCATTGTTTACAGCCGCAGCGTGCGCGTTGCGGGAGATGAACTTGATGAATCGATCATCAACTACATGAAGCGTGCGTACAATCTGATGATTGGTGAGCGCACGGCGGAAGAGATCAAGCTACGTATCGGCAGCGCCTTCCCGCTGGGCAAAGAGACGACGATGGAAGTCAAAGGCCGCGACATGGTAGCCGGCCTACCGAAGACGATCACGATCACGAGCCAGGAAGTTCGCGAGGCGATGCTGGAGCCGCTCAATGCGATCATTGACGCTGTGCGCACCACGCTGGAGCGCTGCCCGCCGGAGCTTTCCGCCGACTTGGTGGACCGCGGCATCATGCTAGCGGGCGGTGGCGCGTTGCTGCGCGGACTCGACAAGCTGCTGCAGGAGGAAACCGCGCTGCCGGTGCATGTGGCGGAGGATCCGCTCAGCGCTGTCGGTGAAGGCACCGGTCGCGTGCTGAGCGAACTGGAGTTCTTGCGCAAGGTGAGCACGACCGAAGTTTGACGCGCATGTGTACGGGTGCTCGGCGTTGCTAGCAGCATCCGCGCCGTGTGCCACTCTTGAAGGGCGGAAAGGCCAATCATGAAAAAGCTTAACATCCTCGCGCTATTCCTTTTCGTGGCAGGTCTCGTGGCCGTGTTTACACTGGACACGACGACTACGCGCCAGATCCAGGCTAGGGTGATGAGCCTACTGTCCCCGTTCATCCACTCCAGTGCGGCAATGGAACAGGCTGCCGAGCAGACGATGGCGCAGCCAGTGAATCCGGCCGAGTTGAAGCGTGAGAATGAGGAGCAGCGTGTGCAGCTCGAGCGTCTGCGCATTATCCAGCAGAAGTACAACCAGATCATCGAGGAGAACGCGAAGTTGCGCCAGCTCATCAAGTTCAAGCAAGCCGCGCCGTTCAAAATGACTGCGGCGCGGGTGATCCGCCGCAGTTCCAGCACTTGGTGGAACAGTCTGATCATTGACAAAGGCTCTCTCGACGGCATCGGCACCGATAGCCCGGTGATCACATCCGTAGGACTGGTGGGGAAGACGTCCACCCTGGCACCGCACATGGCGAAGGTGATCCTGTTGACCGACGAAATGTGTCGTGTTTCCGCCAAAGTAGAGGGAACCTTGGAGCAGGGGATCCTTGCCGGTGAGCGCGCTGCCCTCGAAGTCCGCCCGGAGTTGCATCTGCGTTTTCTTAGCCGGAACGCGAGCATCAATGCAGGCGCGGGCATATATTCCTCTGGGGAGGGCGGCGTGTTCCCCGCCGACCTGTTGCTGGGACGGGTGAAACGTTTTGAGAACCGCGAGATTTCCGGAGAGGCTGTCGTTGAGCCGGCGGTGGATTTCTCAGCGCTGGATTATGTTTTTGTCATCGAAATGCAGGTTTCCGACTCGGCGGAGGTCAAACCCTGATTGCCATGCTGTTCCACCCGATCTCCATCATCCTGCTGCTGCTCACCTTCATGGTGCAGGAGTTCATTCCGGGGCTGGAGATCGCCCAGTTTGCCACCTTGTTCCTGCCAGCGGTTTTTTTCCTCTGTGCATCAGTGGCGGCACCTTTTCCGATGATGCTAGCGCTCGCCTTCGTCACCGGTCTGATCTGGGATGCGCGGAATCTCCCTGGGGTGGTGGAGAGTCTGTCGGGTGCGGAGGATGTCTTCGGCACTGGGGCGGATCTCGAGCTCGGGGCGGGCACGCATCCGCTGCCGTTTGGCCTTTCGATCGTTTTCTTCGGGATGCTCGGGACCCTCATGCAGGGCATCCGGCCATTGTTCAAACGCGGACGCCTTGAGTTGCCGGTGCTCATGGTCGGCGTGGCCACGTTTGTGTGGCTGCTCTCACAGTATCTTGTCATCACGTTCCTGCGTGGGTCGTTGCAGTTTCCAGCCGGAGTCTGGACGAAAATGATCACAGACTCCCTGCTTGCGATGCTGGCCTCCCCCCTTATTTTCCTGCTGCTTTACTCGCTGGCCCGCCTGTCGAGCTATGAAATCAAATATGAAGGCCTGAGGTACCGCTTTGATGGTCGTTAAATATCGCTTCCGGCTTCATCTGTTCACACTCGCAATGTTGTGCGGGTTTGGGTTGCTTGTGTTCCGGTTGTGGTCGTTGCAGATCGACCGCAGGGAGGAGTTTGCCAAGATGATCCCGGGTGCGAAGAAGGAACGTGCGCGTATTCCCGGGCCGCGCGGGGAGATCAAGGATCGCAACGGCGTCGTGCTCGCCACGAACAAGGCCAGCTTCGAGGTGCGCGTTAACTTGGCCGAGGTCGTCGCCGAGTACAAACGCGTAGCGAAGCTGATGAAAACGCCAATCCCCGAGGTGCCGTTTGAGGTCGTTGAGAGGGGCATCCGCCGACGGAAGCCCGAAATCGATATCTTCACCATCTTTGAGGAGACGATCGCCGCGCGCATGCGCGAGCTGGGCGTGCATAAGGACTACACGAAGGACTCGCTCCGGGTGCACTACCGCAGCTTCGGTGGCGCGGTTCCGTGGGTGTATCGCGATGACCTTACATTCGCCGAGTTCAGTCGCATCGCTGAGCATAACCTTGGGCTTCCGGGAGTCACCGTGGCCGAGCGTGCCTCGCGTGTGTATCCGCTGCAATCACTGGCCTGCCATATCCTAGGTTATGTGCGTCTTCCAGATGACCAGCGTGTTTCTGCCGAGGAGCGCAAGGGCTGGGATTATTACGTTCCGGATGATTTCGGCGGCGCGGGCGTCGAGAAGAGCTTCGATAAATACCTGCGCGGGAAGCCCGGTGTGCGCGTCATGCAGCGTGACCAGCGCGGTCGCGCAGTGGGTGAGGTGCGGGAGGAGTACAAAGACCCGCGCAAAGGCAACGACGTGTTCCTCACGCTCGACGCACGCATCCAGATCATCGCGGACCGGGCGCTGCGTGATGCCAAGGTAGGTCGCGGTGCCGTCGTGGTCATCGACCCCGCGTCCGGCGAGGTGCTGGCGATGGTTTCCTTGCCCTCGTTTGACCCGAACCAGTTCATCCCGAGCATCCAGCAGTCCGACTGGGATGCCCTGCTTGAGAACAAAACGGTACCGTTGCTCAACCGCGCGGTGAAAGGTCACGCGCCCGGCTCCACCTTCAAGATCCCGATCTCCTTCGCGGGCTGCCTCGCCGGTATTCAAAAAACACCGTTCAACTGCAGCGGCAGCGTCACCTACGGCAACAAGGCCATGCAGTGCTGGATTCAGCGCCAGAGCGGCGGTGCCCACGGCACCCTTTACTTGAGCGACGCGATCAAGCAGTCCTGCAACTGTTTCTTCTACCGCTATGGCAACGCAGCGGGAATCGGCAACATCACCAAAGTCGGCAAGATTCTCGGCGTCGGGGAGAAGACCGGCATCGAATTGGAAGACGAGGACTCAGGCATCCTGCCCAATCCCGACTGGCTGCGCATGCATCATCCGGCGGAGCGCTGGAGTGACGGTGCGACCGCCAATACCTCCATCGGACAGGGATATGTGCTCGCCTCGCCACTGCAGATGGCATCCGTGGCGGCGACTGTGGCCAACGCCGGCAAGGCATGGAAGCCGCATTTGCTCAAGCGCGTCATGGATCATGACAGCGTGGTGCTCGACAATCCGCTCAGCCTGCGCGGAGACCTTTCCGCGAGTGTGAAGGCGGACGAGATCGAGATGATCCGCAAGGGCATGTGGAAGGTCGTCAACGACCCCGGAGGCACGGGTAAGGGCGCGCGCATCACTGGCGTCGAAGTCGCCGGAAAGACCGGCACCGCGCAGAACTGGCGTCTTGATGAGCACCGTGTGAAGAAAGATGACAACCACACATGGTTCATCTGCTTCGCCCCCTATCAGAATCCCAAATTCGCGTGCTGCGTGCTCGTGCAGAACGGCAAGTCAGGTGGCGGCTGCGCCGCGCCTGTAGCGCGCCGCGTCTTGGAACAATGTCTGGCCCTTGAAAACGGGTTCAAAGTCGCTGTCGAGGCGATGCCTCCCGCCGAGGGCCATTTCAATCATATCCCACAAGTCCTTTACGCCGACGCTGCGGTGCCTGATGCGCCCGGTACGGATGAGGATGGCGATACGGGCGCGGGTGCGTCCAACGTCGAGCCGTCGGGTGATGCCGCGCCGCGTGTGAACGCGACGCCCAACATCAGGCGGAAGGCCGATTCAGCGGGATCGGCGGGAAGCAGCTCCGGACAGAACGTACCCCAGGCCGTGCCAGTGCGCAGGGTCGGTATTTTCAGCCGTGGAGGCTCCCAGGATGGCAAGCCCTCAGAACCCGCCCCGAATGGCGGTGGGTTCTTCCGCAGGCTCTTCAACCGCTGAAGCATCGCATCAATTTAGGGAACCCAAACCACCATGGCACTGACCTTCGTCCAAAGAATCAAAGAACTGCTCACCGGCAAACGCGACATCAAAAGCGGCGTTCGCCTCGTCATCAACTGCGAGAAGCTTGAGAACCGAGTCGCCCTCCTCGACAAAGGCATCGTCGAGGAATACAACATTGAACGTGTCGGCACCAGCAGCCTCATCGGCAGCGTCTTCAAAGGCCGCATTCGCAACATCGAGCAGGGCCTCAAGGCCATGTTCATCGACATCGGCTTCGACAAGAACGCATTCCTGCACTTCTGGGACGCCATCCCCGCCGCACTCGACGCCGGCATGGAGGAGATCAATCGCGGCGGCAGCAAAAAGAAAAAGCGCATCGAGGCCAAAGACATTCCCAGCCTCTATCCCGTCGGCTCCGAAATCATGGTGCAGGTCACCAAGGGGCCTGTCGGTAACAAAGGCCCGCGGGTAACGACGAACATCTCCCTCGCCGGGCGTCTGCTCGTCTTGATGCCGCTCAACGACACCTGCGGCATCTCCCGCAAGATCGAGGATCCAAAGGAGCGCGCTCGCCTGCGCAAGATCATCGAGAAAATCAGCCTGCCTGAGGGCATGGGCATCATCCTGCGTACTGAGGCGTCTGGCAAACGTGCCCGCCACATCGTGCGTGACCTGAACATCCTGCTCGATGAATGGGATCAGATCGTCGCGAAGCGTGATGGACAAAACGCACCCGTCTGTTGCTTCCAGGAGCCCGATCTCGTCGAGCGCACGGTGCGCGACTTTCTCACTGAGGACATTGACGAAGTCGCCTGCGATGACGCCGCCACCGTTGAACGTATGCAGCGCATGGCCGCGCACATCTCAGGCCGTGCGAAACGCCGCATTAACCTCTATCAGGGCCAGGCCGCCATCTTTGAGCACTACGGCATCCAGAAGCAGATCGACAACGCCTTCTACCGCCAGGTGTGGCTACCATGTGGAGGCTATATCGTCATCGATCAGACCGAGGCCCTCGTCTCCATCGACGTCAACACTGGCCGCAACAAGGGCCACAAGGACGTGGACAAGCTCTTACTCGAAACCAACCTCGAAGCCGCTGCCGAGGTGGCTCGCCAGCTCCGTCTGCGCAACATGGGTGGTCTCATCGTCGTCGATTTCATCGACATGAAGCACCGTCGCGACCAGCAGGCTGTCTCCAAGGCCATGAACGAGCATTTGAAGCGCGACAAGGCCAAGACCCAGGTGCTGCCTATCTCCCAGTTTGGCCTCATGGAGATGACCCGCCAACGCCTCAATGAAAGCCTGGGCACCACGCTTTACGAAGCCTGCCCGTATTGCAAAGGTCATGGCCAGGTCAAAACACCACTCACCATGAGCGTCGAACTTCAGCGCCGCCTCGTCAGCGCTCTCGGACGTGCTAAAGACGACCACCGCCAGCTCCTTGTGGTCGTTCATCCCGATGTGATGAACCGCCTCAAGACTGAGGACGGCGAGTTGCTCGTCGATCTCGAACGCAAGCATCAGGCGCGCCTCACCTTCCGCAGCGACCCTAACTTCCATCGCGAGCAGATCATGCTCACCAACGCTGTGACCGGTGAGGAAATCCGCCAGTGATTGAGGATGGCTGCATGGCACTGTCACTGAATCATCAGCGCTCTGCCGCCGGAGTCACGCCTTGTTGCGTCGACCGCGTGGCCGAAGTGGAGGCGTGGAAATGGCATTTTTGCGTACCACACGCTTCTTTTTCGTGGGTTGTTTGATCTCCTGGATTGCGGGCGGCTCTGAAGCCAAATCAATGCCGAAAATGGCGGACAAATCAGATCCGGCCAGATCGCCCGCGTTTGCGGACAGATCGGTGACTGCGGCGCTGCTCGCGTTCGACAGCAGCTCCGCATGATCCACGCCACGCAGCGTGAAAAGCAGCTCCGGCCTCGTGTCGAGCAGCACACCCACACCGTAGAGCACGGCGGAGACATGCTTGCACATGTCCGCGTGGTCCGGGCATGAGCAGTTGAAGTGAATCTCCCTCGGTTTTGGAAACAATCCGTCCTGCGGATCGGTCAGCAGGCGCATCAGCCCGTCGCCGAGCTTTCCCGCCAGCAGGTCGAGCATCGACCCCACCTGTCCGCTCCCCTGTTCCACGATGGCCCGCCACTGCTTCTTTGGCAGCGGCTGGATGAGGATGCTCGTGTCATACAGCTCCGATCCCGCCACCACCGCGCCGAGCTTTCCGGCCTCGATTTCGAGGTTGTACACGTTTCCCTGCCTCAAATAACTGCGCCCACGCGGCAACCGTGACTCATACTGCTGATACGACTCCAGATTTCGGCACCACGCCTGTCCCCAGAAGGTCGCGCACAGCTTCTTTTGCCCCGCCGGGGCCGCCAGCGCCTCGAATTTCTCCCCGCGCTTCTTCCGCTTCGCGATCTCGCGTTGCAGCCGCTCTTTTTGTTTCCGCACATCTTCGTAGGACCACCACATGGCGCATGTTTTAGACGATGGCGGTGTTCACGTCCAGCTTCACGAAGTCGAGCAGCTCCTCGCTGCTCATGTCGGTGAGCAGTTTTTCGGCTCCGGTGCCATCGCCGACAAGTTCCTGGGCGAGGCCGAGCTTTTCATCGATCAGCGCGTCGATGCGCTCCTCGATGGTGCCCTGGCAGACGAATTTGTGGACGATGACATTCTTCTTCTGGCCGATGCGGAAGGCGCGGTCGGTGGCCTGATTCTCGACGGCGGGATTCCACCAGCGGTCGAAATGAATGACTTGGCTAGCGGCGGTGAGATTGAGGCCCGTGCCACCGGCTTTGACGCTGATGACCATGAAGGGCGGTCCGCCAGGCTGTTGAAAAGCTTCCACCAGTTCCGGGCGCTTCTTCACGCTCGTGCCGCCGTGCAAGATGAGGCCGTCGCGGCCGAAAACGGTGCTCAGGAAGCGTGCGAGCGGATCGCAGGTCTCCGCGAACTGCGTGAAGATGAGCGCGCGTTCGCGTTTCTCGGCCAGCTCGCCGCAAATCTCCGCCAGTCGCGCGAACTTGCCGCTGTCGGCGGGCGTCCAGGCACCATCGCCGTTCCAGTGGCTGGGATGATTGCACACTTGCTTGAACTTCAGCAGGAAGCCGAGCACGAGGCCCTGTCGCTTGATCGGCTCCATCTCTTTGTCGGCGAGCATCTTCGCGAGTTGATCGACGAGCTTCGCGTAGATCGTCGCCTGTCGCTTCGTGAGGCCGCAGAAGGCCTTCAGCTCGATCTTGTCCGGCAGATCGCTGATGATGCGGCGATCCGTCTTCATGCGGCGCAGGATGTAGGGCCGCACGAGCCGACGCAGTGGTGCGAAGCCTTCGCTCGACTTCGCGCAGCGCTTCACGGCGTCGGCAAAGGCCGCGCTGCCGCCGAGCAAGCCGGGATTGAGGAAATCGAAGAGGCTCCAAAGATCGCCGGGACGGTTTTCCACCGGTGTGCCGGTCAAAGCGATGCGCGTGGGTGCCTGCAAACGCTTCACGGCCTTCGCCGAGCCGCTGCCGCTGTTTTTGATGGCCTGAGATTCATCGAGAATGACCATGCTCCAGGCGTGCGAGAGCCATGCGTCGGTCTTTTGCAGGAATTGGTAGGTCGTGAGCATCACATCGAAGCCGCGCAACGTCTCCGCCGGATGCTTCGAGGCGAGATCGAGCATTTCACGCTCCGTTTGAGACGGATGCGCGATGAAGAGACGCAGATCCGGCGCGAACCTCGCCACTTCCGCCTTCCAATTTCCGATGAGGGAGGCCGGCACGACGAGCAGCGCCGTCGAACGAACGTCCAAGTTCGTTTTGCGTGACAGCAGCAGCGCAATGACCTGCACCGTCTTCCCCAAGCCCATGTCATCCGCCAAACACGCACCGAGGCCGATTTCGGTCATGAACCGCAACCACGCGTAGCCTCGCCGCTGATAGGGGCGCAGCGTCGCACGCAGATTTTCCGGTGGGGAGGCATCTTCGGGCTTTTGCAGCTTCGCGAGCACTCCGGCGAGTCTTTCTCCCGCGATGACGCTGCTCCACTCCGGCACGTTTTCGATGCTTTCGTCCTCGGTGACGTAATTTCCGCCCTGAAAGCCCGCGAGCAGCCGCATGCCATCGAGAAAGCCGATGCCGCCCTCGCCAGCTGCGTTTTGCACGCGTTTCCAATGCGCCATCACCTGCTGCAACTTTTCGCCATCGACCTCCACCCACTTACCGCGCAGCGAAACGAGTCCGGTGTCGGCACTGAACAGCTTTTCGAGTTCCGCAGGCGTCAGCAGTTCGCCATCGAGGCTCTGCTCGATCTTGAAGCTGAGCAGTGTGCCCGCGTGCAGGGAGGTTTTCTTCGGCGCGTCGATGGTGACAGACACTGCGGGCCGCGAGGTCTTCCCGGCCTTCCACCAGTCCGGCAGCTTCATGACGATGCCGCTCTCCTGAAACACCGCCGTCTCCCGCAGCACGCGATACGCCTCCTGCGGCGACATCGCCATCGGCTGGAAGAGGCGCTTCGTCTCCAGCCACTCGCGCAGCAGTTTCGATTTCTCCGCCGCCAGCCGCACCGGCTCCAGCAGCGCATTGAGCGCGGTTTGATCCTTCTGCCCGGCATAAAGCTGCAAAGCCCGTGCTAGCGGCAGATGCTGTGGCTGCCCGGTGACGCTGAGTTTTTCCGTAAACGTCGCCAAAAACGCAAAGGGCCGCTGCGTGTCCGCCTTGTTCTCCGCGAGGTGAAAGCTCACGCGGCCCACGACATGCCACGCCGGGCATTCCTCGCGGAGCCAAGCCTCGACGCCTCGCGTAGCCTGGCTCGCGATGTGCGCCGCCAGATCGTTCCACCATCGCTCCAACATCTCCGCCGTCACATGCTCCGCGCCGATGAACGGCGGCATCGTCACGAGAAAGGCCGTGCGCTCCTCCAGCGAAGGCACCGGGAGCTGCTCCGCACTTTTCGTCTGGCAAAGCCGCGTGAACAGCCGCTGCGCCCACTCCCGCAGCCACCGAAACGGGACCTCCAGCTCCGCCTCATGCAATTCCGATGCTAGCAGGCGCAGCAGCGCCGCCGTTCCCTCACACGCCCCAATTTTCCGCTCCATCGCCGACTCCGCCGCGCCTTCGAGCGTGAGGATTCCTTCGGGTGTGATGACGGGGGAGAGCATGAAGCGGGAAAGCAACCACCCAGTTGGTCAGCGCTTGGAATCAGGATGAAAAATCGAATATGCTGGCACAGGCCCGGCATGCTGCGGTCTCCATCTGGAAGGATCGATTTCGCTCAAGTCCAAATAGGCTGATCCATCCCTGAGCTTGGTGGTTCCAACGCCGGTGGTGTTGTAGGTTTCCGTGCGCTGACTGCCTGATTCTTTGTTCACCGAACTGCCTACATATTTCCAATCAGAAGCAGAATGCGTATGCCCGATGAGATCGGCAAACATGGCGTGTATGAAACGAATATCCCCGGTCGCGTCATCCAGTCTGAAGCAAGCCACCAGATGCCAGCCCGAATGTCCGTTGTGGCTTTCGCCGCCTTTCCCAACTTGGATCGTGCTCTTGATCTCCAGGCCGCCAACATTCTTTCCCGCACCGTCTTTACAAATAAGGTCAGGATATCTTTGATCGTGGTTGTGCTTGTAGGGGGTGAGTCGGTCGAAAGAGTCGCTCAGAATATTGGAAACGATGCCGCTGAAGTTGTTGGCCTGGATATAGCTCGGCAGAGCCCTGCCACCCGCTGTGACCAGGGATTCGTTCAGAAGCCGGATGACACGCTGTGTTTCATTCATGGCATCACCCAGGTGTTTCAGCGTCAACCGGGGCGGCAAAGGCACATCGCGCAACCAACGGCGGTCGATCTTCGGCCAGTCCATCTTCTTGCCCCCGCCCTGATAGGCAGTGGCAACCAGCACAGGCACGCTCACATTGAGAGCTTTGGAGAGTCCTTCTAGGACGCCGATGCTAAAATTCTCCCGGCCATTCTCCAAAGCCGAAAGGTACTGGTAGGTGATCTGGGCACGCTCGGCGAGAGCCTCTTGCGATAACTTCAAAGTCTCGCGAAGGCGTCGAACTTCCAATCCGAGGATTTTTTTGGCATCCATTTGATGCTTGATGATTGGATGCAGACGCGGTAGCTGTCTTTCAACTATAGTCGAAAATGAAAACTCTTATCCACGCAGATTGCCTCGAATGGCTCGCTGACTGTCCGGCGAATTTGATTCATGCCGTTTGCACCGATCCACCTTACGGACTTGTGGAGTTCAGTGCAGGAGAGGTGGCAAAGCTGCGCAGCGGTCGTGGCGGTGTGTGGCGCATCCCGCCTGAGTTTGATGGCAAAAAGCGCAATCCCCTTCCTCGCTTCTCCATCCTGACTACTGAGCAAAGACTCTCGCTGGGTAAGTATTTCGGGCAATGGGCCTCTCTGCTCCTGCCTGCTCTCGTGCCAGGGGCGCATGTGCTCGTCGCGACAAACCCGCTCCTGCATCCGCATGTGTATCAGGGCTTATTCGAAGCGGGGTTGGAGCCAAGAGCCACATTCATCCGTGTGTATCATGGTTTTCGCGGCGGGGACCGCCCAAAGAATGCTGAAGAAGAGTTTCCCAACCTTTGTGTGAGTCCTCGTGGCAACTACGAGCCTTGGCTACTGTTCAGGAAGCCGCTTTCAGAAAAGACAGTGGCGCAGAATTTGCGAAAGTGGGGTGTTGGCGCGCTTCGCATGATGGAAGGAGACAAGCCAGTGCCTGACGTCATCCCCAGCGCGAAGACTCCGGCCCTCGAAAAGGAACTTGCTGATCATCCCTCGCTCAAGCCGCAGCAGTTGATGCGTTTTTTTTGCCGCATGCTGCTGCCGAATCCAGGCGTGGTACTTGATCCCTTCATGGGTTCCGGTTCTACCATCGCTGCCTGCGAAGCCGTCGGGCGAGACAGCATCGGTCTGGAACTCGACAATGCCTATTTCGCACTCGCTCAAGCAGCGATTCCCTCTCTGGCGGCGCTTTATCCCAAATACCAAGGGCAAACTCTGGAGATGCCAGAGGAGGTGATTCCGCAGCAGATGGAGCCTCGGCAAATGATGCTGCTGGATGCGGCATAATGAATGGTTGCGGCTAATCCGCGCTACAATCTCAGTGTCCGCCATCCCCAGAAAAAGGTGAACACTGCGGCGCTCCAGTTCACGAGCGCGATGCCCCACCACACGCCCCAAGTGCCTAGCGTGAGGGTGAAGGCCATGAGATTGAAGATGAGCAGTGGCGCGGCGATCTGACGATAAAGCCCCAGCCACAGGCCATACGCTGGGCGCTTTATGCCCTGCAGCATGAAGACGGTGATGAAGAGTACTGGATACGCAGCGAGCGTGACCGCGGCGATGCCGAGATAATCATGCCCATGGGCGATCACCGTAGGATCCTGCGTGAAGAGCCTCATCGCCCATACCCGCAGCATGAGCAGCAACGCGCCCCCGGCTAGCATGAGCAGCACTCCGTATCTCACGTTTGTCATCCATGCCTCACGCACGCGATGATGGAGTCCGGCACCATGGTTCTGTCCTACTAGGCTTAGCGTGGCAAAGTTCAGGCCGATCGTCGGCAGCAGCACGATCTGCTCGACCCGCGTGGCGATGCCATACGCGGCCACAGCCTCCTTACCGAAGTGTTTCACGAACCAGGTGATGACAAAAATGCCAAGCGCCACCGTGAGCATGTTCAGCCCAGCGGGCACCGCTTGGCCGAGGATTTGGCGCTGCGTCGCGAGATTGGGTTTGAACAGCGAGGCGGGTAGGTGGTGGAGCAAATCGTGACGGCGCATGCCTTTCCACAACATCACGCAGCCGCCGACTTGTACGATCACCGTCGCTAGAGCGATGCCCGCGACGCCCATCGCCGGTAGGCCGACCCAGCCCCACATGAGCAGCGGGTTGAGCGCGCAATTCATCACGAAGCCAGTGATGAGGAAGTCGCGGTACAGTCTCGTGTCGCCCTGTGCGTTGAGCGCGGCGTTGATCGTCATCTGCAAGATGAAGAACACGCCTCCGCAAAGGATGGTGTTCATGTAGTCGAGGCAGATGCGGAGATAAACACCGTCGGCACCCAGTTGCTGGAAAAGCCACGGTGCGGCGATCCATCCCGCGAACGAAAGCGCCACGCCGCCTACCGCCGCGAGCACCAGCGCCTGCGCGAAGATGTGTCGCGCCCGCTCGGCGTCTTTTGAGCCGATAGCATTCGCCATCAGTGCCGTCGTCCCCTGGCTCAGTCCGTTGCCTGCGGACAGGATGATGAAGAACACCGGAAAAGACAGCGACAGTGCTGCTAGCGCGTCCGTGCTGATCCAGCCCGCGCACACGGTGTCCACGACGTTGAACATCGTGTTGAAGAAGAACCCGACGCTCGCCGGAATGGCGATGCGCCGGGTGAGAACAGGGATAGACTCGGTTGTGAGGGAAGCGGACATGAGGCGGGACACAGTTTGAAGTGATCTCCGTAGTGCGGAAAATGCCTTCATTCCGCCGCCAAAGCCAGTCGTAGATGGATTTGAACCCTCATGTTACTTCATCTTTGTCGTGACGAGGCTGCGTGGCTTTGCTTTGCTGTGCAATCATGACACCCATCGTCCAGATTTCCCTCGACCTCACGAATATCGACGAAGCGCTCGAAACCGCCGCGCTGGCGATGCGCGCGGGCGTGGACTGGCTGGAGGCCGGTACGCCGCTCATCCTAGCTGAGGGCCTGCATGGCGTGCGGGCTTTGAGAAAGGCGTTCCCGAACACGCCCATCGTCGCTGATCTCAAGACGATGGACGGCGGTTACCTCGAAGCCGAGATGATGGCGAAGGCCGGCGCGACACATGTCGTCGTGATGGCGCGTGCGCATGCAGAGACGGTGAAATGCGTCGTCAAAGCCGGCGCCGACTTCGGCTGCAAGGTCATGGGCGACAACATGATCAGCGAGGACATGATCGCCGGTGCGAGGTGGCTCGAAGATCTCGGCTGCGACTACGTCATCCACCACATCGGCTACGACGAGCGGCGTGGCATCGCCGCCGCAGGCAGGCGCATGCCGAGTCCGCTGGATCAACTGCGTGAAGTCGTGCAGGCGGTGAAAATCCCCGTGCAAGCCGTCGGCGGCCTCAGTTTGGAGCAGGCGATCCAGTGCCCGAAGTATGGCGCACCACTCGTAGTGCTGGGTGCGCCGTTAACCATCGACGCAGACGCTTTCAAAACGGTGGATGGCAATCTCGAAGCCTCGCTGCGCATGATTTGTGAGGCCGTGCATGCGCAGGACGTTCCTGCTTTCCAATAATCCCACTTTTCACATCATGAAATCTGCCGCCGTCGTCAATTACGCGCCCGAAAAGGGTTCCGTCGAAATCCGTGAAATCGAAACGCCGTCTATCGGGCCGGAGGATGTGCTGTTGGAGGTCGCTAATGTCGGTGTGTGTGGCTCTGACTTGCACCAGTGGACCGCTGACCACTCCTGGCCGGTGAATTATCCCGTCGTGCTTGGTCATGAGTTCGGCGGACGCATTGTGGAGGTCGGCAAGGAGGTGGAAGGCTGGAGGGAAGGCGACCGTGTCGTGTCTGAAACCGCCGCGATCATCTCCAAGGACAATCCGATGACACGCCGCGGGCTCTACAACCTCGACAACACGCGCAAGGGATTCGGCTACGGCGTGAATGGCGCGATGACGAAACATGTGCGTGTGCCGAGCCGCATTTTGCATCATGTGCCGGACCAGCTTCCGTTCGAGCAGGCCTGCCTTACCGAGCCGTGCTGCGTCGCTTATAACGCGGTCGTCAAAAACGCCCGCATCGAGCCAGGCGACCGCGTTGTCGTTCTCGGACCTGGAACCATCGGCATTCTTTGCGCCGCGATGGCGAAACTGTGTGGTGCGCAGGTAGCTATCGTCGGCCTCCAGCAGGACGCGCATCGTCTCGAACTCGCCCGCAAGCACTACGGCTGCGAGGTCATCATTGGCGACGCCAAACCCTGGGCCATGGAGCGAGACGGTCTCGGCTGCGATGGTGTCATCGACGCCGCCGGTGCGAGCATCACGCTCAAGATTGCCCTCGATCTCGTGCGCCCCGCCGGATGGATCAGTAAAGTCGGCTGGGGGCCGCAGCCTCTGGGCTTCAACATCGACCCGCTCGTGCAGAAGAACATCACGTTGCAAGGAAGCTTCAGCCACAACTGGCCTGTCTGGGAGCGCGTCATCTCACTGCTCAGCAGCGGGCAGTTTGACGTGAAACCGATCATCGGTGGCGTATGGCCCATCACCGAATGGCACGAAGCCTTTGAGAAGATGCACAAGGGCGAGGTGGTGAAGAGCGTACTGAAACCTATCTGATCACGGTTTGCCGTCCTTTACAGATGGCCGCACTTCAAAATGAATCAGCGCAAGGTGCGCATACTGGCGTTGAAGTTTTTCGAGTCCGTTGAGCACAGCCTGCGTTTGCGTGCGCAGCGCCTCTTGAGTTGGATGATTGCTAAGGAACAGCTCGCGATAGCGATCCGAGCCAGTGATCTCAGCGCGGGCATCCGTCACCATCTTCAGCGCCGCAGCCTGCGCATCCCACGGTCCGCCAGGCTCCCAGCTATTGGCGGTTATTGAGGAAATGTTCAGACCTTTGGCAAACTGGCTTGCGGTAAACTGTCCGAGCAATCGACCTCCGGCACGAAGCTCATACTTGCCCGCCACAAGTCCGCGCACCGCGAGCACGTAACGATTCAATTCAGAAGGCACGGGCACGAATCTGAAGTTCAACGCACCGAAAGTGCCGAAGTTCAGTGGATATCCTTCATCGAGCCGGTCGAACTCCACACCACCGCTAGCGGCTCTGATGTTCGAGATTGTGCAACCGGTGACGTTCGTGCTTTTCAGCGTGGGCACGTCAATCTCTGCCGCAGACACTTCAGCAGGCGCGCCAAGGCCCTTGAGGATCGCCACCGCCATCGCGAGCTGCCCCAGCTCGTTCAAATGCACGCCGTCCTCGACATGCAGCTTCGTGTGTTTCGCGGTGTCCTTCTGCTGTTCGTTCTGCGCATGCACACGCCGCTGCACTTTACGCATCGAACGCTGGATGTCGATCGTCTCCACACCGAGACTCTTTGCCAGATCCAGGCCGTCGTCGCACATCTGTTGGAGGAAGCCCTTCTCTGCCTTGTCTGGATCCTCACTCGTGATCGCTGGCGAGCAGAGGAAGACGCGCACGCTGTGCTCCTTGCAGCGCGCGAGCAAGGTGCGCAGCGATTTCAAATACGCTGCCTTATGCTCCACGTCCGCCTTCATGCCCCAGCCGATGTCATTCACTCCGAAGGCCACGGTCAGCACGGTCGCCTTACGGTCAAACACCTCGCGTTGCAGTCGTTCCAGAGCGCCGGTCATCGTGTCGCCGCCTTTGCCCGCATTGAAAAATTTCACATGACGATCGGGGAAGCGCAGCAGCGTGTAGTTTTCGATGATCCTGTCGTAGCGTCGTGCCGCCGTGATGCTGTCGCCGAGAAACACCACCGTGTCCCCGTCCTTGAGCGCGAATTCCGCGAAGGCGGACGAGGTGAGTGTCAGCAGACAGGTGATGAGGAGCGTGCGGCATTTCATGGCTGGGCAGAGAAACGCGGATGTCGGCTTTTTTCTGCCTTGTTTTAACGCTTTGCAAAAGTGCCTAACTGTCGGCGTTTCAAGCGGGCCATGAAAACCATCCTTTCTCTCACCCTGCTCGCCGCCACCGCTTTTGCCGCTGATTACCCGCGCGTCATTTTTTCTGATGATTTCTCCTCCGACGGCTTCGGCAAGGCATGGGGCCACTACAAAAGCTCCAGCGTCGTCAAAGACGGCATGCTGCAAGGCATCACCGCGCCGGAGTCTGATCATGCCGCCGTCGATGTGATCCGCATCGCGCCTGAGCGGGATCTTGAAGTGTCTGTGAAGTTTCAGATCACCGGTGAGAAAACCTACGGCTTTAACGTCTGGCTGGATGATAAGGACTACAAGGGCTCGCACGCTGGTCACATTTGCAGCATTACTGTGACGCGGAAATCGGTCATCGTGGCTGACGCGAAGGCGGGCACGTTCTCCAACGACATCTATGCGCGTAAAAAAGCGACTCCGCCTGCATTGACCGTCGAGGACAAGGCCAACCTCGCGAAGTGGACCAAGACGATGCCAAATGCAGTGTCTCTCAACGACTGGCACACGCTGGTGGTGCGCACTGAGAATGACGTGGTGACTGTGATCATTGATGGCAAGACCGTGGGCAGCTTCCAGTCGTCAGGCGTCGCGCACGATCATAAAACGGTCGTGAGCCTCACCACCAACCGCGTGGGCGTGAACTACGATGACTTCAGCATCAAGGGAGTGGCGAAATGATCGCCTGACGTAAATCACACATCCTTTGTCGTGGTGAAAAATGCTGGCGGCTCGTTATGCTCCGCATCCGCATGAACCGTCTCGAAAACAAAGTCATCCTCATCACCGGCAGCGTCACCGGCATCGGCAAGGCCATCGCGAAGCGTTGCGTCGCCGAGGGAGCACGCGTGCTCATCCACGGCCTGGAGGCCGATTTGGGCCAGGAAACGCTCGCGGAGCTCGGCGAAGGAAACGCGGTGCTCGTGCTCAAAGACCTCGCGGAGGGGGATGCGTCGCAATTGCTCGTCGAGAAGGCTGTGAGTGCTTTTGGCAGGCTCGACGCCGTGGTGAACAACGCCGCGCAGGTCGGCCTCGGCAACATTCACGACACCGATGCCAAATGGTTCCGCCGCATGCTCGAGATCAACTGCGTGGCGCCTTATCTCCTCATCCGCGCCGCTTTGCCGCATCTGCGTGAATCACATGGCAGCGTTATCAACATCGGCAGCGTCAACGGATGGAGCGGCGAGCCGAATTTGATGCCTTACAGCGTCAGCAAAGGTGCTCTCATGACTCTCACCCGCAATCTGGGTGACACGCTCATGCGCGAGGACGGCGTGCGCGTGAATCAAATCAACCCCGGCTGGGTGCTCACCGAGAACGAGGCGAAACGTAAGCGCTCCCACGGCCTCAAGGACGACTGGTATGCCGATCTGCCCAAAGTTTATGCACCCTCGGGGCGCATCCTCTGGCCCGAGGAGATTGCCGCCTGCGCCGCCTGGCTCCTTGCCGACGAATGCGGCCCCATCAGCGGCCAAGTCTTCGATCTGGAGCAGCATCCCTTCATCGGCCGCAATCCACCGAAGGATGCGAGCACCATTCCCGCCAAGTAGCCAGCTATGCCCAAACTCGCCGCCTTCCCGAAAGCCTTCATGGCCACCCTTTGCAAAGAAGGGACGATGACCGTCTCCGAATGGATCCAGCTCGCCTCCACGCTCGAGGTGCAGGGCCTGGAATGGTATGCGGGCTTCCTGGAGATGGCTGATGAGAAGAACTGGCCGCGTTTCCGCAAGGAGGTCGAGGACACCGGCAAGGTCATCCCTATGATGTGTTGCTCGCCCGACTTCACGCATCCCGACGCCGTCTTCCGCGAAAAGGAGATCGCGAAACAAAAACGCTGGATCGACATGACGCACACGCTCGGCGGCAGCTACTGCCGCGTGCTCAGCGGCCAAAGAAGGCCGGAGCTGAGCATCGACGAGGGCGTGAAGCTCGCCGCTGACTCCATCCACTCCTGTTTGCCCTATGCGCAGGAACGCGGGATCACGCTCATCATCGAAAACCACTACAAGGACGACTTCTGGGAGTATCCCGAGTTCGCGCAGAAGATGAATGTCTTCTGCAAGCTCGTGGATGCCGTGAACCACCCGAACTTCGGCGTGAACTACGACCCCTCGAACACCTACCTCGCCGGTGAAGACCCCATTGAGCTGCTGAAGCGCGTCTCGCATCGCGTCGTCACCATGCACGCCAGCGACCGCTACCTCGCCGAAGGCACCATCGAAGACCTGCGCAAAGAAGAAGGCGGCGCCCAAGGCTACGCCAAACGCCTCCGCCACGGCGAGATCGGCAAAGGACTCAACGACTACGACGCCATCTTCACCGAGCTCAAAAGCAAAGGCTTCGACGGCTGGATCAGCATCGAAGACGGCGTCGATGGCATGGAGCAGCTCGCGAGAAGCATCGATTTCCTGAAGCGGAAGATCGCGCAGTACTGGTCATGAGGAAGCTTGGCCTTCTCTACCTCATTCTCGCCGCCGCAGCCGCTGACGACAGCACCAGACTCGCCGCACTGCTTGCAAAAGATGGCGTCGTGACCATTCCGCCCGGCGATTACCATCTTGATGGCACGAAGCCCATTTCGTTGCGCTCAAACCCGTCCAACATGGCCTATGGCGCTCGTTTCATCTTGCCGGAGAAGCTGCCAAATCAGGCTCGTATCGTGCTTTTGCCGAGGAAAATATTGAGCACTGCGCATGGCATGGCGGCGAGTTCATCGGGCTGTATTCGATCCGCGAAGCAGGACAACACACGGGAACCGATTTGCCGAAAAACATCGTCAAAGGCCGCCAATACTTCGTCGTCGAGTCTGCGAAGGATTTCATCAAGGTCGCGGAAAAGCCCGGTGCGGCTGCGATTCGCTTCGAAACGGCTGCGAAAGGCCGACTCGCCTTCAATCTCAGCGGCACCTACCTCGGCGCGTATGCTCCCACCGGCAGCGGACCAGGCAAAGGAGCCTTCGACATCGTCGGCGCACGCGAGGTGCGCGTCACCGGCTGCCAGTTCAGCGCCATCGGCGACACGATGCACATCCAGCGTTGTCGGAACATCGTCTTCGCGAACAACCACATCCTCGGCAGCCGCATGGGCGCGTTCTTTCTGGCCGAGTTTTGTCAAAACGCCACCATCACCCGCAACCTCGTCGATGGCACGAACGGCAGCCGAATTGTGAGCGTCGAGAAGAGTTGCACGGATGTCACCATGAACCTTCACCCCGAACGGCCACGACCTCGTCTTCACCGGCAATACTTTCCAGCGAAGCGGTAAACGGGTTGGAAAACCCGTTCTACGGGTCGTCGATCCCACCTGCATGCGTGGAACCATCTCAGGGAATCTGGGCGCGAAGAACGTGAAGAAGCCCGTCGATTTCAATCACGGGCGGCGGTGAAATTCGTGCTCGAAAGCAAGGGCGGATGTGTTTTATGAAATCAACTCATGCACCTCTTTCAAAATGACGACGACGGCTATCGCGAATGGATTCGCCAAAACCCGGAAGGCTACATCGTCAACGTTCCTTCGCAGTCTCGAAAGGCCAGCGACCTGCTGAAGTTTCACCGTGGAACGTGCCCCACACTAAACTGGTGGCTTCCGAAGCCAAATCTGACCACTTCTTATTGGAAACTGTGTGGCCAGGATCTGGAGCCGCTCATGGGGTGGGTGAATGCGAACCGCCCGTTTCATCCAGGTTGCTCAAGTCCAGTGTGGTGTAGTGAATGTGATCCGGACAAGACCAAATCATCCAGAATGACGAGGACTACACCACAAACAACAGAGTCACCTTCCGCCCCATCCCCGACGAATCTCATGCATCCAGCTCTCAACCAAATTCTCTACGGCCCGCCTGGTACTGGCAAAACCTATGAAGTCATTCGCCGTGCGGCTGAAATTATCAAGGGGCACGAGATAGACGACGAAGATCATGCCAAGGCCATCTTTGACAGCGAATCATCAACTGGGCGCATTCGCCTGGCAACATTTCACCAATCATTCAGTTACGAAGATTTCATCGAAGGCATTCGCCCAGTGATGTCCGAGGACGGCGCAGCGCGATTTGAGGTGAGGAATGGCGTTTTCAAAGAACTGGCGGTCGAATCCCTCCATGCGTGCATGGAAAGAGTCGAGACGGAGGCACTTCATGGTGGCTTTGAAGAACGATGGAACGCGCTAATGAACCAAATCGCTGAGTCTGGCGAATTCAATATTCCTGGACTGGCTGATGTTCAGTGGGTGCTGTCGCAAACATCCAAAGGAAATATCGAAGCTGCCAACGCCATTACCAAGAAGGTGTTTTTGTGCGGCAAGAGCACGCTGGCTAAGATTTGGGTGGCTTTGCATCCCAAGAAGAAGATTACATCCAGTGAGTCCGAGTCTGCTCTCGGCAAAAGCGGTCATCACCATGTCATCGCGGCCGTGTATAACTACATGCAGGGGATAACGGCCAAGCCGTCAGCAGTTTCAAATGTGGACCCTTTTGAGGCTGTGGCATCCTATTTCCAACTAGGTACTCGCTCCGGCTGGCAGCTCCGAGCTGACAAAAATTACCCGCCCTACGTCCTCATCATCGACGAGATCAATCGCGGGAACATCAGCCGCATTTTCGGAGAGCTGATCACGCTCATCGAGGAGGATAAGCGCGAGGGAGCGGAGAATACATTGCGGGTGACTTTGCCGTCCTCACGTGAGCTTTTCGCGGTGCCGCCCAATCTTTACATCCTGGGCACGATGAACACGGCGGACAAATCGCTGGCCCTGCTGGATGTGGCGCTGCGGCGGCGGTTTGAGTTTGAGGAGCTGGCTCCGAATTTCAGCGTTTGTGGCGGTCTGTCCGATGAGATGAAAGCCGTGCTCAACCGGCTCAATGAGCGGATCGAGCTGCGAAAGGATCGTGATCATCGCATCGGCCACGCGTTTTTCATGAGCGTGAAGGACGCGGGGGGCTTTAACCGCGTGTTTCGCCGGAAAGTGGTGCCGCTGCTGCAGGAGTACTTTTTCAATGACATCGACGGCGCTCGCTTCGTGCTCGGTGAAGAGGGAGGAACGAGTGAAAAAGGCTTTCTGCGCCCTTTGAAGGCCAAAGTGGAGTCCAAATACCAGCGGAACCGCTGGCGCTGGTTCACCGATGAAGAACCGGAAATGGACTGCTGGGCCGTTTTGAAAGCCAATCTCACTGAGTCGTGACTTCCGAGCCCTTCCGCCTTTGTGAGCATCAACGTGTGAGCGTGCGTTGGGGCCACGACACGCGGCGGGCGGTGCTGGATGCCGCCACGGCCTGGCAGGAGGCGCATGTGCTGCCGCAGCCGCCGTTGAGCTTCGAAGGTGCGGATGGTTGCATCTTGCAGGCGCAACAATATGTCGGCGTGATCGAGGCCGGCGGGGTCTGCGTGGAGATTTATCCGAAACTCGATGCCGGGCTCGTGAAGGATGCTCAGGTGACGGATCAACGCGCAGGCACCGTGATGAAAAATCTGCTCTGGCTGCTCGAAGAGTCCGGTCACGAAGGTCTCATCGACGCTGGCGAGGCTGAGGTGGAGGATTCACCCGACTCCATCTGTGATTTGCTGGCGTGGCTCTATGCCCGGCGGCTGCGTCATCAGCTCAGTCTCGGTCTGCCGCAGGAATACATCGGAATGAGTGATGATATGCCGTTGGTGCGCGGGCGCATCGATTTTGCACGGCAGTCCACGGTTCATTTTGACCGCCCGGATGTGATCGCTTGTTCATGGGATGAGTTCACGCCGGACACACCGCTGGCGCGGCTGCTGCGCTGCGCCGCCGAGATGTTGCTTGGCCGCGTGCGACTGCCCGGCGCTGCCGCAGACCTGCGTGATGCGCTCGCGATGCTGGATGAAGTCGAGTCCGTGCAGCCTTTCCAGGCCGTCGCAGCCGCTTCAGGCATCCGCTGGTCACGGCTGAACATGCGCTGGCGGCCGTGCCATGACCTCGCGCTGGCTGTTTTGACCGGCCAAGGCCGTGAGATGCACGCTGGCAGCAGTGGCAGCTTCGTTTTTCTCATTAACATGAACCGGTTGTTTGAGGACTACTGCCTGTGCTGGCTCGAAAAGACCTTCCAGCAGCGCATCGAGCCGCAGAAACGCCTCGGCACGCTGCTCGTGGCACCGGACAAACGCATCGCTCAGGACGCTGACTTCTTCTGGCGGACTCCAAACGAGACATGGGTGGGCGACGCCAAATACAAGATCCCTGATGCCGGGGGCTGGCCACGCATCGACGACTTGCGCCAGCTCATCTGCTACGGCCAGCTCGCGCAGAGACTCCACAGCGGAAACCCCAGTCGGCTCATGCTACTGCATCCTACGACGAGCGAAGAGGCATGCGAAACTCTTCAAACTTTTGATGAGCAGGAATTGCGCCTTCAAAGCATTCGAGTCACCCGGTAATGTGCCTGAATCAGATGCTTGGCATTCCGCTCAATTGAAATTCCGGACACCCTACTCCACCGCTTGACTTGTTCCTGGGTAGCCGGTTCGCAGCCATCTCATTTTTCCTTCAGCACGACCTCGCTTTCCTGCTTTTCTGCCCTGCCTTTTTTCTCGATAGAGAGGAGAAATTTCACGTCTCCGCCCACGTCTTGTCCGGGTTTGAAATTGGCCCTCGCTCCGCCTTTTTCATCCACCGTGATGATGCCGGCGCTGATCGGTACTGGCTTTTGTGTGCTGACGAGCCAGAGTTGGTAATCTTTCCCTGGTTCCACTTGTGGCATTTTGTCGAGCAGCAGCACTCCCTGTTGACGGCTGCCATCCCAGATGACGGTCATCAAACTGCGGCGGTATTCCCACACATCGCTTTGAATGGTGACAACGCGCATGGTCAGCTCCGCATCGCGTTTTTTCCGCGCTGCTTCGTCGGCGATGAGCTGGTCGGCTTTTGCGCGCGCGTCGGCTTCGCTTTTCCGGGCGGTCTCCAGCTCCGCTTTCAGCGAGGCCTGTTTCTTCTCATGATCATCGTGGAGTTTTTTCAAGGAGGACTCAAGGTTTCGCACTTCGCCCGAGTGGTCTTGGACGGAAGCCACCGGGGTGATGAGCTTGGATGCCGCTGCCAGATCCTGGGAGAGTCGGGCGCGATCCTTCCACACAAAAGACAGTGCCACGCCGAGTCCGGCTGCGATCACCCAGCCGGCAAGGCATAGCATGGTGGAAGGCGAAATGCTCATCAAGGCACCGCCGCGTGACTGGATCTTCGTGCGTATGCGGCGCTTCAAGTCGGGCGGAGGTTCCTGCGGAGTGAGGAGATGCCCTAGCTCGGCGGCGACAGCCTCCAGCTCCACGCTCAGATCACGCAGATCCTTGTCGGCCAGTCCGGCACCGGTGAGTACGCGTTTTTCGTCGCTTTCGAGCATGCCGAGAGCGTTTAAGGCGGCGAGTTCCTCGTATTTTTCGTCCATCAGGTGCCTGTCCCTCCTTTTAGCAGTTGGCGAAAACGCAGCAATCCGCTGCGGATGCCGACTCTCACTGACTCGACGGGAATGCCCGAGGAGTCGGCGATCACATGATGAGTCAGCCCTTTCAAAAACGCGTGCGCGATCAACTGCTGCTGATCCTTGGGAAGTTCGTTGAAGGCTGTGTGGACGGGATTTTTCTCGCCGGACTCGGTGCTGGGTGTCGCATCTGTAAAAACCGCTTGCGAAAGCGTCTCTGCACTCACCAGCCGGTTGCGGCGACCCAGGGTGCGCATGCGTTCGATGGCTTTGTGGCGGAAGAGCATCACAGACCAGATGAATGCCGTGGTCTTGGCGGGATCGAAGCTGGCAGCATGCTCCCAGACATGCACAAAGCCGTCCTGCAGTACTTCCTCCGCCTCACGTTCGTCCTGCAGCATCTGTCGCATCAAGTCGAGGAGCCGCGGTGCCACGGCCTCGTAGAAATGGTCGAACGCACGGGCGTCTTTCCGCGCCACTCGCAGGAGTAGTTCTTCTTCGCTGAGTTCGGGCTGGGGCATCGCAGTGTTGGCAGTCAGGCCCATCGGGCATGACTGGGCGGACTCCATGGCAGAGCTTGGGGAGGCAGACAAGTTTTTGATTCAAATGACAGCATTAAGCCCTTCCAGGCACTACATGGCTGATAGTGCTAGGGCAGGGGAGTCGCACGCTTCATTCCTCCACCCAGCGGCGGATCCATGGCAGCCCCAATACCACTGCGGCTATCACACCGGCACCGAGATAAAAACCACCACTCATAATCTCTTGCCTGCCGAAGATGATGAACGCCAAGAGGATGCCGTAAACCGGTTCCATATTGTACACCACATTCACCGTGAACACGCTCACCCTCCGCAGTACATCCATGAATCCGGCATAAGCTGCTACGGTGCAGACTAGAGCCAGCACCACGAGCCAAGTCACAGACAGGGCGTCCGGGAGCGAGGGGCGGAGGCCGTTTTCAAGCAGCGGCCGCGAGACCAAGGAGGCGAGGCATGCTCCCGCCATCTGAAAAGTCCCGATGACGCTCCAGTGCAGTTCGCCCGTGACTTGCTGTTTGCTCAGCGTAGCAAAAAACGCGGCGAAGATGGCGGAGACAATCGCGACTGAGAATCCCAGCCAGTGTCGCGATTCAACCTCATAGATCAGCCACACCGCTCCTACCATCACCACGCCCACTAGCAGTTCCGACCAGCGCCATCTGCGTGAGCCGTTGATGAGCGGCTCGATCAGTGAGCACCACAGCATGGATGTCGGCATGGCGGCTAGACAGACCGAGGCTGTGGCGAGTCTGGCCGACCAGAAGAATAAAATCCAATGCAGTCCGAGAATGCCACCGACTCCGAGCAAGGCAAGCGCCCGCCGCCGCGAAAGAACCTCCTGCTGCCCGCAGAACCACATTAGGACTGCAAAACCAAGCGCCGCTAGGAAGGTGCGCCAGAACACGACATCCACCGGCGGTAGGTGGATGAGTTTCCCCAACACCGCCGTGAGCCCCCATGCCAGCACGACGAGATGCAGTTGCAGGTAGTTGCGGGCGTTTGATGCGGGCATGGGTGGGAGGGGGCGATGCTCATGTAGGTGCCCGCATGACTCAACCCTGCATTATTATGGAGCCAAGACATCCGTGACTTGCGTCAATCACAGGCAAGCACATGCCCAAATCCGCTGGAACTTACGTCTTGACGCGGGGCGGCCCGGAAGCAGTAATGCGGATTCGTATTATCCCAGCCCTGACGGGCAATACAGACTCCTCCCAGTTCCCGATCCATATTCTCCATGACTTACGGCATACCTTCGCATTACCGCCTTGCATTCGTCTCCGCAGTGGCTTTTCTGCTCATGCTGGGCTCTTCTGAGAAGGTCTGGTCCCAGGCGACAATTCCCTCCGCGCCTCCGGCGAAGAAAATCGTCCGTGAGGTGCAGGTTCTGCTCAAGGGTGGGGTGAAGCTGGATGAAAACCGCATCCGGAGCCAAATGTCCACTCGCGTGGGTCAGCCATTCACCGATGAAGCCGTCGAACGTGACATCCGCACACTCTACGGCACGGGTGCGGTGGAGAATCTGGACATCCGTGCGGTGGATGTGGCCGGGGGCGTCAGAGTGATTGTGGAGATCATTGGCCGCGGCGGCATCGGCGACATCAATTTCACGGGGAACACGGCCTTCGATAACGACAAGTTGCGCAAGGCTATTGAAGTCAGAGTTGGCGATCCCGTGGATGACCTCAAACTCTCTGCTGCACAGCACAAGATTACCGAGATGTATGAGAAGAAAGGCTACTCGGACGTGGTCGTGACCTATGACATCAATCCGTCCGCACGCGAAGGCTTCTCGAGCGTCAACTTCAAAATTGACGAGGGTGCGCGTGGCATCATCCATGACATTCGTTTTGAGGGGAACACCGCCCTCAGCGCCCGGCAACTTCGCGGCAGGCTCAAGTCCAAGGAGCACCACATCTGGAATCTGTGGGGCAAGAAAGGCAAGATCAGCAGCCAAGACATGCAGGATGACATTAAGATCATCGAGCAGGCGTTTCAGGATGAGGGCTATGTTTACGCCAAGGTGACCGAAGTTCGCCGCGAGCCTGTTTCCTCGAAGCAGATGGATCTCATCTATGTGATCAATGAGGGCGCGAAATACGAAGTCTCAGGAGTCACCCTCACCGGTAACACCATTTTCAAACAGGAGGAGCTCATGCGGGGCGTTCGGCAGGAGGCGGGCTTCCCTTATAAGGGGAGCTTCGTGAAGGCCGATGAGAAAATGATCCAGGATTACTATGGCTCCCGTGGCTACGCCGATGCGCGGGTGGAGACGAGCATTTTGGAGACTGGGGCCGGTCAGGTGGGTGTGGTCTATCAAATCGCAGAAGGAACCAAGTCCTACATCAATAAGGTCAACATATCGGGCAACTCAGTCACCAAGGACGAGGTCATTCGCCGCGAGCTTCCATTCGCCCCTGGTGAAGAATTGAACACGGTGAAGGTCGAGGCCGGCAAGAATCGCCTGCAGAACCTCAACTATTTCAGCTCGGTTGACATACGCAACACTCCCTCCGTTACCCCGGGGTACAAGGATGTGGACATCAACGTCGCGGAGCAGTCCACCGGCACGGTGAACTTCGGCGCGGGCTTCAGCTCCATCGACAGCTTGACGGGTTTCCTACAGGTCACCCAGACAAACTTCGACATTAAAGACTGGAAGGACTTCCGTGGCGGAGGTCAGCGTTTCAACCTGAATCTGCGCGGGGGTGCGCTACGCCGCGACGCTAGTGTGAGCTGGACGGAGCCGTGGTTCATGGGGCGCGAGCTGGCACTCACGGTCGAGGCGTTTTACCACAACTTGTATTATCTCTCGAACCGCTACACCCAGACCAACGCTGGCATCTCCGCCGGGCTGCGTAAGCGCACGGGCGAACACTCCTACTTCGACATCACTTACACCCTGCAGCAGGTCGAAATCGGTAACATCACCAACGGTGCCTCCGCCCTCATCGCCCAGGAAGCAGGCAATTACATCCAGAGCAAGGTGGATGCCAATTGGGTGCATGACACGCGTGATAGCGTATTCATCACCCGCAGTGGTCACAAGTTTGAGGCGGGAGCACTTCTTTCCGGCCTCGGCGGAGATGTCCAAGTTTACGGCATCAACTTCGGTGGAATGCAGTATTTTAACCTGCCGGGCGACACCATCTTGAGCTTTGAAGGCATGTTCCGCACGGTGGACAACTGGGGAGGCAGCCGTGTTCCCATTTTCGAGCGCCTTTTCCTCGGTGGCGCGAACAACATGCGTGGCTGGGCCTACCGTCAGGCGAGCCTCAAGGATAACTCTGGTGAGCCGATCGGTGGGCTCACCTCGGCTTATGCGACTGGGGAATTCTCCATCCCGGTGCATATCACCGCCAATTCTGACAAGTCCCCGCGTGTGGTTTTCTTCGGCGACATAGGTTCCGTTGGGGCGAGCACCTTCGACGTCGGCGGCAAAGTCTATTCAGATGTTGGCATCGGCCTCCGCCTGTTCCTGCCCGTCGGGCCGATTCGTGTTGACTATGCCGTTCCCGTGGCCAAGGACCAGTACACCGGCTCCGGTCGGTTCCAGTTCAACATGGGCTACAAATTCTAGCCCGGCCTGTCGGACAATTTTGATTGCCCGCTCCTCCAAACTAAGCCCCAGCTCACATTACCATGATTCGCAGTGCATTGACCGCCCTCCTCCTCTCCGCAGTCACCAGCCTCCACGCAGCCGACTTGAAAATCGCAGTGGTGGACATGTCCAAGGTCTTCCAAGAGTTTCACAAGACCAAGACAGCGGCCGAGAAATACAAAGGAAACTACGAGAAGGCCGCCCAGGAAATGCAGGAGAGGCAGGCCGTTTACAAAAACCTCGCCACTGAGGCTCAGAAGCTCCAAAAAACCGCGCAGGATCCCATCATCACACCGGAACAGCGCGCCAAATACGGGGCTGAGCTCAACGAGAAACTGAAGGAAATCCGCGCCATGGAGATGGAGATGCAGGAGTTTGCCGAACGTCGGCAGAATCAGCTCAAGCAGGAAGACATGCAGATCCGTAAAGGCCTCTATGAGGAAATTCTCGTCGTCGTGCGCGACCGTTCCAAGGCTGACGGCTTTGACATCGTCTTCGACAAGACCGGCGTCAGCCTTTCCACCGTGCCCATTATCCTCCACGTCAAGGAAGGCTCTGCCGCAGACCTGACTGATCAGCTTATTGTCGAGCTCAATAAGGACGCGCCCCCTCCGGGTGCTGCGCCCAAGAAGGAGGAGCCTGCTGCGGCTCCAAAGGCGGCGCCCCCCGGGAAATAACAACCTAGCTCACGTTTCCAAGGCACGTCGCAAGCACTTGTGACGTGCCTTTTTCTTTCCAGTATCACGCACTCCGCATCCATGAGCAGCTCCATCTCCCTCCAGCAACTGGCCGAGCTCGTCGGCGGCACGCTTGCGTCCGGTGCCGCCACGCGTGTCGTCACTGGTTTGAATTCCATCGCTGACGCCGGTCCCGGGGAGGTCACCTTCCTTGGCAACGTCCGTTATCTGCCCGCGCTCAAAACCACCCGCGCCTCCGCCGCGCTCGTGCCGGACGATCTGGACGTGGGGGATGTCCCGACCGGCCTTGCGCTCATTCGTGTCAAAAATCCCACGCTCGCCTTCTCCAGCGTCATTCGATTCTTCGGCCCGCCTTCCATCGAGTTTGTCCCCGGCGTTCATGAGTCGGCGGTGGTCGCCAATGACGTGGCCTTCGATCCGCAGCAGGTCAGCATCGGTCCGAATGCCGTCGTTGAGAGCGGCGTGAGCATCGGTGCCGGGTGCGTCATCCACGCAGGTGCCTTCATCGGCCGGGGCGTGAGACTCGGCATGGATTGCGTCATCCATGCCAATGCCACCATCAAGGAACGCTGCGTGCTCGGCAACCGCGTCATCCTGCACAGCGGCTCAGTCATCGGCAGCGACGGCTTCGGTTACGAGCTTGTCAAAGGCCGCCACCAGAAGATCGACCAAGTCGGCATCGTGCAGATCGACGACGATGTCGAGATAGGCTCCTGCACCACCATCGACCGCGCTCGTTTTGGCCGCACCTGGATCGGCGAGGGCACGAAGATTGACAATCTCGTGCAGATTGCGCACAACTGCGTCCTCGGAAAACATTGCATCATCGTTTCGCAGACCGGCATTTCCGGCAGCACCCGTCTGGGCAACTACGTCACGGTCGCGGGGCAGGTCGGCGTCGCTGGGCACCTCGAAATTGCCGATCAGGTCATGATTCTCGCCAAATCCGGTGTCACTAAAAACCTCACGGAGTCCGGAGCCTATGTCGGTTTCCCGGCCCGCCCACTTGCAGAAGGCCGCAAAATGATGGCTCTTCCAGCCCGCATTCCCGAACTGATTGATCGAATTCGCGATTTGGAGAAAAAGCTCGCTTTGCTTGAAGGTGGAGTCGCCAAGAAGTGATCCAGGCAGACATGAAGCCAGGTGCAGGGTGGGCGTTGCCAATCACGGCATTCGCACTAGCTTCACCATCCCATGACCGCTGCCTCGATCCTTCCACTGCCTGTGATGCCTGACACCCACGGCCATTTCGGCCCGTATGGCGGCATGTTCGTGCCTGAAACGCTCATGTCGGCGCTCACGGAGCTTTCTGACCACTACGAGAAGGCCAAGGCCGATCCCGCCTTCCAAAAAGAACTCGACGGCCTACTTGGGGAATACGTCGGACGGCCCACACCGCTCTACTTTGCCGAGCGCTGGACCGAAAAGCTCGGCGGCGCGAAAATTTACCTCAAGCGTGAGGATTTGCTCCACACAGGCGCACACAAGATCAACAACGCGCTCGGCCAGATCCTGCTGGCGCGACGTCTTGGCAAGAAACGCATCATCGCCGAGACGGGTGCTGGCCAGCATGGCGTGGCGACGGCAACCGTGTGCGCACGTTTCGGCTTCGAGTGCGTCATCTACATGGGGAAGGTCGATATGGAACGTCAGGCGCTCAATGTGGCCCGCATGCGCTTCCTCGGCGCCAAAGTCGTCGCCGTTACCGCCGGACAGGCCACGCTGAAAGAGGCTGTGAACGAGGCAATGCGTGACTGGGTGACGAATGTGCGCACCACGCACTACATCCTCGGTTCCGCGCTCGGCTCGCATCCGTTCCCGATGATGGTGCGCGATTTTCATCGCGTGATCGGCATCGAGGCACGCCGTCAGATCTTGGAGCGCGAAGGCCGTCTGCCTGACCTGCTCGTCGCCTGCGTCGGTGGTGGCAGCAACAGCATCGGTCTGTTTCATCCCTTCCTGAATGACAAAGATGTGCGCATGACCGGCGTCGAGGCCGGTGGGGACGGCATCATTCCTGAACGCCATGCCGCGCGCTTCCAAGGCGGTCGCCTCGGTGTATTGCAAGGCACCAAGACATGGCTGCTAGCCAATGCCGACGGCCAGATCGAACTCACCCACAGTGTCAGCGCCGGCCTCGACTACGCCGCCATCGGTCCCGAGCACGCCTGGCTGCACGACGAAGGCCGTGTGACCTACAACTACGCCACCGACGCCGAGGCGCTCGCTGCCTTTCAGGAACTCAGCCAGGTCGAAGGCATCATCCCCGCCCTCGAAAGCAGCCACGCCATCGCCGAAGTCCGCAAAGTGGCCCCCACGATGCCCAAAGACCAGATCATCCTCGCGAATCTGAGTGGCCGCGGCGACAAGGACGTAGCGCAGGCCGCGCGGATGATTTTTGGAGAGGAATTGAAGTTTTGAGGCGGCGACAAAGCCCCTCTTGCTTGTTATAACGTTTGTGGCTACGCTTGAGCATGGCTCACGAACTCAAGCTTCGCAAAATCGGCAACTCTCTTGGCGTCATCCTTCCCAAGGAAGCCATCGCCAAGCTGCATGCCAGTGAAGGCGACACCATCACACTGGCTGAAAATGCCGGCGGTTTTCAGATGTCGGCCGTTGATCCTGAATTCAATCGTGCGATGGCGGTGTTTCAAGACCTGGCCCAGCGATATCGGAACACCCTGGCGGAACTCGCCAAATGAAAGAGCCGCGCTGGATCAGCCGGGCGGAATGCCTCGCGCTTCATGATCTGATGATCTCCGCCCACGGAGGTATTCGCGGCGTGCGCGATGACCACCTGCTCGACTCCGCGCTCGCCAAGCCGCAGAACCAGTTTGCCTACGGTAATCCGGCCCTGATGGACATGGCGGCAAGCTACACGTCGGGCGTGGTGAAGAATCATCCTTTCCTTGATGGCAACAAACGCACCGGCTTCATGCTCGGCGTCGGCTTTCTCGAGCTCAACGGCCGCCGTGTGCATGCCACGGAGGCAGAGGCCGCCGTGCGCACATTGGCCCTCGCAGCAGGTGAAATGACAGAGTCAGCCTATGCCGCATGGCTGGAGGCAAACTCGAAACCGGTGGATTCATGAGCACCAGATTCATCATTCACACATTCGCCGCATGGTTGCTGGTCACAACAGCCCATGCCGAAACCAAACGCGTCCACGTCTTCGTCGCGCTGGCCGACAACGAGCATCAGGGCATCGCCAAGGTGCCGGTGAAGATCGGGAATGGTGATGATACGGCGAACAATCTCTACTGGGGCACCACGGATGGCTTCAAGTCGGTGTTTGGCCGCAGCAAGGCGTGGAAGCTCGAAAAGACGGAGGAAAATCCTTCGCCGGAAATTTTGGAACGCCGCAGCTACCGTCACATATCGAAGGACTGCGTGCTCGTCGCAGAGGCGTGGCGCGGAAAGAACATCCATGAGTGCCTGGAAGCGTTTTTCGCGAATCTACACGGTCGCAAAAGCGATCTAACCGCCTTCATCGGCCACAACGGCCTCATGGATGCTCCCGTGTCCGTTTTCACCGTCGATGCCTCGGCCAAATCCACCGACGTCATCGTCCTCTGCTGCATCAGCGGTCGTTATTTTCAATCGCACCTCGAAGCACTGAAAGCCCGTCCCGTGCTCACGACCGAGCAGTTAATGTATCCTGGTTCCTTCCTGCTGCGCGACGCGCTCGATGTATGGCTGCGCGGCGGCCCGCGATCCGAAATCCGCATGGCCGCCGCGAAGGCGTATGCCACCAACCAAAAAATCTCCGTGAAAGCCGCAGCGGGGGTGTTCACGAAGCTGGAGTGAGCATGAGTTCGATCATCACCTCATCCTCCGCGCCGTCGCAGCCGCAAAACGACATCCAGCAGGACATGGCGAAGCTGAAATCTCTTCTCCACGATTCGTTGTCGCCGCATCTGCCGGCGGCGCAGAAGGACATGCGTATTCTGAACCTCGCATGCGGGCGTTGTGATGAGGCGGAGACGTTGATCCAGGTCGGTTCGGACCTTACCCAAGGCGGAGCGGTCGAAATGGTGGGCGCGGACATCCGCATTCGCGAGATCCGGCAGGCGCGGGAGACGCATCGGAATCTCCCGGCGCAGTTTTTGATCGAGGACGCCACGAAGATCGACCAGCACAAGGAATTGGGCGATGACTTCAACATGGTCTTCCTGCGCCATCAGAACTTCTGGCACGGGCAGGAGCTGTGGAAGAAGATTTTCGACCAGGGCATCGCGAAGCTGCGTCCAGACGGCATGCTGGTGATCACCAGCTACTTCGATGTCGAGCACAAGCTCGCGCTGCGGGCGCTGGAAGCGCTGGGCATGGAAGTCGTGAGCAACAAGCGCAACAAGGCCAGCCGTGCGCTCAAGGACGCGCCTGGCAAGTCCGTGGACCGCTGGGTGGCCGTGCTGCGGAGACGTGTGGTTTGAGTGGTGTCAAGGGCATTGCCAAGAAGGGAGGAAGGCGGTAATATCCGCCCTTCCCCCCGAAAACCCCCATGAACCGCTTTTTTCAAGCCCTGCTGCTCGCTGCGGCCTTCTGTTTCGCCGCGCCGACAGCACGCGCTCAGACCATCGACGCCGGTAGCGAGGTGGCCGACCTGTATTTCCGTGGATTTGTGCTCAACAATGAGGCGGCGAAGCTCGAGGCCGCCGGCGATTTCTCGCTCGCGCAGACGAAGTTTAAGCAGGCGGGTGAGATTTTCGACAGCATCGCACGCAATTATCCGGCGTGGCAGCCAGAGATGCGGGCCAGCCGCCAGCAGAAGATTCAGGACTCGCTCACACGGATACAGGTGCGCTTGAGCCAGCAGGCGGTGCCGCAGGCCGTGGCACCTGCGGTTTCTGGGCAGGTGCCTGCGGCAGCGCAAGCCGTGATTCCTGCGCCCGGCCTGCTCGCTCAACCTGTCGCGCCTATGGCTGCCCCCTCTTCTGGGCAATTGCCAAGCCTTAATGATATCCTCAGACAGTGGGAGGAGATGTACAAGAAGCGTGTGCAGGAACTCGAGATGCAGAACAATCAGAGTCAGCTCGATCTGGGCAAATGGCAGAATTGGTATCAGTGGGCCTCTGGGGAGATCGTGACCGCGCGTGCGCAAAACGAGGCGCTTGGCAAAAAATCTGCCGCTATGGAGCAGAGCATCCTCGCGATGGGCAAGGATGTGGAGGAGGGGCGCGCTGCGAGGGCGCAGCTCGAGAAATTGACGGGCGAAAAGCTCGCCATCGAGCTGGAGATGCGCAAGAACGCCCAGCGGCTCATGACGGCCGAGGCCGCCGCGAAGGATGCTGCGGAAAAGCTCGCGGCGGCGTCCGGGAAGATCGCCATCATCGAGCAGGAGCAGGGGAAAATCCTCAAGGAGCGTGACGAGGCCGTCAGGCAGCGTGATACCGCAGTCAAAGACCGCGATGTGGCCCTCAAAGAGCGTGACGCAGCCAGTGCTCGCAGCCTCGGCTTGCAGGCGGAACTCGACGAGGCGAAGAAAAAAGCCGGCAGCGCCGAGATGAAGCGCCTCATTGCCGAGAACGAGCGTTTGAAGAAAGCACTGACCGATGCGGAGAAGCAGGTTGCCACATTGAAGTCCGACGCCACACGCAAGGACAAGGAGATCGCTGATCTGCGTGGTCAGCTCACCGGCTTGCAGACACAACTTGCTGAATTGCGCAAAGAGAGCGGCACCTATCAGACCCAGGTGGCCGACTTGACAAAGCAGCTCAAGGAGTTGCAGGCAGGTGCCAGCATGGGAAACAAAATCGCCGCTACGCCTGAACTCACGCAGGAGAACGAGATGCTGCGTGGTATTATCATGCGCCAGCTCCGCGCACAGCATCGTCAGCAGGCCGCAAAGGAGCTCATGATCGCCGAGCTACAGAAGATGGAGAACGCGTCCAACGACCTTATCAAGCAGGTGGAGGAGATGAGAAATGCCCGCATGATTCTGACGCCGGACGAGGAGAAGCTCTTCTCAGACCCTGTCGTGCGCGAGTTGCTCGGCCCGAAGGGCGTGCAGGCCACGCTCATCGCCAACGCCTCCCCCGGAAGTGACAAGAAGGAGGCACCGCCAGCGCCCACCTCCGTCGAGAAACTCATCACTCAGGCCAACGAAGCCTACATGGACAAGAAGTTCGATGACGCGGCGAATCTTTATCAGGACGCGTTGCGTGCGGAGCCGAAGAATGTCACCGCACTCATTGGTCTCGGCATTTCCCGCCAGCGAGAGCACAAGCATGCAGAGGCGGAGGTGTCCCTGCAGAAGGCACTGGCCTACGATCCTGCCAACGAGCCTGCCGCATTCGCGCTGGGAGTTACTTACTTCAAGCAAGAGCGCTGGAAGGACGCGATGACCTATTTTGAAAAAAGCCTCTCCAAACGTCCTGAAAACGCCAGCGGACGCCACTACCTCGGCATCATCGCCACCAAGCTCAACCTGCTCGAACGTGCTGAGCGTGAGTTCAAGACCGCACTGGCGATCGATCCGACCTACGGCGAAGCTCATTTCAATCTGTCCGTGCTCTACGCCACATGGGACCCGCCTCAGTGGGAGAAAGCTCGCGCTGAGTATGACGAGGCGCTTAAAAAAGGGGTGAAGCCCGACACTAATCTCGAAAAACTGCTTCAGGGCGCGAAGGTCTCCCAGCGCTGAGACGGAGAATGTTATTCATCCCAGGCACATGAAAGGCATGCTGCTGTTTCTTGCTGCCACCAGCGGCCTGTCGGCGCAAGGGCTTGTTGACATCCGGGCGAAGGCAGCGGGAGTCGTTATTGAGCTGCGTTACGCTACTGCGGACAACTTTTTCAAAACAGCCTTCTATCCCAGGCATGCGCGTGCCATGCTGCGTCCGGCCACTGCGGCAAAACTGGCCGAAGTCCAGGCTGAACTGCGGGCGCAGGGACTTGGATTGAAAATTTGGGATGCTTATCGACCCATTTCCGTACAGCGTGCCATGTGGAAGACACTGGCTGACGCCCGCTATGTGGCCGATCCCGCCAAAGGCAGCAGGCACAACCGCGGTGCGGCTGTGGATGTGACCTTGGTGGATGCAGATGGCAGGGAGCTGCCGATGCCGACTGCGCATGACGATTTCTCAGCGAAAGCAGGCGCATGGTTCAAGTTGGTGCCGCCGGAACAGAGCAAAAACCGCGAGAAACTCCAGCAGGTGATGACTAGGCATGGTTTTGCTATCTTCGAATCCGAATGGTGGCACTTCGATGATGCGGACTGGCGACGGTACGAGGTGATGAACGAACCCCTGAATTGATGGCCGGAGCGCATTGGCTCAGCGTTGCTTCGCCAGCTTGTTGTATTTTCCGACGAGCTCGTTGAACTCGCGAGTGCGGGCGTTGAGCTTCCCGATGGCGTCGTCACGTTCGTCGGCGAGCTGCTTGAGCAGGTTGTTCTGTTTTTCGATGGCGTCGTTCTGCGCGTTGACCGTACCGTTGTGGCCTTTGATGACGTCGAGGTTTCTGCCGAAGGCGAGTTGTGTCGCCTGCAGGCCGTGCTGTAATTGCATCAGGTCGCGCATGTAGATGGCAATGGTGATGCCGCGAGCTGTGGAATCGTGGGAGAGGTCGTTGTACTCACGCGTGACTTCGACGAGCTTCGCCTCGACCTCGGCGCGGAGTTCGGTCAGCCGGGCGATTTCCTTCTCGTACTCGCGTACTTTGCGCAGAGCCTCGACCTTGGCGGCGTTTTCCGCCTCCAGCCGACGCACCAAGTCGGAGATGTGGCCGCGGTAACGATCCTCGCGCTTCCACTGCAGGATGCAGACGACACAAAGGCCGAGTGAGATGAGGACTAGCAGTGTATTGAGGAGGCGCTTCATGCGTCAGGGTACTTTCGGCGCGGCACCAGCGGGTTTGACGTTGAAGGCGACTTTGGTGAAGCCGACGCGCTTCGCTGCGTCCAGAGCTTTCACGAGGTCGGCATAGCGTGTGTTCACGTCGGCGCTTATGTAAACGGGGGTGGCGGGATCCTTGCCGTAGCGTTCGGCGAGCCTGCGGTCGAGCTCTGGCAGCGTGATGGCGGATTTGTCAAAGAAGACGTCGCCAGCGGCATTGACGGCGAGGTTGATCATGTCCGGCTTGAAATCTGACTGCGCGGAGGATGCGACGGGGAGGTTTACCTTAATGGTTTGCTGCTTCGTCATGGTGAGGCTGACCATCATGAAGGAGGCGAGGAGGAAGAACATCACGTCAATGAGCGGGATGATCTCCAGCCGCGTGCGCCGCTCGGGAATGGGGGAGTGGAGTTTCAAAGCCGTCCTTGGTCCTCAGTTCGCGGTTCTGGCACCTACTTTGTCAAAGCCGTGCTGCGCGGCGAGGATGAGCACGTTGTTGGCGGCGGCCTCGAGGTCAAATTTCAATGCGGTGAGGCGAGAGTGGAAGTAGTTCATCGGCACTAGGGTGCCGATGGCGATGCCAAGGCCTGCCGCAGTGGCGATGAGAGCCTCGCCGATGCCGCCGGTGACTTTTTCGACGGCCAACTCGCTGCTGCCGATGCTGGTGAAGCTGCCCATGATGCCCGTGACAGTGCCAAGCAGGCCGAGGAGTGGCGCGAGGGTGACGATGGTGTCCATCGCGCTGAGGAAGCGACCGGCGTCACGCAGTTCCTGGCCGGAGGCGACCTCCAATGCGCCCTGCATGCTGGTGTGACGGTGATTGAGTCCGTGATGAATCATGCGTACGACTGGATCGCTGGAATTGGCGGAGAAGGAGATGGCCTGCGCCAGATCTCCGGCTTCGAGCTTCTCGTAAACGCCTTCAAGCTGCCTGGCGGAGCGTCTCGCGGCGAAGCGGATCCACCAGAACACGCGCTCGATGAAGATGCAGACGGCCACCAGCGTTACGAGCGCGATGGGGTGCATGATGGGGCCGCCTTTGATGAAAAGATCGACGATGGCGTTGGCGAGAATGGGGGGCATGAAGTGAAAAAGATAACGGAATCAGTGCGCGCAAAGATGAAGCGGAGATGCCTCTCAGCGCAGGCGGAAGGTGAGCGGTAGGCTGTAGCGGTTGGCTGTTCCGCCAGGCCAGCGCCAGTTGCGGCGCACCCATGAGGCGGCGTACTCATCGAGTGAGCTGTAGCCTGTGCTGCTCATCACATTCACGCTTTCGACTGCGCCAGAAGGGCCGACGTTGATGCTGAGGCGGACTGTTCCCTGCATGCCACCTGAGCGGGCGAATCCAGGATAAGGTGGGGAGGGGAATTTTCCCCGGCCTGTGCCGACGCCACTGCCAGTACCTCCTGTTGCGCCCGATGCAGAACCGGCACGAGAACTGGAGGATGAGGTGTTGCTGTGGCTGGCGGTTTTTTGCGTGCGTGGAGGCGCGGGAGCCGGGCGGGGTCTGACGACGGGATCGACAGGCTTCAGCGCGTTTTCGATTTTTGGCGCGGTCGGAATCGCGAAGACATCCTCCATGGTCAAAGCCTCCGCGAGTTCTGGCAGGTCGAGATTTTCAGGTGGCGTCGTAATCTCCTCAGGAATCTCGACAGGCAGGACTGACTCTTCCTGTTCGGCGGCAGCCTCTTCGCTCGAATCCATGGACTGCAATTCCGCCATGGATGTCTCAATCATGGCTGCATTGTCGGCGGAGTCCGACTCGAGTTCGCGCAGATGAATCGGGGGCAGGTCGGAGGCAAAGAGGCCTATGACACCCACCGCGAGAAAACAGGCGGTGATACCCACCACCCAGGAAAGAGTCATGATCACGCGCACCATGCTCTGTCGCCGCCATAACACCGGTGCCGAGCGCCCGGCGGCGGGCGCGGGCTGGACGTTGGCAATGGAGAAACCCATGGGGGGGAGGGCGTTTAGCACGGAGGTGTTCATCTCACAAGGTGGGCGGATGCGGAGATTGAAACGCATTGAGCGGCTGTCAATTTGCAATTGCGACTCAGTCGCACTGTTTGTGTTTCGCTGATCATCTTTTGCTGTTAAAGGACAGTTTTCATTGGTTTCCCTATCATTTTCACATGTCTGCTGATTCATCCCTGCCGCATCATCTGCAAGAACACGCTGCGGGCGCGAAGACTTGGATGAAGCGTGGCATTGCCTTGCTTTCTGCGACAGATCAGGCGGCGTTACCAGAGGCATTACGCTGTTTTGATGAGGCGCTGCAGTTGCGCCTACAACTTCCAGTTGAGGAGAGCGCTTGGTTCCGCTGGTTGCTGACCGCGTGCTGGGCAAATCGCGGTGATGTACTGACGCGGCTCGGTGGAGGAGGAAACTTGAGCGAAGCGGTACGTAGTTTCGACGAGGCGATTTTCCATTTAGAGCGTCTCCCACTAGATGATAATCCTCAATATCGAGGTCGTCTGGTGCTGACGTGGATGAATCGCTCGGTGGCGCTGCGGGCGTGGGCGAAGCCGGAGGATGCGCTCGCCTCCTTGGAGGCAGCCCAAAAGGCACTGGAAGCGGGAGTGAAGCCGGATCGTCCGGCGGATATGGCACTGCGTGCCACTCTAATAGCGAATCGTGCAGGATTGCTGCTTGAGCTGTCGCCGCCATTGATGCTCGAAGCGATGCAAAACTCAGAGACCGTTCTCGATTTGAGCAGGCCCGATGAAAATGCAGAGATGCTGGCAGCGGAGATCGGATTGAAGGCCAGGCATACCTTCTGCCATGCGGTAGCGATGCTGCTGGAGACTTCGCCGGTGGACGCACGCCGCGCGGACGGCTGGATCACGCGAGCGAACGACCAAGTGGAGGAGGCGCTACATCTGGCGGCGCGATGGGAGGCGCAGGGAGGGGAGCACTTTCGAGTGCTACGACGCGAGTTGTTCGCGTATGGCTGCCGCATGTATCTGGCGTATCAACCACACTTTCTCGCGGAGTTTTTGTTGGATGTGCTAGACCCGGAGCGTGGGTCGCCGTTGCTGGCGAAGGTGGACGACTTGTATGCCGTGGCGTTGGAGGCGCTGGAGTTGGCGGCGGAAGTGATGAGACGTCGAGGGCCGCTGGATCTCGGATTGCAAGGCACGGACCGCCTGCTGAACGTACTGGCATCACTGAATCAAGCGTCGGCGAGGATCAAAAAACTGCCATCACGTCCTGCTGGGGGATAAAATCTGTCCACCAGAGCATTCCGTTTCCCGTGATGATTGACGGTTTTGTGGCAGCCAGATAGCAACGGGCGCGCCGGGCTGATCCTGCCAAGGCGTTACCAACATTATCCATGAAACACCGCCGACCACCCACGCGGGACTTTCGAGTCCGCAAACCAAATGCAGAAATCCTATCAGTGACCTCTTTGCTCTGCGCCGCAGGCAGCCTTGCCGCGCAAACTGCGGGCAGCAAGCCGACACAAGAAACTAAGGCCTCGGATAAGCCGAAGACGGATATGAAGGAGGTACTCGTGGAGGCTGACGCGAACATTTACAATCCGAACCGGCTCCAATCGCCCAAATACACCGAGCCGCTGCGCGACGTGCCACAGACAATAACGGTGATTCCGAAGTCGGTGATCCAGGATCGTGGGGCATTCAGCCTTCGTGACGTGCTGCGCAATACGCCGGGTATCTCCATGCAGGTCGGTGAAGGCAGCACAGGCGGGCCTGGCGGCGATCTTTTGAGCATCCGCGGGATGTCCGCTGCTACGGACTGGTTCATGGATGGTGTGCGTGACTACGGTCTTTACAGCCGTGATCCATTCAATGTGGAGGGAGTTGAGGTCACCAAAGGGCCGACTTCCGCCTACGCCGGCCGCGGGGTCTCCGGCGGCGCTATCAACACAGTCTCCAAGATGGCCCATCTCGGGCGTGACAATCTCAGCACCTTCTCTTACGGCACCTCGAATCTCTATCGCGGTACGGTGGATGTGAACGAGCAGTTGGGTGAGCATTCAGCGCTGCGCCTTAACGGACTCTACCACAGCTCAGACACACCGGGTCGTGATGAGGTGAACCAGGAGCGCTGGGGCATCGCAGGCTCGCTGGCCTTCGGTCTCGGCACGGACACTCGCCTCACGCTGAATTATCAGCACATTAACGAAAACAATCTGCCAGACTGGGGCCTGCCTTTCGTCAACGGTGCCGCCGCAGGTGTTCTCGGCGGGCCTGGAACTCCTCCTCCGGTAAGTTTTGACAATTTCTACGGAAATCTGGGGACAGACTATGAGGATGTGCAGCAGGACTCCTTCACAGCGATCTTCGAGCATGATTTCTCCAAAAATGTGCGCCTGCGCAACGTGACGCGCTACAGCCGCACGCACCTCGAGTCTATCACTACAGCCCCACGTTTTCTGCCTGCACCAGTGGCTCCGCCCGCGACCATCACGACAATCACGCGTGAGCTTCAGCAATACCGCCTGACCAACGAAGCGATTGTGAACCAGACCAACCTCAACGTGGATTTCAACACCGGCCTGTTGAAACACGCCGTGGTCGCCGGACTGGAGCTTTCCTGGGAACGGCAGTTGACCGCTCGTGCGGCCGCCGCCAACAACAGCCGCACCGACTTGTTCAACCCCGGCGCGTCAGTCGGCGGTGCAGTCGGCGGTATGCCAGCCCTTCCAGGTGATGCCGAGGCGCATTTGGACACCATCGCTGTCTATCTCTTCGACACGGTGAACATCACCAAGTTTTTCGAACTCAGCTTCGGTGCGCGCTACGATCACATCGAAGCGGAAGGCCGCGCAGCCGGTGGTGCGCCAAGCGTTTCGAACTCCGATGACATGCTTAGTTGGAAGGCCGCCTTGGTGTTCAAACCCGTCGAGTATGGCAGCATCTACTTCGGTTATGGCACCTCAAAGAGGGCCGTCCTAGACGCCGTCTCCGCTGCGGGACTAGGGGCTGCGGTGCTCCCAGGAGGTTCGCTTCCCGTTGGAGCTCTTGGCGCTTTCAATCCCGAGGAAACACGGGCCTACGAGCTGGGTACGAAATGGGATCTGTTCAAAGAACGGCTTTCCCTGACAGCGGCGCTTTTCCGCATGGAAAAAAGCAATGCCTTGATCCGCAATCCAGGCAGTGGAGCGATCGTCGGCACGGGAGGGGAGCAAGTAGTGGATGGCATCGAACTCGGTCTGGCCGGAAACCTCACCAAGCACTGGAAGGTCTTTGCCGGCTACGCCTGGATGGCCGGACGCGTCACTAACAACGGCGCACAGCCCACGGGTAAGCTGGCCAATCTGCCCGAAAGCTCGGGCAATCTCTGGACCACCTACTCCCTGCTAGAAGATCGGCTGCAACTTGGCCTCGGTCTGCAATTCATGGACCGGGTGCATCTGGGTCGCACCAACTCCGCCCTCAATAACAGCACTCCAGTTGCATCCGCATACCTGCTCTGGGATGCCATGGTCAGCTATAGGTTCACCAAGAACTTCAGTCTGCGCCTGAACATCTATAATCTGACAGACGAGCGCTACATCGACCGCAGCGGTGGTAGCTATAACCAGTTCACACCTGGAGCTGGTCGTTCGGCGGCCCTGACGGCCAGTATTAAGTTCTAAATCTCGAGTCCAAGGTTGGTGGTGCCCGCATGTTTCCTTGTGGAGACTGCGGGCACTCTTTATGATGGAGGGCAGATTCGTTGCGCCCAAGGGTATTGCCTCTGAGAGTCTGTCCGGCAAATGGTGGCAAAAGCTAGAAAAACTGCGATAGGGAGGGATGGCGAAGAACTACCCCACCGATGTCAGCGATGAACCCGAACACTGCTATTGAAAAAGGTCGTTTTGCGCGGCGAGTTCGGAGTGATGGGTGTTTGTGACCACAACCCAGACCCCGCTCACCGCACAAAACGATGACATGGATTTTGCCCAGCTTTCCGGTGCGGGCCAGATCAAACTTGCCACCACTGCCAAGTCGATCACGCCCTTTGCCGGACTGGCCAGTTTCATCGCCTGGTTGAGACAGATTGGCTTTTACAAGCAGGTGGCCGATCTCATGCCTTTCAGCTACGCCTCGCCCAATGCCATCCCGCTGGCTGACACGCTCTGCGCCTTTCTCTTCTCGGTCATTCTCGGTGCCTCGCGCTTCGCTCACTGCGATTGGCTGCGCTTCCCGGCCAATGATGCCATCCTGCGTTTCTTCGGGCGCTTCACTCAGGCACGCATTGAGGCGTTCTTCCGGCCTCTGAGTCGCTGGCTCGTGGGGCTGCTCACACCACCCGCCGAGGGCTTCAGCTTGGATCTCGACAGCACGATCCTCAACCGCGAAGGCCATCAGGAAGGTGCGGCCAAGGGTTACAACCCCAGGCGTCCAGGGCGCAAGAGCCATCATCCACTGCTCGCCGCGCTAGCAGAGGCACCCTTCATCCTGCACGCCTGGTTGCGCAGCGGCAACACGGCATCAGGGCGTGGCGTCATCGCGTTTTTGACCGAGGCTCTGGCGCAACTGCCCGCCGGATGGCGCATCCGCACGGTGCGTGCCGACAGCGGCTTCTTTGACCAGGCGCTGCTGGCTTTCCTCGAAGAGCGTGGCCTGCCCTACATCATCGTCGCACGCATGACCACGCAGATCAAAGCACGGCTCAATAGCGCGGCGATTAACTGGCGCGAGATCGCCCCAGGCTACGCCGTGGCCAGCTTCGCCGCCAAGCTGCATGGCTGGGCGGACACCCGACGCTTCATCGTCGTGCGCGAGACTGTGCGCGAGGACAAGGACGGCGTGGGACGCCGCCTATTCGACATGCCAGGCTACACCTTTCGACTCTGGGTGACCAACCACAGCGAGCCACCCGAGGAGCTGTGGCGCGACTACAACCAACGCGCCACCATTGAGCAGCGCATTGAGGAATTGAAGAACGACATGCACGCTGGCGGGTTTTGCGCGAAGGCATTTTACACCACCGAGGCGGCGTTTTTGAGCACCCTCCTCGCCTACAATCTGCTGGCAGTGTATCAAGCCCGGGTGACTGCCGAGGAGGGCTGGCGGAAGCCCTCGACGCTGCGAGCCGCCGTATTCGTGTGCGGAGCACTGCTGGGCAGGGCGGGACGCAAACTCGTGCTACGCTTCTCGCAAAACGGGGGTGGTCTCGCGAAGCACCGCGCCTTGATTGACAAGGCAAAGGAGGTCAAAAACACAGTCGCGCCGCTTTTGCCGCGAGCGCGAAGACCGCAGCTCGATTGGGACACCCTGTCACCCGGCGGCGCGGGGATTTAACCTCGCCCACCTCCGCCATACTTCAGTCAAAAGCGGCGTTCGGGTTTATCTGGCGATGATCAACCTGAACCTTCGCGTCCTCTCAAAAGCATGATGCCTCTATTATTTGCCGGACAGGCTCTTAGCCAAACGCTCGATCCTCGGAGTTAGAGAATAACCTTGATGAAGATGTCCTTGTAGTAGGTGGTGCTCTTCGGGTCGTGGCCTTGGATGGCGATGGTGCCTTCGCTGAGCTTGCGACCGGGCATGCCCTTTAGCTCTTTGGCTGGATCCCAGCCTTCGGGTTCGGTGAATTCGACGGTGACCTTGCCGTTGACCTTGAGGGTGATGTGCTTGTCTTGGACGGTGATGTCGTAGTCGAACCACTCGTTGTCCTTGCTCGGGGCGAGGGGGACTTTGATGTGCTTGCCGCCTCCGGGTTCTTTCTGGCCTTCGAGGAGGGCGAGGATGTTGATGACGCCGTAGAGGCTGCCGGTTTTCTTCGGGTCGGTGTGGGTGCTGTTGACTTGGCATTCGTAGCCTGCGTCAGGCCAGCCTTTGTCCTGGTACTTGGTGTGGAAGTAAACGCCGCTGTTGGAGCCGGGCGTGGTCTTGACCTTGAGCTTGAGCTCAAAATTTCTGAAGTTGGCCCCGCCCTTGGTGCCGGTGTAAAAAAGATGGGAGCGCCCGCCACTGACTTTCAATTCGCCGTTTTCGACGGTGAAGCAGCCGGGGACTTCCTCGTTGGATTTCCAGCCGGAGAGATCCTTGCCGTTGAACAGGGAAACCCAGCCGTCGCCCTGGGCTAGGCATGCAGGCTGGAGTGTGAGCGCCGCGAGGGCAGTGAGAGCGAGTTGTTTGAACATAAAAGCTGCGATTGAAACGTGGCGGGAGAGCAGGTCTAGCAGTGAATTGAGATGGTGCGCGCAGCCTTGGGGCTAGTGTGCGCAGTTCGGTTGCCTCAAGCGGGTTTTCGGGGCTTCTTCGCGGCGGGAGCGGTGGCTTGCTTCGAAGCGGGGGCACCGAGATGTCGCTCCAGGACATCATTGTCCACACCGAGGAATCTGGCCGTGCGCTCCACGTCCTCCGCGAAATGGCGGTAGGCAAGACGTGAGAGTTCACGCTCGACCCAGGGCAGCAGTTCGATGCCGGGGGTTTTCTCTGCCATGTTCACTAGCATGCTGAGCGCGTCGCGCATGCGAGTGACGGTGCTGGTGGAGGAATGTTGGCGTGATCCTTTGCTACCGAGCGGGATGTCGGAGGGGAGGAGCACGTCTGAATTACACAGGGCGCAGGCGCGCTGGATGGTGTTCTCCAGTTCGCGCACGTTGCCGGGCCAGTCGTAGGCCTGGAGGATGTCGAGTGCATCATCCGTGAAGCGCATCTGTGGCCCGCGGCGGCGCGCAGAGAGGCGCTGGAGGAAAAATTCAGCGAGCAGGCGCACGTCTTCACGGCGCTCACGCAGCGGCGGGATATGGATGCGCACGACGTTGAGGCGGTAGAAGAGATCCTCGCGGAAATTGCCTTTTGAGACCTCGTCTTCGAGGTTCTTGTTTGTGGCGGCGAGCACACGGACGTCTGTCCTGAGTGTCTGGTTGCTGCCGACGCGGGAATACTGGCCTTCCTGAAGCACGCGCAGTAGCTTGCTCTGCACGGCGAGCGGCATGTCGCCGATTTCGTCGAGGAAAAGCGTGCCCCCGTCACATTGCTCGAAACGTCCGATACGCTGGTTCACTGCGCCGGTGAAGGAGCCTTTTTCGTGACCGAAGATTTCGCTTTCGAGCAGATTGTCCGGGATGGCAGTGATGTTGATGGCGACGAATTCCTTCTGCGCACGCAGACTGAATTTGTGGATGGCCCCGGCGACGAGTTCTTTGCCGCAGCCGCTCTCTCCCGTGATCATGACCGGGGCGTCGGAGCGGGAGACGCGACCGATGAGCTTGAAAACCTCTTGCATGGCGGACGACCGGCCGATGATCGTCTCCTGGATGCTCTCCGCTGGTGCCTGTGTGGCCGAGGCGCGCGTGGCGTTGCGCGCCTCGATGCTGCTGAGGGCGCTTTCGACGACCATGCGCAGCTCGTAAGGCAGGCGTTCCTTTCCCAGCACGTCGTAGGCACCGAGGCGCATGGCCTCGATGACATGGCTGGTGGTGGCGCTGCCACTAGAGAGGATGACCATGGCCTGCGGATCAGCCTGGCGCAGACGTTTGAGCAGTTCGATGCCGGTGGTGTTGTTCAGGCGCACTTCGGAGAGCACTAGGTCGGCGCGTTTTTTCTGGTAGGCCCCCAGTGCCTCCTCCGCGCGCTCGAATGTGCTGATCGTGACCCCTGGGGCCTTCAAATGTGCTGCGGCCCATGCGAGGAAATCGGCGTCAGGATCAACGATGATGAGGTGGGTGGCCGGGGAATCAGGCATGGGGCGGGTGGCTTATGACAGAATGGAAGGGGCGGTCAATCCGTCCTCACACGGCTCCGAAACGGCGGTGCCGCTGGTGGAAGGCGCGGATGGCGTTCTTGAGGTCGTCCTTGGAGAAATCCGGCCAGAGCTTTTCGGTGATGAAAAATTCGGTGTAGCTGAGTTGCCAGAGCATGAAGTTCGATAGGCGCATCTCGCCGCTGGTGCGGATCATGAGGTCTGGATCGGGATAGTAGCGGGTGTAGAGGTGCTTGGAGAAGACTTCGGTGTCGATCATCGCCTTGTCGAGGTGTCCGCGCTCGACGCTGAGCAGTAGGCTCTTCACCCCGTCGATGATTTCTTCGCGACCGCCGTAGCTGAGGGCGAGGATGAGCGTGAGGCCGGTGTTCTGTGCGGTGGACTCGATGCAGCGGTGCAGCTCATTCTGGCAGGAGCGTGGCAGGTCGTGCAGACGTCCGATGGCCTGGAGGCGCACGTTTTGTTTCATCATGAGCGGCAGCTCGCCTCGCAGGAATATCTCCAGCAGCTTCATGAGCGCTTCCACCTCGCGCTTCGGGCGCTTCCAGTTTTCAGAGGAAAAGGCGTAGAGGGTGAGGAACTCCACGCCGATCTCCCCGCAGCACTCTACGACACGGCGCACGGTCTCCGCGCCAGCGCGGTGGCCGTCAGTGCGCGGCAGGCCGCGCTCCTTCGCCCAACGGCCGTTGCCGTCCATAATCATGGCGATATGGCGGGGGACGGGCGTCAGATCATCGTGGGCTCGGCTCATGCGGGGCGTGGATTCTACTCCGCTGCGGGATTCGCGCCAGAAAAGTTCTCCCATGAACAAGCATGGCACAAACCTCTCGCGCAAAATTGCTAGGGTGAGCTAGGTTTCATAAAATGAATCCCACTACCGCGAGTGTGACTTGCCCGGCCTGCGGACAGCCGTTCCTCTGCATGCAGAACAATATGGAGGGCGTGGCGCTGTGCCCGCACTGCGCCCACACCGCGCCGCGGGCGCATTTCGGGACGCAGATACAGGTGGCTGGCATCGCGCCGGGACGGCGTCAGGTGGCGCAGACGCAACCTCTGGCTGCGCCGACGGCGTGGCAACATCCCGTGCCCAATCAAACACCGCAGCCTACTACATGGTCGGCACCTCAGGCTGTATCAGGACCGCCGTCGATCGCCCGCACCACGCTACAGCCATCACAAGCGCTGATGCCAGCCGGAGGTGCGTTGCCTGCCGTTGCGGCCATGCCGTCCCAATGGCGCGGCACGTCGTGGAAAGGGGCGTTCCTACTGCTGGCCTTCGCCGTTGTCTGCGCGGGCTCCCTGTGGATGTGGCGCGACCATGTGAATGCGCCCGCTGTGGTGCTTGGGCCAGAGACGTCGCTGCCCGCAATCCCTTCGGTATTGCCAGTGCCTGCGCTCACTGCAAAAGCGCCTGAGCCGAAGATGGAGATGCCGGACGTCATCGCATTTTCTGCGGATGCAAAGACGCTGGTGGCAGGCTTGTTCCACGCGGGCACGCCGGAACGACGGGCGGAGTGCATCCTCGACGCGGAGAAATACAGCGGGGAGATCGAGGGCTTGTTCGGCACGCAAGCCACGCAGAAAGTGGAGATGCGCCTACTCGCACGCATTCCCGGACTCCCGTTGACACTGCCGGGTGGCCGACCGGTGCCGTTGTTCCGCTTGAGCACCTCGCGGCTCGCCAGCGGGGCGCTACTACGGCTCGAAGCGGGCGCGGACGGGAAGCGGCGCATTTTTTGGCCGCTGTTTTATGAGACGCACGAGCGCAAACTGGAAAACTTCCTGAAACAAGGTGCCGACGCGGACGCCGCCTGGTTTTACGTCGGCTTGCGCCCGAGCCATGGACTCGACATCCCGGCGGAACTGCGCCCGAAATACCTCACATTTGATGTGCAGAGCGCGGCGACGAGCGATCCGCACTTCGTCGCATGTGTGGAGCGTGATTCGCCGCTCGGGCGTTTCATGGATCGCGCCTCTGAATGGGGGCGTGTTTACCTGGCGCGCCTACTGGTTCGGCGTCTCGACATCAAGGGAGACGCGCCGTGCCTGCTGGTGCTCGATTGTGAAGGTGCGAAGGAGAAGTGACCCGGGCTGGAGGAGGGGCGGCTTGACTCAAGCTCGCGGTTGTGAGGGCCCTGAGTTGCTCTCGTCCTCACGCGCGAGCTCCTCCAGTGTCTTCTCGCGTCCGGGTGCCTCTGGAGGCGTATCATCATCCGGCATCTGTGAGCTTTGATCCTCACCGTGGTCTTCGTCGTCCGTCGGCGTGGGCTTTTCGACCTCGGGCGGAGGGGCGGAAGGCGTGGCGGAGGGTTTTTTGTGTCCGTCGCGATCATCCTCGTCCTCATCGTCGGCTGAGGACCATGGGTTGTAGTTCTCGTTGTCCCAGTCGTCATTGGCGGCAGCTTCCAGCTCCTTCTCGTCCTTCTCGATCTGCGCGTAGTATTCAGGATATTCCGCCCGGTCTTTCTTCTCCATGAAGTAGGCCAGGATGACGCAGATGGCGTAGAGCACATAGAGCGGCCCAGACATCAGCATCAACGTCAGCACGTCTGGCGTCGGGGTGATGATGGCGGCGAAAAGCGTGATGCCCACCAGCGCGTGGCGCCAGGTGGATTTCATGATCTTGTAGTTCAAGAAGTCGAGCTTCACGAGCGCCATGACGATCACCGGCAGCTCGAAGGCGATGCCGAAGACGAGGATGAAACGCGTGGTGAAGGTGATGTAGGCAGTCATCTCCCACATCTGCTTCGCGCCCATCGTGCCTGCGAACTCGGCGAAGAAGATCAGGGCGCGAGGCAGCACGACCCAGTAGGCGAAATTCGCGCCGCCCAGGAACAGGCCCGTGCCGATGCCGATGGCTGGGAAGAGCAGTTTTTTCTCGTTCGCCTTCAGGCCCGGCAGGATGAACTGGAGCACATAGATCAGCAGCAGCGGGAAGGAGATGATCACACCGGCGATCAGCGCCACATTCACCGCCATCATGAACGGTCCGGCCACCTCCGTGACGATGAGTAGCCCCTGCGCCTCGCCGATGTTTTTTGCGAAGCCCGCGAGCACTAGGGGATAAAGGATCGCCTGGAACAGCTCCTTGTAGAACACGAACGTGCCGATCGTCGAAACCACCAGCGTGATCGCGATGCGCACGAGCATCGTGCGCAGGTCCTCCAGATGCTCGAGGAAGGGCTTTTCCTCGTCTGTATTGCCGCTGAGGTTCAGCGCGACTTTCTCGCGGACTTTGAAGACTTTTTGGAGGATTCCGGACCACATGGGGATGAAAAGAAGGACGGGTGCAGGGGGCTACGGCAGTCCTTGGGCCGCGATCCGCGCGTAGAGAGCCAGCGTCAGGGCGTTGGTGATCGCATTGGCAGCAATCATCCCACGCAGTTCCCCCGCGCTGACAAACCGCACGTCGCTGATGTGCTCGCTTCCATCCGGCTGGGGACGGCTGACGACACACACGGGCTTCGCCGTGAAAAGATAAACGATCTCGTCGGTGAATCCTTGCGAGGGGAAATACCAGCCCAGCGGTTGCAGCACGCCGTGGTCGTTGTTCAGGGCGCAGCCACACTCCTCGCGTAATTCGTTCAAGGCTGTGTGGATGACTGACTCGCGCGTCACCTCGGTGTCGATCTGACCGGCGGGGAACTCCCACATCGTCTGCATCACCGGCAGGCGTTCTTGATGCACCATCACAAAGCGCCCGTCCTCCAGCACCGGGGCGATGGCGACTGCGGCTTTGCGCTTCACGACCATCCACGGTATCTCTTTGCGCCCGCTTGCCGTGTCAAACCACGCACGCTCGACACTCACATGCGGATTGTCGAACGCGCTCTCACTGCGTGCCTTCCGCCAGCCGGGCTCGGCTCCGGGAGTGTAGAGATCGAAATCCGGAATCTGCATGCCTTATTCCCGGGTCAAAACTCCGCGCCAGTAGTCGAGCTGCGTCTTCACATTCGCCGGCGATGGAGCGCCGATGCCTTTGCGCGCCTGCAACGCGGTTTCGAGGTTCAAACAGGCCGTCACATCGGCCTCGAAAGCCGGGGAGAACTTCTGGAACTCCGCCAGCGTCATCTCGCCGAAGGCTTTCTTCTCCTGAATCGAGTAAGCGACCAGTTTACCGATCACTTCATGCGCCTGGCGGAAGGGAACGCCATGATTGACGAGGTAATCGGCCAGATCGGTCGCCAGCAGCATGGGATCGCTCGCGGCGGCGGTGGTTTTGGAGCGGTTCACATCCATGCCGCTGACCATTTCGGTAAAGACTTCGAGCGCGAGGCCGATGGTGTCGATGGAGTCGAACAGCGGCTCCTTGTCCTCCTGCAAATCGCGATTGTAGGTCATCGGCAGGCCCTTGAGCAGCGTGAGGATGCTCATGAGGTTGCCGATCAGGCGCGCCGACTTGCCGCGCGTGAGCTCCGCCACGTCGGGATTCTTTTTCTGCGGCATCAGCGATGATCCCGTCGTGTGCGCGTCACTCAATGTCACGAATCCGAACTCCGCGCTGGCCCACAGGATCACGTCCTCGCTGAGGCGCGAGAGATGCACGCCGATGAGCGAGATGCCAAACAACAGCTCCGCGATGAAATCACGGTCGCTCACCGCATCCATCGAGTTCTGCGTCACACCGTGGAAGCCGAGTTCCTCGGCGATGTAATTGCGGTCGAGAATGATCGTGCTGCCCGCCAGCGCACCGGAGCCCAGCGGCATCACGTTGACACGCTCGCGGGAGTCGAGCAGGCGCTCCGCATCACGCGCCAGCATTTCGACATAGGCCAGCAGATGATGGGCGAAAAGCACGGGCTGGCCGCGTTGCAGGTGTGTGTAGCCCGGCATCACCGCATCGCCGCCGCGTTCGGCGCATTCGATCAGGGCCGCCTGCATGGCGCTGATGAGATTGCCCAACGCATCAATGCTAGCACGGCAGTAAAGGCGCACGTCGGTGGCGATCTGGTCGTTGCGGCTGCGGGCGGTGTGCAGCTTCGCACCCGCAGGGCCGATGCGCTTCGTCAATTCGGCCTCGATGTTCATGTGGACGTCTTCCAGCGACTCCTTGAACTCGAACTGGCCCTTTTCGATCTCGTGACGGATCTCCAGCAGTCCCGTTTCGATCTGCTGCTGCTCCTCGGCGGTCAGAATGCCTGCTTTGAGCAGCCCCTTCGAGTGGGCGATCGACCCGGCGATGTCGTGCGCGTAGAGCCGCCAGTCAAACGACACGGACTCCCCGTAGCGCTGCACCAGAGCGCTGGTTTCCTGGGCAAATCGGCCTTTCCACATAAAAATTCGAGGGGGCGCGGAGACTAGCGGCTTTCAGCACAGGCGCAACCGCCAGACTTCCCCCCTGCGGCGGGCAGGGTCATGCCTGCGCCTGCTGGATCGCCGCCTGCACCTTCCCCAGTTCTCCCGGTCCGCACACCATCTCAAAGAAGCACTGCCCGCCGCTGCGCTCCGCCCACAGCTTGCCGAGGCGTGTCTTTTCCTTCGTGTCAGGGTTTCCGGCGAGGTGCCCGCCTTTGTATTCGACTGCCAGCACTTTGCCATTCTTGAGCTTCGCCACGAAGTCGGGGTAAAACTTGTCGCTGCTCGTCTGAATCCAGAACGAGGTCTTCGGCTCGCGCTCCAGGTTGCGCACCCAGCATTCGATGCGTTCGTCGTGTGCGATGATGCGAGCGCAGTCCACCTCTTCGGCATTCATGCCGCCGATCTCCTTGTAGTAGTGGCGCGGCAGTTCGAGGCCCTGGTAGCGCTCCCGCACGGGATACTTGTTCGGGTCAAAGGTGAAGGCGCTGGCCAGGCTCACATGCACCGTGCCGCTGCCATCGCCAAAGAGCAGCGTCTCATAGACCTTCTTCTGGCTCTCCTTCTCCAGCTCAGCCACGCGGGCGGCCACGGCTTTGAAAAGGCGGTGCCGGTGCGCGGTCAGTTGCTCCAGCGTGATGCCGCCTGCCTCCAGGCTGCTGATCACGCGTTGCAGCCAGATGTCGATCTCCGCGTCGGTGAGGCCGGGATGCGGGAAGGAACGGGCGATAGCGACGATGAGCTTCTGCACCGGCCACGCGGCGCTTGTCTCCAGCAGGCTTTGCTGGCGGTCGGCGGCTTGCAGGAAGCGCTGCTGAATGCGCTCCGTGCTCTCCCCGATGTCGATCACGATCCCGCGCTGCTCCGTGGGCAAGATGAAGACCGGCAGCTCCGCGTCGCACTTCGCCAGCGTCCAGTGGTTGCGCTCGATGAGGTCATCCTCCTCGAACTGGCGGAGGAAGTCACCCTGCTTCAAAGCCAGCACCGGCACGGAGAAGACCGTAGAAGCGGCATCTTGCCGCTTTCTTTCGTGGGCCAAGAGGCCAGAGGCCTCTTCGACGCTCAAGCGGCCAGAGGCCGCTTCTACGACCGCGCGCACGGCTTCCTTCGATTTCTCCGTCGGTGCCCATTGAATGACCACCGCCTCCTGTTCCTTCGTCAGCGGCTTCTCCACCGTCAGCTCGCCCGTCTTCGCGTTCCACCTCACCACGTCGATCACATCCAGAGGCAGCGCGGCTTTCGGAATATCGGGCAACGTGGTCGTGACAGGCACATCCGGCACCTTCGGTGCATCGACAGGCAATCCGGGCAGCAGCGGGCGCTCCACGACGAGTTCATCCGCATCCTGGCCTTCAAAGCCGGAGGCGATGAGACCATCTTTGAGCGCCTTCGCCGCTTCATCGAATTTCGACGAGGCGACAAAGGCATAGGCGTTGTTCAGGTCCTCGCGCTGCTTGCGCTTCGCTTTCGGCATGCGCAGCACGCGTCCGAGGATCTGTTCCACCGCCTTGCTACTGCCCATTTCGGCCACGGAGAAGAGCACATAGGCCCACGGGCAGTCCCAGCCTTCCTTGAGCGCCTGCACGGTGATGATGAAGCGCACCGGGCTGTCCTTCGTCATCACGTTGATCCCGTCCAGCTCGCGCCGGTCGCCGGTATGCACCACGATCTGGTTCTCCGGGATGCCGAACTTCTCTTTTAAGGCTGCCTCCACCGTCTCCACGGTGATGCTGGCCTTGTCTTTATACTCCGCCTGCGCTTGCAGCAGCATGATCGGGCGGATGTGCTCGCCCGTCTCCGCCTCTTCGGCTCGTGCTTCGCTTTCCAAATGATTCCGCACGCCGATAGCGTCGCCCAGCAGCGCGTCCCAGGGCTCGCGGTAGCGCAGGTAGATCGGCAGCTTGATCATCTCCTCCGCCTTGAGCTGATAGGCGGAGACGGAGAAGAGCACGTTGCTCGGCGGGTTCTCGATGGTTTCGCCCTCATCCTTCACCATCTGCGGCTTGAGGTTCGGCGTGGCGGTCAGCTCCAGCACGGCGCTGGGATTCAGGCGGCGCAGCGTTTCAAAGGACAGCGGCTGCCGCGCATTGTGCGCTTCATCAATGATCACAAACGGCCTGCGCAGGCGGAACACATTCACCAGCGACTGCGGGAAATGGCCGCCCTCCTCCTTCTCCAGCACCTCCTGCAATTCGGACGGCAGGTTTTCAAAGTGGCTCATCAGCTCGCCGTTGTTCTTGTACACATTCAGCCCGCTCATGTCCTTGCGGCGAAAGGCCTGCATCGTCGCCACCACGATGACGGTGTGGCTGTCGAGAAGCCCGCGCTTCATCCGCGCTGCCTCCTCGATGTCCAGCACGGCCACATGGCCGAGATTCGTATCGAGAGCCTGCCGGTAAGGGTCCGCCTCGTCCTTGAGCCGCGCCAGCGTCTGGCTGCGGATCGTGTCACTCGGCACCAGCCAGAGGATGAGAGCCTGATCTTTTTGCAGCAGGTCTTTCACGCCGAGGCTCACGGCCTCGCAGGCCACCAGCGTCTTGCCACCGCCGGTGGGGATGCGCAGGCACACATACGGGATGCCCGGCACCTGCTTCACCGGCGCGTAGGGCAGCCCCTGGCCTTCGTGAATCTCCGCCGTCACGGAGGTAAAGGCTGTGGATGCCGGAAAAGTGTCCTCCGCCATCTGCATCACGCGGCACTTCTGGTAGTAGCGCCGCAGCCAGTGCAGGGAGTGCTTCTGATATTGCTTCGTTTCCATGCAGCGGCTCAGGGCTTCTTCACTCCATAGGCGGCGGGTTCCTCCCGCAGCACGGCATCCTCCAGCGCGGGCATGATTTTGACCACCTTGCCATCCCTCACCACATGCAGGGGCGTGCCAGTGCGGGCGGCCAGTTCACGAGCACGCCGGGCCGCACGCTTGAGCGCGGCATCGGCCTGGATGATCCATTGAGGTTTTGTTTTCATCGGGTTCTGATCGCGTAAGGCGTTTGTTTGAAGGTGATGCCCTCGCGCTCCAGCCGCGCCTTGCTAAAGCGGCAGCCGGCGGCATACACCACCTTTGGCCCGTCATGCGCGGGCAGGTGGGCCAGCGTCTCGCGGCACAGCGCATTGCCACCGTCGATGCTGCGGTCCTTCAGGATGCCGTTGTAGAGCAGATACACCGCGCGGCCATGGTGGATGCCCAGCAGCGGCGTTTTGGCGGAGATGCGTTCCTTGGGCAAAGGCTCGCCCGTCTCGGTGAAATAGACATGCCGCGCCAAATCAGCGAAGCGCACGCTCTCGCGGATGCGGCCATGATCATCGAACACCGCCTCTCCCAGCCGCACATAGCGGAAGCCGCCGCCCAGGCCGGACACCGCCTCCCCCTTCGCATTCGTGTAACCCTCCGCCACCCGCTTCACACGCTCGCGGGTGATCTCCGGCGCGATCTTTTCATCCATCTCCACCAGGATGAAGCGGCGGTCGGGCACATTCTTCACCACAGAGGGCACGGAGGAGCACAGAGGCTCTGATTTCTGATCTCTGTGGTTCTCCGTGCCCTCTGTGGTTGAACCTGCCGCCGCGTTCATCTTCAGCACGGCATGGCCCGTCGTGCCGCTGCCCGCGAAGCTGTCCAGCACCAGGTCGCCGGGATTCGTCGCGATTTGCAGGATGCGCTCGATCAGGCGCGTGGGCTTCGGGGTGAAGAAATCTAAAGACGCCTGAGTTCCAAAGACATCCCTCAACTCTTTCTTCGCACCATCTGTGTGATCGGCGAATTCATGCGACCAAAAAGTGGGAGGAACAGTGCCGCCACCGCCGCGCAAAGAGTCTTTATATCGTTTGAAAGCAGGCACGCCAGCCTTGCCCTCTTTACCCCACCAGATCAGTCCGTCTGATTGATGTTTCTCAAAGACATCGCGAGAATAGCCCCAGACACGAGTTCGCTTGGGCCAGACTTCGACGCCCGTGTTGGGATTCTTGATTGCATAAAACAGATTGGGCCGCTCATCCGCTGTCTTGTTGCATGTGTAGTCGCTGACCCGGAATACGCCCTTGTCATCGCTGAACTTGTATTGCTTATCGTTGTCTTCGGTTCGTGGAAGAAGGTTGCGCCGAAACTTGTCCATCCGCTGGTAGACGGCGACATAATCATGCATCGGCGCGATTGTTTTGTGGTCGTTTGAAACAGCGTATTTCTTTTGCCAAATGACCGTCGCGACGAAGTTCTGCCCCCCAAAGATTTCATCCATCACATAGCGCAGAGCGTGGATCTCATTGTCATCAAGGAAGACGAAAATACTCCCATCCTCGCTCAAGAACTCGCGCAGGAGCTTCAACCGCGGATACATCATGCAGAGCCAGCGGTCGTGGCGGTCGAGGGTCTCGCCTTCCTTGCCGACGGTCTCGCCGAGCCATTTTTGGATGGCGGGGCTGTTGACGTTGTCGTTGTAGGCCCAGCCTTCGTTGCCGGTGTTGTAGGGTGGGTCGATGCAGATGCACTTCACCTTTCCTTTGTAGTAGGGCAGCAGGGCTTTGAGGGCGAGGAGGTTGTCCCCCTCCACGATGAGGTTCCCGCTGCCGGGATCACCGCTGCCGAGCTCCGGCACGTCCCGCAGCAGGTGAAAGGGCACCTCCAGGTGGTGGTTGATGACGGCGGGCTTGCCGATCCAGTTCAGCGTGGGCATGGGCGGTGGAGGGGGCGGCGCAGGGTCATGAGCGGGTGCGGCGGGGATGATGCGGCGGGCCGCTGCGGATGCAACCGGGATGCGGAAGTTCCCTGGGCCAGGAATGGCCCGGCTGCGATGAGCTTCGGCAACACCGGGTGCAAGGAGTGCCTGCCCCCAGGGTTGCGACCGGTTGGGGGTTGGGGTGGGGTGGGGGATGCCTGCCCCTGGTCTTTCGTGGCTTGCGGAGGCTGCTCCACCGGGGTTTTTTGCCCAAATACACCTTAAAACGTTGATAAAGAACTGTTTATGTTAGCTAACATAAGGGTCGATGCGAGCCAACATAAGGGTCGATGTTGGCTAACATATGGGTCGATGTCAGCCAGCAGAAGGGTCAATGTTGGCTAACATAAGGGTCAATGTCAGCCAGCAGAAGGGTCGATGTAGGCAAACATAAGGGTCGATGTAAGAAAACAAAAGGGTCGATGTAGGCGAACATAAGGGTAGATGTTCGATAACATAAGGGTCGATGTCACCCCGCAGAAGGGTGCATGTCAGCCCACGATGCGTACAACAGGTTTCCAAGCGCCTTGAATGAGCCTTCCGGGGTTTCAAACTCGAGCCTGCGGAACGGATGAGGCGGGGGGACAAGTCCGCGTTTGCCAAGAGGCCGGGAGACGATACTCTGGCTGACGGTGTGCGACAGAGTCTCAGTTGCACAACCTTTGCCTGCCATGCCTGCCTCCACCCTTGCTGAACTCCCCGTTGGCTGCGAAGCCATCGTCCAGGCCATGCCCACGGGCCGCTCCGCCCTGACGCGGCTGCGGGAGATGGGCATCGTGCCCGGCACCCGCGTCCGAGTGACGCGCCGCGCGCCGCTGGGGGAGCCGATCGAGATCAGCGTGCGCGGCTCCTGCCTTTCCATGCGCAACCATGAGGCGGCCCACATCGTCATTTCCGCCGCATGAGTTCCGCCGCCAGCGAGATTCCGCTCATCGCCATCGTGGGGAACCCGAACTCGGGCAAGACCACGCTCTTCAACCTGCTCACTGGCTTGAAGCAGAAAGTGGCGAACTATCCCGGTGTGACGGTCGAAAAGAAGATCGGCGAATGCTATTCGCAGCACGGCAAAAAGCTGCGTCTCATCGACCTGCCGGGGGCTTACAGCCTGAACGCCCGCTCGCCGGACGAAGCGGTGCTGCGGGATGTTTTACTCGGTAGAAGGCCGGAGACGCCGCGCCCCGACCGCGTCGTCTGTGTGGTCGATTCGGCCAACCTGGAGCGGAACCTCTACCTCGTGGCCCAGGTGCTGGAGCTGGGCCTGCCGGCGGTCCTGGTGCTGAACATGGTGGATGTGGCCGAAAAACGTGAATGGCGCATCGACGCGGCGAAGTTGAGCGAGATACTCGGCATTCCCGTCGTCAAAACGCAGGCGGTAACAGGGCAGGGACTCATCGAACTGAAGCTTGCGCTCAGTCGTGACGATCTCCCGGCCACGAAATGGCGCAGCGCCGTCATTCCTGATGGCGTGCGTGCTGCCTTGGAGCAAAGCCGCGGCCCGCTGTGCGAGACGGGGGCGATCCATGCGAAGGCCTCGCTATTAGAGCCGCTCTATCTGTTGTCAGGCCACGATCCGACGCACTACGGCATTGAGGATTCGCAGATGGGCCGGGTGCATGAGCTGCGCAGGAGCATTGACGGTGCCTTTCCTGGCTGGGAGGACGACTTGGTGGCCGCGCGCTACCGGAGCATCGAGGAGCTTTGCGCCGTGGTCTTACGGCGCCCGGACCAGGAGATCGAGACACTCACCGCGAGGCTCGACCGCATCTTCCTGCATCCTGTGCTCGGTTTTGTGAACCTCGTCTTTGTGTTCGCGCTGCTGGGCTATTTGATCTTCAGCGTCGCTGCGGCACCGATGGACTGGATCGACGGCTGGTTCGGCCAGCTCGGCGCGTGGGTGGAGTCCTTGATGCCACCTGGCGATCTGCGTGATCTCATCGTCAACGGCGTCGTATCCGGCGTTGGCGGCGTGGTGATCTTCCTGCCGCAGATCGTCATCTTGTTCCTCTTCATCGGACTCATGGAGGACACGGGCTACATGTCACGCCTCGCCTTCATCATGGACTGGCTGATGAGCAAGGTGGGACTCAACGGGAAGTCGTTCCTGCCCTTTCTCAGCTCCTACGCCTGCGCCGTGCCGGGTGTGATGGCCGCGCGCACCATCGAGAGCCCGAAGGACCGGCTGGTGACCATCCTCATCGCCCCGCTGGCCTCCTGCTCGGCGCGGCTGCCGGTGTACACGCTGCTCATCGGTCTGCTTTTCCCTGCAAAGCCGCTGACGCAAGGGCTGCTGATGATGGGCTTGTATGCGCTGGGCACCGGCGCGGCCTTCGTCTTCGCGTGGATCTTCAGCAAAGGCATCATGAAGGGCGACAGCAGTCCCATGATCCTGGAAATGCCGCCCTACAAGCGGCCGGCGCTCAAGTCCATCCTGCTACTGGTCTGGCAGCGTGCGAAGGCATTCCTCGTGCGTGCCGGCAGCATCATCCTCGGCATCTCCATCCTCATCTGGGCCGCATCGACTTACCCGAAGAGCGACACTGAAGACAAGTCCCTCCAGCTCGCCAACAGCTTCGCAGGACAGGCCGGTCACTTCATCGAGCCCGCGATCAAGCCGCTGGGCTACGACTGGAAGATCGGCATCGGCCTCATCGGCAGCTTTGCGGCGCGCGAGGTGTTCAACACCACGCTGGGCGTCGTCTATGCGGTGGAGAGCGGGGATGATGAGAACCTGGACCCGCTGCGGGAAAAACTCGCCGCCGAACGCCGCGCCGATGGCAGGCCCGTCTATACGCCGCTCGTCTGTCTCAGTCTGCTGGTCTTCTACGTCTTCGCCATGCAGTGCATCAGCACCATCGCCATCGTCAGACGCGAGACTGGCACCTGGAAATGGGCATTGTTTCAACTCGGCTACATGACCGGTACAGCCTATGTGCTGAGCTTCCTGATTTACCAGATTGGAACGGCGCTGGGGTATTGAATGGAAATGAACCGCTGATGGACGGGGATATGAAGCTAACCATCCTTCATCAGCGTATGATTAGCATCGTGTCAGCGGTGCAAAACTTTCCCCTCTTCTTCACATGAACGAAAACTGGCAATCCATCGCCGCTCTCGCGGTCATCATCGTTACTGTGGTTCTTTTCGCCGCACGCGCTGCGCGGCGCAGGAAGAAGCAGCCCGGTTGCGGTGGCAGTTGCGGCTGCGGGAAGTGAAGATCAAAATGGCCCGCGCCATGATCCCGCTCGAACTGCTCACCTTTGACCCCGGGATCACCGCGAAGTCGCCGGTGGCGTTCGCCGCAGAAGTGACGGACCTTGTGGATGCGGCGTGGAATGACGGGGCGGATGTGGTTTTGCTGCCAGAGTTCACCTGGATGGGCCTGGAGCCGCTGGTGGAGCCGAAATCCCCGCGCCGGGTGGCTGAGGTCTTCTGGCACGATCTGTTTCCGACGCTGAAGTCCCTGCTGAACCGGCCGGACAAGGCCGTAGTGCTCGGCACAGCGCCGTTTTGGGACGCGCAGCGCGGCGTGTTGCTGAATCGCGCTCCGATCCTCGGAGGTGGCCGCGTGCGGCATCAGGACAAGCTGCACCTGACGCCATGGGAGAGTGATTTCGCCCCAGGATGCGAGCTGCGGCTGTGGGAGTTCGCAGGGCTGCGGTTCGCGGTGGTGATCTGCCTGGACATCGAAATCCCTGAGATCAGCGCCCGTCTGCGCGGCGCGGGAGTGGATGTGGTGCTCGTCCCCAGCGCGACGGAGACGATCCTCGGCGTGGAGCGCGTGGACCGCTGTGCCTCCGCGCGCGCGGTGGAGCTGGGCGCGATCGTCTGTGTGAGTCATCTCACGGGGAAGGCGAGGGCGGGGCTGATCGACGAGAATGTGGGGCGCACGGCGGTTTATTTCCCTTCGCAGGCGGCCTTTGGGGATGGCCCACGCTGGATCGAAGGTGCTGTCCACAGCAGCGGTGTCCATCGGCAGCGCGTGGTGCTCGACAAACGCGCCCTCGATGTCATGCGGCGTATGAGGCAGGAGACCAATCCTTCGCTGCTTGCAGACCCGTCGGCGTTTACCGTCGTGCGCGGCTGACTCAGGCGCTGTCCTTCGGCCTCGCCGGGGCGTGTCCCGCCACCTTGCCATCTGTTCTGGCCTTAGATTTGGAGGAACGTGTAGCCCGAGGCTTCTCCGGCCCAGCCTTGTCCTTCACTTGGGCCTCATTCGCGTTTTCTTCGGCGCGTTTGCGCTCGCCTTCGGTCGGGATGATCTTCGCGATCTCGATGGGCTGTGCCGTGGCCGCAGGCCCTTCAGACGCGGGCGTGCCATGCGCATCAGCCTTGCCCTCCTCCGGCTTGTCCACCGTTCCGGGCGGCAGGTGACTTTTGGTGATGACGACCTTCGCACCCACGCTCACGCTGTTGAACAGATCCACGACATCCTTCATGCCCATGCGCACGCAGCCGTAGCTGGCTGGGGTGCCTAGGCGGTTCTCCTCAGGAGTGCCGTGGATGTAGATGAAGCGGTTGAATGCGTTCTTGTTCGCGCTCTCCATGCCCTTAAGCCAGAGGATGCGCGAGACGATCGGGTCGCGCCCTGGAGCGTTCGGCTTGAGCACCTCGCCGTTCCACCGGCGGCTTTTGAGCACCGCTCCGGCAGGCAGCCCCTTGCCGATCTTGGCCACGATTTCATGCTTACCCAGCGGGGTGCGGTTGCTTCCGCGCTTGTCTCCGACCCCGAACTTTGAGGTGGAGATGACATACTGCTTCGCCAGCTTACCATCCGGACTATAGATACCAAGCTTCTGGTCCTTCACGCTCACGACCACGTCACCCTTCGGCGGGATGGAGTTGCACTGGCAGAGAAATCCGGCCAGCAGCCCGCACACAGCCGCCCGTGTCAGGCTGGCCGCTGAACGGATGTGTTCGGGAGTCCGATCAATTAGCAGCATGTTTTGCAAGAATGATACAATCCAAATTATTCGCAACGACTAAGTATCATTTTTCGACCATCCTCCCCTCTCGGTCATTTTCGCCCCGCCACACCATCCGGGCGCTGGAATGTCTTGCCATCCGCGCCACCGCCGCCTTCTTTTGTCAGCATCCCATGGAAGACGCTCCCATCCTGATCCGCCTCTGTCAATCCGCCGACCTGCCCACGCTGCGGCGCATCACCGTCGAATCATTCGGCAGCGTCGCCCTAGAGCAGATGCTGGAGCACAAGTTTGGTATCTGGAACGACCGCGATTGGAAGACGCGCAAAGCCGGCCACATCGACGATGACGCTGCCGCCTGCCCTGAGGGCTGCTTCGTCGCCGAGCGCGGCGGGGAGATTCTCGGTTACATCACCCTCCGCCTTGACCGCCTCAACGCCAGGGGCCGCATCCCGAACCTCGCTGTGGTGGAGGCCGCTCGTGGCCTAGGCCTAGGGCGGCGGCTCATCCAGCACGCGCTCGACTTCATGCGCAGCGAGGGCATGCAGATCGCCCAGATCGAGACCATGGCCTCCAATGCCATCGGTCAGCATCTCTACCCTGGCTGCGGTTTCGAGGAAGTTGGCCGCCAGGTGCATTACGCTATGCGCCTTTGAGCCGACCTACCCGGCTAGCCTGTCAAAGGCTGGACGGAATCAGGTTTTTTTCACCAGCGCCCTCACCTCCACTGCGCCAATGGCCTGGTGAAACACCATCTGCGTGCCCAATGGCTGCATTGAAGCGGCCTCCCCCTTCTTTTTGCGCACCGGTAGCGGATCTTCGAGCACGGTCTGGATTTCGGAGACGTGCCCGACGCAATTTCCAAACTGGTCGATGATGGCTGAGCCGCTTGAACCTGGTGCCCAGTCCGTCGTCGTCTCCAGCCACACCGGCTTCGGCACCTCAGTGCCTTCAGGCAGCTTGTCCGCCTCCTTCTTGCGCATGAACGGCCGCTTTACGAAACGACTCACGATGCCCTCGCTGAAATAACCGCGTTTGCCGCTCGGATCGCTGAAGCACCACACCGGATCGCCCGGACTCACGTCAAAACCGAGCGGCAGCGGCGTCAGCGGCTTGTCCGATTTCACGCGAATGATGGCACAGTCGGTGCCGACATTGCAGGCGAGCACTTCCGTCACCGGCAGCAGCGCATCGTCCTCGGTCGCGGCCACCAGCCAGCCTTCCTTCAAATTCGGCGGCGGGGCGATCACATGCGCGCAGGTGGCCACCGCTCCATCCGCCGTGATGGCGTAACCGCCCGCGAGGTCGAGGTGCATGCGATCACACTTTGAGCACAAAAAATACACGCCAACGCGGATGTGGCCGCTCCGCGCCCGCTGCCAGCGTTCACGCGCGGAAAGCAGTTTCGTGTCTGCGGGTGGCAAAGCAATGTCGCAATGCTTGCGCAGCGCCTGCTCGGCCACCTTGGTCAGCGGCAACAACGCTGTAGCCTCTTGCAGCTTCTTCGCTTGCTGCATCAGCGCTGCATTCGGACGCGAACCGCGTCCTTCTGCGTAAACCGGCACACCCGGGGCCTGCGCCTTCGCGATGCTGGCCGAAACCAGCAGGAGAAAAAGCACGCAAACTCGATTCATGACGCTCAGCTGATTTTCGCGGCACCAAAGTGGCCACGCAATGCCTCGGGAATCACGATGGTGCCATCGGCCTGTTGATACGTTTCGACCAGCGCCACAAACAAACGCGCTAGGGCCGTGCCGCTGCCGTTCAGCGTGTGCGGCACGCGGTTTTTGCCACTCTCGTCCTTGAAACGCAGGTTCATGCGCCGCGCTTGGTAGTCGCCGAAGTTCGAGCAGCTCGACACTTCGAGATAGGTGCCCTGACCGGGTGCCCAAACCTCGATGTCATACGTTTTAGTCGAGCCGAAGCCGATGTCGCCGGTGCAAAGCTCGATCACACGATAATGCAGGCCGAGCAGTTGCAGCACCTTCTCTGCGTGGCTCGTCAGCGTTTCCAATTCGGCCATGCTCGTCTCCGGCGTGGTGATCTTCACCAGCTCCACCTTATCGAACTGGTGCATGCGGATCAAACCACGCGTGCCGAGGCCCGCGCTGCCCGCCTCGCGACGGAAACACGGCGTGTAGGCAGCGTAATTGATCGGCAGCTTGTCGTGCGGCACAATCTCTTCGCGGTGTAAATTCGTCACCGGCACCTCCGCCGTCGGAATGAGATACAGATCGTCCTCCGGCGAGTGATACACCTGGTCGCCGAACTTCGGCAGTTGGCCCGTGCCGATGAGGCAATCCGGCTTCACCAGCAGCGGCGGGCTGATCTCGTGATAACCGTGCTGCGTTGTGTGCAAATCGAGCAAGAAGTTGATCAACGCACGCTCCAGACGCGCGCCGGTGCCGCGATACACCACGAACGCACTGCCCGTGATCTTCGCTCCTGCTTCAAAGTCGATCATGCCCAGCGCACCGGCCACCACCGTGTGGTCCTTCGGTTGAAACGCAAACTCCGGCTTCGCGCCCCACACGCGCACTTCGGGGTTCTGCTCCGCGCTGCTGCCGATGGGACATGCCTCATGCGGCAGGTTCGGAATGCTCAGCAGCAGATCGCGCTGCCTCGCATCACTCGCATCCGCCTCGCGGCCGATTTCATCAATGCGGCTGCCGATGCCGCGCACCTCGGCCTCGATGGCGCTGGTGTCCTGGCCGTTCTTCTTCGCGATACCGATCTCCTTGCTGATGCGGTTGCGGTCGCTCTGCAATTTCTGCCGTTCTGTCTCGGCCGCACGCCGCTGCGCGTCGATGGCCAACACCTCATCGACCAAGGACGCGTGCTCACCACCACGGTTGGCGAGGCGTTGTTTGACCGAATCGGGGTTTTCGCGAAGGAGACGGATGTCGAGCATGGGGCGCGGAGGTTAGCGGCGAAGTCCTGTTTGTCGAGTCCGGGAAGGCCCCTTGCACGCGGGCGCTGCGGGAACTAACATGCGGCATGTCCACGACCTTGGAACTCGACCTGCCAGACACCGCTTTTTCGGCTTTGCGTGTGTCACCAAAGGAATTCGGCCAAGCCATGCGGCTTGCGGCTTCCGTGAAGTGGTTTGAGGCCGGCATGCTTTCCCAAAGCAAGGCTGCCGAGATCGCCGGCATAAGCCGCGCCGATTTTATCGACGCCTTGTCACGCTTCGAGGTTTCACCTGTGCAGGAAACTGCGGAAGAGCTTCAGGCTGCTCTCTCACGCCTTTGAATTGCCATGAGGTGGGTCGTGAATGCCTCTCCGGTCATCCTGCTTGCCAAGCTCGGCTGGACTGATCTTCTGCTGCGTCTCCCCGAACGCACTATCATTCCACAAAACGCCGCCACCGAGATTCTGGCCGGGCCAGCCGCCGATCCAGGCCGTCTCTGGCTGGAAAATCAGCCGCCGGGACTTGTTCAGCCCGACAAACACCTGCCGTTGGAAATCGCGAGCTGGGATCTCGGCGCAGGCGAATCTGCCGTTCTGGCCTGGGCTGCTGCAGATCGTTCGTACGAAGCTGTCCTGGATGATCGCGCGGCCCGACGCTGTGCTGAAGTCATGAAAGTGCCGGTCACGGGAAACCTGGGGGTGATTCTCGCCGCCAAAAAACGCGGGATCATACCACAGGCCCAGCCGCTGGCTTCAGCCTTGAAAACCGCAGGCGCTCACATCAGTGATGAATTGATCGCAGCAGCCCTCCAACTTGTCGGTGAATGATCTACCTCGACGCCAACGCCACCACGCCCGTCGATCCCGCCGTGCTGGACGCGATGCTGCCGTTTCTGCGCGAGCATTTCGCCAATCCTTCCGCCAGCTATGCCGGAGGCCGTGCCGCACGGCGCGCCATCGACCATGCACGCGGAAAGCTGGCCGCACTGCTGCATGCGGAGCCTGAGGAGATCATCTTCACCAGTTGCGGTACGGAGTCGATCAATGCCGTGCATGCCTCCGTGCGCTCGCTCTGGTCGGATTCGCCTGAGCTTGTCATCACGGGCACCGAACACGATGCAGTGCTGGAATCCGCTATGCGCTGGCGCAAATGTGGTGGAAAAGTCGTCCATGCGCCCGTGCATGCCGATGGTCGTGTGGATCTCGACGCGCTGCGCACGCTGGTGAAGCCCGGCATCACCGCACTCGTCTCCATCATGTGGGCGAACAATGAGACCGGCGTCATCGCCCCGATGCGCGAGATCATCGAGATCGCCCACGCGGCGGGTGCTTTGGTTCATACGGACGCGGTGCAGGCGGCCGGAAAAGTGCCGCTCGATGTGAAGACGCTGCCCGTCGATTTCCTCAGCCTCAGCGGGCACAAGATGCACGCGCCGAAGGGCGTCGGCGCGCTTTATGTGAGCAAACGCGTTCGCTTCGAGCCGCTGCTTATTGGAGGTGGTCAGGAAAATGAGCGCCGCAGTGGCACGGAGAACGTCCCCGGCATCGTAGCCCTCGGCAAAGCGGCTGAACTCGCCCGCCAGCACTTCGACGACGGCACCCGATCACGCATCCACGCCATGCGTGATCGCTTTGAGCATCTCATCCACGCGGCGCTGCCGGAAATGCGCATCCACGGCAGCCTCACACACCGCCTGCACAACACCAGCTCGCTCTGCCTGCCAGAAATCGACGCCGCAGGCATGCTCATCCTGCTCGACCAGAGGGGCGTCTGTTGCTCCGCCGGCTCCGCCTGTCACACCGCCACGCTGCATCCCTCTCACGTTCTCGAAGCCATGGGCGTGAGTGACCGCGACGCCGCCTGCACGCTGCGTTTCTCCTTCCATCGCTTCAACACCAAACCCGAGGCCGAGGCCGCCGCGCACGCCGTGATCGAGGCCGTCCACAAGATGCGTGCCGAAAACGGCGGTGAGAGTGTCGTGATCACGAGCTGACAACTTTGCACTTGTAACTTTGAACCTGAAACCTTCTCCTTCCCGCATGGCCCATCGCTACACCTGCTCTGACCGCGTCCACTTCTCCGACACCGACATGGCCGGCATCGTCCACTTCTCGAACTTCTTCCGTTACATGGAACGCGTGGAGCATGCCTTCTTCCGCAGCCTTGGCTTCTCCATCGTCGATCCACCTGAGCATGGAGGCGAACGCGTCGGCTGGCCTCGCGTACATGCCTCATGTGACTATATGGCACCGCTGCACTTCGAGGAGGAGTTCGAGTGCGAACTGCTCGTCGAAGAAGTGCGCAACAAAGTCATCCGCCATCTCATCCGCTTCTGGAAAACCGACGGAACCCTCGCCGCCGAAGGCCGCATCACCGCTGCCTGCGTCCGCCGCGATCCCGCCACCGGCAAACTCAAGGCTATCGAGATCCCGCAGCGCTTCCGCGACAAAATCGAAGCCGCGCCGCAGGAATTGCTGAAACGACCGGAGAAGACATAGCAGCACCTTCGCATGCTTCTCTTCATCCCCTACGAAATCGAAACGCTCACCCAAGAGCGTCCTTGGGCCAACTGGCTCGTGGTGGCTGCCTGTAGCATCGTCTCCATCGCTGCGCTCTTTGGCGGCATGCCGAAGGAAACCATGGATGCAATGGTTCTCAACGGCTGGTCCTTCCCCGGCCTAATCAGCCATGTGCTGCTGCATGCCGATCTGACACACCTCATCGGCAACATGGTTTTCCTCTGGGTATTCGGCAATGCGATCTGTACCAACACCAGCAACTGGCTCTACCTCCCCGTCTTCATTGCCTGCACGCTCATCGCTGCGGCCGTTCATGTGCTGGCGGACGGATCACCCGCCATCGGCGCCAGCGGAGCGATCAATGGCGTCGTGGGAATCGTGCTCGCCATGTATCCGCTCAATCGAGTTCACGTTATCTGGGTATTTATCGTTCGTGGTGGCTCATTTTCATGCCCCGCTTGGGGCATCATCCTGCTATGGTTCGCATTCGACGTGTGGGGTGCCGTCACTGGCGGTGACTCCATCGCCTACTGGGCGCACATCGGCGGCCTACTCGGTGGCGTCGGCATCGGTCTTGTTTGCCTGTACTTAGGCTGGTTTCAACTCACGCAGCTCGACCACCGCTCGCTGCTTCAGATTCTTCGTGGAGAAGAATCTGAATAATCCAAAACGCACGGGAGCACGGGAGGCTCTCCATCCCTTCTCGCCGTCCTTGCAAACCTGTGCTGATGCAGCGAAGAACCGACTTCCCACTCCGCCACCCGTGAACTCCCAACCCAAACCCAAGATCATGTCCACCTGGCTTCTTTATGCCCTGCTCACCGTTTTTTCATGGGGCGTCTATGCCGTCATCCTGCACAAAGGCCGTGCGCTGATGCCGGGCATCAACCCGCCGGGGCCGGAGGCGGCGCATGCGAGCCTTAAGGCATTCCTGCTCGTATGCCTAGCCTACGCGGCCGTCGGCATCATCACAGCGATCCTCCTGAAGGTACGCGGTTCGGATTATAGCTTCACCTCAGGCGGTATTTCTTGGAGTTTCGTCGCCGGCTTCGCCGGTGCCCTCGGTGCCTTCGCGCTCGTGCTCGCGCTCGGCGCGGCGGCCATGCCCGTCGCCAAAGGCGGTGGCGGTTTCGGTCTTGCGGCAGCGGCGGCGGTCGCGCCGATCGTTTTCGCCGGCGCGCCGGTGGTGAACACGATCACCGCCATGATTTCCCATCCACCGGCCAACGGACTCAAGTCGATCCCTTGGCAGTTCTTCCTCGGTTGTGTGCTCGCAGCCTCGGGCGCGTTTCTCGTCGCGAAATTCGCGCCTTCCAACAACCCGGGCTCTGCTCACAAGCCCGCCGCAGAAGCCAAACCGCACTGAGATGCGGGTCAAGTGATCAAGCCTCGTCAAGGTGGTCAAGAAGGCCGCCTCTTGACTCCTTGACCACTTCTTGACGGCACAGCCATCTTGACCTTTCCACCGTATTCGCTCATGCCTCGGCTCCTCCTTTTCGACATCGACGGCACGCTGATCGACAGCCACGGCGCGGGCGGTGCTGCGATTCTCGACGCCGCCGAGGAACACTTCGGCATCAAGCGCGAGCAACTGCCGCCACTGCAACTCGCCGGTGCCACCGATCCCGCCATCGCGATGGACATCTTCGCGCTCGTGCAGCGTCCGCACTCACGCGACGACGTGTTCGCCTTTCTCGACCGCTATCTCGCCAATCTTCAGCGTCGTTTGCATGCCAACGACTTCAGTGGCTTCACACTGCCAGGTGTGATCGAATTGCTCGACGTGTTGCGCACGCAAACCGACGCGCATCTCGGACTGCTCACCGGCAACGTGCGTCGTGGTGCCGAGATCAAGCTCACGCGCCACGGCATCCTCCACCATTTCATCGACGGCGGTTTCGGCTGCGACCATCACGACCGCGACCAGCTCGGTCCCGTCGCACTCAAACGCATGCAGGACGCCACCGGCATGAGCTTTGACGTGGCTGATGTCATCGTCATCGGCGACACTCCGAAGGACATCCGTTGCGCAGAGGCATTCGGAGCGAAGTGCCTTGCCGTCGCCACCGGGCAGTATTCCAGCGCCGAATTGAATGCGCTGAAGCCCTGGCGCTGCGTCGAATCATTTGCCGACGTGCCCGCCATCGTCGAATTGCTGCTGCGCACCGGTTGATTTTAACCGCTGATATGACGCTAATCTGACGCTGTGAAAGACTTTCTACATTAGCGTCACATCAGCGTCTTATTAGTGATTAGATGGCTGTTGTCTTCCCCATCGCGTCCAAAGCGATTTCAAACATGTCTTCCACATCTCATGCCACCCGCGCCATGCGGCTGTCGCTTGCCGTGGGCTTTCTCATGCTCGTGCTCAAAATCGGTGCGTATGTGTTCACTGGCTCGGCGGCGATCCTAGGTGACGCGGCGGAGTCCGTCGTACATGTCGCTGCGGTGATGTTCGCATCCTTCAGTCTCGGCCTGCTGCACAAACCTGCCGACGACGACCATCCCTACGGGCACAGCAAGATTGCCTTCTTCTCCGCCGGTATCGAAGGCACGCTCATCATCATCGCCGCGCTGTTCATCATCTTCGAGTCCGTGCGCCGCTGGGTCTTACATTTGCCACCGGCGAATCTTGACGAAGGTCTCGCACTCACTGCGCTCACCATCGTTATTAATGCCGCGCTCGGTGCCTATCTCCTGCGCACTGGCAGGCGCGAAGGCTCGCTGATCCTCGAATCTAATGGCAAACACGTCCTCACCGACGTGTGGACCAGTCTCGGCGCGCTCATCGGCTTGGGCCTCGTCGTCCTGACAGGCTGGCACGGCTGGGATCCCATCTGCGGTCTCATCATGGCCGTGAATATTATCTGGACCGGCTACGGACTCATGCGCCAGAGCATCGGCGGCCTGATGGACACCGCCGATCCGCAGCTCAATGCCGCACTCGACACCGCCCTGCGCCGTGAAACCGAGAAACACGGCGTCAAGTTTCATGCCCTGCGCCATCGCGATGCCGGTGAGATGCGTTACGTCGAAGTCCACCTGCTCTTCCCAGACGACATCATGCTGCGCGACGCACACCGCATCGCCACCGAGATCGAGCATGCCGTGCAGGACAGCGTAACCAGCCCCGTGCTCATCACCACGCATCTCGAATGCCAGGGCGACCACGACGAGCTGCACTCAGACGGTGAGGCCAGCGAGCCAAAACGCGCATGATTCCGCTCTCCCCCGATGCTTTGAATGACGGCTCGCTGCCGTGGCACGTCACCGTGCTCGACGAGATCAACTCCACCAGCGACTGGCTCAAATCAAGGGCGTCGGATCTGCCCGTCGGCACCGTCGTCTTCACTGAGTCACAAACCGCCGGTCGTGGTCGTCGTGACAACCGCTGGATCGCCCCGCGTGGTAAGGACTTGATGTTTTCGCTGCTGCTCAAACCCGACGCACCGCTCGAAAAATGGCCCCGCATCACCACGCTGGCCGCGCTGGCCATCTGCAAGGCCATCGAGACCGAACTGCCGCTGCAACCGCGCATCAAGTGGCCCAACGACATCTATTTGAGTGACCGCAAAATCAGCGGCCTGCTCGCCGAAACCGTCTCGCATCGCGACGGCATGCACCTCGTGCTTGGTATTGGACTAAACGTGAACACGTTCGATTTCCCGTCGGAGATCAGCGCTACTTCACTGCTGCACGAGCTTCATTCTTCCGTCCTGCCCGAACTCGACCGCAATTTGCTCGCCAGCCGTCTGCTACAAAGCCTGCACACCGAATTCCAACGCATTGGCGATGATTACACCACCGCCATCAGCGAAGTGCGTGAACGCAGTTGGCTCCTCGGCCGCCAGATCCGCGCCCAAGCCCCGCACGGCGAAGTTTTCGGCCGCGTCCTCGATTTGAATGAGGAAGGCCACCTCATCCTCGAATTCGCCGACGGCAGCACCCACGCGCTGACCAGCGCCGACGAGGTGCGAAGGGCGTAATTCCGCGTTCGACATTCGCCGTTCGGCATCCAAAATGCGCGCCCCCATGTTTCGCGCCCTGCTCACATCCCGTCTTCAAGCCGCCTTCACCGCAGCAGGCATCAACCTGCCGGAAGGCTTCACGCCGGGCGTCGTCATCGCCTCGGACACCCGTTATGGCGACTACCAGAGCAATGCGGCGATGATTCTGGCGAAGCAGCTCAAAACGAATCCACGCGCTTTGGCTGAACAGATCAAGGCCGCGCTGCGGGTGGAGGATCTGTGCGAAAAAATCACGGTGGACGGCCCCGGCTTCCTCAATTTCACGCTCAGCGCCGCCGCGTTGACACAAAGACTCGCGTCCATCGTCAAAGACGATCACGTCGGCGTGCCGCAGGTGGAGAAGGCGAAGACCATCGTCATCGACTTCTCCGCGCCAAACATCGCCAAGCCGATGCACGTCGGCCACATCCGCAGCACGTTCATTGGTGACTCGCTGGCACGCGTGGCACGTTTCATCGGCCATAAGGTCATCACGGACAACCACGTCGGCGACTGGGGTACGCAATTTGGCATGATCATTCACGGCTGGAAAACACAGCTCGATCACGAGGCGCTGAAAAAAGACCCTATCCATGAGCTGGTGAGCGTGTACAAACGCGTCAATGCCGCCACAAAGGCCGACGAGGCCGTTCTCGAAGTCTGCAAAAGGGAACTGGTGAAGTTGCAGCAGGGCGACGCTGAAAATCTCGGCATCTGGAAGGAATGCGTGCGCCTCACGCTCGAACAGCTCGAAAAAGTTTACGGTGCGCTCGACATCAAGTTCGACCACTACCTCGGCGAGAGCTTCTACAACGACGCGCTCGCGCCACTGGTGGCCGACATGCTCGCAAAAGGCATCGCCACCATCAGCGAGGGTGCCACGGTCGTGTTCAGTGATGGCTGCGTGAAGCCGGAGAACGATCCTTTCCTCATCAAGGAGAAGGACGAATGGAAGGCCGCGCCCTGCATCATTCGCAAAGGTGACGGCGGCTTCCTGTATGCTACCACGGACCTCGCCACGATCGACTATCGCGTGAGAGAATGGCATGCGGACGAAATCTGGTATGTCGTCGGTGCGCCACAGCAGCTCCACTTCCGCCAGGTCTTCGCAGCCGCGCATCGCCGAGGCATCACGACGGAAATGATCCATATCGCCTTCGGCAGCATTTTGGGTCCAGACGGCAAGATGTTCAAAACGCGCAGCGGCGAGACGGTGGGCCTGCTCGAAGTCATCGACGAATCCATCGAACGCGCCCGCGCTGCCGCCGATGAAAAAGACCAAGGTCTTAGCGATGCTGAAAAAGGAGAGATCGCGAAAATCATCGGCGCGGGTGCCGTGAAGTACGCCGAGCTCAGCCAGAACCGCCTCACCGACTACAAATTCAGTTGGGACAAGATGTTATCACTGCAAGGCAACACCGCGCCCTACCTGCTCAACGCCTACGTCCGCACGCGCTCCATCTTCCGCAAGCTCGACGGTGCCGTCGCCCTCACCGACGAACTCACGATCACCGAGTCCGCCGAACGTGCGCTCGCGATGAAACTCGCCCAGTTCGCCGAAAATGCGCACGACATCCTCGACGACCATCGTCCCAACCTGCTAGCCAACTACCTTTACGAGCTAGCAAACACCTACCACAGCTTCTACGAAGCTTGCAACGTGCTGCGCTCAGAAGGCGTGGTGAAAAACACACGCCTCACGCTTTGCGAAGCCACCAGCCGCGTCCTCAAGACTGGCCTCGGCCTTCTGGGCATCCAGACCACGGAGCGGATGTAGCTCGCCTTTTTGTCATTCATCAATACTCATTCGCCATTCCCCGCCGCCATGCCCGTCCCGCTCCTCGACGTCAACGCCCAGAACCTGCCGCTCGAATCCGAACTCCAGGCCGCCTTCACCAAGGTGCTGCATCACGGACGGTTTATCATGGGACCGGAGATGGAGACGTTTGAGCAGGAAGTCGCGGCCATGACCGGTGCGAAGCACGCGCTGTCGGTTTCCTCTGGCACGGATGCGTTGCTGCTGGCGCTCATGGCGTTGGACATCAAGCCCGGCGATGAGGTGCTGTGCCCTGCGTTCACGTTTTTCGCCACGGCGGGAGCGGTTTCACGTCTCGGAGCGATTCCGGTGTTCACCGACGTCTGCCCGATCTGCTTCAACATGGACGTGAACGACGCGCGGGCGAAAATCACTTCCAAGACGAAGGTGATCATGCCGGTACATCTGTTCGGTCAATGCGCGGACATGGATCCGATCCTCGCCCTGGCGAAGGAACACGGCCTCAAGGTGATCGAGGACGCGGCGCAGTCGATCGGTTCCAAGTACAAGGGCCGCCAGGCCGGCACGATGGGCGACTTCGGCACCTACAGCTTCTTCCCGAGCAAGAACCTCGGCGGCTTCGGCGACGGCGGCATGCTGGTGACGAATGACGACAATCTGGCCGAATACGCCCGCGTGCTGCGCGTGCATGGCGGCAAGCCGAAGTATTACCATCACTACGTCGGTGGCAATTTCCGCATGGACACGCTGCAATGTGCGCTGCTGAGCGTGAAATTGAAGCGCTACGCTGGATACACGGCGGATCGTCAGCGCAACGCGGCGCACTACATCGCCGGACTGCTGCAACTGGCCAAAGGCGTGGTGCAGGCCGATCCGGCGCACTGCAAGTGTGTGGCGACGCAGGATGAATGGCTGGCCGCGCAGAACGCGAAGATCGTGTTGCCTGTGGCCTACGCGCACAACTCGCACATTTGGAACCAGTTCACGTTGCGCGTGCTCGGCGGCAAACGCGACTCGCTGCGTGATCATCTCGTGGCGAAGAAAATCGGCTGCGACATCTACTATCCGGTCACGCTCGACCAGCAGAAGTGCTTCGCTGACCTGCCTGCGGCCTCACGCGACGGCTGCGAGGTGTCGCACCGCCTCGCGGGCGAAGTGCTGAGCATTCCGATCTACGGCGAACTGACCGAGGCGCAGCGCAACGAGGTCATTTCAGTGATCGGCGAGTGGCTGTGACGTAGGCCGGATGTGTTCGGCGGGCGTGACGATGCCTCTTCCAAGGCTTTCTTCGCCCAACTATCTGGCTTTGAGGGCTTTCGATGAACTGTCAGCACTCGAACGTCATCCAAGCCAGCCGGATAGTTCGGCGATGTCATCTCTGGTGCTGGCGGGGCTTCATGCGCCGAACACATCCGGCCTACGGTCCGGCACACTCCGAGACGCTGACGCGACAGTCGTCAGCTCCACATCAAGGCTTCGGAGCAGGAGGAGCAGCCGGTGGTGTGGCTGGCACTGCTGGAGCAGGAGGAGCAGGCGCGGCAGCGGGCGGAGTCGAGGGCACAGGTGCAGGAGCCGGAGACGGCACAGGTTTTGTCGTTTGAGAGGGAGCTGGCGCAGGAGCGGCAGGTGTGAGCGTGGCCGGAGCCGCAGGCATTGATCCCGGAGGAGCGATGGTGGCACCGAGACCGCCTGTACCAGGAGTTAGATTGATCTTCGGCATGCCGGGAATGGCCGGAACCGCACCGGGCTTCGGTTCAATTTTCGGCGCGGGTGGCGGATCGACTTCCTTCGTCGGCAGCGATGCGGCAATCCATTCGAGGCGTTCCTGGCTCACGTTTTGATATTCCGGCATGTCGGGAAATTTCACGGTGAGCTCCTCATAGGTTTTCCGCGCCTCGTCTTGTTTGCCTTCGGCCCAAAGAATATCTCCAAGGCGTATCTGTGCGAGTGGCGCAGCCTCACTGGCGGAAAATTCGCGGACGATGCGTTCGAAGACAGCCCTCGCTTCCTTGCGCTCGCCCATGGCGTCGAGCTTCGTGCCGAGGCCGAGCAGGGCATGAACGGCGAGTGGATGGTCGGCGTGCTGGGTGGTAAAAAGACGCAATGCGTCAGCCGAGGAGGTCTTTTTGTTTTGATCCCACAACAAGTCGGCCTTCAACAGCAGCGCGTTGGCGGCTGCGTTGGAGCCGGGATAGCGCGCGATGACGAGATCACAGTCCTCGATGGTCTTCGCTGCTGTGAACGCCTCTGCGGCCTCATTGGCCTTGAGGGTGTTTTGATGGCGGATGAAACCGTAGGCGCAAAGCGCAGCCACTCCGGCGACCAGGAGCCATACGAGCTTGCGAAAGTTCTCCTCCACGAATTTCTCCACACCGGTGGAAGGGACTTCTTGGGACATTGAATCAAGTTGGGACATGAGGGGCGGTTGTTGAGGAACTGACGGAGGGCGGACTCAGAACGACGGGAGGAAAACTGGAGGCTGGATGGCGAAGCCTGATGAGAACGGTCATTCTCTCAAGCGCCCGCCACCCGTCATTCGAATTTCGTCATTGCCTAGCTCACAGTCCGACTTTCGCGCGAGCTTCGTCGGCGAGAGCGGTGGAGAGATAGCGCTCGCCCGTGGAGCAGGCGATGGTGACGATGAGCTTGCCCGCGTTTTCAGGACGTTTGGCGACCTCGATGGCGGCACAGACGTTCGCACCAGTGCTGATGCCGACGAGAATGCCCTCTTCTTTGGCGATGCGACGCGCCATGGCGAAGGCATCATCGTTGCTGACCTTGACACATTCGGCGATCTGGAGATTTCCGGCTGAGTCCTTCAGATGAAGGTTGCCAGGGATGAAGCCCGCGCCGGCACCCTGGATCTTGTGAGGGCCGGGCTGCAGCGGCTCGCCGGCGAGAGTCTGGCTGATCACCGGGGAGGTGTCAGGCTCGGCGGCGATGGCGGCGAAGGAGGGCTTGCGTGGCTTGATGACCTCGACGCAGCCGGTGAGCGTGCCGCCGGTGCCCACTGCGGAAACCACGATGTCGATCTTGCCATCCGTGTCGGCCCACAGCTCCTCCGCCGTGGTGCGGGCATGGATGGCGGGGTTTGCTGGATTGTCGAACTGCTGCGGCATCCAGGCGTTGGGCGAGTTCTGAACGATCTCCGTGGCCTTGGCGATGGCCCCCTTCATGCCCTGCGCACCAGGGGTGAGCACGAGCTCGGCACCGAGTAGCGCCAGCAGCGTGCGGCGCTCCATGGACATCGTCTCCGGCATGGTCAGGGTGAGCTTATAGCCTTTCGCGGCGGCGACAAAGGCCAGCGCGATGCCAGTGTTGCCGCTGGTCGGCTCCACGATCATCGTGCCCGGCTTGAGGATGCCCTTCTTCTCCGCGTCCTCGATCATGGCCATGCCGATGCGATCCTTCACACTGCCGAGTGGATTGAAGAACTCGCACTTGAGGGCGATGGTGGCGTTGAGTCCTGCGGTGACCCTGTTCAATTTCACCAGTGGGGTGCGGCCGACGGTTTCGACGATGTTGTTGTAGATGCCCATGATCGTGTTCGGTTGGTGTTTGGTTTTGTGGTTGTGCCGTCGCCGGCAGTGGTTTGGAAATCAGTGCTGGTTGCAGAACTCCTCAAAGCGGTCCATGCCCGCGTTGATGACATCGAGACCAGTGGCGTAGCTGAAGCGCACCGTGTGCTCGGCACCGAAGGCCACGCCGGGGACGATGGCGACCTTCTGCTTGCTCAGCAGCTTTTCGCAGAAGTTCACCGACTTGATCTGCGTCGGCTCGATGTCCACCAGGAAGTAGAACGCACCCATCGGCTCGACGACACGGACGTTCTTGATGTTGGAAAGGCGACCCAGCATGTACTGGCGGCGCACGTCGAACTCATCACGCATGTCGCTGACGATTTGCTGGTCCATCTGCAACGCCGCCAGAGCGCCGTATTGCGCAAAGCTCGTCGGGTTGCTCGTGGTGTGGCTCTGGATCGTGTCGATCGCGTCGGCGATCTTCTTCGGCGCGGCCGTGTAACCGAGACGCCAGCCGGTCATCGCGTAGGCCTTCGAGAAGCCATTGATGGTGATCGTGTGTTCGTAGATCTCCTTGCTCAGGGAGGCGATGCTCACATGCTCATGGCCACCATAGACGAGCTTCTCGTAGATCTCGTCGGAGAGAATCACGATGTCCTCACCCACAGCGACCTCAGCCAGCGCTTTCAACTCGTCCTTGGTGTAAACAGAGCCGGTGGGATTGCCCGGCGTGTTGAGGATGATCATCTTCGTCAGCGGGGACATGGCATCCTCGAACTCTTCCGGCGTGATCTTCCAGCCATTCTCGCGCTTCGTTTCGACAATGACCGGGATGCCGCCGACCATGCGCACCATTTCAGGATAGCTGGTCCAATAAGGAGCCGGAATAATCACTTCGTCACCCGGATTGACCACGGCGAGGATGGCGTTGTAGCAGGAGTGCTTCGCACCGCAGTTCACGCTGATCTGGGAAGGTTCGTATTGCACATTGTTGTCCACCATCAGCTTCGCGGCGATGGACTCGCGCAATTCGAGGATGCCGGCGCTCTCGGTGTAACGCGTTTTGCCGGAATTCAGCGCCTCTGCGGCGGCCGCGATGATCGGAGCAGGAGTATTGAAGTCAGGCTCGCCAGCCCCGAAGCTCAGTACGTCCACACCCTGCTTCTTGAGCGCCTTCGCCTGGGCGGTGATGGACAAGGTCATGGAAGGGGCGACTTCGGCGATGTTTTTGGCAATGAAATCCATAGATTGGGCTGGGTGATGCGAGTGAAAATGCGGGGGCCGACTATAAAGGAGGGGGCGGGAACTTTGTCAAACAATCCTCCCGCCACGCCCCAGGGGCAGCTTGTGCAGGTCAAAACGCCACTGTAGTCATACTGCACATGACACATCGCCACGCACCCGCCGCCCAACGTCGCTCGCCCACTCCGATTCGTGGTCTGGCGCTCGATGTTTTGGGCGAATGGGCCGCCGGGGACCGCTTCGCCGCCGATCTTCTCGACCACGCACAACGCGCCAGTGGCATCACTGGCCCCGACGCGGCCTTCCTGCGTGACATCGTGCTCACCACATTGAGAAATCTCTCGCTGCTCGACCACTGGATCGCCGTGCTCACCGATCACAAGCACCTCGACCACCGCAGCCGCTGGGGCCTGCGCATCGGCCTCTGCCAGCTTTTAATCCTGAAAGTCTCCGAACACGCCGCCGTCAATGAAACCGTCGCCGCCACCGGTCGTGCACATAGTTTGATCAACGCTGTGCTCCGCCGCGCCTGCCGCGAGAATGTGGAATTGCAGGCCATGACGGCAACCTTGCCGCTCGAAACCCGCACCTCTCACCCAAAGTGGCTCATCGAGCACTGGCGCAACCTCTTCGGCGAAGCCAAAACGGCAGCGCTCTGCGAATGGAATCAGCAGCCCGCGCCGATCAGCGCCCGCATCAACCGCCTCCACCCCGAAATGACCGCCGCGCCTGATGACTTTCTCGTCTGCGAACATCTGCCGCGCGAAGAACTGGCCACTGGCAAGGTTTACATGCAGGACCCCAGCACCGCGCTAGCCCCACACCTGCTCGCACCGCAGCACGGTCAGCGCGTGCTCGATGCCTGCGCCGCTCCCGGTGGCAAAACCGCCCTGCTCGCTCAACTCATGGACAACACTGGCGAAATCATCGCCTGCGACGTCGCGCCGGGCCGCCTGCGCCGCCTCGATGAAAATTTGCAGCGCCTCCGCGTCACCAACACACGCATCGAACAACACGACTGGTCGCAGGACACAGCGCCCACTTTCGTTGGCGATGGTTTTGACCGCATCCTGCTCGACGTGCCGTGCTCGAACACCGGCGTCATGCGCCGCCGCGTCGATGTGCGCTGGCGTTTGAAACCAGAAGACATCACCGCGCAGACGCAAACCCAGGAGCGCCTCTTACGCAACGGCCTGCGCGTCCTCAAACCCGGCGGCATTCTCGTTTACAGCACTTGCAGCATCGATCCCGCAGAGAACGAGCAACTCGTCGCCCGCGTCCTCGAATCCATCAGTGGCTTCGAGCCGTTCAAAGTCCGCCAGAGCTCCCCGCCCGACGACCCAAACGACGGTGCCTTCGCCACCGCGATCCGCCGGATTTAAGATGGACCCCGGCGTCGGGCCAAGATTGCTCAGAATGAAGCGGTGGTTGTCATGCCGGAGTTGGAGTTGGTTTTACGTTCTCCGAGCGTAGCTACGCAAGAGCTTCTCTCGGCGTTCACCGCCGCTCGATGAACATGATTTCTAAGGACACCCCACAGGAGCGGTTTCATGGGCGGCTGAGAGGCCAAAGCGCACGGCGCACGAGATTCCTGGCGCGGTTGGGCGGAAAAGCCGCACGGCTGGCCGCTTTACCTGTTTGGCTGGACGTGCCAGCCACGACACAGTGGCGTGGTTCATGCTCCAACACAGCGCATCTGCTGCGCACACTCCGCAGCCTCTGTCTGCGGGTTTGCATTGTCTAGCAAACTGGCCGATAAACCCCGCCTCATCCCGACCGACACGCTTGTGACCACGCCCCGCCGCACCGACCACGCTCCGAAAAAGCCCTCTATCCTCAGCCGTCTGAAATCCGGCCTGAAAAAGGTGCTGCGCCTCAACAAAGGCAAGCCAGACGCCAAACCACATGCGAAGGGAGTCCACGAGTCCCCCGCCACGCTCCACGCGCATAAGCGCTCTCATGAGCAGCAGCATGCCGAGCACAAACCACGTGGCGAGCGTCGCGAAAAACGCGAAGGGCATCCGCACGGCGAACGCAAAGAACGCGGCGAGAGAGCGCCGCGTGGCGGGCGTGACCGTGGAGAGCGCCGCGAGCGAGGGCCGCGTGAGGACAAGCCCAAGCCGGTGCGTGAAAACCACGCCGCCGTCCCCCCGCCGCCACCACCGCCCGTCCCCGAAGGCCCGTACCCGCCGAATTGGGAGATCCTCGGTCTTTCCCCCGCCGTCCTCGCCGCCGTGCGTGAATCGGGCTACGAAAAGCCCACTGAAATCCAGCAAAAGGCCATCCCTATCATCTTGACCGGCAAGGACGTCGTCGGTGCCTCGCAGACCGGCACCGGCAAGACCGCCGCCTTTGCCCTGCCCACCCTCACGCGCCTCGGCCCGCCTGGAAAATTCCGCGTGCTCGTTCTCGAACCCGTGCGCGAGCTCGCCGCACAGGTTGTGGAGCAGTTTGAGAAATATGGCAAGCATACCGGCCTGCGCGTGCTGCTCGTCCACGGCGGCGTCGGTTATGAAAAGCAGCGCAAGGGTCTGCAACAGGGCGTGGATGTCGTCGTCGCCACACCGGGCCGCTTGCTCGACTTCATGCAGGAGGGAGTGGCCGACCTGCGGGATGTTGAGGTGCTCATTCTCGATGAAGTGGACCGCATGCTCGACATGGGCTTCCTGCCGGACGTGCGCCGCATCGTCGAAAAGACGCCCAAATCGCGCCAGACGCTCTTTTTCAGCGCTACCATGCCACCGCAGATCAAGAGCCTCGCAGATTTCGCGCTGAAGGAGCCGGAGAGCGTGGAAGTGGGCATCCGTTTCTCCGCAGCGGAGACGGTGAGCCACTACATGTATCCCGTGGCTAGCGACCAGCGTGAGGAGCTGCTTCTCGCCATCCTCAAACAGACGCATTTCGACAGCATGATGATCTTCACCCGCACGAAGGTGCAGGCGGACAAGCTCTTCGCCTCCATCGAGCAGACCGGCGCGTACAAGGCCGCCGTCATGCACAGCGACATCGGCCAGAAGGACCGTGAGCGTGCGCTGAAGGGCTTCCGCGATGGCGAGTTCGAGATCATTGTGGCTACCGACCTTGCAGCGCGCGGGCTGGATGTCAGTGGTGTGACGCATGTGATCAATTACATGGTGCCAGAGCACAGTGAGGACTACGTCCACCGCATCGGTCGCACGGGCCGTGCGCAGAAGGAGGGGGACGCCTTCACGCTCTTCGCCGCAGACGAGATCATGAACGTCGCCAGCATCGAGCGGCTCATCAGCCAAAAAATCCCGCGCAAGAAGCTGGAAGGCTTCAACTACAAGTACACCACCGTCCTCGACGAGGAGGACAAGGCGCGCGGCATCATGACCGGGCGCAAGAAGAAGCGCAGGTAACATCGCAGCACCCAAGGTCGCGTCATGATCGCCCGCACCTACTCCGCCACGCTCGCCGGCGTCAATGCCGTCGAAATCGAGGTGGAGTCCCACGATGGCGGGGGCAATCCGCGCATGCTCATCGTCGGCCTGCCGGACACCTCGGTGAAGGAAAGTCGCGAGCGCGTCACTGCGGCGATCCAGAGCAGCGGCTTCCTCATGAACGATGGCGTCACCACGGTGAACCTCGCTCCAGCGGATCTCAAAAAAGAAGGCCCCGGATTCGATCTGCCCATTGCCATTTCCCTCATCGCCCATCGGGCGCGCATCCCCATCCCCATTCTGCGGGAGACTGCCATGATCGGCGAACTCGCACTCGATGGCGAGCTGCGTCCCGTGCGTGGATTGCTCGCCGTCGCGCTCGAAGCGCGGGCCAGGGGCCGTAAGCGTCTGCTGGTGCCAAAGCGAGCCGCCCTAGAAGCCAGCGTCGTCGCCGACATTGACATCATCGGCGTCGCCAATTTGCGCGAAGCCGTTGATTTCCTCAAAGGCGACTGCGAAATCGCCCCGGAGCCATGCAGGGCTGCAGAATTCTTCGCCTCCGCTTCGCATTACGACATCGACTTCTGTGATGTGAAAGGGCAAGGCGATGCGAAGCGCGCCATCGAGGCCGCCGTAGCCGGCGGGCACAACATTCTCATGATCGGGCCGCCGGGCACCGGGAAGTCGATGATCGCCAAACGCATTGCCACCATCATGCCGGGCATGAGCGAGGAGGAGGCCGTGGAGACTACGAAGATCCATTCCGCAGCCGGCCTGCTCACCGAATCGAATGCCTTCGTCGGCACGCGTCCGTTCCGCTCGCCGCACCACACCATCAGCGACGCGGGCCTGCTCGGTGGGGGCACCAATCCCGGCCCTGGCGAGGTCTCGCTAGCGCACAACGGCGTGCTCTTTCTCGACGAGTTGCCGGAATTCCGCCGCAGCACGCTCGAAGTGCTGCGCCAGCCGCTGGAGGACGGCAGGGTCACCATCTCCCGCGCTGCGGGCACCGTGACCTTTCCTGCGCAGTTCATGCTCGTCGCCGCGATGAACCCCTGTCCCTGCGGATTCTACGGTGACCTCAAGCGTGAATGCCGCTGCAGCCCACCCGTCATCCAGCGTTACCGCCAGCGCATCAGCGGCCCGCTGCTCGACCGCATCGACCTGCATGTCGAAGTGCCGCTGGTTGATTACAAGGCGCTGGCCTCGCATGACGGTGGCGAATCATCGCAAAACATCCGCCAGCGAGTCGAGGCAGCGCGCAACCTCCAGCAGGAGCGCTTCTCTTCCCACTCCGGCATCCACACCAACAGCGCGATGACGCCACGCTTGATCAAAAAACACTGTGAGCTCGACTCCGAAGCCGCTGGCTGTCTGGAACACGCGATGGCGGAGATGAACTTCAGCGCCCGCGCCCATGACCGCATCCTCAAAGTCGCCCGCACCCTCGCCGACCTCGCCGACGGTGGGAAGATCACCACCAACCATGTCCTCGAAGCCATCAGCTATCGTTCGCTCGACCGGAAGATGTGGGCCTGAAAAATCCGCAGTGACTCGATGAGTGCGCCTCCCACCGGGCTCCAGCACCATCCACGTCGCGGAGCGGTCGCGATGCTCGTCTCGCTCTCCTGCTTCACCTGCAACGCGCTGCTGCTCAAAGTGCTCGCGTCCATCCGCCATGTAGATCCGTGGATGTCGCTGACATTTCGCGCAGGCATCGGCTTGCTGGTCACTATTGCATTGTTCGCACCGTCGGGTTCGCTCCGGCTGCGCCGCTCGTTTCAAAGCTGGCTGCTCGCATCGCGCGGCGTTCTCGGCGCACTCGGCACGGCGGCGTACTACATCACCATCGGCCCGCTCGGCGCGGGGAAGGCTACGCTCATCGGCAACACCTGGTGCGTCTTCGCCTCCATCATGGCGGCTTTCGTGCTGCATGAGAAACTCGGCGCGGTGAAGATTTTCGGCATCCTTCTCGCGATCTTCGGCCTCGGACTGCTCACCGGCATGACGCCGGGTACTCTCTCCAAGTTCGGGCAACATGAGTTGATCGCCCTCACCGGCTCCGTGCTCGCGGCGACTGTCGTGGTGGTCATACGCCAGCTCACTCGCACGGAAACGAGCGCCACCATTTTTGCCTCGCAATGTGTTTACGGCTTGCTGCTCGGCGTTCCGTTCGCGTGGATGCATTTCATATCGCTGGGCTGGGCAGATATCGGGCTGCTCTGCGCCGCTGCGGTCTGCGCCACCTTCGGCCAACTTGCGATGACGGAAGGCTTCCGTTTTCTCCCGGTCACGGTCGGCGGCGCGTTTCAAAACGCCGTCCCTGTCACCACCACGCTATGCAGCATTATCCTGTTTGCCGAGCCGTTTAGCCTACCGCAGGCCATCGGAGGGGTGCTGGTGCTATGGGGCAGTTTTCAGACCGTGATCGGAGGGAAAGACCGGAAGGTAGGTGCCCTTGTTGCCGGACGAAGTGGAAGCCCTGAAGCAGTCAGAAATGGGGCTGCCGCCGGAGCGTCAAAGCGTGATGGAAGGCCCGGCCCTGGACCTAGCGGAACAAGGCCGCCTGTATAACGCGGCGGGCCAGCAAATCGACATCAAATCGGACCGCCAGAAGGGCAAGGATGACGGTTTCCTGTTTGACCCGGACGCCCTGACCCTGCCGCTGGAACAATTGAAGGCCCGTTACGATGCCACGACCTGGGCTGATTTTGAAGCCGCTGCCGCTAAGAATAAACTGGACGATGGCCGGACGGTACTGGCCTGGCTTCAGGGGGTGAAGGCTCCCAAGATCGGGAAGAAGGTGTCCGTCGCGAAAGCCCACCCCCCCCATTTTGGTTTCCGATGCCATCACCCTGCCCACCGGAGCGCTGGACAAGGCTACCGCCGCGGAAGCCCTGGCCGCCATTGACAAGGTACACGAAGACGGGGTTTTGCCTTCTTCTGTGCTGTCAGCTTCCGAGGTTTCCACCCTCCAGGCATTGGGGGATTACTCGCCGTCTACCAATGCCATCCGCTTTGCCAGGGACGGGGACTGGCCGCTGATGACGGTCACGCATGAAGTTGGACACTTCCTGGACCTGCGCGGCCTGGGTACGGCGGGCGATTGGGCTTCCGTGGTCCTCGATACCCCAGAATGGAAAGCCTGGTGGCAGGCGATGGAAGATTCCAAAGCCTTCAAACATCTGACCGCCAAGAACTGCGGCGGCCAGCAGGATTATTTCCGCACGCCCTGGGAGTGTTGGGCTAGGTCTTACGCCCAATTCATCGCCCAGGAGGGCGGGAACCTGACAATGAAGGCCCAATTGGATGTCATCCGCAACGGCCCGCAGCCCTGGCGGCAATGGACGGACGATGACTTCATCCCCGTGGCTGCCGCCATTCGTTCTATTTTAACCAAGGAAGGATGGATGAAATGAACCAGAAAATTTTAGACCTTCAGGAGCGCGTTGCTAAAGCTTTGAAAGCCGGGCAAATGTCACGGGAGGAAGCCATCAAAAAGCTGGTGGAGGGCGGCTTTTCCCGTGGCCTGGCCTTTGATTTTGTCTCTGTCATCCTGGATCATCGCGGGGAATGAGATTCACGATCAAACAGACCCGGAATGTTATAGGGCCAGACCTGGCCCGGCGGGCGGCCAAGGCGAAGAAGCCACGGGCAGGGCTGGAAGCCATGGGCTTGGCCGTGGTCAGTATGGCTACCAGGGCCTTTACTCAATCCAGCTTGCGTCCGTCCACCTGGCCTCCGTTGAAGGCGGCCACGATCAAAGCCAAGAAGAGGCTGGGTTACGGTTCCAAGCCGCTGGTGCGAAGCGGGGCGCTGGCACATAGCCCCCGCGTTATGCTTCGCGTCATCATGATTTGTGATTTCAGGAATAGGCGACCCCGGGTTTTACCGCTGACATGGCGCTAATTTGACTCTGATAAATCACACCCATTAGCGTCTCGTCAGCGTCACATTAGCGGTCGATGAATTTCACAAAAAAAGATGACGCGAAGCATAAAGCGTAAAGGCCGCTCAAAGGCGTAAAGGCGTATCAAGCTTAATCACGGCCTCAAAAGCGGCGACTTGAGCCACGCTACTTCGCCAGTTCATCCTGCGTCCAGAATGTCGTGCGGCTCGTCGTGGCCGTGCGCACTGCTTTGACCTGCTCCGGCTTCACGGCTCCAGCTTTGTTACCAAAGTTTGCCCGCACATAGCTCAACACGTCGGCGATCTGTTGGTCGTCGAGCCCCATCGGCGGCATCGGCAAGGGGGCGAGTTGTTTGAACTCCTCGCCATTGACACGGATCTGACCGTTCAGCCCGTGCAGCAACATCTTGATGAGGCGCTGCGGATCACCACCGGCCCAGTCGCTGCCTGCGATGGAAGGGTAGATGCCGGGCAGGCCCTTGCCCTCAGGCTGGTGGCAGTTCAGGCACAGCGCGTCATACACTTGCTTGCCCGGATGATCGGCCACTGCGGCGGAGCGGGCGATTTTTCTCACATAAACTGCATGGCTCTTGTTCCCACCGAAGTCCAGCTCTGCAAGCACCGGGACAAACTGTGGCTTCAGGCTCCGCACCACCTGCTTGAGCGCGTAGTCGATGAACTTGTCCACCGGCTTGTCGAGCACCTGCGTGGCGACTTCGACGGCTTGCGGCTTCAAAACATGTGCGCAGGCCACCACAGCTTCCAAACGCACGCGTGGATGTTCGTCGCGCACCGCTGTGGTGAGCAGTTCGAGCGCGTCCGGAAGTTTTCCTGCTGCACGGGCACCGTAGGCACGGATGCGGGCATCCTTGGCGGTGAGGAGACGCCTCACCAGCGCGGCGTTCGTCGCTTCATGTGATTCAAAAACACCGCTGAGCTCCATCAGCACGCGCTCGTCATCGTTTTTTGTGGCGAACGCCTCCGCCGCTTTCAAAACATCGTCCTCAGGTAGGTCGAATAGCAACCGCTTCGCCTGATAACGTGTCCAGCGTTCGGGGGACTTGAGTTGTTCGAGAAGCTCAGCAGCCTTCATGTCCGCCAGCGCCGGTTGTTTGACGAGGGCACGGCCTTTCGCCGTGATGCGCCAGATGCGTCCGTGTGTGCGGTCACGACGTGGATCAGCGTAGCTGGCCTGATAGTGGCCGATGACCGGATTGAACCAGTCGCACAGATACATCGCGCCATCCGGGCCGATGCTCACGTCCACCGGACGGAACGATGGATCACTCGACTTCACCAACTTCGGCAACTGCGTACTCTTGAATCCAGCGCCGTCGTCTTCGAGCCGGTGCAGCTCGACCACATTGCCAAAGTAGCCGCCGATCAAGGCGCAGCCTTGAATATCGTCAGGCAGCGCTTTAGTGCCGATGAATTCGAGGCTGTTCGTCTTCGGATTCGTGTCAAACAGCGCCCCCGTCGGGTGGTACTCATCTGGATCAGCCAGTGCCACGAGGCCCGGCACGCTGTAATAGCCCACCGGGCGGTCGCCGCTTTTGTGGAAGACTTGATGGCAGTCATCAAACGCGACACCCCAGCAGTTATGGCCCGCCTTGCCGCCGTTGAAGTAGCCTTCCATCTTCTGCGTGCGTGGGTCCAGCCTCCACACGCCGGCTTTTTCGAGCCGTGCGAGCCCATGCACCGTCTCCACGCGTGAGAAGGCATGCAAACCCTGCGTGAACCAAAGCGCGCCGTCCGGCCCGTGGCAGATGGAGTTCACGAGCTGATGCGTATCGCCAATGCCGAAGCCGGAAAACAGCACAGTCTTCTTGTCCGCCTTGCCGTCGCCATTCGTGTCCTTCAAATGCACGATCTGGTCGAAATCGCAGACATAAACACCGCCCGCACCCGGCTCGACGCCTTGAACCATCGTCAATCCATCAGCAAAGCGCGTGGATTTGTCCGCCTTACCATCACTGTTTGTATCTTCGAGCACGAGGATGAAATCTGAAGGCTTCACGCCAGGCATCGTCTGTGGATAGGTCGGCGAACAGGCCACAAACAGACGCCCGCGTTCGTCCCACGAAAATTGCGTCGGCTTGGCCACTCCTTCGGCCTCAGAGGCGAACAGGTTCATCTCATAACCTTCCGCCACGGTGAATGAGGCCATCTGCTGCTCTGGCGTGAGCACCGGCTCCGTCTTCATGTTTTTTGGAGTCGGCTTCATCGGAGCCGGAGCTTCTCCCTTCGCCAGCGCGTGAATGCGTGCGTCCATTTCTGCGATCATCGGCTTCCGTGCCTCGAAGCTCTCCCGCAACGACGTCGCGTCCTGCGCTGGCTTGCCAAACATCTGCGTCACACGATCACCGTAAGCGAACGACCAGTTCGCGGGTCGCCAGCAGTCGAACCACAGGCGGTTTTTGTCCACGATGGCGGTCTTGAGTGCGGTGTGGTCATCCGCATCGCTGGTTGATGCGCCAAGCTGCCGCGCAATCTCACGCGCCACCACCCGCAGGCCCTCAGCGTTCAGATGCAGACCGTCATCGGTGAGGCGCGGTTGATTCGCCCCACGCCCGGACAGCGGTGTGAATAGATCGACATAGATCGCGCCGCGCTGCTGCGCCACATCGCGCACTGCTTCGGCGTATACTTTAACATCCGAGTTCCGCAGCCTCAATTCCGGCGCATGTGATGCCAGCGGTCTCTCAAAGGGCATGGGCGACACCAGCACCAGCCGCGGTGTCTGCGCGGTGAACTGGTCAAGTAGCCGATGGTAGGCCGACTTGAACTCCGCAATGCGTTTCACGCCATCAAACGACTCCACCTGGCCGAATTGGGCGATCACGATGCCTGCGCCCGCGGCATCGAGCTGCGCCTTCCAGTCGCCGAAGTTCAAATCGCGCCATTGTTCATACACCGTATCGCCCTCCCAGGCCATGCAGCGGAAGCGCGGCTGCTTTTCTGCAAAAGCGGTTCCCAGCACGGACTCAAGTTCTCCAGCCTTTTGATCGCGCACCAAGTTTTCCTGTCCAGCCATCACGATCACTTCGTTTGCCTCCAAGGTAAATTTCCCATCCTTGAATGCCTCTAGTTTCGCCTCGTTCGCGCCGGGACTGCCAAAGCGGTTCAGCACATCCTTTTCCCCAGGCACTATGGCGTCCGGCAGCTCTTCGATGGTGATGTTACGAAAGGAGATCTGTGCCTTGGATTTGCCGTGAATTTGCAACGCGATAAGTCCCTTCAAGGGGATTTCAGGATTGCGCTCGGTGTAATCGACCGTGCGTACGCCGTTCACATGAATGCGGATGCGTTGCTCCTCAGCGCGGATCATGTATTTGTTCCACCGGCCTGGCTTCTCCGCCTTTTCGATCAGTTCCTTCGCAGGCTGCTCCAGCATTTTCTTGCGACGCGACTCGTCATAAAGGCAGCCGGAGAAGCCAGCGCCGATGTCCGCCTGGTAGCCGCTCATCTCGTTCGGTGGCTGCGGAATGCGCACGCTGCGGAACTGCACGCCTCCGTTCACGAAGCCCTCCGTTCCCTCTAGCTTATATTCGAGCTTCAGAATGAAATTCCGATACACCTTCTTCGCAGCGAGGAACTCGTTCTGTGGATTGCCCTCCAGCGAGCCGCCGACGATCACACCATCCTCCACACGCCAAACCTTCGTCTTTTCACCATCCCAACCGTTGAGGGTCTTGCCGTCGAACAACGGTACAGGCGCGCAGTAAGCGGCGTTTGCGAGGAACAGGATGGCGAGAAGGGAGGGCGGGCGCATGACTGGGCGCATCAAACGCAACTCACCTTCATGTGCATTCACAAAGTTTCAGCTGTTTCCGTAGGCGGAGTCAGAACGCGAAGCCGACTGTCACCTGAAGCATGCCGCTTTGTTCGCCGGGCCGTCGGTTGGGATTGTGGCCGTAGTCAACACGGATAGGGCCAAAGGGCAGCAGGTAGCGCACGCCCGCGCCGACGGCGTAGCGGAAATCGGTCGAGTAATCCAGTGGCGAGGAATTGCTGCCGCGCCCGAGGCTGCCGGCGTCGGTGAACACAGCGAACTCGAGATTGGTGATGATTTCATAGGAGAACTCGACGCTGGCGAACAGCGCCGAGGTGCCTCCCAACGGGGTGCCGCCCGGCGTCACCGGGCCGAGGCGGCGCTGGCCGAAGGAGCGCACACTGTTCGGGCCGCCATTGAACACGCGCGAGTCGATGGGGATGGCCTGCTCGTCCGCGCCGGTGATGTTGGCTAAGTCGAGGCAGGTGGCGAAGCGGAATTTCTTGGTGATCGGCTGGTACCAGGCACCGCGGATGTCTGTGCGCATGAAGCTGACATTGCCACCGAGCAGACCTGCTGCTTGCTCCACACGGCCGGAGAGGAACCAGCCCTTCTTCGGCAGCACGGCGTTGTCTCGATGATCGAGAATGATGTTCGCGCCGATGCTTTCGAGCGAGTAGTTGCGCGGCCCGGTCTGCTGGACGGTGAGATTTTTTGCCGTCACCGTGTTGGCGGAAGAGGTGAAGAAAAATCCGTAGCTCAATGGCCCGCTTACACGGCGCACGAGATCGAATCCGATCGTCGTGCCGATGCGGGTGTATTCATAGCGGTTGAACTGCTCCAGCGCGAGGCGTGAGGTCAGCGCGTAGGGCGACCCGAACAACGCTGGGTTGGTGAGGCTCACAAATCCAAGCGGGCCCGCCATGCTGTAGCTGAGCTCTGCCGCCAGCGTATTACCTGTGTCGCGCCAGTTGGTGTTCTTGTAGGTCACACCGGCCTGTGCGCCGAGGAAGGTGTCATAGCCGAACTCAAAACCAAGCGCGGCAGGCTTTGTCTCCTCCCCGGTGACACGCAACTCCCCAAGAGCTGGATTACCGTTCACTGGCAGCACCTGGGTGTCGAGGAGCGCGAACATGCCGGTGTCGAGAGCGCGTTTGAAGAAGAAGTCCACGTCCTCCGCTTCGTAAATCCGACCCGTTAGTGGCTTGAACTTCGCCTTCAACACGCGCGTGGCCCCGCGGGTGAAGCCCGTATGTGTGGTGACGCGGCTGATGCGCACGCGTTCGCCGGGCCTGATGATGAAGCGCACGTCCACCGTGCCGCCAGCTCTACCCAGTTCGTACTTCGCCTCGGTCGTGGCATGCAGCCAGCCGTGGTCTTCGCAAAGCGAGCGCAGCCTTTGCTCGATCTGCTGCACCCGCGCCTCATTGAAAGGAGTGCCAGTGTGTTCCGTCAGCAGCTCTAGCGCTTGCTTCTCGAATTCAAGTGGCGCTCCTTCCAGCGCTGCATGGCCGAAGATGAACTTCGGACCCGGCTTGATCTCCAGTGTGAGGTCGCGGCGCAAATCGGAGCCTGCCTGCGGAGCCGGTAACAGCGTGGTGGCCGCGTTCAGATAACCTTCCGCACGGAGTCGCCGCTGGACGAGCCCGGCACCCTGTTGGAGATCCGCCTCCACCCACTGCGGCAGCTTTGGATCCACCTCGGCGCGTTCGAGCGTTGGCTTCATTAGGTACTTCTTCAACTCCTCATCTGGCAGTACCGTGGTGCCGCTCATTTTGACTGTGCCCACGCGGATGCAGTCGCCCGGCTTCACGTCGAGCCTGATGATATTCTTCGCCAACTTCCAGCTCACCTCGGCGTCTGGCCAGCCTTCGCGGATGAACTGCTGCCTCGTAAAAAAGGCTAGGTCGTCTGCCAGCGGCTCCGTGGCCGCAGAGGTGCCGCTGAGGGTCAGTTGATCCTTCAGCATGCCTTCGAGTGATTTCCACTGCGCTTCCGTCACCCCTTCAACCTGCACAGTCGTGCCAGCATGGGCCACCTCGCGTGATTGCGTGACGCTGGGCATGATCCAGAGAAAGAGCAGCACACGGAGCCACAGGATTTTCATTCTCACCATGCGTCCGGTCATTTCACCGCTCCCCCCTCGTCCACCGCGCGCGCCGCTTTGCCGAAACGCAGCACATATCCCAGCAAGGCTTTCATGCGTCCGCTCTGCGTGAAGCGTCCGGTGAAGCGCACGCTCGGCGTGACCTCGTACATTGCCTGCATCGAGTCGTTCGCGCGGTCGCCGCCACTGGGGTTGAATGACATGTGGAGCTTTGGTGGCTCGCTGCTGACTTTCTTCTCTTTGTTGAACAGCTTGCGCCAGGTCTCAGAGATGACGAGGAAGGCGGCGCGCGTCATTGCCTCGCTCGCCATCTGCGAATTGTCGCCGCCGAGCGTCATGCCGGTGCCGATGAGGGTAACGATGTCCGCCTCACTCAGCGGCGGCGTGCTGGTGAAGCGTGTCTTTGGGTTTGTGGCGTCACCATAAACATAGAGCGTGATGTCGTTGCTACCGATGCGCGATTCTCCGCGCACGTCGAGCTTCGGCGCGAAAGGGGTGTCTGGGTTCATCGTCACCACGCCCTTCGTGATCTTCAGCAGGCTGAAAGGCAGCTTCAGCAGCAGGCGGTCAACATTAGCGAACCCAGTGAGTCGCGGCCTCGCGCCGGTGCCGCCGAGTGCGATGTCTGCGGAGATCGCACCATTCACCAAGTTGCCTGCGAGCAGCACGGGGTCACGCGTGCGGACTTTGAGGTCGAAGACCCAGTCTTTCAGCATCGGCGGCAGCTCGACCTTCTGGCTCACCTTCGTGGTGGAGGGTGGGGGTGGTGGCAGCGGCTCGCTCTGCTTGACGACACTCATCACATTCGGCAGCAGATTGACCTCCTGGAAAATCCGTCCGCGCACCGCCTCGACGAGGCCGCTCACCTTCGCCGCCTTCAGATTGCCCACACAGACCACATCCGCGTTCGCACGCAGGCTAGAGGTTGGATTACGGAACACGAGCGCTTCATTTGCAGTGAGCTTGAGGTTGAACTGTGGATTGTCAGCCTGTGTCGCGTCGATGTTCCCGCCGAGACGCACATGCCCACCCGCCAGCATGAGCGAGATGTCCTCCAGTGACACCTTGCGGTCATGTGTGCGCACCCGCACCCGCACATCGCGCACGCTCGGCATGTCCGCGCTGGTGAAGACCACCTCCGGCGCGTCGAGGTCCAGCGCGGAGTCGATCAATGGTGCCTTCACCGTGCCGCCCACCTTTGCGTCCAACTTCAGTTTTGCAGGGATTGACTTGATCATCTTTGGTGCGAACTCACGCACGAAGCCTAGGTCGCTCTCTTTCAGCTCCAGCGCCGCTTTCAGTGGCAGCTCCATCGCCAGTCCGGGTTTCTTCATCAAATCCGCTACCACGACTGGTGCCTCCGCGTGGAGCACCAGCGGTTGCAGAGGCTTCTGATCCGCCTTCACGTCCAGCGTGAGCTTCCCGCCCTTCAAGACGACCGCGACATCAACCCGGGCGGGCTGGAACGACTGCGGCACTCCGGGGGCCTTCACATTCTTCAAATTCACCGCGATGTCCGCATCCTCCAGGCCGCGTATCGCGATCTTCGAGTCCAGTACGGACTGCGGCACGCCTTTCACGCCTGCGGCGGCAGCGACCTCATGCACCGGGAGTTCCTTCGCCGTCAAAAGTACGTCCATTGCGCTCAGGTCGTACGCCGCATGGGCGTGCCCGCTCATAAGCTGGCGCTCCTTCTGCCAGAGGCTCAGCTCGCTCAAATCCGCACGCTTGTCTGTCACCGTGCCCTTAGTGAGAAGCCTCCACGGACCGAGTGCCGCCCGTAGCGTTTCAAGCGTGGCGGTGGTGCCTGCAAATGATGTCTGCAAATCCACATCCGCCGCCTCCGGCATGCCAGCGACTTTCACTTTGGCGACCTGCAAGGAGACGGTACCCTTGCCGCGCCACGGACTCGCGTCACCGTTCATGTCGAGATTCATTTGAATGCCGCCGCTCTCTACCGCTGGTGCTTTAAATGCTGCCAGTAAGGTGTTGAGAGACTTCAGCTCTGGCAGCGCCACCACGCCTTTCGCTCCAAAAGCCCACGGAGCCTTCAGTTCTGCCTTTCCCTCCAGGTCGATACGATTTTTTTCATCTACGGTCACGCGGCAGCTCCGTAGCACCGCCTCGCCCTTCGCCACCTCGGCCAGCACTTCGACCGATGGCAGTGGAGCGCCGCCATAGAGTCCTTCTTTGACATCGAGCCGCAGCGTAGCGTCCGCGTTCATCGGATCGTTCGCTTTGAGCGATGCCTTGCCGCTGGTGCGGAGCCTAGCGGTCACAGGCTGGGTCAGCGGCGGCAGGTTCACCGTCTTCATTAAAGAGGCTGGATCGTCGATTTGGATATTCCAGTCGGCGGTGATGGGCATCGTGTCCTCCATGAGCATCGCCGCGTCGAGGGCAATACGGTTGCCATCTCCGAGCATCAGCGCAGGGATGCGTACCTTTGCCGATTTACCGTCGAGCGATACATCCACTGCTAGTTTCGGCAGTCGGTAGTTCGCAAAGCCAAGATCATTGCCGTTGATCTGTGCGGTGGCCTTGGTTGGCGTCGCACCGATGCCTTCTGCTTCTACGTTTAGTGCAATGAGACCCTTCGCTGGCGGCGGTTTATCGAGGAGCTGGGTGATGTCAGCGATGTTGGCGATCAGCTTCGTCGTCCACGGTGATTTCATCAGATCTTCGGCAAGGCGCGCCTCCATACTGGCCTGGATGTTGTTTGTGCCTCGTGTGATCTTGGCCTCGGTGACTTTTGCGAGTCCGTTTTTGACTTCAAATGCCAGCGATACGGCATCAAGCGTCACTCCTGCGGCTTTGATGTCAGGGACGACGGCGTGGCCTGCGACTGTAAGGTTCACCGGCTTCATCGGATCACCCTCCGCATGCACTGCCGCATTCACCGGCCCGAACACGATGTCCTTCGGCAGCGGCAGTGATCGCAGCTCTGCCGAGGAGAGATTGCTCACCTTCACATCCGCCTCGACCTTCATCAGGCCGGAGAAAATGCCACGCGCCGCCGCCTCGATAAACACCGCGCCTTTTCCCAACTCCGCGCTGACAGCCACGCCGGCGGCATCGTCCTGCCATTCACGCAAATCAATCTTCAAGTCCTTCAAGCGTGCGCCATAAGGCAGAGCGAGGCCGGAGATGCCCAGTTCGCGTGCGCCCCAGCTTACACTGGCGCTCACATCGGCCACACGGAGGTTGCCAGGCTCCATCTTGAACTCCGCGCAGCGGAAAATACCCGGCATCCCTTTACCCACGCGCAGCGTAAGGCCGCGAATCGTCAGTGTCCTGCTATCTGCCAGCGTGATGGCCGCGTTCACGTTTTCGATGTCGATCACCTCCGGCCACACGAGTGGCGGTGGTTTGCCGCTGGGCGGCGCGGGGGGCTTGGGCGGTGCGTCGCTTTTCGGCAGCTTCCTCAGATCGACGGCAGCATCGACATCCTTCAATGTCACACGTCTCACGATGTCGATGTCACCAGCCTTGATCGCACGCATCGTGTCGTATTCGGCGGAAAGCTCACCGATCGTCGCTTTGTCGATCATGAGTCCGCTGGCTGTGACTTGGGACAGCCGCAAATCCTCGGTGATGCTGCCATCGACCTGCCAGCTCAGCTTGATCCCAGCCATCTCTGCACCGCGCGGGCCGCCGAAGCGCAGCAGGGAGCGCAACAGCGCTTGGTGAAACACCACTGCTAGCAGCAGCAGCACGCAGCCAGCCAGGAGCAGGCGTCGCAGCCATTTCCACCAGCGTCGTGTTTTTTGAGGGGGCGCGGATTGCACGCCCATTGGATGGCGAAAAACATCATGAGTTCAATGTGAACGGGATGATTTTTGCGAAGGCAGCCTGTGTCCAGGAGCGTATAGACAGCATGCCCATGAGTGTACTGTTTTTCTCCCTTCTCGTTACCGCTGCCGCCGCCCAGACCGAGGCCGATTTCGTCACCGGTGCGCGCCAGCTCACCTTTGAGGGCAGAAGGTCCGGTGAGGGCTACTTCAATGCGGATGGCACAAAGATGATCTTCCAGTCGGAGCGCGAGGAGGGGAACCCGTTTTATCAAATCTACCTGATGGATCTCGAAACGGGCGACCAGGAGCGTATTTCGCCCGGCATGGGCAAGACGACCTGCGCGTGGATTCATCCCGATGGTAAACGCGTGTTGTTCGCTTCCACTCATACTGATCCCGAGTCGAAAAAACTACAACAGAACGAATATGATGAGCGCAAGAAGGCGAAGACGCGCCGCTACTCCTGGGATTACGATGAGCACTACGACATCTTCGAGTACTCACTGGCCGGAAAGTCGCTGAAGAACCTGACACACACACGAGGCTACGACGCGGAGGGCAGTTACTCGCCGGATGGCAGCAGGATCGTCTTTGCGTCGAATCGCCAGGCTTATGAGACGAAGCTGGACAAAGAAGACGAAGAGCGGCTGAAGATCGACAAACAGTACTTCATGGAGATCTACACCGCTGATGCGGACGGATCAAACGTGAGGCGGCTCACGGACGCACCCGGCTACGACGGTGGGCCGTTCTTCAGCGCGGATGGCAAACGCATTTGCTGGCGTCGGTTCACGCCGAAGGGAGATGTGGCCGAGGTGTGGACGATGAATGCAGATGGCAGCGATCAACACGCGATCACAAAACTCGGCGCGATGAGTTGGGCACCCTATTTCCATCCGAGTGGCGAGTATTTAATCTTCACCACGAATCTGAACGGCTTCGCCAACTTCGAGCTCTACATCGTGGATGCGGCAGGGAAGCACGAGCCGGTGCGCGTGACGCAGACGGAGGGCTTTGACGGTCTGCCGGTCTTTTCGCCGGATGGCAAAAAACTCTCCTGGACTAGCGGGCGTGGTGCCGGCGGTGCGTCACAGATTTACCTCGGCAACTGGAATCACGATCATGCGCTGAGGGCGCTGGGCTTGGCGGCGGATGCGCCTAGCGCGGAGAAGCCGGGGGCCGCCGAACCCGACTTCGCGGCGACAGCCGCCGAGATCCGCCCAGAGGACATGAGGCAGCAGATCACCTATCTGGCCAGTGACGCGCTCGGCGGACGCCTCACTGGCACGGAGGGCGAGAAACTCGCGACGCAGTATGTCGCAGATGTGTTTCACAAGATTGGCCTCGCGCCGATGGGAGATGATGATGGCTATTTCGACAGCTTTGACTTCACCGCCGGAGTGGCGCTGGGAGAGGGCAATGAATTAAAACTCAACGATACCGACTTGAAGGTCGATGTGGACTGGAAACCGCTCTCCTTCTCCCAAAACGGCAGGGTGAAGGGTGCTGGTGTCGTGTTTGCAGGGTATGGCATCGAAACTCCGGACGGGGCAACGGACAACAGTGGCAGGAAGATCGAACCCTACAGCAGCTACGCGCATCTCGACGTGAAGGACAAATGGGTGCTCGTGCTGCGCTATTTGCCGGAGGGCATCAGCCAGGATCGGCGCAATGAGCTCAGCGGCTACTCCAGCCTGCGCCATAAGGCGCTCACTGCACGGCAGAAGGGCGCACGCGGGGTGATCGTCGTCAGCGGACCCAACAGCAAGGTCGTGCAGCAGCTCGCACCGCTCACTTTTGACGCGTCGCTGGCTAGCAGCGGCATCGCGGCGGTCAGCGTCACCGATGCCACCGCTAACAAGCTGCTCGCCAGCGCTGGGAAAAACATCAAGGAGCTCCAGGACAAGCTCGACACCGGCGATCTAATGGGCGGCATTGACTGCAAAGGACTCACGCTCGCCGCGAACATCGCGATCCGACAGGAGAAAAAGAGGGGCCGCAATGTGCTCGGCGTGCTTCCCTATGGGGACAAGCCCGACCCACATGTCGCGCCACTCGTCGTCTGCGCACATGTCGATCACCTCGGCAGTGGCGGCGGTTCCAACTCGCGGGCGAAGGGGGATGAGGTACACAAAATCCACCATGGTGCTGACGACAACGCATCCGGTGTCTCCGGTGTGCTCGAAATCGCCCAGTGGCTGGCTGATTTGAAAAAACAGGGCAAGCTCGCATTGAAGCGCGACATTCTGTTTGCGGCGTGGAGTGGTGAGGAGCTCGGCCTGCTCGGCAGCAATCATTTCGTCGAGGCTTATGCAAAGATGATCAAGGGGGATCCAAATGCGAAGCTCACTGGCATGTTCGCCGCGTGCCTGAACATGGACATGATTGGCCGATTTCAGAATGCGTTGGTGCTTCAGGGCGTGGGCAGTAGCCCGCTGTGGGCGCAGGAGATTGAGAAGCGCAACGCCCCCATCGGCCTGCCAATCACCACACAAAACGACGCGCATCTGCCTACTGACAGCACCGCGTTTTATTTGAAGGGCATCCCGGCGTTGAATGCGTTCACCGGATCGCATGCGGATTATCACATGCCGAGCGATACGGCGGACAAGATCGACTACGAGCATGCCGCGAAGATCGCAAAGCTCATGGGCCTCATCGCACGTGGCGTCGCCACGACGGACGCCGCGCCTAGTTACGTCGCCATGGAGGCTCCGAAGAACCAAGGCTCGCGCGGCGGCTTGCGGGCTTATCTGGGCACCATCCCTGACTATGCGCAGGGAGACATCAAAGGCGTGAAACTCAGCGGCGTCTCACCGGTGGGGCCTGCGGCCAAGGCCGGCGTGAAGGCGGGGGATATCATCATCAAGCTCGCCGGAAAGGACGTGACAAACATCTATGACTACACCTACATCATGGGGGATCTGAAAATCGGCAAGGAAACGACGATGATCGTGCAGCGCGGAGGCAAGGAGGTCGAGATGAAGATCATGCCGGGATCACGGGACTGAGGATGGGGGCCGACCGGGAATGCCGCTTGCTCCCTGTGCGGCTTCCTGACATCTTCGGCCCATGACACGCACCCTCCTCGCCATCGGCGCGCATTACGATGATTGTCCGTTCGGCATCCCTGGCACGTTATTGCGTGCGGTGCAGAAGCATCAGCGCGTGGTGATCCTGAGTTTGATCGGAGATTACACGAACTGGCCGCCGGTGAAGGGCAGGGAACAGGGCTTGATCGAACTGTCGAAAAAACTCGCCGCCGAGCGCGGCATGGAGATGCGCTTTCTGCCTTACAAGAGCATGGGCTTCGAGCCCACACTCGAAACGAAGCAAGCCGTGGCCGAGGTCGTGGCTGATGTGAAACCAGACACCGCGTTCATGCTCTGGCCGCGTGACCGCCATCCCGATCACGAAGCAGCCAGCGCCATCTGCCACGCGGCGCTTTATCAACCAGCGAGGCTTCTAGGCCGCGACGAGGTCAAGGGGCCATCACGGGTGTATTGGTATGACAACGGTCCTGGCCACACGATCGGCTTCGAGCCGGACACTTATGTCGATGTGACCTCAGAATGGCCTGCGGCGAGCGAATGGCTGGGACGCCTGATGGCTTATGTGCGGAAAGAAGAATTCGATCCCGCAAAGAACGACGCCGCGATGGACACGAAGACCATTCTAGCACGCTACCGCGGTCTAGCCTGCGGCACGCGATACGCTGAGGCGCTCAAGAGCGTGAAGGCAGTCGTGAATGCCGAGCTCTGAGATTTTTTTCAACCACGCGGAACATCACGCCCGTGCGATCATTTTTTCCAACTCCTCGCGGACACGCCGCTGAAGCTCCGGTGGGCCGAGAACCTCCGCCTTGGCACCCCAGCTCAGAATCCAGCGCGTGATCTCCTCTAGCCCGGCGAGATCGGCCTGAAACTCGATGACGCTGCCGTCGGGCTTCAGCTTGCGCACTGCCTGCGTGGGATGCCACTGACGCTCCGCTACGACACGGGCCGCGTAGCCTTCAAAACGGATGTGAACCTCGTGTCTGCGCGATCCTCCGCCCGCGTAGCTCCACACACCGAAGCCGCCGCCGAGGTGGTCGCGCGCATTGAAGAGCGGATCGCGCTGGAACTTCGTTTTTAGCACCTCCAGGCCCGAGATGCGTTGTAGGGCGAAGGTGCGCATCGCGCCGCGCGCTGGGTCATGTGCGATCAAATACCAGCCGTGCTCGATCTGCCCCACATGATGCGGGCGCACTGTGCGGCGCTCCGGCTTGCTGCTGGTGAGCTTGTGGTAGTCGAAGGACACCTCGCGGCAGGCGCGCACCGCGTCGAGGAGATCGCCAAAGAGCGTCACATCTGCGGGCAGCACGCCGGAGGCCTTCACGGAAAATGCCTCGTCCAGCTCGTGCCACTCGATGGAAATCTCGCCCGGGCAGGCATCGGCGATCTTGCGGAAGCTCTCCGTGAGCATGCGCTCTAGTCGTGTGCCGCGCAGCGGGTCCAGCGCATGCCGAGCCAGGAAGAGGGCCACGAGGTCGTTGCGGGAGAGATGCAGCATGGGGAACTCATGCACCTCCTGCGTGTAGTGGTAGCCGTGCCTGAGGCTGTCGTATTCCAGCGGCAGACCGAGCTGATCGCGCATGAAGCTGATGTCGCGCTGGATGGTCTTCGGCGTCACCTCGATCTCGGCGGCCAGCGTGGAGCAGTTCGGATGGCGGCCCGTGCGGATGATCTTGTGGATTTCCATCACCCGCCACAGCGCGGGACGGCTCACGCCTGAGCGTGAAGTGGTGCGGGAGGAGGCTCGGGGCATCAGGGTGAGGATGACGAAAAAAGTTTTCCTGTCGCCCCATAAATGTCCCACCCCCTGTGGAAAAATGCGCGTGTTCAAACCACCCGCATGGCGCTTCTACCCTCCGGCATTCATTTCTGCATCAACAGTCAGCCTCTGGATGACATCCTCCGTCTGGTGCAGGCTGGCAACGGCCTGCACATTCCAGATGTGCGCATGATACAAGGTCCGAATGACTTGCGCCGCCACATGCGTCTGCTCTGGTTGCTGCCACTCGGAGCGGATTGTGTGGTGGATCAACCGCTTCATCCGTTTTCGGCACCGGTTCCGCAAGGACTAACGATCGTGGACAGCGGCCATACTCTCAACTGCCTCCCCGCGCACCTTGACGAGCGTGCCCGCGAGGCCGTGGAGCAATTCTGGCAAAGTCCGCGCTGTCGCGCTTTCCTGGATCAACTGATGGAGAAGGTGCGGATGGTTCAAAGCATTCCGCTCAAACATCTCGAATCGGAAGATTCATTTCTCAGTGAGTGGTTCCCGGTGCCGCAGCCAATCATCTCGACTTTGTCAGAGGAGGCAACCCAAGTGCCGCTCTTTGCAGCTTCAGAGTAGGAGATGCATGTCGGGAAGGTCATTGCCTGCCCCAACCACTGACTTTTCAAAGCCACCTCATACCACCCTGACCATGAACCCACACCTCGCTGAAATCGCCTACATCCTCGACCGCTCCGGCTCCATGCAGCCCATGCAGGAGGCCGCTGTCACCGCCTTCAATGACTTCCTCAAAGCGCAGCTCGACGTCCCCGGAGATGCCCGGCTCACACTCGTCCAGTTCGATGACTTTTACGAGGTGCCCGTCGCTGCGTTGCGCCTGCAGGACGTGCCGCAGCTCACCGCCGCCACCTACATTCCACGTGGCAGCACCGCGTTGCTCGACGCCATCGGTCGCACCATCCTGGACATCGACACCCGTCTGCAAAAAATGCCCGCTGCGAACCAGCCTGGAAAAGTCGTGTGCGTCATCTTCACCGACGGCCTCGAAAACGCCTCTAGCGAGTTCACCGCGAAGCACATCGGCGACTTGATCCGCCTCTATCGCGAAACCAAGGGCTGGGAGTTTCTCTTCCTCGCCGCAAACCAAGACGCCATCGCTACCGCTGCCGCCATGAACATGGGCCACGGAACCGGCGGCAACGTGCAATTCTCACATCATGGCATCGCTTCCACCGGAGGTGCCATGGCCCGTAAAGTCAGGGCCATGCGCATGAAAAGCAGCTGCAAGATGGACTCCATGGCAGTGGAGGATGACGCCAAGTCCATGGACCAAATCGTTCAGGAGGAGGAGAAAAAACAACAGAAAAAGCAATGACCTTCACCACGGCAACATCGACATCAAACGCATGAACCGTCGTCGTCCTTGGCATCAGTGCCTCATCCGCAGGTTTCAGCAGACAATGCCGTCAGCGGATGGTGCATCCTCCATGCTAGTCGCCTTCGCCGCTTGCGGTTTCATAGTCAGCATCGCCGCGATATGAGGGGGGCTCAAAGCAGTCGCGCTTGTGTTCGCAGCGACAGGTCTCTCCAGCCTCCGGCGTGCGCACCGGACAAGTACCTAACGCCCTCGCACGCCTCACCGAGTCCATCGACGCCAGCGACCTCAACCTCGCCCGCGCCCTGCTCACCATGGCCCCCCGCTTCGCGGATCAAAACGCCCGCATCGCCGCAGGTGCCCTCCACCCCCTCTCCATCACCGAAAACCTCGCCCAGGCGCTCCAAAAGCTCGCCGACCTCCGCGCACGCGGGGAATCCGTCCAAAACTGGCTGGCGCAGGACCGCATCCCCGGCATCGGCGACGACCCCGGCCCCGTCACCACCACCCTCGTCCAGTCCCTCCACTCCCTGCGGCAGAAGCCCCGCCAGCTCCTCGACACCCTCGATCGCTATGCCAAAGCCGTCGAATCCGCCGGCGATCCCCGCCAGATGGCGATGTTCGGAGAAGAAAAACCCACCCGCGAAACCCTCTGGAAACTCGCCGTTGAGTGGAAGCAGCCCACCTTGGCGATGGGATCAAAGCGTGTGGCTCCTTCCGCTGCTGAACAAGAGTTCAAAGCCCAACGTCAGCGCCAAATTCTCAAAACAGCCGCCAGCGCCTATTCTAAAATCCTGCAACGTCAGTGGGGTCTAATCACCACGGAAGAATTTACGGCGGTTTGGAATCACAAACCTTCTCCTTTTGAAGGCGGGGAAGACGCCACCAAATGGCTCAAGCTAAACTACTTTTCGCGTTACATCATTCCCGCCTACTTGGGAAAATCATGGTCCACCGAAGCCCGCATCACCCCGGAAACCATGCACTTGGCCGTGGAAACGGCCCGCCAGCAGCCGGACGCCGCCGCACAACGTGGCAACGCAGAACTTTCCCGCCTCCAGTCCAACGGCAAGCTTGTCAAAGGCCAGGATGGATTTTGGAATGAAACCCCGCTGGAATGGCTGAACTCCCAGTCTGCGAGTCTCCCGGTCTCCTCGTCTCAAAACCTACCACCAAAGACCGCCCTCAAACTCTACCACACCCTCTCAGCCAAACCGGAGCGCACCGTCCCGCAGCAGCAGGCCCTCGAACGCGCCGAGCGCTCCCTCGGCCAGCTCTTCCTCTTCGACACCCCCAATCCCTCCCTCCAGCCCGCCGCCGACCTCATCCTCGAACAACAAACCGCCTCCCGCGCCACCTTCGCCGACTCCTCTCCGCAGCAGTTGAAGCTGTTCATGGCGAACAAAAAGGCCCTCTATTCCAAAGCCGCGCAGCAGAAGCACCTCAGACCCATCACCCGCCTGCTCGTCAAGCTCCGCACTAGCGTCCAGGACGCTTTGGTGCAAGTCGTTCAGGAAACCGTCATCCCCAAGATTCCGGCACGCCTGCGGGCGCTGATGGACCAGGCAGCCACCGATTACGACGCCTGGCTCAAACCCCGCATGGCCGCGCTCAAACCCCAGTGGGACGCCTACAAAGCCCGCTTCACGCCCCCGCTCGTCGATGCTTACAACGACAAGCTGGAGGCCATCGCCCGCGATCTTGGGGGCGTCATGCCCATGACCCGCGTCCCCCTCAAAGGCGACCGTGGCATGGAAAAAGCCATTCTCGACGCCAGCAATCAGAGCCAGTTTGAGGGTCGCGAAATCGCCCCCGATGTCACCACGGTCAATGACGTGCTCCGCGCCTCGCTCGTCGCAGCGGATGATGATGGCGTCGCTCGTGCCGTCGAGGCCATCCGCGCCCGCTTCAAGGTCGTCAAATTCAAAGACCGCTTCACCCACCCCGTCGGCGGATACCACGATTGGAACTTCATTGTCGAAGTCGCCCCCGGCCTCAATGCCGAGGTGCAAGTCCACCGTATCGACTACCTGTTCTCCAAGGAAATCGGCCCCGGCCACCTCATGTATGAGGACTGGCGCAGGCTCAAAGAGCTGGAACGCGTCAATTCCAATCCTGAAATTGCACGTTTCCTCCGCCGCGTCTCCAAAGCGATGGAGATGTATTACACCTCCATCGGTCAGGCGTTCACCATTTCGCGGAAACGCGCCTCGTCGATCACCACGCCATCCTTCAAAGGGTCGGCCCAGGTAGACACCAGCTCGCCAGACTTGGTCGCCAGCATCGGGACAGGTGGATGGCCCTCCAAGTCCCAAGCCACAGGAAGCCCGTCCACGTCGAAAAACTTCGTTCCAGGAGGGAATGCGTCAGGGATTTTCACGCCGGAATCTACACCCATTTCCCCGGCAAATCAACCCGTTCGCATCACCACGCACAACATTTCGCAGTATGCCGGCACCGTCGATGTCACCGCCCTCCAAGGCCGTCAGAAAGACTGGCGGCAGGCGTTCGACTGGCAGCCCGGCGTGCCCGTGGTGCCTCTCGCCAAGCTCGTCAGCCCCAAAAACGAACTCGAAGACCCCAAATTCAAAGCCGGGCTGAAAAAAGACCCCCGCCAGAACGCCGCCGACTGGCTCCTCAAAGCCATCAACGGCGTGGCAGGAGCCAAGAAACGCGCCCCGCTCGATGTCTCCGCCAACCCGGACGGCACCTACACCATCCACGACGGCAACGCCACCGCCCAGGCCCTCATGCTCGCCGGATGGAAAGCCGTCCCCGTGAACATCGTGCCCGCGCCCACCCTCGGCATGAGCCGCAAGGCCCCCAACGGCCAGCCCTCCAACCTCACCGAGGCCCAATGGCACCAAGTCCGCACCCCGCAGTTCAAGGCATGGTTCGGCGACTGGGAGGCTTTAGCAGAACAAGGCAGACTGGACGATTTCATCCAGAAAACGCTCGCCGACCCCGCGTGGGGAGGCTCAATAGAATGGAGAGCCTTCGATGCTGATGAAATTCAAGCGGCGAGGCAGCTCGTCGGCGTCGATGCCACGGGCTTTACGCATGAGATCAATGCAAATCAGATCAGGCACGCCCAAAAACAACACCCAGACCTGACACAGCAAGACCTTCAACAACTGGCGGTGGTGCTGGACGCATGGGACTACATTGAGGCCGGGACCCCAAAACATGGCTTTCAATCTCTGCGCTATGTGAAGATGATGCCAGACGGCCTTCTGCACTATGTTGAGCGCCTGTTCCCAACTTCCCGTGACAAGTCGCCACGAGGAGTAATCTACACAGCATGGAAAGAAAGCGGGCCGTCAACCCGCTCGGCTACTGGTAAAAACCAGCGTCCAAGATACGCTCGAAGCGCGGGGGCGGCCCACCCACAGCATGCCATGTCCAATGGCAGAATCAACCCCGATTCCGTCTCCAAAGTCGTCGATGAAAACGGCGAGCCGATGGTCGTCTGGCATGGCACACCATACGGAGGTTTTCGGGTATTCAATGAATCTGAAAACGGAATATGGCTAGCCGAATCAAGGGACGTGGCGGCCTCTTACACTCACTGGACAGACGAGTGGGAGGGCGCTCCTGATATACAGCGATTTGATGAACAATATCAGCAAGGAGTCGTCCCCGTTTTCCTCAACGTCCGCAACTTATTGACCGTGGACTTCCGTGGCAAGGGGGCATTAAGCCGGGGTAAATCTCCCTCTGACCATTTCCGCCATATGGCGAAAGCGCGTGATGGTTTACGCATCATAAACACCAAAGACAGAGGCGACGATCTTTATGGAGGAATAGCCTCCGAAGGAGGTGAGGATACGTTGTTCGCAGTTCGCCGTTCCACCCAGATCAAATCCGCCACCGCCAACAGCGGAGCCTTCGACGGCACCAACCCCAGCATCCTCGCCAAAGCCACCACCGCGCCGAATCTCCCCGTCTCCAAACAACCCGCCGCCGCCGCCATCGCCGCCGCTGGAAACGCCAGCGCCAAACCCTACCCCTCCCAGCTACCTGCCAACGCCGGAAAACTTCGGAAGCTGCGGGAGCGACTGGAACAGCGACGTGCCGACGCTCTCCGGGCCTGGAGAGGGCTGACCACCGGAGACAAGGACGCCATCGCCGCCGCCTTCGAGAACAACAACGGGCGCATCTCCTCCCTGCTGCATGAATTCATCCAGCAGGGCATCCCCGGTTTCGACATTCGCGGCGCTATCATCGAATCCCCACGCGACTTCGCCGCCTACAACCTCGCCGTCCGCACCCCTTACTTCGAGAGCGTGAAGATCGCCGTGCTCGGAGATGGACGCCAGGTCATCCACAGCCAGATCGTCCACGTCGGCAGCTTGTCGGAGTCGATTTTCTCCCCAGTGCTCATCGCCGGGATCATCGACACCGCCCGCCTCGCGCACCCCAAACTGCGCATCGAAGGCTTCCTCATCGCCCACAATCACCCCTCCGGGGACACTGCCCCCTCCGACTCTGACAGGCGATCCACCCGCAGGCTCCTCGACATCGCATACACGATCGACGTGCCGTTCCTCGATCACGTCGTCACCAACGGCAGCACCTATTTCAGCTTCCGCGAACACGGCATCATCCACCCAAGCTCCACAGTGGCAGAGAGCGGACGCTCCCGCAAACCCAAGCTCCCCATCCTCCCTGTCCCGGCAGACCGCCCAGGTCTCCCCGGTGAGCGCGAACACGGCATCCTTGCCGATTGGGAAGTCGTGCCTTCTGGCGACACCGGCGTCCGCCAGGCAATCAACGAACCTTGGCAGATGCGCCCCTTGCTGGAGCAGATCGGCACCGCCGACCCGGCCCACCATCACCTGCTCTACTTCGACAGCCGGAACAAACTCCGCGCCGTCGAACGCATCCCGGCAGGCACTCAAAACATCGCCGCCCTCGCCATCACTGGAGCCGCCCGCGAAGGGGCCAGCGGCATCGCTATCGGCTTCGCACCCCGCCCTCCGTCATCTTCATCCACCTTCATGACTGACGCGGAAACGCGGATTCACCGCCGCCTCCGCGATGCCATGCAAGTCGCCGGAGTCAGATACCTGGACGCTGGCGGCTTCGACACCTCATCCCAGAAACCCTGGAGCGCCCAAGAAATGGGACTCATGGAGGACTCCGCCGCCAACGACGCCACCCTCGGCATGAGCCGCAAGGCCCCCAACGGCCAGCCCTCCAACCTCACCGAGGCCCAATGGCACCAAGTCCGCACCCCGCAGTTCAAGGCTTGGTTTGGCGATTGGCAGAGAGCAGCCGTTGAAAGCAGTGTTTTTCATTCTGCACCACAGGTCATTCGCGTGCCTGATGAATGGAAATCCCTCAGCCTTGATGAACTGCGTCAACGTGTGTCGGAGTCATTGCTTAAAGAGGTCAACACACCCCTCCTTCATCCCGAGATCGGAACCGTGGCTTTGTTGAAAAATGTGGGAGTAAAAAAGATGCTCAGCGCCAGTCGCGACCCTGCAAAACTCTTTGTTGCTGGCGACTTGAGGCAGGCATTCTCCGCCAGCAGGCTCCTTGGAGAGTCCGCACCCGAAAGCTTCGAGCCTGATGTCCAGGCGTATGAAAAGCTGCTCGCCCGTGTTCATGTGGCTGGCCGCACCCTTGCCGCCATCTTCACGGTGCGCCGGATGCGTGATGGCAGGCAGTTTTATAACACCGTCACTCTCGAAGAAGAAGCGACCCCGGCAGTCTCTCCGGGGGATACTCCCGCAAGCGGGAAACGCGCCACACCGGCCTATGCCGAGGTCAGTCCATTTATACGCCAGCCCTACCGCAGAATCAACCCCGATTCCGTCTCCAAAGTCGTCGATGAAAACGGCGAGCCTCAAGTGGTTTATCATGGGACGACCACAGGGGGCTTTGACACCTTCAAATCAAAACACCTCAGCAAGGTGCCAGGAACTTATTGGTTCTCTGACAACCGCAATCTCTCCAAAACCTACGCGGGCCGTGGTGAGGAGATCATCCCCGCGCCCGATGAGGACGGCTACCACGAGGAGGAGAGAGGCATTTACTCGGTCTTCCTCAACATCCGCAAGGCGCACGAGTTTGATTTCGGCGGCGCGAATTGGGATGGCACGGTTTTGGAACCGACTCAGTTTGAGCTTTTGGATGAGAATGGCGATGTGGTGGACTGGGCGTATTCGCAGGAAGATGCGGATACCGCCGTCCAGGAGGGGCGGGCGGCTTCTTTTGAGCCTGTGACAAATCTCCACACCTCCACTGACGATGAGGTGTCCCAGGCGATGAAGTGGGCCGATGGCGCGATTCTCCATGATGTCGAAGACCCAGGCCCCAATTCTGACGGATACAGTGAAAGGGGAACGGTGTATGCCGTGTTTGACCCCACCCAGATCAAATCCGCCACCGCCAACAGCGGAGCCTTTGACGGCACCAACCCCAGCATCCTCGCCAAAGCCACCACCGCGCCGAGTCTCCCCGTCTCCGAGTCCCAAGGTCTGTTCGATTTCAACACCGGCCTCGGCCTCGACACCCTCTTGACCCCCCGCCAAAAAGAAGCGAAGCTCCAACAATCCCAGCAACTCGACCTCTTCGGAGGACTCACCGATGAAAGACCCCGAACGCCTTCCCCACGTCCTGCACGCCCTGCTCGGCCATCCCGCCCTGCCACGGCTCCTCAACAACCCGCCAGCCTTGGCGAGCTATTTGCGGACGGGCTGGAGGGACATCGACCCGGAGGAAACCGGCCCATATGGATGGGGGACCGACCACTTGGAGCCGGACAGCCAGGAAGCCTCGGAGGAGGCGGAAATCCTGCCCATGGTGGAGGAGCAGATCGACCGGCTGGAGCTGACCACCCCCCAACGCCAGGCCATCTACACAGCAGTCAGACAGGTCTGCCCGGAAGCCATCCCCATTCTCCAGATCACCATGTCGGAGAAAGCGGAGAACCTGAACGACTACTACTACCACGACGACCAGGCGTAGGCAGCCCCGACCGCAACTTCGAAGTCCCTGCCGGGGTCGAATCCCTCGCCCCCGCCACCGACAAGGCTAAGATCATCGCCAACATCGAAGCCATCCGCCTGCTCAAGAAGCTCGAAGCCGAAGGACGCAACGCCACCCCCGAGGAAAAGCGCACCCTCGCCGCCTACACCGGCTGGGGAGCCTTCAAAGAGGCATTCAACAGCAAATACGAGGAGGACATCGCCGACTACTGGGACGGCAAGCCCGACTACCAGCGCCGTTACATGCCGGACTGGCTCCAGTCCTGGGAGAAGAACCACCGCCCGCTTCACAAACTCCTCCGCGAAAACATGAGCGAAGAGGAATTCGCCTCCGCCTCCGCCTCCACGCTCAACTCCCACTACACCGCCGCACCCATCATCCGCGCCATGTGGAAGATGGTGCAGCGCCTCGGCTTCAAAGGGGGCCGCGCCCTCGAACCCTCCGCCGGCGCAGGCCACTACCTCGGACTCACCCCGGCCACCCTAGCCGACCGCACCCAATGGCAGACGGTCGAACTGGATGACCTCTCCGCCCGCCTGCTCTCCAAACTCTACCCGGAGGCCACCGTCAACGAGTCCCGGCCGGACGAAACCCGCGCCGTCTCCGGCCTCGGCTTTGAGCGTGCTCGCATCCAAAATGGCTCCCTCGATCTCATCATCTCGAACGTGCCCTTCCACGAGTCCGGCCCGCGCAAAAAGGGATTCCCCGCGCTCAACCTGCACAACTTCTTCTTCGCGCACGCCCTCGACAAGGTGAAGCCTGGCGGCCTCGTCGCCTTCATCACCTCGGAGAGCACGATGCAGAACAACATGCGCCAGCGCGAGTTCATCGCCTCCAAGGGCGATCTCGTGGCCGCCTTCCGCCTGCCCAACAACGCCTTCAAAGGCAACGCTGGCACCGAAGTCACCACCGACATCATCATCCTGCGCAAACCGGACGGCACCCCATTCCAAGGCAAGGCCTGGCGCAACCTCGTCGAGGTGGGACGCCAGCCCCTCACCCTCACGCAGGGGAAGGACCAGACCCTCGAAGAACTCCGCGCCGAGGCCGCCCGCACCGGCACCATCGTCGGCAAGGAATACTTCAAAAATGGCAAGAAGGCCATCGACGTGTCCGCGCCGGTCATGGTTAACGAGTATTTCGTCAACCACCCCCAGAACGCCCTCGGCTCCCACACGCTGGCCTCCACCATGTATCGCGCCGGTGGCTACGCCCTCGTCGCCCCGGACGGCCTCGACGTGCCCGCCGCTCTCGACGCCCTCGTCCCCTCCCTCCCCGAAAACCTCGTCAACAACAGCACCACGGGCAATCCGGTCGAACGCCGCCTCGCCGACCGCTCTGACAAACCCTTCTCCTTCAAAGAGCAGGAC
>CAYQWE010000016.1:0-108263 GCA_964421275.1 uncultured Prosthecobacter sp.
AGGAGGAGACGGGGAGAGGAGGAGACGGGGAGAGGAGGAGACGGGGAGAGGAGGAGACGGGAGGGCTTCCCATGCTCCTATCCCGCCCGTGCGGCGGTCGCTGCACGGAATCGTTCTGCCTGCGCGGGAGCGGGGATGATCTGGCCGCCTGTATAAAGAAAGGGAGTGGCCTCCGCGCCTTCCCCGTGTATGGGGGGTGCGCACGTCACGCCATGTCCACCCCTGCCGATCCGACGAATCCGCCCGCGCCGCCCTCCCTGTGGCCGGAGACGGACTGGGATACGGTGCTGGCGCTGCGGGACCCGGCGGCGCATGCGGAAGCGCTGGCGGACATCTGCCAGATCTACCGGAGCGTGTTCCTGCGCGTGCTGCGGCGCTGGGACGCGGGGAATGCGGGGAATGCGGAGGACATGGTGCAGGATTTCATCCTGGGGCTGATCCAGCATGACCACTTGCAACGCGTGGACCCGGCGCTGGGCCGCTTCCGCGAGTATGTGGGGCGGATGCTGATGAACTTCGTGCGGCGCAGGCACCGGGACGCGCTGCGGCAGAAGCGCGGGGCGGGGGCGGAGCATGTGGAGCTGACGGCGGAGGCGGAACCGGGGGAGGAGGCACCGGGGACGGAGGTTTTCGACCACGAATGGGCGCGGGGGCTGGTGGACCAGGTGGTGGCGGCGTTTCAAGAGGAGGCGCAGCGGCCGGAGATCCTGCGCATGGCGCTGCGGGAGCTGCTGTCCCATGCGGAGGCTCCGGCGGCGAGTTATGCGGAGCTGGCGGCCAGCACGGGCCGCACGGAGTCCACCCTGCGCAGCGAGGTGACACGGATGCGGGCGCGCTTTTATGAGCGGCTGAAGCAGGAGGTGGCGCTGACGACGGTGCGCAGCGAGATCGACGCGGAGCTGCGCTACCTCCTGCGCGCGCTGGAGGCACGTGGGGGGAGGGAGGCATGAGAGGGGGGGCGTTTTCTCCGCAGCCTGTGCGCGGCGGCGGGATAGTGGAGGGGGAACACCACGCATGAACGAGCCCGCCGCCATCCCCCTGCCGCCGAGTTGCTGCCTGTGCGGGCGGCCTGATGCGGAGATGGGTGCGTGGCTGGGCGTGTGCCATGCCTGCCTGGCGCAGGCGGGGCAGGCGGCGGATGAGTCCGCCGAGGGGGCGGCGCTGCCACGCATCACCGGCTACACGCTGCGGCGGCTGATCGGGCGCGGGGGGATGGGCAGTGTGTATGAGGCGGTGCGGCTGGCGGACGGGCAGCGCGTGGCGCTGAAGCTCATCGCGCCGGAGATCGCGCTGGAGGCGCGCTTCCGGGAGCAGTTCCAGCGGGAGGCGGAGGCGCTGCGGCGGCTGAATCATCCGGGGGTGGTGCGGGCGCTGGCTGCGGGTGAGGAAGATGGCCTGCCGTGGCTGGCGCTGGAGTTCATCGACGGCCCGGACCTGCGCCAGGTGCTGCGGCGCGGGGCGCTGCCGGTGGCGCGGGCGCTGGAGATCGCGGCGCAGGTGGCAGCGGCGCTGGCGGCGGCGCACGCGGCGGGGATCGTACACCGGGACATCAAGCCGGCCAATGTGCTGCTGGACGAGGAGGGGCGGGTGAAGGTGGCGGACTTTGGCATGGCGCGGCCGCATGCCACGGCCAGCCAGGCCACCGATCCGCACACGCTGGTGGCGGCTGCTGCCGGGCATTACAGCGCGCCGGAGCTGGAGCAAAAAGGGGCCGGGGATGCGCGGGCGGACATCTACAGCCTGGGCGCGCTGCTTTACCACCTGCTGACCGGCCACGCGCCGCGCGCGCACTACACCCCGGCGCGGCGGGAGCGCCCCAGGGCGGGGATTTCCGCCGGGGTGGACCGGATCATCACGCGCTGCTTGCAGACGGATCCCGCGCGGCGCTTTGGCACGATGCAGGAGCTGCTCGCCGCGCTGGAGGCGGCGCGGCGCACGCAGGCGCAGGAGCCGCGTGGCTACCGGAGGCTCGGCGTGCTGGTGGGCGTGCTGCTGGCGGCGGCGGTCGTGGTCATCTACTTCCTCACCCGCCATGACGGTGCGGCGTTGCAACGCCAGGTGGAGTCGCGGCTGGCCGCGCTGCCGCCGGGCTGGGAGCCGCAGCGGATGACGAACTCGCTGGGGATGGAGTTTGTGAGCGTGCCGGGCTGCGGGGTGCTGTTCTGCGCGTGGGAGACGCGGGTGGGGGACTACGCCGCCTTTGCGGAGCCGTGGCCGAATCCTGACGATGAATGGGTGCGGGAGAGCGGCTTTGCCTTCCCGCTGAAGAAGCCGGTGTTCTCGCTGAGCGGGGGGGAGTTCAAGGCGGCGGGCAGGAGCTGGCAGAGTCCCGGCTTCTCCAGCGGCCCGGAGCATGCGGTGTGCGGCGTCTCCGCCAGTGACGGCATGGCCTTCTGCACCTGGCTGACGTGGAAGGAGCGCCGCGCGGGGAACATCCGCGCTGACCAGGCCTACCGCCTGCCGACCGATGAGGAATGGAGCGCCGCCGCCGGCCTGAAGCCGGAGCCGGGCACCACGCCGGAGGAACGCATGGCCTCATGGCCTGCGGAGGCACACGCGCATCCCTGGGGCACGACGTGGCCCGCGCCGGACGGGCACTACAACGTCGTCAGTGATGAAGTGAACGACTGGGCGGACTGGCCGCCGAGCTGGCAGCACCGCGCGCGGCGGGATGGCTGGCGCGGCACCGCGCCGGTGGAGACCGTGCCGGCGGACGCACGCGGCCTGCATCACCTCACCGGCAATGTGTGGGAGTGGACGGAGACGCCTTACAACCAGCGCGGGGAGAAGCACGCGCTGGTCCTGCGCGGCGGCTCGTGGATGGACGCCACGCGGGCGGGTCTCGCGCTGTCCTTTCGCGACCGTGACCTGGGCACGGTGCGCATGACGAAGCGCGGCTTCCGCATCGTCTTCCAGGAAAGCGGAGCCGCAGGCTGGCGCTACGGCGGGAGGCGCTGAGGCAAGATCACGTTTGTCTTTGCGGGCTTCCGTGCCTTCATTCGCCTCATGCCCGCAGCCAAAGCGCCCGCCAGCATCCGCCGCCTCTTTGATGAGATCGGCACCGTCGATCACGTCGGCATCGAGGAACGGGTGGCGAAGTATGCCACGCGCAGCCTCAAGAAGCAGTCGAAGGTCTTCGGCCTGCGCCTCGCGGTGACGATGGTCGATCTGACGACGCTGGAGGGCAAGGACACGCCGGGAAAAGTCGCCTCGCTCTGCCAGAAGGCGCTGACGCCGCATGATGTGGGGGACGTTCCGCCCACCGCGGCCGTGTGCGTCTATCCGGCAATGGTGCGGCACGCGAAGAAGCATGTCGGTGGCACCAAGGTGAAGATTGCCTCCGTGGCGACGGCGTTCCCATCGGGGCAGGCACCGCTGAAGACGCGCCTGGCCGAGGTCACCGCCGCCGTGAATGACGGAGCGGATGAGATCGACATGGTGATCAACCGCGGTGCGTTTCTCAGCGGGGAATTCGGCCGCATGCAGGATGAGATCGCCGCGGTGGTCGATGCCTGCGGCAAGGCGACGCTGAAGGTGATCCTGGAGGTCAGCGAGCTGGAGACCTATGACAACATCCGCGCCGCCAGCTTCCTGGCCATGCGGGTGATCCGCCCCGGCGACTTCATCAAGACGAGCACCGGCAAGACTTCGTCGAACGCCACGCTGGGCAACAACCAGGTCATGCTGGAGGCCATTCGCGATCACTTCCTCGCCACCGGCATCCCCATCGCGATGAAACCCGCCGGCGGCATTCGCACGGCCAAACAGGCGCTGCATTTCCTCGTCGCCGTCAAAGAAACGCTCGGAGACGACTGGCTGAACAACCGCCGCTACCGCTTCGGCGCCTCCGCCCTGCTCAACGACCTCGTCCGCCAGCTCGAAAAAGAGCGCACCGGCGCTTACCAGGCTCCGTGGAACTTCAGCGAGGCGACGGAGGGATATTAAGACACTGCCTGTATGCCGAAGACACGCCCCACCCCCAAAGCGAAGACCCATCCTGCCCGCGAACTCGTGTTTGGCGGCCTGTGGGAGTATGACCCCGCGCCAGAGACGGCGGATCCAAAGCTGAAGAAGCGCTACGACCTCTTCATCAATGGCAAGTTCGTGCCGCCGCACTCCGGGAAGTATTTCCCGACGATCAATCCGGCCACGGAGGCCAAAATCGCCGACATCGCGCTCGCGGATGCCTCGGATGTCGATGCGGCCTGCTCGGCGGCGCAGCGGGCTTTTATCAACTGGGGCCGTTTGCCGGGCAAAGAGCGCGGGAAGTATCTCTATCGCATCGCTCGACTGCTGCAGGATCATGCGCGGGAGTTCGCCGTCGCCGAGACGATGGATGGCGGGAAACCGATCAAGGAATCGCGTGACTTCGACGTGCCTATGGCCGCGGCGCATTTCTTTTATCACGCGGGCTGGGCGGACAAGCTTGAGTTTCTCGCGCCCGGTCGCCAACTCGCACCGCACGGTGTCGTGGGGCAGGTCATCCCGTGGAATTTCCCGCTGCTGATGCTCGCGTGGAAGATCGCCCCGGCGCTCGCGGCGGGGAATTGCGTCGTCTTGAAGCCTGCGGAGACCACCAGCATCACCGCGCTGAAGTTTGGCGAGATTTGTCAAGAAGCCGGACTGCCCAATGGCGTCGTGAACATCGTCAGCGGCGCGGGCGAGACCGGCGCGGCGGTGATCAATCATCCGCTCACCTCGAAAGTGGCCTTCACCGGCAGCACGGAGGTCGGGAAGATCATCATGCGCAGCCTCGCGGGCACGGAGAAGAAGATGACGCTCGAGCTCGGCGGCAAGGCCGCGAACATCGTTTTTGACGACGCGCCGCTCGACCAGGCGGTAGAGGGCATCGTGAACGGCATCTTCTTCAATCAAGGCCACGTCTGCTGCGCGGGCTCGCGCCTGCTCGTGCAGGAAAGCATCGCCGATGAAGTGCTCGCCAAACTGAAGCGCCGCATCGCCACGCTGCGTGTGGGCGATCCACTCGACAAAAACACCGACATCGGCGCCATCAACAGCGCCGAGCAACTCGTCAAAATCACCGACCTCGTGAAAAGCGGCGTCGAAGATGGCGCGGAGAAGCACGACAACGGCTGCAAGCTGCCCGCGAAGGGCTTCTTCTTCCGTCCCACGATCTTCGCAAACGTCAGCATGAGCCACCGCATCGCCCGCGAGGAGATTTTCGGCCCGGTTCTGAGCATCCTCACCTTCCGCACGCTCGAAGAAGCCGTCGAAAAAGCCAACAACACCGCCTACGGCCTCAGCGCCGGCGTCTGGACCGACAAAGGCAGCCGCATCCTGAAAATGAGCACGCTCCTCAAAGCCGGCGTCGTCTGGGCCAACACGTATAACAAGTTTGATCCCACGAGCCCGTTTGGAGGATTCAAGGAGAGCGGGTTTGGGCGTGAGGGTGGCAAACAAGGGCTGCTCGATTATCTCAAGGTGGCTTGAGACCGCTGCCTGGAATGACGAATGAGCAAATCCGAATGACGAAAGAAGCCCCAATGCCGAATGTCGAAACCGTGCTGCGAGCGCGAGGACATGGCCTGGCTCGTCATTCGACCTTCGTCATTATTTCGTCATTCGTGCTTACTCATTCGTCATTTACCCGCTCCTCCCATGTCTAGCCGCCTCCACATCACCAAAACTCCCAAATGCTACGTCGGCGGTGCTTTCATTCGCAGTGAGAGCGGACGCGTCACGGAGCTGAATGATGCTTCGGGAGCGTTTTTTGCGAATGTGCCGCAGTGCACGCGGAAGGACCTGCGCAATGCCGTCGAGGCCGCGGCGAAGGCGGGGCCGGGATGGGCGAAGAGGTCGGCGTTCAATCGCGGGCAGATTTTGTATCGGCTGGCGGAGATGATGGAGGCGCGGGGCGTCGAGTTGGCGGACAGCATCACCTTGAGCGGTGTTTCGAAGGCGGAGGCCTCTCGCGAGGTCGCGGCGGCGATCGAGCGCGTGGTGCATTACGCGGGTTGGACGGACAAATACGAGCAGGTGCTTGGCAGCGTGAATCCAGTGGCCTCGTCGCACTTCAATTTCACCGTCACCGAGCCGATGGGCATCGTCGGCATCCTCGCGCCGGATGACGTGCCCGTTCTAGGGCTGCTGTCGCTGATTTTGCCCGCAATCACGAGCGGGAACAGCGTCGTGGCGCTCGCCAGCACCACGCAGCCGTATCCGAGCATCCTTTTGGGCGAAATGCTCGCCACGAGCGATCTGCCTGGCGGCGTGGTGAACTTACTCACCGGCGTGCGGAGCGAATTGCTGCCCACGTTTGCCACGCACGAGCATCTGCGGGCGATCAGCGGCGTTTTGGATGCCGAGGAGAGGAAGACAGTGCGTCTCGGTGCTGCGGAAAGCGTGAAGCGTGCGCGCCTGCTGAAGGCCGAGGAGTCCATCGACTGGTTCGCCGATAAAATGCAGGGTGCGGAGGAGATTCGCAGCCTCATCGAATTCAAGACGACGTGGCACCCGGTGGGGGCTTGAGACGGCAGTTGACCTGGGGCTTCCAGGTCATAATCTTTCCGACATGACAGCACTGACGATTCAATTGGAAGACGCAAGCCTGCTTGAGAAAGCAGCCAGGGTGGCCCGTGCGCAAAAAACCTCCGTGGATGCGATGATTGGCGGGTTTCTTGCGAGCCTGACCGACACAAGCACGGCTGAGGAGACAGAACAGCAACGACGGCAGAAACTGGCTGAGGAAATGGCCCAGTCGATTCGTGAATTAAGCCGCCCGTGGGGCGGGAGAGGGTATGTGGAACGGGACGAGCTGTATGATCGTCATGCGCTTTCTTGACTCCAACATCGTGGTTTATGCCCATGACACGACCGATCCTGTCAAGCACGCGTTGGCGGCCCGTCTGCTGGTCGAGGCGATCCGGGACGGGGATGGCGCTGTCTCAACCCAAGTGTGCGGTGAATTCTTCAATGCGGCGGTGACGAAACGTAAAATCATGACGGCCGACGAGGTATTGAGAGTGATTCGACGGCTTGAAACAGGCATGCGGATGTCTGATATTGATCTTCATCTTGTCAGGGATGCCATCGCCATACATCAGCGATACCAGCTCCGCTACTGGGACTCCCTGATCATCGCTACGGCGAAACGGATGCAGTGTATTGAGGTGCTCAGCGAGGACATGAACGACGGGCAGGACTACGGCGGCGTGGTGGTGCGGAATCCGTTCAAGCCTTGAACGCGCGAATCATGCTTGCGCGGCTGCGCGGATTCGCCACGGCTTGCCTGCATGACCGCCTATCAATCCCTTTGCGAAGTTGTCTCTGAAATCGCCCTGATTACCTCCACGGAGTCCGTTTTGGGCTGGGATCAGGAGACGTACATGCCGGAGAAGGCGCTGGAGCATCGGGCACGGCAGTTGTCGTATCTAACGGGCAAGGCGCACGGCCTGCTGACCTCGAAGAAGACGCTGAAGTTGCTGGAGCGCGCGGAGACGGAGATGCCGGCGAACCCGACGCAGGCGGCGAACGTGCGCGGGCTGCGGCGTGACATCGACCGGGCGACGAAACTACCGCAGAAGCTCGTGGAGGAGGAAAGCCAGGTGTGCGCGCTGGCAAAGGCGGCGTGGGTGGAGGCGCGGGCGAAGTCGGATTTCGCGTTGTTCGCGCTGCATCTGGAGAAGATCCTCGGCATCGCGCGCAAGAAGGCGGATTTGTTCGGCTACGAGGACGAGCCGTATGACGCGTTGCTCGATCTGTATGAGCGCGGCGCGAAGACGCGCGAGGTGGCGGCGCTGTTTGAGAAGCTGAGGCCGCAACTGGCGGAGATCGCGCGTGCGGCGGTGGCGAAATCGGCGAAGGTGAAGCCGGGTGTGCTCAAGGGGCGCTATCCGGTCGAGAAGCAGCAGATTTTGAACCGCGAGATCGCGGAGAGCCTCGGTTTTGATTTCGAGGCGGGGCGCATCGACACGACGGCGCATCCGTTTTGCACGACACTCGGCCCTGGCGATGTGCGACTGACGACGCGCTATGACGAGAGTGATTTTCTGTCGTCGCTCTTCGGCGTGATGCACGAGGCGGGGCATGGTTTGTATGAGCAGGGGCTGCCGGGACTGGATTACGGCCTGCCGAGCGGTTTGGCGGCATCGTTGGGCATCCACGAGTCGCAGAGTCGGCTGTGGGAGAATCATGTGGGCCGCAGCCGCGTATTTTGGGCGAAGTGGCTGCCGCGTGCGAAGGAGCTCTTCCCGCATTTGAAGAAGGTGAAGCTGGACGCCTTCATGAAGGAGATGCTGCGCAGCGAGTTTAGTTTCATCCGTGTGGAGGCGGACGAGGCGACGTATGATCTGCACATCCTGCTGCGCTTCGGCATCGAGCGGCGGCTGGTGAAGGGCGAGCTGGCCGTGCGGGACGTGCCGAAGGTGTGGAACGAGGAGTTTCGAGAGCTGTTTGGCATGACGCCGCCGGATGACCGCCGCGGCTGCTTGCAGGACATTCACTGGAGCATGGGCGGGCTTGGTTATTTCGCGACGTACACACTGGGGAACCTCAACGCGGCCCAGCTCTTCGCCACGGCGAAGAAGCAGAAGAAAGTCGCCGCCGCGCTGGAGAAATGCGATTACGCGCCGCTGCTGAAATGGCTGCGCGACAACGTGCATGCGCATGGTGCGGCACTGACACCGACGGAGATCATGCAATCGGCGACAGGCAAACCGACGGACGCGAGATGGCACATCGCGCATCTGCGGGAGCGGTATGTGGGCTAAGTGTCGAGATGGTCGAACAGAAGTTCGCGCAGCAGCTTACGGGCGCGGTAGAGACGGAGTTCGACGGCTTTCTCACTGCTGTCCTGCACGCGGGCAATCTCGGCGCGGCTCATGCCGTGCCAGGTGGTGAGGATGAGCACCTCACGCATGTCCTGGGGCAGCTCTGAAACGGCTTTCTGGATCGCGGCGACGCGTTCATTGGCGATAGCCTGCTCAGCGGGGGACGCCACCCTGGCCGCGACCGCGAGAGCATCGAGCCCGGCGTGTTCGAGGAGGGTTTCAGGATGGCGACCGCGCCAACGGGCATGGTTTCTGGCGAGATTGGTCGCTATGGCAAAGAGCCAGGTGGAAAACCTGTGTGAAGGGCGGAACGCGAAGCGAGCACGGTGCACACGGACGAATGCCTCCTGCGCGAGGTCCTTGGCACTGGCCTCGCTGCCTGTGAGGCGCGTGAGATAAGTGATGAGCGGGCGGCTCCAGGCGTCCATGAGCCGGTTGAGGGCGAGGTCGTCGCCGTCGGCAAGGCTGCGCATGAGTCCGGCATCGAGTTCGTCCCGAGCGCTTGTCATCGGCGGAGGCGGGAGGAGACGCGGCTGTCGTGTTCCAGTCGCTGCTGCTGAATGGCGGGGAGGATGTTCTCCAGGAAACGTTTCCCCTGCTCCGGCGGCATGTGTGCGGCCACCTGCCGCAGGTGCTGGATGGCGGCCTCCTCACAATCGGCACAGACGAGGCGGTCCCTGGACAATCTGGCGTCCATTTCTCCAGGCTGGAGCCCGCGCTGGCGGTTGCGGCCCAAAAGCTGGCCGTCGGCGTCGTCGATCTGGCGACACATATGCTCACGCCGCCGGAAATATTCGTGATGCAGGGCTGCGATGCGCTCAAAAGCTCCATCCTCCAGGCTGTATTCTTCCTTCAACCATCGAAGCCCGGCCTCCGCAGGCGATTCGCTGGGGCGCAGGCTTTCACGCGTGATCCAGAGGGCGGCGGCAAAAGCGAGCACCATCGAGACAGCAAAGCACAACAGCCTACCGACCGGAGTCATGGCCGCCCGCCTTCCCAATGGCTAGGATCAAACGGGCTGATGGACAACACATAGGCATCGCGTGGATTCAATGGCTCGGGCGGATGGGCCATACCCCAGGCAAATGCTGACAAAATGGCGGCGGCAAAGGCAAACGCCTCGTATTTTGGCCGCAGGATCCGCGAGGCGAGCCGCTCCATCCATCCGGGTTCACAATTTTCCACGGCAATGCGCCGCCAGACCTCCTTGCGAGAGTCTGGCGGCGACTCGACCTGGGTCTGCCACTGGGCGAGGAGAGAATCGAGTGGGTCTGGAGCCTCTGCTTTCATGGCGGTGGGGAAGTTTCGAGTCCCGGCGAATGGTGCTCAACTGGGCTTATTTCTGTCCATACACATCGACCCATGCAAGGCCCGATTTGACTCCCTGCGGCTGGAAATAACGGCGGCCCAGATACACGCCTTCGACTTTACCCATCGGTCCGCCCTGTGGATGGCTGGCCCGGGTGAGCACGGGCTTGCCGTTGTAGGTCTGGGTGAGGCTGGGCACGGGGCGTGATGCGCAGGAAGCGGCGGCCAGGGTGGTGGCGATGAGGATTGCGGGGGTAACAAGTTTCATAACTGGGGGTGGGTGGGGGTTTGCGTTGAACGGCGCATTTGGAATATGCCGTCCACCCGGTGTTACCCCGTGCATGACTGGACCCCTCAAAAAAATGGACGGCACCCGCAATAGCCTCAAAACCCCTTCCGCACATGACGGATCAGCCCAATCATGACGCCCTGGATGATAAGCTCACAGGCCGGGATGAGGCCGGGGAAGTCAGGATTCTCTGCCTTCAGGAAAGGCAGAGAGTCTTTGACGAGGTAACGCTTGAGCGTCGTCTCGCCGTCGATGAGGGCGGCGACGATGTCGCTCGGACGCGGTTCACGAATTTCGAGGATGACAATGTCGCCGTCACCGATGAGCGCACCAATCATGGACTCCCCGCGGACCTTGAGAGCGAAGCTTTTCGCTGCACGCGGGAGGCCGAGGGTGTTCACATCGACGGAGATGCATTTCTCCGCTTGCTGCACCATGTCCGCCGCTGCCATGCCAGCCGGGATCTGGCCGAGAAGAGGAATGTCAACGATCTCCGCACGGTCGAGATCCTCGGGGAACACCACTGCGCGGGCCTTGTGGGCGTGGCGTTGGATGACGCCTTTTTTTTCCAGCGCACGGAGGTGGCTCATGGCAGCGGTCTGACTGGAGAAACCGAAGTGTCGCTGGATGTCACGCGTGGAGGGCATGACGCCGTTGGAGCGCTGATAGCTGCGCAGGTAGTCGAGCAACTCCTGCTGGCGGGCGGTAAGTCGGGTGTCGGATAACATGGTGAGGTCTTGGCTGTTCGGGCGAACATTCCTATCCAGAAGACATGCGCAAGGGGTTTTCCAACGGCGCTTTCTGCGCATCATCCATCCATGGGATTTTCGAGACTGCTGAATTTTGTCGTTTGGGCGTCGCTGGCCGCAGCCAGCCATGCGGAGAACACACCGCCGCTGAATCCTGCGGACATGAACAAGACCGGCATGCTGCCGCCACACACAAAGGTGCTGGGAGAACGCGCTGTGGCGGCCTTTGCGAAGAAGGACTGGCCCGCCGCCCGCAAGGCCTACCAAGAGATGCTCGGACTCGATGACGGTAACGCACTCATCTGGGCGAACCTCGGCGCGGTGGAGCAGCAGGACGGCGATGTGAAGCGGGCCGTCGAGTGCTTCGAGAATTCAGTGAAATTCAACCCGCGACTGGCGCAGTCATGGACGGCGCTTGGCCTGCTTGTGCAACAACAAGGCGACGCTTATCGCGCGATCTCATGTTTTGCGCGAGCGATCCATGAGGACCCCGAAGACGCACGTGCGCACAATTATCTGGCGATCACCATGAAGGGGCTGGGCTGGACTGACGCGGCGGAGGCGGAGCTCCAGAAGGCGATTGATTTGAAGCCCGATTACGGCATCGCGCATTTCAACATGGCGTTGATGTTGCTAGAGCGCCGCCCTCCGGCTACCGAACTGGCGCGGCGGCATTACGACAAGGCGCTCACCCTAGGGGTGGCAAAGGATGACGTGGTGGAACGGCGGCTGAAAGAATAAACCCGCATGAACGACTGGAACATCGCCTCACGGCTTGATGAGCTGCGCGCGCAAGGTCTGTGGCGTGAGCTGCGTCCGCTGGATGAAGTGCGTGGGGTAACCGTGCGATCCGGCGGCTACGAGTGGATCAACTTTTCGTCGAATGACTACCTCGGGCTCGCCGGATCAGATGAGATGCGCGCCGCACTGGAAGATGGCATCGTAAAACATGGGGCCGGATCGGGAGCGTCACGCCTCGTCTGTGGCACCAACCGGGTGCATCTCGATCTAGAAGAGGCACTGGCGGACTTCAAAGGCACGGAGGCGGCGCTGACATTCAGCAGCGGCTTCGCCGTGGCATTGGGGACGATCCCGGCGCTTGTCGGAACAGGTGACACGATCATTCTCGATAAGCTGTGCCACGCCAGCCTTGTTGACGCGGCACGCTTGAGCGGCGCGACGATCCGCGTATTCCCACACAATCACCTCGGCAAGCTCGAACACCTGCTCAGCGCCACAAAAGGCCGCGTGCTCGTCGTTACCGAATCGATCTTCAGCATGGACGGCGATGCCGCACCGCTGAAGGAAATCGTGGAGCTCAAAAACAAACGCGGCGCTTGGCTGCTGCTGGACGAAGCGCACGCCGTGGGCGTTTTAGGCCCCCAAGGCCGAGGGCTGGCAGCCGAGCTCGGCATGGACGGGCAGATCGAATTGCACATGGGCACCTTGAGCAAATCATTTGGCCTCAGCGGGGGCTATCTTGCCGCATCACGCCAGGTGATCGACTTGCTGATCAATCGCGCCCGCAGCTTCATTTATTCAACCGCCCCCCCTTTCCATCTGGCCAGTGCCTTGAGCATGATCCTACCGCTCGTGCGCGGGCGGCAAGGAGACGCGCTGAGGCAATCTCTGCATGCAGGCATGGCCGAATCCCGCCGTCTGCTCTCCGGCATCACCGCCATCCCGCCAAGTACCCAGGCGGCCATTCTTCCCGTGATACTCGGAGATGAGAAGCAGACTCTGCGCACGAGCGAGCAACTCCTTCAGAAGGGATTTCTCACCCCATGCATCCGCTATCCCACCGTGGCCCGTGGCAGTGCTAGATTGCGGATCACAATCAACGCAGGGCATTCGACTCAGCAAATCGAAGCATTGGCAAAAGCCCTGCGCTCCTCCATGAGCATCAAGAATTCTGCACCACACTAGCGCCGTGAAACGCATGCCTTCACTGTCTCACTGGACGAAATCATCCCCCCATTGATGCAAGCCTGCGACAGGCTACTAGCGCGCAGATAATTGTGCGGTCAGTTGCATGGCACGCTGACGCGCTTTTTTGATCTCGTCACGGTTCATTCCCACTCCATTGCGACCGGAGGCCATCAGATTGACGTGATCCTGGCGATGAACAAGAAACAGCACATGGCCGAGTTCATGAGCCAGCACCCGCGCCACCGGATTGTTGGAGCCACCACGCACCTCGGTGAACTCCGGGTTTTCGCAAACGACAACAGGCTCGCCATAAAAAAAACCATTCGGGCCCATGTCGTGGACAAAACACACGTCGATCGCCAGCGGACTGAACTGGTCTGTGGGAATCGCAGCCTTCACCCAGTTGCGATCACGTTGAAACCACTTCTTTGGCGCAATACCCCGCGCCTTCAGCTCATCGACCCCCTTCAGCTCAAAGCGTATGCCTGCCTGCGCCCAGATGTCGTTCACCTCGCCGAGGATGCCTTTCAATTCAGTTTCCGTGACTTGTGCCTGCAAACGAGGGTGTGAAGTCGAGCGAATCAAATGCACCTGAACAGGCAGGCTGATCAATGGCGTCTGCACTTCGGCTTCCAGCGGCTGTAACCACATACCGATAGTAAAAAGGGCGAATCTGAGTCTGTTCATGAACATGGATTGACTGAATGGAGCAGAGGGGCGCTAAAATCGCCTCGACGCGATATCTCGATCCAAACTCCCAAAAATAAAAACTTCTCGTGAGATGGCGACACCGCGCTGAATTGCCAAAAAAAAACCAAAAATTAGAAAAAAGTTCTTTCCAGCCGCTACGGTGCCTGCTAGTTTCGTGTCTGAACGGATCACGACATTGCCATTGAGCCTAGGCTCAATGGCAAAACATGCGAGTGTCCGACCTCAAACCAACCAACCTAATACCAACACAATCAGACTATGAAATTGAATGCATTGCTGAAAACGCTGGGGTTCTTGGCACTGGCCGCCACCCCCGCCGTGGCCGGGACCGCTCCTGCTCCCAAAAATCCGATCGCTCCCGCACCGGTCAACGACGACCTTGGAATCAATGCCTCTCTCGGCTATGACACCAACTACGTCTGGCGCGGCCTTAACTTTGGGCAGCACTGGCTTCGCGCCGGCCTCGACGGCTCCATTCTGCTTGTCGGCGGTGCCTCTGAAGACGGCGCTGGCAGCACCTCTCTCAACTGGGGTGTGAATTATGGCTTCCTCGCGGGTGATCAGGATCATTTCGCACCTGCCGCCGCCGGCAATCTCTCATTTGAGCGGTTGACGCTTGGTGCCGCAGTTCTCCATGATTTCGGCCCGGCTTCGGTCAGCTTGGGATACACTTATTATCGCAACATGGGTGGACTCAATACCCTTGGCCGTATGAACGACGGTCAGGAAGTCAATCTGGGTGTTTACACGGCGCTCGGACCTGTCAACTTGATCGGCACTGCCAACTATGACTTCGTGAACAACTACTGGTACACGGATCTCACGGCCAATTCCACGATCGCCATCACCGATTCAATCAGTGTTGTTCCGTTTGCCACCATTGGCTATGGCCACAACATGAACTGGCAGTTCTCTCCCACTGCCCCCTTGGCTCTCGCAGGCGTGACAAGCTGGACAGCGGTCACCACCGGTATTCGCTTCCCGATCAAACTGAACAGCCGCGCAACGTTGACCCCTTACATTGCAGTGAATGCCCCTCTCAGCGGCACTCAAGGCATCAGCGGTGCAGCAACTGCCGCTGGTCTCCCCACCAACGCTTATAACAGCGTTCTCTTCGGTGGCGTGACCCTCTCCGTCCGCTTCTAATTGACTGAGGCAAGAAAATCTGCCTCGTCTCCCAAACCCCTCGGCTTAGTAAGCCGAGGGGTTTTTTCTTCTTCGCCCGATTTAGTGGCTGGGTGAGGGTGCAAGGTTGAGGGCGCCGAGGAAGAAGAGGATACGCGCACGATAGTTGGCGAAGTTGCGGAAGCCGCACGCGGCGGGCCTTGAGCTATGACGCTGGCAAATGCGGTGCATGAAGTAGTTGAGGATGCCTTCGCGGTGCGTCTCGATGGTGTCGGCCGCGCGCTTCATGTGCTCGAGTCGGCTGCGCTTGACTTTGCGCCGCCATCGGTCGAGGAAGCGCGCCGCGCTCTTCACGTCGGGCTGCTCCCACAACTCGCTGAACGACTCCTTGAAGGCCCAGGCCTACTCGCTCTTGAGGTTGATCTTGAGCAGCACCTCGAAGCTGGCAGACTGTTCGTCGCTGAAGTTCTGCGGGTTGTAGAGGAAGAGGTGGCGAGCGCCTTTGAGCGTCTCATCTCCCTGCTCCATGAGCTTGCGGTGCTCGGCCTTCGCGTAGCCCGTGCTCATGTCCATGGCGGCGGCCTCGACGTGGGCGCGCACCGCTTCGGGCAGCGTCTGCCAGAGTTCCCTGGCGCTCTGCGTGTCACGCCCCGGGGTGACCTCCACACGCGGCGCGCGCCGAGGCCGCACATCACCGAGATGTAGTCCTGCCCCTTGCCAAAGCTCTTTTCGTCAAAACCCAGATGCTTGATCCCTTCGATCTCCCGGCGCTCCAGCCCGCGCTCCACGGCGCGCTTGATGATCTGCTGGAGGCTCTTCCAATCCAGGCCGAGCAGCCCGGCGGCGGCCGCCACCCCCTGCGCGGCTTGCAGCACGCGGATGGCGAAGGCCTCAAAAAGCAGCGTGTAACGGCTGTGCGCTGCGGGGCATGGTCGTGGAACCAGCAGCCGCGCCCGCTCTTGGGTCACTCAAAGCTCGCGGTGAGCTCCTCGGCCAGATGAATCTCCAGACGCTTCTCAACGAGATGCAAATCCACGCTTCCCACCACCCATGGGTGCTGCAATCCCAACATCGCTGCGTAGTGCTGCTTCAACTCATCGTCATTCTCAAATCCTTGTGTTTCCATCCCTGCCACATGCCACCTCTGCCTCTCTCAGGCCAGCCACTATTTTGAGCGAAGAATCTGAGAGTTCTGGCAGGCTTACGCCAGCCGCTACGGATCACTTCTCACCCGCGAGCGTGACAGCGCCGGTGACGATCAAATTGCCCGCGTCGTCGCGAATCTCGCCGCTCACCTGCCCCAGCGTGTCGAGCATACCCTGCAACGCACCGCTGATGTGGATTGATTGCCCCGGCGTGATGCTGCCGAGGATTTTGATCTGGCGCACGGCGGTGAGGCGCAGATTTTTGAGCGGCGCTTCATCAGGGCGGGTTTGAATCAAAATACCGCCGAGCTGCGCCAGCGCCTCGATCATGAGCACGCCGGGCATGAGCGGCGCACCGGGAAAATGGCCGCACAGGAATTCCTCGTCGCCTTTGAGTTTCCATACGGCCTTGGCTGAAATGCCGGGCACGAGTTCGACGAGTTCGTCGATGAAACGAAACGCCTCCCCGTGCGGCAGGGAGGAAAGCGCTTGAACAAGTTCAGCGGGAGATGGCATGTTTGGTCTTATTCAGGAAACACTCACAGAGCAATCTCCAAGATGCGCGACGTTGACGCGCCGCATGATCAGGCAGGCATGGCTGACGCTGGTGCTCGTGATCAGCATGGCTTACTGGGCTATCGGCGGGCTGCTGTTTGTGTTCGCAGGGCTGGTGCTGGCACCGTTCCTCCCGATGGAAACATCACACGCCATCGGCCAGCGGCTGTTGCAGATGACGTTTCGCAATTTTTTGCGACTGCTGCGGTTGTGCGGCGTGTGCGAGTATGAATTCGACGGCTTTGAGGCACTTAATGGTGTCAGCGGCGGATTGATCATCGCGCCGAATCATCCTGCGCTGTGGGACGCAGTGTTTGTCATCGCAAAGGTGCCCGACTTGCGTTGCATCTTGAAGGAGTCGCTCATGCACAACCCTTTTCTGCGCGGCGGTGCAAAATTCGCGGGTTTCATTCCAAACAAACCCGCGCACAAGATGCTGCAGCGCTCCATCGAGGCACTGCGGCAGGGCGACCGGCTGCTGTTTTTCCCAGAGGGGACACGTACACGCAAGCAAGAGGACGTGGTGAACACCTTCCAGGGCGGCCTCGGCATCATCGCCACGCAGTCGAGTGCGCCGGTGTGGCCGGTTTTCATCGAGACGAACAGCGATTATCTCTGCAAAGGCTGGCCACTCTGGCGGCTACCGGACAAGAGAATCAAGCTCCGCGTCACCTTGGGCGAGCCACTCGCCAGTCCGCCGGATGAAAGTGCCGCCGAGTTCACCAAGCGGCTGCGTGAGGTGTATTTGAACGCACTCGGCGGTCAACCGTCGGAGATGCTGTGAGCATGCGGCATTTCACCTTGCCACACGGACCTTTCTCGCGTCCATCCGGGCTCCTTTTCGTGGTCGCATGAAACTCATTGTCCTCATCCCCAGCTACAACACCGGCCGTCTGTTGGCGGAAACGGTGGCACATGCGCTGACACAATGGGACGACGTGCTCGTAGTGATCGACGGTAGCACCGACGGCAGCGAAAAGGCCGTGGAGGCCATGCAGGCGGCGCATCCGGGCTTGCGCATGATCCAACAGCCATGCAATCGCGGCAAAGGCGCGGCCGTGCTGCGCGGTACCGAGTTCGCTGCGGGCGGAGGTTTCACCCATGTCCTCACGATGGACGCCGACGGCCAGCACCCAGCGGAATGGATTCCAAAATTCATCGCGCTAGCGCAGTCACATCCGAATGCCGTACTGTTCGGCAAGCCGGTGTTCGGCTCCGAGGCACCGCCGCTTCGTGTACAGGGCCGCCGCATCTCCAATGCGTGGTCAAATATTGAGACGCTCGGCTGGGGCATCGGTGACTCACTTTTTGGCATGCGGGTGTATCCGGTGCAAACGCTGCTGCGTGCGTTTCGCGGCACGTTCTTCGCACGCCGGTTTGATTTCGATACAGAGATCGCCGTGCGCATCTGCTGGCGAGGCGTGCCGGCGGTCAATGTGCCCACTCCGGTGCGCTACCTCACCGCTGAAGAAGGTGGCGTGTCACAGTTTCGCTACTTACGAGACAACGCGTTACTCACCTGGATGCACGCACGCTTGCTCCTCGGTTTTGTTTTCCGCCTCCCACTACTGCTCTATCGAGCGTTGAGCGGAGGCAATCCGCTGAAAAACGCCGTGGTGGGGTGATGGGCAGCGACCCTCAAACTCTCAACAGAGGCTTATTCTCCGATCCACACTTCCGTCCCCACCGGCACGAGATCAAACAACTCGATCACTTCCTGGTTTCGCATGCGTACGCAGCCGTGGCTTCCGGGCCTGCCAATGCCGTTCTCGTCGTTCGTGCCGTGGATGTAGATGTAGCGCTGAAACGTGTTCGCATTGCGCGGCTCCAGTCCGTGCAGCCACAAGATGCGCGTGAGCACGAAATCCGTTTTCGTGTCCATTCCCGGCGTCCAAAGGCCCACGGGTTGCCTGGATTTGAAAATCGTGCCGCATTCCGCAGCGTCGCCGTGTTTCTCCTTCACCACGAAGCGCCCAAGCGGCGTCTTGTTGCTGCCTTCGGTGAAGCCGATGCCGAATTTCGATGTCGAACAGGCCCATTCCCGCACAACTCGGAATCCATCGAGCAGGCGAATCTGCTGCGTACCGATGCTGACTTCAATGCGCGGGTTTTTGAGACTCATGGGGCGATTGTAATCATCCAAACTCACACCACCAGCCGTCCTTTGCGCTTGGAGATCGAAATCTTCGCCTTGGTGCCGGAATTGAACTCGATGAAGTCGTGCTCGATGCCATCGCTGAAAATGACACCGTTCTCGCCCATCAGCAAAGTGTGAGCCGCATTCGCAATGTCAGTTCGGAGTCTAGGAAGATTGGGGTTCACGCTGTGGTAGTGGTGACAAACAGGCCAAAGAGAGTGCGGAGCTCATCCTGACGTGGCAGCGCTTTCATCCAATCATCTGGTATGACATCTACGCCGTAGAGCACGCCAGCGAGACCTCCCGCGACACAACCAGTGGTGTCGGTGTCATCGCCGAGGTTCACGGCTTTGAGGACGCACTCGGAGAAACTGCTGGTGGTGAGCAGGGACCAGATGGAGGCGATGAGGGTGTGGAGTACATAACCGCTGGATTGGATCGTGAATTCGCGTTGGGAGGCGAGATTCGGGTCCAGAATCGCCGAGAAGTGCGGAAACTCCGGGTGCGAGGCATAACGCGCCCTGAACTCCCCGGTGGCCCATGCATGAGCGATGGCGGGGCTTTCACCTTTCATGAGAGAGCGCACGAACAGACCGTGAAGCACGCAGGCCAGCTTCGAGCGGTCATGGGCATGGGTGATCGCGGAGGCGCGGGAGATGCGGTCGCAGAACGAATCCAAATCACACTCCAACGAAGCGAACGGCACCGGCAGAATGCGCATGAGCGAGCCGTTGCCGTTATCATGCTCGCCATGCCCGCCAGCCTGCTCCGCAGGGGTACCAAGACTGATGCGGTCGAGCGCCACGCGTGTGGCATTGCCGATGTCAAAGACGCGGCCATGCGCGGACCAGCGGCCTTGGTCGAACCAATTGAGGAATCGTTCGCCCATATCCTGGGAGTCGAAGCCCTTTTCAGCCAGGCTTTCCACCGTGCAGAGCAGCAGTGATCCATCGTCCGACCATGTGCCTGCGGGTTGATTGTGCGTGCCATAATCACGCATGCCTGTGACCGGATCGCGGACACGATCCACACGTGATTTGAACTCCACTGGCACGCCGAGCGCGTCGCCGATGAGAGAGCCGTAGAGTCCGCCGAGAATGCGTTGGCGATTGGAACGCATGCTCATTGACCTCTCCTCCAGCGACGGACGAACGTTTGTTGAATCGGCGTTTCGGGAATATGCGGGAACCACTCGCGGGCGTGGCTCGTCAAGGTGTGGAGTTTTCTCAGGGCATCGGGTTCGCCATGCCGGGCGAGCCAGCAGCCGATGACGGTGCCCGTGCGTCCACGTCCTCCCCAGCAGTGCACATAGACGCAGCCACCGCCTGCGATGGCGTCATCAATGGCATCCAGCGTGGCGATCATCTGGGTCACCGTAGGTACGCCAAGGTCGGGAATGGGGCGCTGCATCCAGCAGACCTCGCGGCCCTGCGCGGTCGCAAGCTGGAGGAATGTGTCTTTGTAACCGATGAAAGGACGTCCGGCGTGGTCGCCATCAGACGGCAGCATGAGGTTGATGATGTGCGTGACCCCGCAATCGAGAAGGGCGCGCAGTTTTCCCTCCGCGACGGCGGGATCGCGATCTCCGGGATAAAAACCGCCGAGGAGTTGTCCCGGCGCGGCCCAGTAGCTGCGGGCGAAAGGCAGGAAAGTGGTGTTGGGGGTGGTTCTCATATCTCGAAGTAAAAGCCCCGTTTGCTGAGGCGGTCGTATTTGGCGCGGTCGAAGCGGAAGAGCTGCGCCGGTCGATGTGCGCCTTCCTGATGCTTTTCTTTGAGTGGAACGAGGAGGTCGTAACCGAGCACCTTCTTCCTGAAGTTGCGCTTGTCGATCTCCCTGCCCAACACGGCCTCGTAGAGGCGCTGGAGCTGCGTGAGGGTGAACTTCAGCGGCAGAAGCTCGAAACCGACGGGTTGGTAGGCAAGTTTTCCGCGCAGGCGTGTGAGCGCGGCCTGGAAAATGTCGGCGTGATCGAAGGCGAGCGGCGGAACGTCGCCGACAGGGAACCACTTCGCCTCGGCAGCGTCTGTGGCGGCCTGGACGGCGGCAGGTTTCACGAGGCCATAGTAGGCGATGCTGACGACGCGCTCACGTGGATCGCGTTTCACGGTGCCGAAGGTGTAGAGCTGTTCCAGGAATGCCTCGCGCAGGCCGGTTTCCTCCTCCAGCTCGCGGCGCGCAGCCTCGTCAAGCGCCTCCTCAACTCGGACGAAGCCGCCGGGGAAGGCCCAGCGGTCTTTGAAAGGTTCCAAGGCGCGACGAATGAGCAGCACCTGCAATTCGCCACCGCCGAAGCCGAAAACGACACAATCCACGGTCAGCGCGGCACGCGGATACTGGTAAGTGTGAGACATACACGATTAATAGTGTTTGTTAGACACTAAGTCAAACCTGAATTTGATGCCGTGTCCGGACTGCGGCGCGGCTTTCCTACCGGCCCAAGCCGCCCTTGCATCCATCCTGTAAGCCCTTACTATCGCGGCCCTTTTTCAACCACCCCCAAACCTGACCCCAATGAGCACCCTCAAGAACGTCGCCATCGTCGGAGCCACCGGCGCTGTGGGCGCGGAGATGATCCGCTGCCTCGAACAGCGTCAGTTCCCCATCGGCCAGCTTACCCTCCTCGCCTCCGCACGCAGCGCCGGGAAGAAGCTGAAGTTCAAGGGCAAGGACATCACCATCCAGGAACTCACACCGGATTCGTTCAAGGGCATCGACATCGCGTTGTTCAGCGCCGGCGGCGGCATCTCGCGTGATTTTGCCCCGCACGCCGTGAAAGCCGGTGCCGTGGTGGTGGACAATTCCTCCGCTTTCCGCATGGACCCGAACACTCCGCTCGTCGTGCCGGAAATCAACGCCGCCGACGTGAAGGCGCACAAAGGCATCATCGCGAACCCGAACTGCACCACGGCGATCTCGCTGATGGCGCTGTATCCGCTGCATCAGGCCTTCGGCGTGAAGCGCATCTTTGCCAGCAGCTACCAAGCCGTCTCCGGCACCGGAGCACAGGCCATCGAAGAACTCGCCAACCAGTCCCGCGAGTGGGCTTCCCAAAATCGCGCCTGGGACGCCGCTAAGCTCGACAGCAAGCCGCACGTCTATCCGCATCAAATCGCCTTCAATGCGATCCCGCAGGTCGATTCCTTCCTCGACTCCGGCTACACGAAGGAAGAGATGAAAATGGAGAACGAAGGCCGCAAGATCATGCACCACGACAAGTTCCGTGCCTCCGTGACCTGCGTGCGTATTCCGGTCTTCCGCTCGCACAGCATCGCCATCAGCGCCGAGTTTGAAAAGCCCGTCACGGTGAAAGCCGCGCGTGAAGTGCTGGCGAAGGCCCCGGGCCTCGACGTGCTCGACGATCCGGCCAGCAAGCAGTATCCGCTCGCCCTCGACATCGCCGGCCGCGACAACTGCGCCATCGGCCGCCTCCGCATGGACTGTGCGCTCGACAACGGCCTGGCCTTCTGGGTCGTCGGCGACCAGCTCCTCAAAGGTGCGGCGCTCAACGCGGTGCAGATCGCGGAGTGCCTGCTGTGATCCTACGTCCAGCTTGAGTCATCAAGGAACTCGAAGCCTGCGCATGGCTTCGAGTTCTTTTTTGAGCGGCAGCCAGTAGGCACGATCCTCCTGACGTTCGTGGGATTCTTCTTCACGCAGGGCGTGATCAAGCGCGGTTGAGTTTTTCTCAACAGCCCAGAACAGCAAGCGGCGTTCCTTACGGCACTCCTGCGCAGCTTGGGGGAAGCTCCGGACCAGTTCGACCAGTAATTCGGACGTGCGCAGCTCACGCAGCCAGAAATCCACGCGTTCCGGTGTCTGTTCGTCACGATGCTCAAAGAAATTCGCCTCCATCAGCCGCCGGATCATCGGCCAGTCCTTGTCCCGCTGCGTTTTTTTGGCCTTCACCAGATCAGGGACGGACAGCAGATGGCAGATCGAACCATCCTCCAGTTCCAGCGAGGTGCGGCGATCCCACAAGGCATGGAACTCATCCACGCCGCGCATCACCGACATCACATCCACACGCAGACCGGCGCATTCGGGGTGCTGGCAGCGGAAGTGAACTGCATGACCACGATTCAGATGCTCCAGATCAAAGGGAGGCACGGCAATGACCTCCGCTTGAAGCTCTGCCAGCGCCGCCTTCAACCGCTCCAGGATCTTCGGTTCCGCTAGGACTGCGAAATCCGAATCGCGCTAAACTCCGCAGCGCCGTAGAACACGCACGCCTAGCCGCCCATGAGCAGACAGCGCACCTGATGCACCGCCATCGAAGAAAGGACTTTGAGTATCGGGTTCGGGATCAAGACTGCCTCCAAGCGTTAGATAGGTCTGCCACAGCTTGCTGCTCTCCTCCCAGCGCTGCAAGGGCGCAAGTCGATACCACGCCGCCCATTCGTCACCCACGAGACTTTCAGGGGATACAACTTGGATGTCTGCTCCGGCTGGCATGCGAATAATCCTATTCAATTCGAGGGTTCCGGCAACTCCTTGCATCACAGCCCCAACAGCGAGCGCATGCGTTCCTTCGGGATGCCGCCGACCTCGCGACCGGTTTCGCGGCCTGATTTGTAGGCGATGAAGGTGGGGATGCCGCGCACACCGTGGTCGCGGGCGAGTTTCGGGTCTTCGTCGATGTTGATGCGGATCACGATCGCCTTGCCTTTCAATTCTTGTGCAAGCTCATCGACCATCGGCCCGACGACTTTGCACGGGCCACACCAGTCGGCGTAGAACTCGACGAGCACCGGCACTTTGGCCGTGCGCACAGCGGAAATCGACGATGCGCTGCCCACACCACCACCGGAAGCCGGGCGCAGCATGTCGAACGCGATCCAGCCCATGAGGGCGAAGAACGCGCCGGTGATCCAGAGGCCGATGTTGCTCTTGTTCATGTGGAAACATCCGGGCCGGACTCCCGTCTGGCAAGCACGATCACCGTCCAGATCAGGAGGTAGTTCCTCACGCCTTCCAAAACGCCCGAACCGCCCCAGTTTTCGACCTTGAAACGCCCCTTTGAGCCGGTATGGAAAACGCCCCTGCGCCTGGCCGCATCTGGCGCTTCCTTCAAAACCCCACGCTCCCCGCTCATGAACAAAGCCCTCCTCGCTCAAGCCGCCAATGAAGCCCGTGGCCTCGCCATGGACGCGGTACACAAGTGCTCCTCTGGTCACCTCGGCCTGCCACTCGGCTCTGCTGAGATCGGTGCTGTTCTTTTCGGCCAAGTGCTCCAGTGCGATCCCGCAGATCCGAAGTGGCTCAACCGCGACCGTTTCATCCTCTCCGCCGGTCACGGCAGCATGTTCATCTACGGCTGGCTGCACCTCAGCGGTTACGCCGTGAGTATCGACGATGTGAGCAAATTCCGCGTGCTGCATTCCATCACACCGGGGCATCCGGAGTTCCACGAGACGCCGGGCGTCGAATGCACCACGGGCCCTCTGGGTCAAGGTGTCGGCAATGCTGTCGGCTATGCTCTCTCCGGCAAGATGGCTGCGGCGAAGTACAACACCGCTGCGCATACTATCATCGACAACCACATCATCGCGCTCGCGGGTGACGGCTGCTTGCAGGAAGGCGTTGCACGCGAGGCCGTGGCCTTCGCGGCGCACAACAAGCTCGACAACCTGATCCTTATTTTCGACAGCAATGATGTGACGCTCGATGCGATGGCCAAGGTCACGCAAAGCGAGGACACGCAGGCACTCTACACCGCGCTAGGCTGGGATGCGGTGACCATCGACGGCCATGATCTTGACGCGATCCTCGGTGCGATTGAAAACGCGAAGAAGAACGACAACGGCAAGCCAAAAATCATCATCGCCAAGACCATCATCGGCAAGGGCATCCCCGAAGTCGCCGGCACGGCCAAAGGCCACGGCGAAGGCGGCGCGAAGTTCGTCGACGCCGCGAAAAAAGGCCTCGGCATCCCCGAAGGCACTCATTTCTACGTCAGCGAAGCGGTGAAGAGCTACTTCGCTGATTTGAAGGCCAAACGCACCGCCATCCATGGCGAATGGAACAAAGTCTATCTCGCCTGGAGTGCCGCGAATCCCGAACTCGCTAAACAACTCGACGCCGCGCGTAACGGCACGCTCAAGGCCGAGGACCTGCTCAAGGCCATCCCTGAATCTCCCGCCGAAGGCAAGGCCGCCACACGCAACAGCGGAGGCGAAATCTTGAATCACCTTGCCAAGGCCGTGCCGCACCTCATCACCGGCAGCGCGGACCTTTTCGGCTCCACTAAGAACTACATCAAGGACGGCGGTGACTTCTCCGCCGCGAATCCGACCGGGCGCAATATCTGGTTCGGCATCCGCGAGCACGCCATGGGCGCGATTTGCAACGGCATCGCCTACGACGGCCTCTTCCTCGCCAGCGGAGCGACGTTCCTCGTCTTCGCCGACTACTGCCGCCCGAGCATCCGCCTTGCCTCACTCGCGAAACTGCCCGTCACCTACATCTTCACGCACGACTCCGTCGGTGTCGGTGAGGACGGCCCCACGCATCAGCCGGTGGAAACCGTCAGCGGTCTGCGCGTGATCCCGAATCTCGACGTCATCCGCCCCGCTGACTCCGAAGAAGCCGCCGCTGCTTTCGCCGCCGCCTTCAGTCGCGCCGATGGCCCCACGCTGCTCGCTTTGAGCCGTCAGGACTTGCCGCATCAAGGTCACGCCAGCGCCGCCGCACGTCGTGAAGGCACGCTGAAAGGCGGTTACGTTCTCGTGAAGGAAACCGCGCCGCTCGAAGCGATCGTCCTCGCCACCGGCTCCGAAGTGCAGTGGGCTGTCGAAGGCGCGAAAGGCAAGCCCGGCGTCCGCGTCGTGAGCCTGCCATGCTTCGAGCGTTTCGACCGCCAGAGCGCAGAGTATCGCGAAAGTGTGCTCCCCACCGCCTGCACCAAGCGCATCGCCATCGAGGCCGGTGTCTCCGGCCTGTGGTGGAAGTACGTCGGCTCGAATGGCAAGATCATCGCCATCGACCGCTTCGGCATCAGCGCCCCAGGCAACACCGTCTTCAAAGAACTCGGCATCACCGCCGAGGCTGTGACGAAGGCACTGGCGTGATGAGGGGAGCGCGGCCGCCCTTGCCCGCTTGCAGCTCATAAGTCACGAAAGGAGGCTGGCGACAGCCTCCTTTTTCATGTTTCGATCAAAGCTTCACCGAACGAAACCGCTCCGCGCAGAGTTCTGGCCTCATGCTGTTGATGTAGGTGCCGCTGCCGAGCTCGAAGCCGGCGAGCTGGGTCATGCGGGGCACGAATGCCAGATACCAGTGAAAGCAGCCGGATGACATCTCTCCCACCGGCGCGGAGCGGATGGTGATGTTGTAGTCTGGATCACCCGCAGCCGCCTTCATGCGGCGCAGCAGGCGCGCGAGCATGCCTGCGAGATCGTCGATGTCCGCGTCACTGATCTGATCGAATGACGGCTCGTGCTTGCGGGGAAAGATCCATGTGTGGAAGGGCGAGAGCGAGGCGTAGGGCATGAAAGCCGCGAATGACGGACCAGATTCGAGCACGCGTTCGCCTGCGGCGAGCTCCTCGTTAATGACGGCACAGTAAAGACAGCCGCCGTTGAGCTCGTGATAACGCCGGGCCTCCTGAAGGCGGATCCAAACCTGCGGGGAGATCACAGGGGCGGCGGTGATTTGTGAGTGCGAATGTTCTAGCGAGCTCCCCGCGCGATGGCCGTGGTTTTTGAAGATCACGATACTCTCCACCACGGGATTCGCCCGCAAGGCGGTGTAACGCTCACGATACATGCGCAGGAGCAGGGAGATGTGCGCGGGATCCATCTCGCCTAAATCGCAGTCATGCCGGGGATGCCCGACGAGCACCTCATGCGCGCCGACAGCGGCCATCGAGCGGAAGAGCCCTTGCTTCTGGCGAAGCACACCAGCAGTGGCATCAAAGGCTGGGAATTTGTTTGGAAACACGCGCATCAGCCAGGAGCCGTCCGGGGCGTTCACCCGTGCGATATCGGGCGGATTGAGGTGCTCGTTGCCAGGACAGAACGGGCAATCTGTGCGATGGGATGCCCGCGCCGGGCGCGTGACCGTTTTCTCATGAAAATCATCCGGGCGTGTGGCTCTCTCCTGGGCCATGATGACCCAGTCGAGGGTGATGGGGTTGAATCGCATCTCAGACATGCAGGAGGCAGGGTGGCAATGTAACTTGCGCTTAAACAACGGGCCGCAGGCTGGCAAAATTGCCGATACGTCCGCATCAGGCCCCCATTCTTTTTCTCGCCCTTCTTTTTCAATCAAGGCGTGACTGACTTTTTGCATGTATGGTGAAGTCTCTGCCATGAATTGCCGTCCGCTCATCTCTATTCTCTGCCTTCCGCTACTGTCCGGCTGCGGCTCCATGTCGAAGAAGAATGCGAAGCACACGGAGATCGCCACGCGCACATCGGTGGTCAGGGGCGGTTATGGCAGCATCGGTCCACGATTTCAGGGCACCGAATTCCTCAGCTTCGGGGAATTGAAGGGCCTGGCGACGAATCCGAAGCCTAGCGGCGCGGTGGAGCGGAAGCTGGCGCGTTTTTTCAGTCGGCCCATCATCTCCAACGAAGCCTGGTACGGTGGCAACCGACCGACGCGGGCGCAAAACTCGGCCATGGGCGAGTTCGTACGCGTGGCGACATGGAACATCGAAAAATCCATCCACGCACATGAGGTAGCCCGTGCTTTGAAGTCCCTGGAAGCCTTCGAGGCGTTGATTGATGCCCATATCGCGCCTCCCGGCAGCAGGAAACGCGCGGAATTGCTGCGCGAACGCGAACGCCTCGTCACGGCGGACGTCATTTTGCTCCAGGAAATGGACATCGGCATCGGGCGCTCCGGTTATCATGACGCTGCGCGCGACATCGCGCAGGCGCTGGGCATGAACTATGTGTATGCACCGCAGCAACTTGAGATAGACCCCGTGCTGCTGGGTTTGGAAGCCATTCCCGATGGACGTGGCGGCAAGGTGACGCATCAACCGGACCCGAAGCGCTACAAAGGCGTGTTCGGCATCGCGGTGCTGTCGCGTTATCCGATCAAAAGCGCGAAGTGCTTCCAGCTCCAGGCCCAGCCTTACGACTGGTATGAAGGCGAGAAGGCGGACACCGGCCTCGTCGAGGACTCACGCCGGTTTGCTGCGGAGATTCTTTTTGAGAACAAGGTCGTGCGCGAGATGAAGGTCGGCGGACGCATCTTCTTCCGCGTGGATCTCGCCGTGCCAGGGTTGCCGGACGACACGCTGACGGTGATCCACAACCATCTGGAGATCAAAGCGCGCCCCAAAGACCGCGAGGCGCAGCTTTTGGAAATCCTCTCCCACATCAAGGATATCCCGCACACCGTCGCCATGGCAGGAGATCACAATACCTCCAAGGCGGACATCAGCCCCACATCCGCCAAGCGCGTGCTGGCACGCACTTCCACTAGCTCGCAGACTTGGCTGAGCGTGGGCATGAACGTGCTGATGGCCGTGCCAGTGGTGGCTAACACCGGACGCATCCTAGTCAACAACGTGAAAAATCTGCACAACCCGCTGGCCACACACATTCCGATTCTGCTACCGAACAAATCTAGAAAGCTCTTCGATCGCATCGAGGATTTCCGCTTTGTCGATGGCGGCAGCTTTGACTTCCGCGGCGACCGCGATCGCTCCATCAACCGTTCCTCCGCCAAGCTGGCGAACTCGAATGAGAAAGCCATCTTCGGTCGCGCGCCCACGTTCAGTGTGAAACGCCCCATCGGCCCCATTGGTCGTGGTCGGCTCGACTGGATCTTTGTCAAAGCACCGCCCTCGGCCTTACAAGCGGGCAAAAAGTCGTATCGCCTCTCGCCACATTTCGGCGAGGCATTGAGCACGTTTGGCAAGGCGCTCAATCCGGTGTTGTCAGACCACATCCCCTGCGTGGTGGACATCCCGTTGCAGGAGCCGGTGGGTCTGTGAATGCAATGCAGCTTTATTATTGTTGTGCGCGCATGTCGTGTATGTCGCGCATGCCATTTGAGACAGCAGTCACACCTTCACCCACGTCCTCGTCTTGCTGCTTTGTAGCATGGCCTCGCAGAGCTTGACCTCATGGTGGCCGTCGGCGGCGGTGGCGAAGAGGGGTTCGGTCTTCTTGCCGCTGGCGATGTGTTCATAGACCGCGCGGTAGTGCATTTTGTGGCAGTCGCTGAAGCCTTCAGCGTGTCCAGACGGGTAGTCGGTAAAGTTGGCGACGTCCTCGATGAAGCCAGGCGTGCCGCGATTGAGGATTTGATTCGGCTCATCACGACGGCCGACCATGATCTCGTTTGGCTGCTGCAAATCCCAGCGCACGCTGCCCTTCGTGCCGTAGATGCCAAAACTGAGGCTACATTTCCATCCGGCGGCGACCTGTGAGATGCTGGCATTCGCATGCACGCCGTCCGCGAAGCCGTGCTTCGCCTTGCCGAACTTCAACAGCACGCTGCCGAAGTCCTCGGTATCAACCTTGTAGTCGATCATTTTTTGTTGTCCGGCTTTCGAGAACGACCGCACCTCACCCTTCGGTCGTTTGCGGGTTTTGTGAAAGGTCTCGATGTGGGCGAAGACGGAGCTGGCTTGCGCACCGAGCACGAAGCTCACCGCGTCAATCCAGTGCGTGCCGACATCGCCGACGGCACGCAGCTTGCCGCCCTCGCTGGCAAGCACACGCCAGTTGTAGTCGGTCTCATGGAGCAGCCAGTCCTGGAAAAAGTGCCCATGCACATGGATGATCTTCCCGAGGTCGCCGCGCGCCACCATCGCACGCATTTGCAGGATAGCTGGGAAGAAGCGGCAGACATAGTTCACCGCGAAGACAGGGCTTTTCTTGCCACCCCTGCGCAGCGCATCGACGACGAGCTGGGTTTCCTTCGTCGTCATGCCCAGCGGCTTCTCGCAGATGACGTGCTTGCCCATTTCGAGCGCTTTGAGGCATTGCTCGACGTGAACCTTGTTCGGCGAAGTGATGTGAATGACGTCGATGTTCGGCGAGGCATACATCGCCTCGAAATCGTAGTCGCCATACACTTCGGGAATGCCCCACAGCTCGCCGGTTTTGCGTGCGCTCTTTGACGAGCCGCAGATGCCGTTGACGGTGACGCCGAGCCGCTTGAGTGCCTCGATGTGAACGGGGCCGATGAAGCCGGTGCCGATGATGCCTGCGCGGAGGTGGTGGAGAGGTGTCATGGGTGCGCAGCGAAGATGCGGCAGGATGAACGGTCAAGATCAGCCTTCGAGAATGTAGCCACATGCGAGCTTTTGGAAGCGTTCGGCCTGGTGCGTCGCCGTCCCGGTGTCCCAGCCAAGCTCAGAAGCCATCAGCTCTGCCACACGCGGCGCGGCAGAGATGCTGGCCTGCGCATCGAGCAGCAAGCTGCGGCTGCGGCGTGCCAGCACATCGCCCACGGTGCGTGCCATCTCATGTCGTGTGTGGAAGACGACTTCCGCGCAAGTGAGGTCTAGGCGCGGATGTACCTTGTCGGCCCATTCGGGTTTATGCCGTGCCAGTTCACGGATCTCTGCCGCATCACTGCCATAAACTGCGAGTGGGTCATGCCGGTCAAGCACCGTGGCGCTGCCATGAATCATCAAGTCATGTGTAACGCAGCGTTTCACGCCGATGCCGCCGACCAGCTCTGCATGATCGATGACATCCTCCGCCATGCGGCGGTAAGTCGTCCATTTCCCGCCAGTGATCGTGATGAGACTAGAGCCAGAGACCAGGATCGTATGGTCGCGAGACAGCGCGGCGGTCGTCTCGGCGTTCTTCATCGCCACGAGCGGCCGCAGACCGGCGTAGATGCTCAGCACGTCGCTCGGTTTTGGATCACGCGTGAGGTAACGCGCCGCGTGCGTCATGAGAAACTCGATCTCGTCCGGCAGGGCGCGGGGTTCGACGCTGGCGTGATCCACCGGCGTGTCGGTGGTGCCGATGATGACGCGGCCATGCCACGGCACGGCGAAAAGCACGCGCCCGTCGTCTGTCTTCGGGATCATGATGGCCGAGTCTCCAGGTAAAAACTCACGCGGCAGCACCAGATGCACGCCCTGGCTCGGCGCGACAATCCTTTCCGCCTTTGGCTCGTCCATGTGGCGCACATCATCAACAAAAACGCCTGTGGCATTGATCACACACTTCGCACGGATTTCATGCTGCTTGCCGGATTCCACGCATTCGGCGCGCACGCCGATAACCTGGCCGTTCTCCTTCATTAGGCCGGAGCAGCGCACATGGTTGAGCAGGATCGCGCCGTGGTTCGACGCTGTGCGCGCGAGGTGGATGGCCAGCCGCGCGTCATCAAACTGTCCATCGTGATACACGATGCCGCCGTCGAGTCCCTCCGTCTCCAACGTGGGCAACCGCCGGATAATGTCCTCCCGCGTGAGCCAGTGCGAAGGCTCCAGGCCGAGCTGGCCGGCCAGCGCGTCGTACATCTTCAAGCCGATACCGTAGAACGGCCCTTCCCACCAATGATAGCTCGGAATGACAAACGCTAGGCTGTGGACGAGGTGCGGCGCATTCCGCACCATTAGCCCGCGCTCCCTCAACGCCTCCAGCACGAGCGACACATTTCCCTGTTTCAAATAACGCACGCCGCCATGCACCAGCTTCGTACTGCGGCTGGAGGTGCCCTTCGCAAAATCCGATTGCTCAATCAACACCACCGAGTGCCCTCGCGATGCCGCGTCCACCGCCGCGCCGAGTCCAGTGGCACCTCCCCCGATGATTGCGATGTCAAAGGAACCGCTGTGTGCGGCGAGCTTGGTGAGCATTTGATCTCGGTTCATGCCACGAGTGTAGCGCCATTCTGCATTCGTCATTCGACATTTTTTATCCCTTTGCTAGCCTCCACTCCCTAAAATAACCCAACCCACACACCATGTCCGACATCGCACTCGCCAAAGGCGAAAAATTCCTCGAAGACAACGCCAAGAAGGAAGGCGTGAAGGTAACCGCCAGCGGCCTCCAATATAAAGTGATCACCGAAGGCACCGGCAAAAGCCCGAAGGCCACTGACACCGTGGAAGTCCATTACGAAGGCACGCTGATCGACGGCAAGGTCTTCGACAGCAGCTACAAGCGCGGCGAGACCATCGAATTCCCACTCAACCGCGTCATTCCCGGCTGGACCGAAGGCGTGCAGCTCATGAAGGAAGGCAGCAAATTCCGTTTCTACATCCCCAGCCGCCTCGCCTACGGCGCCCGTGGCGCAGGACGCGATATCGGCCCGAACGAGGCGCTGATTTTCGATGTGGAGCTGTTCAAGGTGAAGTGAGTCGTACGCCTGCGCGCTTCATCCCATCATCCTGAGCGGGGCGTTCTGCCCCGCTCTTTTTTTTGACGTCTCACTCAAAGCGCCAGGCAGGCAGAGCCTAGAGGCTCCCCCAGTGAGATTTTACGGCCTAGGAGGTGGCTAAAAAGATAGAGGAGGGGTTTGCTCAATTGTTTTATGGTGTTTATAGTTTATGTAAATGCCTGCAATCCACCTCCCACTACCTGCGCCCGTGCGCTCTCTGCTCGACAGAGGAGCTGGGTCCGCTGTGATCTCGGGATTCGTGCTGGTGGCGCTGCTCACCGTCATCGGGAAAATCGTCGCCTTCGCCAAGGACGCTGTCGTCGCGGCAAAACTCGGCACGGCGGACGAATTGGATGCCTTCATGCTCGTGTTCGGCTTTTTCGCCTTCGCCGCCACCGTGCTGGCGGGCGGCCTGCCGGAGTCCTTCCTGCCCGCCTATGCGGCACTGCGTGAGCGCCGTGGCCTACGCAGGGCTGACCGTCTCGGTGTGCAAAGCACCGCCTGGCATTTCACCGCGCTACTCATCTGCGGCCTCGTCCTGTCACTGATCGCACCATGGCTGGTGGAGTGGGCCACGCAAGGCTTCGCACCCGCCAAACAGGCGCTCGCGGTCAAACTGCTGCATGGACTGTTGCCCTTCCTGCTTTGTTTTGGCCTCGCGCAGTTTCTTTCCGCGTGGCTGCGCGCCGGCAAATCCTTCCTACTCGCCGCCTCGGCACCGATGCTGGTCCCCCTCGGCATTGTGACCGCCATCCTCATCGCGAATGATCACGTCAGCGCATGGACGCTCGTCTCCGGCACGGTCTGGGGCGCGGCGGCACATGTCGCGGTACTGCTCATCGCAGTCACCCGCCGTCTGCCGCGTTCACCGCGCTGGTGGCGCTGCTGCGTGCGCCATTGGGAGCCGGACCTGCGCACGGTGCTACGCAATGCGCTGCCCTTCCTCCTCGGCGGTGTCGCCTTCGGCAGCGCTGCGGTTGTGGACCAGACGATGGCCGCGTGGCTTTCCGCCGGCTCGGTGGCCGTGCTCGCTTATTCAGACAAGCTCTGCGCCATCGTCCTCGCCGTCACCGCCGGCCCTGCCTCGGATGTACTATTCCCGCACTTTGCCGAGCTCGTCGCACGTCGTGACTGGGCAGGGCTGCGCAAACGCCTCTTCACCAGCGCCGGCATCATCGTCGGTGCCGCGCTGCCAATGACGTTGTTCCTGTCCCTCTTCGCGCCGTGGATCGTCGCCACCTTGTTCGAGCGCGGCTCCTTCGGCCCGCAAGACACTCAACGTGTGGCCGAGGTGCTACGCTTCGCCGCATTCCAGATTCCATTCTACATCCTCGGCACCGTTGCAGCACGCGTGGCCGTGTCGTTGCAGGCATCCCCGCTCATGCTGGCCATGTCGTTCGGGGCCCTCGTGCTCAATGCCTCGCTGAACTGGCTACTCATGCGCCACATCGGCGTGGCCGGCATCGCGCTTTCCACCGTCATCGTACATTTCGTCTGCTCCATCGCCATGTGCGCCATCTGCCTCTCCCTGATCCGGCGAAAGGAGGCGGCCGAATGAACCTCACCTTCATCATCCGTGATCTCGGCCACGGCGGTGCGCAGCGTCAGCTCGCACTTCTTGCCAAAGGACTTCAACATAAAGGACACACAGTCAGCGTGATTCACTTCTACGACGGAGTTTTCCGTGCCGAACTCGAATCCAGCGGCGTGCGCACGATCTGCGTCGGAAAAAAAGGCCGCTGGGATCTGCCCGGCTTCTTTCTCCGCCTCATCAAGGCCACGCGAAGCACGCGGCCCGACGCGCTCCACGGCTACCTAGCCGAGTCAAACCTCATGGCGCTGCTTCTGAAGCCGCTCTGTGGATTTCCACGCGTCATCTGGGGCGTGCGTGATTCGCAAACCGATGCGCACCTCTGGGGCATCCTCGGCAGGCTCAGCTTCCGCCTCAACTGCCTCCTCGCCCGCTTCGCCGACCTCATCATCTGCAACTCGCAAGCTGGACGCGGCTACTACGCCGCACGCGGCTATCCGCAGCACAAGATGCACGTCGTCCCCAACGGCATCGACATCGAACGCTTCAAGCCACAGCCGCGCCAACGCTCAAAAACACTCACCTTCGGCCTCGTCGGGCGCATGAGTCCGATGAAGGACATCGCCACCTTCCTGCACGCCGCCGCGCTCGACCCGCACGCAAGATTTATCATCGTCGGTAGTGGCGACGAGACCTACGCACGGCAGATGCGCGGCCTAGCCGCACGACTCGGCATCGCAGAACGCGTGACCTGGCTGCCTGCGCAGCACGACATGCCCTCTGTCTATGCTAGCTTCGACTGCCTCGTAAACTCCAGCGCCTTCGGCGAAGGTTTCTCCAACGTCATCGCTGAAGCCATGGCTTGCGGCGTCCCCTGCATCGCCAGTGACGTCGGCGACAGCGCGTGGCTCATCGGTGACAGAGCACAAATCTTCCGCCCTGGCGATCACGAAGCCCTCGCGCAGTGCATGCTCGCCTTCTCACCACACAATCCACGCCAGCGCATCGTCACTGAGTTCAGCGTTGAGCGACTTGTCGAACGCACCAGCCGTCTCATCGGCAAAAAGGTGCTCTGGATCACCACCGGCCTCGGCAGCGGCGGTGCAGAGATGATGCTGACACAGATCATCAATGGCCTGCCAGGACTGCACCACGTCGTCGTCTCCCTCACGCGCGGCGGAAAGCACGCTGACGCGTTGCGCAAGGCCGACGTCGAAGTGCATGGCCTCGACATGCCCGCCGGACGACCCACGCTGCGCTCGTTGTGGCGTTTGTTCAAGATCGTGCGCCAGACAAAGGCGGACGTGCTCATGGGCTGGATGTATCACGGCTGCCTAGCCGCCGTGATGGCGAAGTTCATGCGTTTCAAACGCGTGCCGGTCGTCTGGAACATCCGCCAAAGCCTCTACGATCTGAAACTCGAAAAACGCGGCTCCGCGCTCGTCATCCGCGCACTCGCATGGCTCTCACGGCTCACAAACTGCATCACCTACAATTCACAACTCAGTGCGCAGCAGCACGAGGCAGTAGGTTATGCGAAATCTAGGACGCAGATCATCCCCAACGGCTTCGATCCGGTGAAGTGGTCGCCACGCACGCCGGTGCGTGCACGCATCGGTCGTTTTGGCCGCAATGCTGCGATGAAGGATTACACCACCTTCATCGCCGCTGCGAAAATCATCCACGCCACTCACCCGGAAGCCGAGTTCATCATCGTTGGCGCTGAAACAGATCAGCTTGAAGTTCCACCATTCATCCAGGTGCTTGGTGAACGCCATGACCTTCCAGAGCTTACTGCCTCTCTCAACATCGCCGTGTCATCCTCGGCCTTCGGTGAGGGATTCCCGAACGTCGTCGGCGAGGCGATGGCCTGCGCCGTACCTGTCGTCGCCACCGATGTCGGCGACACACGGCGGCTGATGGGCGAAACCGGACACATCGTCCCGCCGCACGATCCAGCAGCACTCGCGAAAGCCTGCATCAGCATCCTCGACGCCGGTATCATGCGCGACTTCGCCGCCCGCGAGCGCATCGAGAGCCAGTTCTCGCTCAACAATGTGGTGAAACAGTTCGAGACCCTCATCACGATCCCACATCATCCCTGCTCTCCACCTTCTCCCCAGCCCCTCACCTTCTCCCAGCCATGTGTGGAATAGCCGGATTTTTCTCACCACAAAGATCGCGTCCTGCCGACGAGATGCACGCCATCATCACCGCGATGACGGACGCCATCGTGCTGCGCGGGCCGGATGATGCGGGTGCATGGATCGATTCAGAATGCGGGGTCGCCCTGGGGCATCGCCGCCTCTCGATCCTCGATCTCTCTCCCCTCGGCCATCAGCCGATGAAAAGCGCGGACGGTCGTTTCCTCATCGTCTTCAATGGTGAGATTTACAACTTCCAGGAACTGCGTGGTGAACTCGAAAAAAACGGCCATTCGTGGCGCGGGCACTCCGACACCGAAATCATGCTGGCCGCGTTCTGCCAATGGGGAGTCGTGGAGGCCACGAAACGCTTCAACGGCATGTTCGCCTTCGCGGTTTGGGACAAGCAGGAACGCGTGCTGCATCTTGGGCGCGACCGACTCGGCGAAAAGCCGCTCTACTACGGCTGGGCGGGAGAAACGTTCGTCTTCGCATCCGAATTGAAGGCACTGAAGCCTTTTCCAGGTTTTGCGCCGGATGTTGACCGTGAAGCACTGACTTCGCTGCTGCGCTTTAACTACATTCCTGATCCGCTGTGCATCTATCAAGGTTTCAAGAAGCTCCCGCCAGCCACGTTGCTGACGCTTCATGCACCGTCGGATCGTCCGCAGCCAGGTTATTATTGGAGTCTGCCCGATGTGGTCGAACGTGGACTCGACAATCCGTTTCGCGGTAGCGATTCGGACGCCATTGCCGAATTTGAAGCGTTGCTGAAAAGAGCGGTTAGCATGCGCATGATCGCCGATGTGCCGCTGGGCGCATTTTTGAGCGGCGGTATCGATTCATCACTCATCGTGGCGATGATGCAAAAGCAGAGCACGCGGCCCGTGCGCACGTTCACGATTGGATTCCACGAAAAGGAGCACAACGAGGCTGAATTCGCCAAGGACGTGGCCAGGCACCTCGGCACCGACCACACCGAGATGTATGTGAGCGGCGAGGACGCATTGAATGTCATCCCAAAACTGCCCTCGCTCTACGACGAGCCGTTCTCCGACTACTCGCAGATTCCGACGTATCTCGTGTGCAAGATGGCCCGCGAGCATGTCACCGTCGCGCTGAGTGGCGACGCGGGCGATGAGCTGTTCGGCGGCTACGAACGCTATGCCGTGGGCCGCAAGCTCTGGAACAAGATTTCATGGATGCCTCCGGCGGTGAAGAAAATGACCGCAGGTGCCCTCACCGCACTACCTCCACGCGTTTTGAACACGCTCGGCTCCAGGCTGCTGCCGAAACGCCTCCGCCACATCCCGGTGGGAGACAAATTGCACAAGCTGGCCGAGGTCGTCGCCGCTCCGGGCATGGAGACGCTTTACCTCAATTTAATGTCCCACTGGAAGAAACCGCAGGACATCGCAATCGGCGGCAAAGATCCCCTCACCGCGATCACGGACACCGACTCATGGCCGCGTGTGAGTGATTTCACACACCGCATGATGCATCTCGACATGGAGACATATCTGCCCGGCGACATCCTCGTCAAAGTGGACCGTGCTGCGATGGGCGTGAGCTTGGAGGGCCGCATCCCGCTGCTCGATACCGACATCATCGAGTTCGCGTGGCGCATCCCCTACCACATGAAAGTCCGTAATGGCCGTGGTAAATGGCTGATGCGCGAAACGCTCTACAAGCATGTGCCGAAGCAGCTCATCGACCGCCCGAAACGCGGCTTCGGCATTCCACTGGATGTCTGGCTGCGCGGCCCGTTACGCGAGTGGGCTGAAGATTTGCTCAGCGAGAGCCGCTTGAAACGCGAAGGCTTCTTCCACGCCGCGCCCATCCGTCAGAAGTGGCGGGAACATCTCTCCGGCACAAGGAACTGGCATTTCTACCTCTGGGACGTGTTGATGTTCCAGGCTTGGCACGCGGAGCGCTCGCATAGCATCTCAGAAACGCCTGTCTCCCCGCATTTGGCGCGAGAAACTGCCTTTTCACGGCATGTCGTGAACCATGAACAAGAGCTGTCCCAAGCCGCACGCCTGATCACTGAACCAGCCTGATTTCATGCACCCCCACGTCCCAATGCTCCGCCCCACTGGCTGGGCCCGCTTTCGCGAGTGGGTTCTGGTGTGGGTCTGCGGCTCGATGCTAGGCGCGCTGGCAGCGGACGCGGTGATCGGCGGTTACGATGCAGGCATGCACCCGATCAAACCGAGTTTGTTCACTATCGGAGCTGTATTCACCTGCATCATGGTCGCGCTGGTGAACAAGCCTCGACTCTGCCTAGCCACGCTTGGCATCGCGCTGCTGCCTGCGGCGCGTCTGTTCGACGCGGCGGTGCTGCGACGTTTCGACTCGTCGTTCCAGGATCAGATCACGATGGATCTTGCACGAATGATGCTCGTGCTCGTCGCGATCATCGCTGTATTTTCGACGGAAAAGTGGGAGAAGACCGCATTGTGGGCGGCCATCTGTGCCATGCTGCTGACCACAGGCTCGGAGATCTACGAGATGCTTGGTTTCGCGAAGTTCAGCAGCATTCCCGGTCGTTACGCGGGCTTCAATAGCCACCCGAACTTCCCGCCCGTGCTGTTGTGCGAGATGCTAGGGATTGTCTTCGCTCTATCGAAAAATTTCCGCTTCAACTGCCTCATGATTGCCGTGGCAGTGCCCGGAGTCGGCCTCACTTACGGGCGCAGCGGCATGATCGTGCTGGCGCTACTCTGCGGGGCATATGTGGTCATGAACGCGCGGCGGAACATCGGCTTCCTCATGATCCTGGCCGCCATCGCGCTGCCATTACTGGGCATCGGCACAGCGGTGCTGCAAGGTGGCACGCATCACGGAGTGATGAAAGATAAGAACACCGCCGACCGCCTAGAGGCCATCTACAACCTCGACTTCGAGAAACTGAAGTCCCCCGAACGCGTGAAGGATCTCAGTGACGCATGGGAGGCGGTGCAGGAGAAGCCGTTGTTCGGCCACGGCACCGGCATTTCAGGGACGACGCTGGCTCCTCACAATGAATATGTCTCTATGTGGCTGGAGATGGGAATCCCAGGCGTGGCGCTGTTTGTCGGGACATGGCTCTGGCTTGCCATCCGCAGCTTGATGACCGGAGGAAAAGCTGGCTATCTCATCTTCGCATTGATCGCCTACACGCCCTTCGGTCAGGGACGCATCGAGGTGCCGCATTTCAGCCTCGCGATGGTCGCCGCGGCCTGCGTCCTGTGGCCGAAACGGTACCAACTCACGCTGCGCTCACTAAAAACAACGGCGCAGCCTGCGCAGACGCTCACTCCTCCTCATCCTCAGCCGCTTTCCCGCCAGGGATGATGCCGCGCTTGGTGCCAGCGATGAAATCGACAAAGACGGCGGCTTCAGGAGAAAGTCCGGTGGCGCGAAGTTCCTCGATAGCCTGCGCGTTGTTCAGGCCGCTGCGGTAAATTTTGCGGAAGGCATCGCGCAGGGCGCGGATTTGCTCGCGTGTGAAACCGGCGCGTCGCAGGCCAACGATGTTCAGACCACGAGCGCGAGCCGGATTGCCATCAGCGGTGCAGAAGGGCGGGATGTCCTGCGTGACTTTGGAGCAGCCACCGGTGATGGAACGTGTGCCGACACGACAGAACTGATGCACAGCGGTGAGGCCGCCAATGATGACGTGATCTTCCACGATGACGTGTCCGGCGAGTGTGCCGTTGTTCGAGAAGACGACGTGACTGCCCACGACGCAATCGTGCGCGATGTGGACGTAGCTGAGAAAGTGATTGTGGCTGCCGATGACCGTCTTATCACCCGGCGAGGTGGCGCGATGCACAGAGCAGAATTCGCGGAAGGTGTTGTTGTCTCCCACTTCGAGCCAGGTCGGCTCGGCCTTGTATTTCAAATCCTGCGTCTGCTGGCCGATGGAGCCATAGGCGTAGAACTTGTTTCCCTTCCCGATCTTCGACGGCCCCATGATCGTGACGTGTTGCTGGAGCCAGCAGCCATCACCAAGCTCGACATCCGCGCCGATGATGCAATACGGGCCAATGTGAACGTCCGCGCCGATTTTGGCGGACGGGTCGATAATGGCGGTGGTATGGATCATGCTCAAAGTTCGCTGTTCGCAGTCATCAACGATCCACAACGCTGAACATCAGATCCGCCTCGGAGGCGATCTGTCCGTTGACGATGCAGCGGCCGACGCCGCTGGCGATGCTACGCTTGGTCTTGAGGATCTCGGTCTCGATGATGAGCGTGTCCCCTGGCAGCACGGGGCGGCGCCACTTCACGTTATCGGCGCTCATGAAGTAGCCGATCTTGCCTTGGTTGCCGGGCATGCGCAGCAGGACGATGCTGGCGACCTGCGCCATGGCCTCAAGCTGGAGGACGCCGGGCATGATGGGATGACCGGGGAAGTGCCCCTGGAAGAACGGCTCGTTGATGGTGACGTTTTTAATGCCGGTGCATTTCGTCTCGCCCTCGAAACCGATGATGCGGTCCACCAGCAGGAAAGGATAGCGATGCGGGAGGATTTTCATCACCTCATTGATGTCGAGCACAGACTCGCCACCGGGGATGTGCACCGGGGCGGGAACCATGCTGCGCATCGCCTCGTATTGCTTCACGACAGCGCGGGCCAGCTCGGTATTCGGGCCGTGGCCGGGGCGCACGGCAATGACGTGACCCTGGATGCGCTTCCCGGAAAGCATGAGGTCGCCAACGATGTCGAGAATCTTGTGGCGGACGAATTCGTCGGCAAAACGCAGTGGCTGCTTTGAAAGCAGTGAATCGCCACGAATGACGATGGCTGCCTCCACCGTGCCGCCTTTGATGAGGCCCTTCTCCATCAGCGGAGCGATGTCTTCGTAATATACAAAGGTGCGCGCTGCGGCGATCTCCTTCTCGTAAGTCTCGGGATTGATCTCCGTGCTGAAATACTGCGTGAAGCGACCGTTCGGCCCCACGTTGGTGCAGGAGACGCGAAATTTTTTGTCAGGGACAATGGTGAGAATGGTGCCGTCGCGTGTCTCCTGATAAATCGGCTCGCGGATCTCGAAAACCTTCCGCGTTTCTTTTTGCTCGACCAGTCCGGCGGACTTGATGAGCTCCACATACGGCATCGCGCTGCCGTCGGCGATGGGCGGCTCGTTCGCGTCCATCTCGATGATGGCATTGTCCACGCCCATGCCGGTGAGGGCGGAGAGGACGTGCTCCACCGTGTGAACGTTCACCCCGCCCTCGGCGATGGTGGTAGCGCGCTCGACCTTCTGAACTTTTTCGGCGAGCGCGGAGATGAAGGGTTTGTCCTCAAGATCGACGCGGCGGAATTTGAAACCGAAGTTTTCCGGAGCGGGCTGCAATGTAAGCGTGACCTGCTCGCCAGTGTGCAGCGAGGTGCCCGTCATGGAGACGGCTTTGGCGAGGGTGTGCTGACGGTCGGATTGGGCCATGGCGCGCTGGAGATGGGAGCGCGTTTGTTAGCGTTCCGGCCCCGCGTGGGCAAGGGGAAATCCAGCATGCTCCCGCCTGACGCGGCGGCGGCAGTGCTTTCACTTCTTTCCGATGCACCACAGGTTCTGGTAGCTACGGATGAAGAGATGACCGTCACTCACGGCGATGGAGCCGATGATTTTCTCACCCATTGTGTTGGTGGCGAGCAGCTCGAACTTCGGCTCTGCCTTGAACACAAAGCAATCACCGCCCTGATTGGCCGCGTAGCATTTGCCGTCAGCACTAAGAACAAGCGAGGACCAGTTCTGGCCGGTGGGGCCGGGCCCTTTGACACGTTCGTTGAAGACCATCTCACCGGTCTTGATGTCACGGCACTCGACGATGCCGCCATCGGTCAGGATGTAATGGTGGCCGTCACGGATCACACCGCTGCCGATGCGCTGCTGCACGCGTGGCAGGTGCCAGACACGGTTTTTTTCGGTCACATCGCCACTTCCGCCGGTTTTGATGGCCATGGCAGCGCCACCGTAGCCGCACATGGCGATCATGAGGCCGTCGGCGTAGAGCGGCGAATTGTAAACGAGCTTCGTCAGTCCTCCGCAGGTCCACAACTCCTTGCCGGAGAGCGGATCGAAAGCGCAGGCGCGTCCGGGGTAGGACATCAGCAGTTCGTAGCGACTGCCGGTCTTACGCAGCAGAGGATCACTCCAGGAACCGAGCCATTGCTTATTCCCGCCCTCACCCGAGGCACCACCAGGTTCTTTGTGCTGCCAGATTGTCTTACCGGTCTTTTTGTCGAAGGCGTAGAGCACCGTGTTCTCACCAGGGCCGAAATTCAGAAACACACGGTCGCCCGCGATCACGGGCGAGGTGCCGTTGCCCCAGATGTGATGCTGCTTGCCTAGATCGGTGCGTTTCCACAGCTCCTTGCCGTTCATGTCGTAGCAAAACACGCCCGCCGAGGCGAAGAACACGACCACGCGCTCGCCATCCGTCGCAGGTGATGCCGAGCAGTATGGATTCGTGCCATGTGTCAGTTCCGGCTCCTTGTAGATCGTGCCGACATCCCAGAGCTGCTTGCCTGCCTTTTTGTCAAAGCACAGCAACAGGCGCTTGCCCTCCTTCTCAATGGCCTGCGTGAGAAACAGTTTGTCGCCCCACACCACTGGCGTCGAATTGCCGCGATCTGGCAGCTTTACCTTCCACACCACATTTTCCGTCTGACTCCATTTCTCAGGCAGATCCGACTCCGAGCAGGTGCCATCCCCATTCACCCCGCGCCACATGGGCCAGTTGTCAGCAACGGCTGAGAGCGGAGCACAAAGGGTGACCAGTAACGAGAGCGTGCGTTTCATGACGTGAGTTGGGTTGGTTGGGTGACTAAACGTCCACGCCGGGCACTTCGTGTCATTTCGGTAATGGGAGGGATTCGATCTGCTGGATCACCGCGTCGATCCACCATCCTGCCCTTTCACCAGCCTGTCCGCGCACCTCGCGCAGCTTGGGGAGAATCACCCGCCCCTGACCGCGCAGGCGTCGTGCCGCCGCCTCACTCGCTTCGAGATCATCTCCACCGAGGCGTTGGATGAGTACACGGAGTTCATCCACCTTCACGGCTTCGATGCTGATCTTGCACTTCGCGCTGGCGGCGGTCGGCGTGAGGTCGGCATTGCAGGCCATCACTTCGATCTCGTGTGCGCCCGGCAGCAGGCCCGTGAGCACATGTTCGTGCTCGTCGGTGGCCAGGGACCACGCGCCGCCATCCACGCGCCAGGCATGCCACGCTGCCTTACCAAAGGAGACGCGCGCAACGTCGCCAGCCACCTCGTGAAGAGTCACCACGCTCTCCGGTCGTGGCAGGCGGGCGCGAACGACGAGGTAGCGCTCTCCATGCCAGCCGAATTGAATGCGCAGGAAGGCGTTGCCATCCAGATCGGTGCGGATTTCATAGATGGAGGCTCCCTCCGGCAGCGGATTTGGCTCGCCTGGTTGGAGCACGGGCACCGCGCGACCATGGATGCACTTCCAAAGTCTGCGTTGGGCATCGCTGAGCCAACAGACGCCGAAACGATCATACGCGGTGCTGTTCACATGCTGGATGGGACAGTCGGGTGGCGGTTTTGATTCTTCGGAGCGATAGACGCGCCCGGACTCGGCGGCATCCTCACTCATCTGCCATTTGCCACCGGGTTGGAGCTGCCAGCCACGTTGGTTGATGGCCACGGTGAAACGGCCTGCGGCATCAAAGAAAGGTGCGCCAGTGACACGCGCATCAGCACCAGCGATGTCGGCGACTTTCCACGTTTGCCATGCCTTGCCGTCAAAGTGATGCAGCGTGCCTGCCTGTCGCAGAAAACCGATGCGCCTTGGTTCCGTGGAAGACACCGGCGCGAGGCTGGGGAAGTCCCGCAACAGCAGCCGTGAAGAAGGTCGCATCCGTTCCTCAAGCGCCTGCTCGATACTCCCAAATACAAACCACTCATCCGTGGTGAAATCACACACTGCCGCGGGTCCCGCCTTCATCGGCATGAGCCAGCCCTGCCCATGCGTGTCGGCGACAAAGGCATGCTCGCTCATCGCCGTGACTTCCGCAGGCACGTCCAGTTTGCTCCAGTGCCCGCCCTCCCAGCGCTGAATTATGTTGTTTAGCCTTCCCCAGATACGCCCACGCTCATCCTCCAACAGCAGAGAATCTGTCTTCAACACTTCCACACGCACAGGGGAGGCCACCGCTGCAGCCACAGGTTTCAAAGGAACGATGCAGGTTCCGCCCGTCTGGTGATCCAGCGCGACAAAGCTATCATCACCCGCCTGCGCGAGTGCTGTCGGCTCTTTCACCGCGAGACCATGCCGCCAGTCATACGGCACAGGGCTGCTCTTGTCAGCGGCGGGCACAAAGACGAGGCCGCCGCCTTTCACACAGATCCAGAACCCCGTCTTCGTCTCCAGCACGGGACGCTCCGGCCAGCCGAAGGCGGGCTCGACATCGAGCTTCCACGTCAGCGGATCGAGTCTGCTGCCACGCAAGCGCAGCAGGGCGCTGGTGCGTTTTTCAGGATCGTAAAAGCGCTCGGTGCGGAGCTCGAGTTGAGATTGGAAGGTCTTGGAAACGCTGACCTGCTGCTCCGTCGGACGTGGGGTGGTGATGAGATACCAGTCATCCCTTACGCGGAAAATTTTCTCGATGTACTTCAGCTCATCCCCCACCCCGTTGAATGTTCTCATCTTGTTCTTCACCACATCGAGATCAAACAAACCTACTCCCGCTACAGCGATGGCGAGGCGGTCGCCCAGCCACGGGGTCACCGTGGAGATGGGATCATCCGGCTTGCATCCGGGCAGGTCCTGAAACGTGAAGCCCTGGGAGGTGACGCGGCCCAGTCCGCGCAGCCTCCACTCCCACTCCATCTTCCTCATCGCCGCGCTCCACAGCCAGATCGTGCCGCGATGATCCTGCACGGCATGGACTGGCAGATACCCAGTGCGCACGGAGCCGTCATCATTCTTCTTCGCCGGCAGGAACGCATCCTCCGGCAGGTGGATGATCTCAGGCGACCCACCGCCCTTGCCAATGCGCAGCATTTTCCGGCCCGACTCCGTAACCAGCACGCCGCCACCCAACAACGGCCACACCTGCGGCCCGGTCAGCATCGCGGGAATACGCGCCAGCAGCTTGTGCTCCTTGAGCGTGTGACGACTCAGCACATGATCCTCCGCAGTGTCCTCGTCACGCCACAGGCAGATGACCGCCCCATCGTGATCTAGGGCGAGTCTCAGCGCCTTCAACTTCGGTGGAAAGCCCGGCAGCCTCACCGGCATCCATCGGCCCTGCTGAAACAGCGCCATACGCGTGCCCTGTCCCTGAAACACCGCCCAGGCGTGGTGCTGCACGTCGCTAATGATCGCGGCGATGGCTGCGCGCCTATCGGGCTCCACAAATCCCTCTCCCCTCGAATCCACATCGACGCTAATGGGAATGAGTCGCTCGCCCTGCGCAGACACGGGGGCGGGCAGCAACAGGAGCAATGGGAGCAGATAGCGCATCCGTTCTCACCAGGAATAATGTACGGTGTAGGTGAGGGTTTTCTCCTCGCCCGCCTTCAGCGGCACGCGGAACTCCATCGTCTGGGAATCTGTCTTGAGGTGTGTGTTGCTGCTCTCCTTGATCTCCCAGTTCGTCCAGCGATAGAGGTGCTCCACGACACGAATCTCGACCGCCTCGTCCTTCTTGCGGTTGCGGACTTTGATCTCGAACGACTCGTCCACCCAGTGATTGCTGGAATCGACCCGGATATTCGTGCGTTTGCGCTCACCCACGAGGTCGAAGGCGTTGCCGGTGTAAAGGCGCAGCGTTTCATCCCGCGCCGTATGGTCGATCATGTCCTCACCGACAAATTGCAGTCTCCCGTCGTCATCCCGGCGGTAGAAGCGCACTTTACCCTTCGGCAGCGGCATGCCGAGCTTGTTTTCCTCGCTGTTCTTGATCTCGCGCATGACCCAGACCTTCGGATTGCTCTGCGTACCGTAGTTCTCATCGTGACGAATGTTTTCCATGCTGGAGCCTCGATAGCGGTTTCTGTCGATGAACACGCCGTCATAGATGTATAAGCGCTGGGACTTCACCCCGTCCGTGCGAACGAACTCCACCTGCTTCGTCTCGCGGTCGTGCAACGTGGTTGGCAGCGGCAACGAGTAGAGGTGGAATTCGTCGAAGGCTTTTTCGGTGACTTTGGCGGGACTGTCTGCAGCATTTGCAAAAGCCATTCCTTCTCTTGCCGCATAAGGCGAAGCCCCCCCCTCCTGCAGCTTCGCCACATCACCTGCGATGAGCTGCAGCTTCGCTTCCTTGAAGGTCTTGCCGCACTGGTTGTCGATGGTCACCCAGCCGGTGAGTTCCATCACATCACCTTTCTCCGGGGAAACGACGTTGTAATCGGCCTCCCAACTCATGCCGCCGGTGACGTAGCAGAGCTCGGCGTCGAGCTTTGCAGCCTTGTCGGCATGGATGCGCCATTCGAGTGTGGGCTTGAGAATAGTGTCATCGGCCAGCGCGGGGAATCGCGGCTCGCCGGGGAGGGAGAACTGCAACTGCCCTTCCACCTCGATCACCGGCTGCGACGTGCCCTGCGCCATCGCCATCTGGCCTTGGTAGTAGCGGTTGCCATAGCGCTGCATGGCCGCCTGGTTGTGCGGCACATAGCCGCTGCGGATGATTTTGCCTTTCACCACACGATCAGGCTTGTTCGGCTCTTTGACGAAAAAATCGATCTCCTTGCCCTCGTTTAAATTGAGCAACAGACCGGAGGAAATGGGATCAGCACGGTAGTTTTGCTCCAGGATGCTGAGCTTCACGCCAGTCTTCGGATCGCGCAGAATGACCGAGTCCGGTTCCAGATGCGCCGTGGTGTCCGCAAAACGCACCTGGTTGACACCCTGCTGCAAATCCAGCGGCACCAAGTCGCGCACGACGCCGAAGTTTTGATTGTAGATGGTCAGCGTGGTTTCAGCGCGGGCGTGGCTCAGAAACACGAGGGAGATGAGGTAGAACACATTTTTCATGGTTGAGCGGGATCATAGCGCAACCACCATAAGCATGTCAATAACACGGATCTGCCACGCTCCCCCGCATGGCGGGGCACCTTAGGCGAACAGCTTCGTCACCGGCTTGGCCTTCACCAGTTCACGCGGCTGGTTGAGGTGATTGTAAACGATCGTTTCGGGGTCGATGCCGACACTGTGGTAGATGGTGGCGAGGAGTTCCATCGGATGCACGGCGTCCTCGACCGGGGCGGAGCCGGTGGCGTCGGATTTACCGTGGACGTAGCCCCGCTTGATGCCAGCGCCGCCGATGACGGCGGTGTAGCAGTAAGGCCAGTGATCGCGACCGTCGGCGCTGTTGCCGTTGCCGGAGGTGGACACGCCTTTTTCCGGGCTGCGGCCAAATTCACCGAGTGCGACGACCAGCGTCTCATCGAGCAGGCCGGAGGCGTCGAGGTCTTCAAACAAAGCGCTGAGTCCTTGGTCGAGCATGGGGCCGCTCTGATTCTTCATGCGCTGCGTGAGGCCGACGTGATGGTCCCACGAGTGATTGTCAGAGTTCGCCACTTTCGGCCAAATGACTTCGACGACACGCGTACCAGCTTCGAGCAGGCGACGGGCGAGGAGGCAGCTTTGACCAAACGTGTTGCGGCCATAGCGGTCGCGCAGCTTCACGGGTTCGCGATCCAGTGCGAAGGCATCACGCGCACGTCCGCTGGAGATGAGGTTCAGCGCCTGGTTGTAGTAGCTGTCGAGGCTAAGGTCCTTGGTGGCGGCTTCGATGATTGGCATCTGGTCGTTGAGGGCGTCGCGCAGCTTCGCGCGGCGTTCGAGGCGCACGCTGAAGAGATCAGGGCGGAGCTGGAGGTCGTCGATCTTGATGCGGTCCATCTTGCCCATGTCGAGGTCGTCGCCGTCTGGGAAGAGCGTGTAGGGATCGAATGCCTTGCCGAGGAAACCGGCACCGCCACCTTTGCCGACGACGTTGGATTCCTGCAACGGACGCGGCAGTTGCACGAAGGGCAGCATCGGCTCCTGCAGCGGCTTGAGGCGGATGATGTTGCTGCCGAAATTCGGGAAGTCCTTCGCGTTCGGCGGCTCGAGCTGGCCGGACGGGCTGACCTTGTCCGTCGTGTAGCCGGTCATGATCTGGTAGATCGCCGCCGTGTGGTTGAAGAGACCGTTCGGCGTGTAGCTCATCGAATTGATCATGGTGAACTTGTCGTTCACCTTCGCGAGCTGCGGCAGGATCTCGGTGAAATGCTTGCCGGGAACCTTGGTCGGGATCGTTTTGAAGGCGCTGCGCACCTTGTCCGGCACGTTCTCCTTCGGATCCCACAGGTCGAGGTGCGAGGGGCCGCCCTGGAGATAAATCATGAGCACATGCTTGGCCTTGCCCCAGCCGGCGCGGCCCGCGTTCGGTGAACTCGCCGCCATAGCCTGTCCGCGGAGGACGTTGTTCAAGGTGAGCCCCATCATGGAGGCACCGCCGACACGCATGATGTCGCGGCGGGTCATGCCGAGGTCTTTGTCACACAGGTCTTTGCCGAGAGCGCCAGGGATGCGGAACATGGGGTGCGTGGGGTGCGTGGTTCAATGACTTTCAGCGGCTTGTACGTGCAAGGAGGGTTGATCTTGCCATTTCGGAGCCGGATCGGCCAGCCCCGGCAGGAAAGTCCATCGCGGCGGGGCGAATGCGGCAAAAGGGGATGACTGTGACCAAACGGATGGCCGCAAAGAGACGAAAAAAATGAATGCTTGGTTCTTTGCGCTTTTTTGCGGCCATTCATCTGGTCTTCCGACGAAACGGATGCCAGAGCTGACCGACGTAGTGCTTTGAAATCGGCTCGTGGATGCCGAACGCCTCCGGTTCGTGATCGGGGCAGCGATAGGTGCCGAAGATGATGTCCATCAGCGGCGAGATGTTGGCGTAGTTGCCGGCGTCGCGCGCCTTGTCGTGATGCCAGTGATGCAGTTCCGGCGCGCCGATGATCATGCGCAGCGGGCCGATGGGCAGACGCACGTTCGAGTGGATGAAGATGGCCCACAGGCCGCGGAAGGCGAGGAATCCGGCCAGCGTCTCCAAGGGAAAACCGAGAATGAACGCGGGCAGGTTGATGATGCCGACGGTGTAAATCGTTTCGAGCGGATGCTCCCGATGCGCGGCCAGCCAGTCCAGATGCTCCGCGCTGTGATGGATCGAGTGGAAGCGCCACAGAAACGGCACGCGATGCTGCAAGCGATGCGCCCAGTAGATGAGAAAGTCGCTCAGCACGACCATTTCGACCGCCTGCAGCCACCACGACTGCGCCGCGACCGCCGCACGGAAGTTTTGCGGCACGATCCCATCCAGCCAGCCGCGAAAGTGACTCAACGCCCAGAACACCAGCCCGCTCCACAGCAGGTATTGGCCGAGCAGAAAGAACAAATCGGTCCAGAAGGCCGGACGGAAGAATTTCTGCCCCTCACGCGCCGGAAACAGTTTCTCCAACGGCCGGAACAGCACCACGAGAAACAGGATGCTCAGGCCGGTGGAGAGGATGGCAGCGGGGAGGATCATGGCTCGTCAGGCTTTCTCAATGGATCAATCGAAAGACCGGTCATCTCAAAACCCGGCAACCATGTGCCTACGCGCTCCTCCGGTGAGGGAATGTAAGGACGCAGGACATGCTTGGGCGGATCTCCCGTTTCTGCGTCTGGTCCAAATTCCCAAGTGATTTTGCGCACGGAGAAGACCGGCTGGTTCACCGACTTGGAACCGATAATGCGCAGATCATTCGTCGGCCGTTCACCCGACGGCACTGGATCGACAACTTCCGGCCTCAGTTCCAATTCGACGGCGTTGAGGCCCAACGGATCCGGTGGTGGCGTGTTCGGCGTGACCTGCGAATGCCAGACGTAACCCGCTAGCAGTGTCAGCGAAAACAGCACGACGCTGATTCGAGCGAATTTGGACGACCTGCTCATGGTTTCGCAAGCGCTGGCGGCGTTTGATCGATTCTCAAGACGCCGGAGGTGACCGTGGTGCCACCGGTGAAGGATTTGCTTCCGGACATGATCACCATGTCGCTTTTGGTGCCGGGCATGACGGGCTGCGACGAGTTTTGACTTTGCGCGGGATCAATCAGGTGGCTGATACTTTTGGAGCCCGGCATCATGACGGGATTGGCCTGCTTCTGCGCGAACCAGACGCAGCCGATGAGAAGTCCGAGCGACAAGACGACCACAGCGGCGCGGAGAAGCGGTTTCATGGGAAGCATGATACCCAAACGTCGCCGACGGTGTCGAGGCCAAAAACATTGCCAGAATGGTGTTTGGGATTATCAGTCAGCATGCCTGCAACCACCTCCACCGAAGGAACCGAGGTCACAGACCGCAGCGGCGCGGGTGTCCACAAACCACTGCCTGCGCAAGGCGGCACAGTGCATCATCTGCTGCACTTCCTGCGCACCCAGACCATCCTCGATGACAAGGAGCTTGCCGCGTTCGCCGCGGACGTGGAGGCAGGTCGTAAACTTGCCAACCAGCCGCCGGTATCGCCGTGGGATTCTTGATCGACACCAGCATTTTCATCGCCATGGAGCGCGGCGGCCTGCCGCCCGGCGCCGTGCTTGAAAATGTCGGTGACGAGTCGGCTTTCATGTCCGCCATCACCACCAGCGAGCTTTGGCACGGTTATCATCGCGCCATATCAAAAGCCCGGGCGACGCGGCGGTCTCTCTTCATAGAGCAGGCGGCGCGTCTGGTTCCGTCCCTTGAGATCGACGACTTGGTGGCCCGCGAACACGCGCGTGTCTGGGCGCAGCTTGAATCGAGCGGGAAAATGATCGGCATTCATGATTCCTGGATCGCGGCGACGGCGCTCGTTTACGACTTGAGCATCGCCACCCGCAATGAGCGGGAGTTTCGCCTTGTCCCCGGGCTGCGTGTCGAGGTTTGGTGAGCCTCAATCCATGAACATGAACTCGTTGCTAATGAGCAGCACTTGCGCGAGCTGACTGAGGGCGCTTTGCGGCTTGGCGCGTCCGAAGGGCCAGCGGTTGGCGTCGCAGAAGTCATTTTTCGCGTCGGTGAGCAGCTCGCCGTCATCGGCGCGGGTGATGCGCGGCTGCCACTCGAAGCTGTCGCTGTCGGTGCTCTTCTCGTTGTGGACGATGAAGCTCAGCGTGTCGCCGCGTTTCACGTCGATGGTGACGTGCGTGGGCATCTCCTTGTTCTGTGGGGTAACAAAGTATTCGCCGAGCACGCCCGTGCGGCTGTTGTGAATCCAGGCGCGCACGCCATCGCCGCGATCGCTCTTGCGACTGAGCTTGGCATCGATCGTCACCTTCAAATCGCTCGGAACATGCCAGCGTGCGGCAACGACGAGATCATTCGGCGCAGCGTGGCCACCGTAGTTCGCCCAAAACGCATGACCCCACTTCGGATCGGCACTGGGAATCTTTTCGCTGGGACTCCAGAGCCTCTGCCCGCCACCACCGCGTTCGGTGAGATGGGTGAATGCCTCGAAGCCGCTGAACGAAAGGCTGCCATCAAGACCGCGCTTCAATGTCATCGCTCCGTAGCTCCAGCGGAAGGATTTTTCCGCACTCAACGCAGTGGCGTCGGCGGCGAAGCGCTGCGCAAGTTCGACCTCGTCCGGCTTCGAATCACGAGCGAAGATGCGGCGGTACATCGAGCGGATGGCTTCAGAGTCGAGCGTGGTTCCTTGCAATGGCGTCTCCTTGGCGATCACGTCCGCCCGCGCGCGCATGAAGGGGCTATTCATCAAAAACAACGCCTGCTGCGGCACGGTGGTGTTAAAACGTTGCGGACTGTGGCTGTCGGGATTCGCGAAGTCGAACATCGCAGGCACGGTGGCCTGGTCGTAACGATCCACCTTGAGGTAAAGCGTGCGACGCGTGTCAGCCTCCTTCGCGCCCAATTCGATCGCGCGGCCGCCGAGCTTCGAGGCGTCGAGTTCCTGCGTGGCGGCGAGCATACAGTCACGCATCGTCTCGTAATCGAGTCGCTGACGGTTAAAGCGGCTTAGCAGATCATTCTCCGCGTCCTTCACCTGCTTTTCTGGTGTGACATGACTGCTCTGCTGATAAGTGCGGCTGGTGAGGATGAGCGTGTGCAGCTTCTTCAAGCTCCAACCGTTTTGCATCAAGTAATCGGCGAGGTAGTCGAGCAGATCCGCCTGCACCGGCTTCGGTGTCTGCACGCCGAAGTCGCTGGGCTGTGAAACGAGCGGCCTGCCGAAGTGCTGCATCCACACACGGTTCACGATCACGCGTGCGGTGAGTGGGTTGCCCTTGCTAGCGATGTGCTTCGCGAGTTCGAGACGACCGCTGCCATCGGTGAATTTCTCGCCGCCGAACATGGTGAGCCACGCACGCGGCGCAGGATCTCCCTGCCGTGCGGGATTGCCGCGAATGTAAATGCGCACGTCGTTGGGCTTCGGTTTGTCGAGCAGCACCATCGCACGCGGCGGTGCGCCGGGATGCGTGCTGTCGAGCTTCGTGCGCTCGTTCTCGATGCGCACGACGGACTCGCGATCCTTGCGTGTAAAGAAGGCGTCCGCCTTCTCCGGAGTGACGGAATACGGTGAGAGATTCGTCTGTAGCAGTTCGCGAATCTGCTTCCAGTCGGCGTTGTCAGGCTCCTTGCCGGAGAGTGTGGCGACAAACGTGTCACGATAGAGCACGGCGACGTCGTTGAGGCTCTTCAGTGTGCGTTTCGGTAGCTCGTTGCGCAGCACGGCGTTGAGGCCGCTGGCGGGATCGGCGAGACGTTTGCTGACCTCGGGTGCCTTTTTCTCGAACTCGGCGGCGGACAGCGCGGCGAACTCTTTCCAAGCAATCATCACCGCATGCGGTTTGGCGGTGAGCACGTTCTTCTTAATGAATGCGCGCCACATGTCAGCCACGCGGTCGCGCAACTTGAGCTGGCCGGCCTTGCCGCGGAAGGCGGTGGCCTCCATCGTCAGTCCTGCCTGCGCGAAGACGAGATACTGCGGCAGCATGTTCGCGTCGGTCGATTCGGCATGCACCTTGCGCTTGAAGTCCATGAGCTTGCCTTCAATGGCGGCCACTTTCGCGTCGTAGTCCTGCCGATCCTTCTCATTCGCGGCCTTGCCGATCACCGGCAGCAGAGTGTCGTCCGGCTCCTCGCTGCTGTTGAGGATGCTGTAGATGGCGTAGTAGTCCTTGCTGGGAATCGGGTCGAATTTGTGGTCATGGCAGCGTGCGCAGGCGATGGTGAGACCCATCAAGCCACGGCCGATGACGTCAATACGGTCGTCAGCGATTAGGACACGGTCGCCGATGAAACGCTCGCCAATATTATAGAAACCGAGCGCGGCTAGATGTGGCGAATTTGGTGTCGCAACCGTGAGGCGGTCCGCCGCGAGCTGGTAACTCACGAACTGGTCATAGGGCATGTCATCATTGAGCGCCTTCACCACCCAGTCGCGGTAGGTGTAGGCGTAAGGATAGAAATTCGAGCGCCCTGCCACCTGATAGCCGTTCGTGTCTGCGTAACGCACGACATCCAGCCACACACGTGCCCAGCGCTCACCATAAGTCGGGGACGTCAGCAATTTTTGAATCAACGCATTCACGTCCACATGCTCAGCCTCGTCGGCTGCTGGCGGCAGGCCGGTGAGTGTGAGATGCAACCGACGCGTGAGCGTCCGCGCGTCCGCCTTCGGCGCGAAGTCCAGCCCTGCGGCCCGCAACTTCTCCCCCACATAATCATCCAGCGTCTTCGAGCGGTCCGCCACGCGCACTGGCTGGAAGGCCCAGTGCCGTATCGGATCCTCCTTCGGGGCCGCATGCGCTGCCGCTGCCTCCGTCGGCCACGGCAGACCTAGACTGATCCATTTTTCCAATGCGGCGATCTGCGGTGCGGAAAGTTTGCCTCCCTTCTTCGGCATCGCCTCCACACCTGCCGCGTGGTTGATGGCCTTCACGAGCTTGCTCGCACTCGGATTGCCGGACTCGACGACCTTGCCGTAATCACTGCCGCGGATCACCGCCTCACGCGAGTCGAGGCGCAGGCCATTCTGATGCTTATGCGCACCGTGGCAGTCGTGACAGCGCTCCACCAGCAGCGGGCGGATCTGCTTTTCAAAAAACTCGATCTGCTCCGGCGGGAACGCGGCATCAGCCGCCGCGAGCGACGTGGCGACGGCGAAGCCGCCCAAAACAAAAGAGGGAAACTGGAAACAAAGGGGCATGCGGAGGTTTCGGAAACCCTGATGTCACATCAAGGTCTCCAAAATAGCAAACGGGAGGAGCACACGTCACCTTGCGCCGGGGTCACTCGCACCTGATGTCATACACCAGCAGCTTCTTCGCCAGCGGTTTGAGCGTCCGCGTCACAGCGTCCACATGCACGGGATGCTTCTCATAGGCATCGAGATCGGCCTTGCTAGCGAAGCGCATGACGAGGCCGACGTCGAAGCTGTCATCGACGACGGTGCGATCACTCAGCGCCGCAGGACCGACGCTGAGATGCTGGATATGCTTGATCTCCGCCTGGAACTTCTTCGCGGTAGCAATGAGCGTAGCGCGGTCGGCGGCACTGCCGGGATGCTTCAACCAAACGAGGACGATATGCTCGATCCCGCCCTTCGGCGTGCTCTTGCCACCAGAAGGGTAGAGGGCACAGGAACTCAAAAAGAGAGGGATAATGGCGGCGAGGATGATAGTGGCGTTCTTCATGGCGTTGGCTAGTCTGGCACCACATGAAATTCCCGTCGAGACTGTTTCTGTTCCTTTTTTTCCTCAGCGTGTGCTCAGCGCAGGATTCATTCGATCGTCTGACTTTTCATGCGGCACCGAAACCACAGGTGAAGGACGCACGGACGAGTGACTGGCCGCGCCTTCTCGGGCCAACAAACGACGCGACTTCCCCGGAGACACATTTGTCAAAAAAATGGGCTGCTGGAGAGCCGAAGCCAGTATGGGAGGTGGCGATGGGTGCGGGTTACAACTCCCCCGCCATCAGCGGCGACTACTGCGTGATCTTCCACGCGCTCGAAGGCAAGGAAACCGTCGAATGCCTGCAACGTGAGACGGGAAGACGCTTTTGGAGTTCCGATTATCCGATCTCGTATCAAGACCGCTACGGCTTCGGCAGCGGGCCGCGCGCCAGCCCTGTGATCTCCGGTGATGTCGTGGTGACCCATGGCGTGACTAGCGAGCTGCGTGCGTTCGACCTGAAGACCGGAAAGCTGCTGTGGAAACACGACCTGCGTGGTGAAATGTATGTGCCGCAGGATTTCTTCGGTGCCGGCGGCACGCCACTCATCCTCGACAACTTGGTCATCCTGAATGTGGGCGGCAAAAAAGGCCCCATCGACGACTCCGCGGGCCTGCGCGACCGCAAAGAACACCTGGCCGAGGCAGGTGTGAGCGTGGCCGCCTTTGATCTGAAAACAGGCCGGGTGGTGTGGACGATCGAAGACGCGTGGGGCGCGAGCTATGCCTCCCCCGTGCCCGCAGTGCTGCACGGGCAGACGAAAGTGCTCATCTATGCAGGCGGCGAGAGCGATCCCGCCACCGGTGGCCTGATGTGCCTCGATCCAGTAAGCGGCAGACTGCATTCCAAACTTCCCTGGCGTGATGAGGACTACATCCAGGCTATCGGCACATCACCCGTGGTCATTCCTGGAAAAAACCGCGCCTTCATCTCCACCGCGTATCCGAAGGGCCGGCCACTCGGCGGCGTGATGGTCGAGTATGATGCTGAATTTCAGCCGAAAGAAGTGTGGGCCTCGAAAAAGCTTGGCACGCACTGGATGAACCCGGTGTACCACGAGGGTCATCTCTACGCCATCGATGGCGAGACGGAGCCCAAGTCGCGTCTTGTGTGCGTGGATGCCGAAACCGGCGCTGAAGTCTGGGAACAACGCATTGAGTGGGAGGACGTCCACTTCAGCAAGCTGACCGGTCGCGCCAATCCGGTGCGCCTGAGCATTCTTCGCGCAAGCTTGTTGAAAGCCGATGGCGCATTCCTGTGCCTCGGGGAGACCGGATCGCTTCACTGGCTCGACTTGAGTCCCGTGGGCGCAAAGGTCATCGCGCAAGCGCAGCCATTTTACGCGCTCAACACCTGGAGCCTTCCGGCGCTGAGCCACGGTCTGCTTTATGTGCGACAGCAACAAAAGGATCTGCTTGGGAAAACAGGAGAGCGCATGATTTGCCTCGATCTGCGTGGTGACTGAGCGCATGTAGCTGTGAATGCTACGCAGTGCGTCAGTAACGACTTCGTTGAAACACGTCTTGCATGACGTTTATGTTCATGATGAACCCATTTGGATTCGATATTGAAACCACATCGGGGTTGAGACTGGCCGCTGGCGTGTTGCTCCTCCTCCTTGTTTCCTGCGGCGAGAAAAAAGTCACCGATCATGGTCACCGGAAGACATTTCCGGTCGTGCCAGCCACAGTCATGGATGTCCCGCACGACCAAGAATATGTGGCGAACATCCAGAACTCGAATTTCATCGAACTGCGCGCCCGAGTGAACGGCTACCTAGAGAGCATCTCTGTCGATGAAGGGCAGCACGTCGCCGAAGGGCAGCTCCTTTTCACCATCAGCAGCCAGGGATACCAGGAGGAGTTGAAGCGCGCCAACACCCGACTCAAGAGCATGCAGGCGGAGGCGCGCATGGCAGAAATTGACCTGAAGAACGCCCAATTGCTGCTGGAAAAAAAGATCATCTCACAGTCTGAGTTGGATTTTTCCAGCGCCAAGCTCGACTCCATCAAGGCCAAGGTGGAAGAGGCGCGTACAGAAGTGTCCGCCGCTGCGCGCAAACTCACCTACGCGGAGATTCGCGCCCCGTTTAGCGGTGTTATCAACCGCTTCGCTCACAAGGCGGGTAGCTTGGTCTCGGAAAACGAGCTGCTCACCTCGCTATCCAATGACGGCGACGTGTTCGCTTACTTCAATATGTCGGAGAGCGAGTATCTCGAGCTGATGGAAGGCGATGATCCCGCCAAACAGAAGAACGTAGTGCTGGAGCTCGCCAACGGGCAGATGTACTCACGCCACGGGGAGATAGAGACCTGTGACAATGTATTCTCGAAGAGTACTGGCAATATCGCCTTCAGGGCGAGGTTTCCCAACCCGGAGCACCTTCTCAAACATGGCTCGACCGGAAAAGTCATCGTACAATCAAAGTTGAAAAACGCCCTAGTCATTCCGCAAAAATGCACGTTCGAAGTCCAGCACAAGACCTGCGTGTTCATGCTCGGTAAGGACAATACCGTCCATCTCCGCAGCATCGCGACAAAACTCAGGTTGCCGAATCACTATGTGATCGACTCGGGGCTCTCGCCCTCAGACAGGATCATCTTTGAAGGCATCCAAGTGGTGCGTGAGGGGGAGGTCATCGCACCTGACGTGAAACCTCTGAAAGTAGTGGCCCCGCTTTGATGACGACGTCTGTACTGGTCGGAACATCAGAAACAGATCAAGGCAGACACGCAATGCGCGTGTGCCTCTGGTTCAATCCCGCAGCACGAAGGCACGCATGATCCGCATGTTCATACGCAGGCCGGTGCTGTCGATGGTCATCTCCATCATCCTCACCTTCCTGGGCCTCCTTGCCCTGTGGCAACTGCCGATCACGCAGTTCCCCGACATTTCGCCGCCTGAGGTGAACGTGACGGTGGAGTACGTGGGGGCGAATGCCGAGACCCTAGTCAAAGCCGCCATCGTACCGTTGGAGAGATCGATCAATGGCGTGCCCGGCATGAAGTACATGTCCTCCAGAGCCTCGAATGACGGGGTCGGAATCATCCAGGTCGTGTTCGAGGCAGGTACCGATCCCGACCTCGCCGCCGTGAACGTGCAGAACCGCGTGGCGAAAATGATGGGGGAGATGCCGGAGGAGGTCATCAAGGCAGGGATCCAAATCGAGAAGGAGGAGAAGGCCATGCTGATGTACCTCGACATCACCAGTGACAATCCGGAGCTCGACGAGATGTTCTTGTACAACTTCGCGGACATCAACATCCTCACTGAGTTGAAACGGATCAAGGGTGTGGGGTTTGTGGACATCCTCGGCGCACGGGAATACGCGATGCGCGTCTGGTTGCGCCCGGACAAGATGCTGGCCTACAACATATCCACCGATGATGTGCTGCAGGCGCTGAAAGAGCAGAATGTGGAGGCCGCGCCCGGCAAAATAGGCGAGAACTCCGACAAGGAGAACTCGCCACTGCAATATGTGATCCGCTATTCCGGCAAGTTCAGGCTCAAGGAAGACTATGAGAAGATTCCCATCCGATCCAACGCCGAGGGGCAGGTGCTACGCGTCCGTGATGTCGCGGATGTCGAGTTTAGCACGAATTACTTCGATGTGGAGGCCAAGCTCGATGGGAAACCCACCGCAGCCATCCTGCTGAAGCAACGCCCGGGTTCCAATGCAAACGAAGTCATCGCCAACATCAAGCAACGCATGGCGGAGATCAAGGAGGCCAGCTTCCTCAAAGGCATGGACTACGAAGTCAGCTACGACGTCTCGCGTTTCCTCGAAGCCTCGCTGCACGAGGTGGTGCGCACTCTGGTGGAGGCTTTCATCCTAGTCTCTCTAGTGACGTTTGTGTTCCTGCAAGACTGGCGCTCGACGCTGATCCCGGTCATCGCTGTCCCGGTGTCGCTGATCGGCACGTTTTTCTTCATGCAGTTGCTGGGGTTCTCCCTGAATTTGATCACTCTCCTGGCCCTGGTGCTGGCGATCGGCATCGTCGTGGATGGTGCCATCGTGGTCGTGGAAGCGGTCCACGCAAAAATGGAAGCCACCGGCGCGGGGCCACTCCAGGCGACCGAGGAGGCAATGGAGGAGATCGGCGGGGCGATCATCGCCATCACGCTGGTGATGGCGGCTGTCTTTGTGCCCGCATCCTTCATGTCAGGACCTGCGGGAATTTTCTATCAGCAGTTTGCACTCACGATGGCGGTCTCGATCGTACTCTCCGGCTGCGTCGCGCTCACACTCACTCCTGCGCTTTGCGCGTTGATGCTGCGGAACGTCCACCATGACGCGTGCGGGACAGGGCTGCTGGGCCGCTTCTTCGGCCTCTTCAATAGATGCTATGACAAGGTCTCCGGCGTTTACACACGCTGGATCACAGCCCTAGCTGGAAGACGAGTGGTGAGCTGGGTGATGTTGGTCGGTTTCTGCGTGGCGACGGTGCTTGCCAGCGGGCGGCTACCCTCTGGGTTTATTCCCAATGAAGACCAGGGGGCGTTTTACGTCGGCGTCACCACGCCCGCAGGCTCCACTCTGGAGCGGACCAAGGCGGTGATCGACGAGATCCAGCAATGCTGCTTGAGCATCTCCTCGATCCATTCCGTGTCCACCCTAGCCGGTAGCAACATCATCACGGATGCCAACGGTGCCACCTACGGCACCTGCCTCGTGAACTTAACCCACTGGCATGAGCGCACCGCCTCCGTCCGGGAGGTCATGGATGAGCTCATCCACCAGACGCGCCACATCAAGGATGCCAAGATCGAGCTATTCACCCCTCCAGCCGTTCCCGGCTACGGCAATGCGAGCGGTTTCGAGCTACGGCTCCTTGACCGACGGAGAAGTGACGACCTCAAGTCGATGGAGACTGCGGCAGACGAGTTCATTATTGAGCTCCAGAAGCGCCCAGAGATCTCCACCGCCTTCAGCAGCTTCGACGCCAGCTTTCCGCAGTACTTGCTGCACATGGACAGCGACTTGGCCTCACAGAAAGGCGTGACCACAAACAATGTGATGAGTGCGCTGCAGACCCTGCTCGGGGGAAAATATGCCACGAACTTCATCCGCTTCGGACAGTTGTATAAGGTCATGGTCCAAGCGCTGCCGGAATACCGCGCACGCCCCGAGGACATCCTAAAACTACACGTCAAAAATGACGCAGGCGGGATGGTGCAGCTCTCAAGCTTCATGCGGCTGGAGAAGGTTTACGGTGTGAATCAAGTTACACGCTACAACATGTTCACCTCCGCCGAGATCAATGGCGAGCAGGCACCCGGATTTAGCAGCGGCGAGGCCATCCAAGCAGTCCAAGAAACAGCGAAGGAAAAGCTTCCAAAGGGCTTCAGCATCGACTGGGCGGGAATCACTCGCGACCAGGTGCTGGCGGGCAACCAGGCCGTGTACATCTTCATCATCTGCTTAGCTTTTGTCTATCTGCTGCTTTCCGCGCAGTACGAAAGCTTCCTGCTCCCCCTGCCCGTCATCCTTTCGTTGCCCACCGGCATTCTCGGCGCGTTCGTGTTCCTGCTCTCGATGGGACTAGAGAACAATGTCTATGCCCAGGTGTCGATGATCATGCTGATCGGCCTACTCGGTAAAAACGCGATCCTAGTGGTCGAGTTCGCCGCACAGCGGCGGCGCGAGGGCAAATCCCCTCTTCAGGCAGCCGTGGAGAGTGCCAGTTCACGCCTGCGTCCCATTTTGATGACATCCCTAGCGTTCGTTGCCGGATTGAGCCCTCTCGTCACGGCTTCCGGTGTGGGCGCGGTCGGGAACCGTACCATCGGCGCTTCGTCCGTCGGCGGCATGATTTTCGGTACGCTCTTCGGCATGCTCATGATCCCCGGCCTCTTTGTGATCTTCTCCTCTTTCACTATGAAATCCAAACCTCGGGAGGAGCAGGCCCGTGCGTGACGCATTCCACATGACGCCTGGACGGCGCAAACACCTCCCCCCTGCGTGCCTACTTATGCCTGTGCTGCTACTGACAGCCTGCGAAGGATTGCGCAAGCTAGTCGGCCCTTCATCATCTCGGTCTGCGGAGGCCCGCGCCACAGACAAGATTGTGCCTTTTACCGGTGTCAGTAGGTGGCGCAAACATTTCACTGATCCTGCACTTCAAGCGCTCACGGAGAAAGCGCTGGCAAACAATCGCGACCTAAAAATAGCGCTCCAGCGCATGGACATAGCGAAGGCACGAATCACCGCCGCACGAAGTGCGCTCGCGCCCAAAGTTTCCGCCACGACGGGTGCCGGCGTCACCCGCTTCGGCCTCTACACCATGGACGGTGCCGGAAACCAAACCACGCAGTTTTATGACGGGCGTATAGTTCCACGAGATTTGCAGGACTATGGAGTGGGCCTGCAATCGAGCTGGGAGATCGACCTGTGGGGCAAGCTGCGCAACCGCCGAAATGCCGCCACATCACGCTTCCTCGCCAGTGCGGAAGGACGAAACTTAGTGCAGACCCGACTGATCGCTGAGCTCGCCACCGCCTACTACGAACTGCTGGCCCTTGATGCTCAAATCGCCAATATCGACACAACGATCAAACTCCAGCGTGATGCCGTGGAGACAGCGCGCATCCAGAAACAGGCAGGCGCTGCCAATGCCCTAGCCATCCAGCAATTCGAGGCGTTGCTGCTCAACCTGCAAGGTATGAAGCTCGACACCCAACAGCAGATCGTGGAACAAGAGGGCGTCATCTGTAGTCTGCTAGGGGATCCCGGGCGTGAAGTCATGCGCAGCAGGCCCTCTCTCCTGCATCTCAAGCTGCCAGAACTGTCAGCCGGCGTGCCTTCAGACATGCTCAAGAACCGGCCCGACATCCGCAAAGCGGAACATGAGCTCACCGCCACGAATGCCGACGTGAAGTCAGCGCGGGCCGCCTTTCTCCCCTCAGTGACCATCAATGGCCTACTAGGCCTGCAGGCATTCCGCCCAGAGCTTCTTGTCAACATGCACTCCGCCGCTTACTCGGCGTTGGGTGGGCTCGTGGCCCCCTTGATCAACCGCAGAGCCATCCAGGCGAATTTCGACCAAGCGAGTGCCAGCCAATTGGAGGCGCTCTACACCTACCAGCAGTCCATCGTGAACGCCTATGTGGAGGTACATAACCAGATGGCCTTCATACGGATTTTGAAGGATCTGCATACTGTCAAAAGCACGGAGGTGGCGCTCCTGGACCGTTCTGTGAACACCGCGAACGACCTGTTCCGCACACGCCGGGCCACCTATCTGGAGGTGCTCAATGCAAAGCTCAACGCTTTGAAGGCAAGGCTACAGCTCATCGGCGTGACCAAGCGGCAGTTCCAAGTGCAGGCCCGCCTTTACAAGGCGCTCGGAGGCGGCTGACACAACCCGAGAAGTTCGTGCTTGGCGGAACGGGAGCACTTTGATAGCGTCCCGCGCATTCTTCAAAAATGAACCGCGAACTCATCATCCGCCTCTGTTTTGCCACGCTGGGCATCCTGATCGTCATGCTGCTCTGGAACTTGGTGAAAGGGGCGGGCGACGGGATGAAGCTGGTGTTTGTGATCGTCGTCGGCGTGGTCGGCGGCGTCCTGATGGTCAAATTCGTCATTCCATGGATCGGTGATGCCATGGGCGAGGCCGTATTCTCCTCCGGCGAGAAGGTGGAACAGGACGAGATGACGAAAGCTGCCGCCTGCATCTCCCAAGGCGACTACGCCGGTGCCATCGAGCACTACGAGAAAATGCTGGAGGACAAGCCAGACGACCCCTTCCCTGTCGCGGAAATTTCAAAGATCCACGCAGAACGCCTGCACGACCCAGGAGCGGCGCTCCGCATGCTAGAGGAGCACTTGCAAAGCAAGGAATGGCCGGTGGATGACGCGGCCTTCATCATGTTCCGCATCGCCGACGTGCATCTGAAGCACCGCCATGACTTCGAGGCAGCGCGTGACATGCTAGAGCAGGTCATCGGCAATTTCCCCAACACGCGCCACAGCGCGAACGCGCACCATAAGATGAGCGAAATCGAGCAAGCTCAATTCAAGCTACTGATGGAGCAACGCGCGAAGTCACCATCGGCAGATAGTGACTCATCCGCCGCATGAGCCTCAACTAGGCGGACGATGCTCGCGAAATTCCAGAACTGGACACGGGCAAATCCACTGATGTTCCTGGCCCTAGCTGCTGCGTGTGGCATCATCGCAGCGGAAAACGGCCCCCACCCCCTCAAGTTCGGATGGATCGCCATCTTGGCGACTGTTTTCCCAGCCTCCGCCATCTTGTGGTCACGCGCTTCGTGGCTTCTTCTTCCCGGTACCGTGCTGGCATTCGCATTCATCCACGAGGTGCGCACGGATGAAACCTTCCGGCACCCGCTGCGCGTCGTGCTGCAAAACGAAGACACCCCTCTCACGGCAGAGATCTGCGGGAGCCTGCTGCCGGAATTCGACACCACCGACGACAAACGCGCCCATGCGCTCTGCACCACTCTGCGTGTCACCCTTCCGGCTTTAGGGAAAACCATCGAACAGAGCGCGGAGTTGCTGGTGCGCCTACCTCACGGCCTCCCCTTCCCAGGTGCCGGAATCTATGAGATGAGCGGTAGCATCTACCTGCCGCGAACGTCCTCGAACCCAGGCACGTTTGACCCACTGGATCATGCGCTGCGCAACGGGCGAGTCGCACGCTTCGAGGTCACGCGCATGCGACGTGTCGGTGATAGTGGCGGAGAATGGTGGTGCGGATTTCTTGAGGCTGCAGAGCACTGCCGCCGCTGGATCAGTGCGAGTCTCACGCTGGATCTCGAGGATGATTCCGAAACATCGGCAGTCATCCGCGCGATGGCGCTCGGCGTTTCAGCCGAAGCGGATGATACAATCGAGGACGCGTTCCGCAACAGCGGCACGCTGCATGTCTTCGCCGTAAGCGGGCTGCATGTGGCGCTGCTGGGTGTGATCGTGCTGGTGCTGTTGCGGCAGATCGGGCTGCGACGTGGTTTTTCGCTCTGGTTGATGACCGGCGTCGTGTTCGCCTACGCTTTCATCACCGGCTGGCGTCCATCAGCGGCACGAGCGGCGCTGATGGTGGCCATTTTCGTGGGGGCACCCGCGCTCGATCGTGAGTCATCGCTGCAAAACAACCTCGGCGCGGCCGCTCTGCTCCTACTCGGGGCGGACACGCACCAGCTTTTCATGCCAGGCTTCCAGCTCTCGTTTGTGGTGCTATGGCTCAGCGTCATCGGCTCAGCACCGCTACTAGAGAGGCTCATGCTCTACACCAGGCTCGATCCTTTCCTACCTCCGCAGCTCGCCACCTGGCGGCAGCGCCTGTGGAGCCAGGTGCGGCGCTGGCTAGCCAGCACGATCAGCGTTTCAACTGCGGCGTGGATCGGTAGCCTGCCGTTCATCCTCGGCCATTTTCAGTCAGTGACACCGGTGGCCGTGATCGCCAACTGCGTGCTGGTGCCGCTCTCGTTCTTCTGCCTCGGAGCCACATGCCTGAGCCTGTGCGCCGCCGCGTTGCACCTCACCGGCGTGCAGATCATTCTCAACAACGCCAACTGGGCACTGGCGAAGGCGATGATTGCCAGTGCAGCATGGTTCGCCTCTCTACCAGGCGGCAATTTCCATTTCCATCTTGGTGCCTGCAGCGACGCGCCCGCCGTCTGGCGCATGCTCGACCTCCCGCACGGCGGCGCAGCGAATCATTTGCGCGTCGGCGGCACGCATTGGCTGTTCGACACCGGAGATCAAGCCGCCTTCCGCCGCGTGCTGCGGCCCTATCTACATGGCCAAGGCGTCGATTCGCTCTCCGGCGTGTTCCTCAGTCACAACGACGCCGACCATGTCGGCGCGGTCGGAGAAGTGCAGAAGGTATTCGGAATGCCGCGCCTGTTTTGCAGTACGCAGGAGCCTGGAAAGCTAGATTCCTCACTCTCTGCCTTGCGCCGCTTGGCGGAGACAACAGTAATGCAAAAACTGCGCGTCGATCAAACCGTCGAGTTATCCGGAGACTCGGCGTTCAAAGTAACGGCGCAAGTGCTCCATCCTGCGGCGGTGGTGGAAAGCGCACGCGGAGATGACCGCGCATTGGTGCTCAAGCTACACCTGGGTCCCTGGCGCGTATTGTGGATGAGTGACGCTGGCTGGAGCACAGAGAAAAAACTTCTCAACGGCACCACCAGCCTGCGCTGTGACATTCTCATCCGCAGCCAGCACGAAACCGACCGGGATGTCTCCGGGGAATTTCTTCTGAAAGCCTCACCGCGCGTCATCCTCTGCGGTAGCGATGCACGCGACTCCGGCACTGCCCTCCCCCGCACCCTAGTTGATTTTGCCCGCAAGCATCAGACTCCACTCTTCGACACATGGAAGGACGGCAGCATCGAGCTGCGGTTTCAACAGCACGAGTTACATGTCATTCCAACCCATGGTGTAAACTCAGCCATGATGCTGCCACGATAAAAACGAGCGGAATGACACCATTCGTCACCGCCAGCTATGCTTACGAGCTTGGATTCCACTCACCTACATCAGACCTCAGAACAGCACAGTCAAAGCAACTCGTCCGCTGATTCCCGGCTGGGTAAAGCGATCTAGGTCGGCGCGTGATGAGTCAATACCACGCACGTCCTGATGTCTCCAATATTTCGTGTTCGTGATGTTGTAGATTCCCGCGTTGAGGGTGATGTACTTGCTAAGTTTCCAGCGGCCAACCAAGTCGAGCGTGAAGGCGCTTGGCACTTCGAACTGACGCAGACCTGCGGTTGCTGCCGAGCTGCGGTTCTGCCTCGCGAAGAAAGTCGAGATCAGTTCCACCTGCCATTTCTCGCGACGGAAACGCAGGCCGGTAACGAGCTTGAAAGGATCAATACTAGCGAGTGGCTGCTTGCTCTGGCCGTCGTAGCCCTGGATGTAAGCCGCGTTGCCAAACAGGCTGAAATTTACGAGCGCCTCGCTGATGAATGCAAGATTTACGTCCCCTTTGAACTCGACGCCGTAGATTTCCGCCTTGGAAAGATTGGTGCTCTGGAAGATCGTTGGGTTCCCAGGAATGCCAGCACCGCCGACCTGGCGGAACGGATCGATGAAATTCTGGTAGTAATTGTAGAAGGCAGCGAGATTCCACGAGACTTTATCCGATTTACGCCGCAGACCCAATTCGAAGCTCTGGCTGGTTTCCTTCTTGAGATCAGGATTAGGAATCGTTTGATAGAAGAACGCAGTGTTGGTGATCGAGCCGTTGAGATCCTCGGAGTTCGGATTGCGGAAACCATTCGCATACTGAAAGTAGGCACTGTGCTCCTCGTCCAGCTTGATCAAATAAGCCAACTTGGGCGCGACGGCGAATTGCTCAAAATCCTGTGGTGCACGTCCGCCGCTCGCGGTTGCATAGAGCGTATCCATTTCAGTGCTGACGTTGTAGTACTCGAAACGCACGCCGGGCGTGAGACGGTGACGCTGGTTCTTCCCCCATGCGATCTCATCTTGCACATAAATGCCGACACGCGTGGTTCGCGAGTCCGGGATGTCCTTGAGTGGAAAGGTGTCCGGCGTGATGACATTCGTCACCGTGCCGGCAGTGAAGTTGTATTCCAACGCGTCACGCACGCGGCGCGAAAAGGATGAGACTGCCTCCGCGCCCCAGGCTAGCGAATGATGAAGGGCACCCGTCTCGATTTGCTTGGTGAAATTGAAGTTTAAACCCAGGTGGTCCTGCCGGTACAGATGATGACGGACACGCAAACGATCCTGAGGGGTCGGCAGGACGCGATTGCGGTCTTCTATGATGAGTTCCGGCGTCTCTGAATCCTGGTAATACAGATTCCAAGTGAGATGATCGAAAAACCAGCCAAGGTTTTTCGCGTCAAACTGATGTTCCAGACTGAAGCGCATGCGGCGTAGATCGTCATTGAGCAGCAGGGAGTTAACCACAAAGGTGCTCGGCCCGGCCAGAACCGTGCGACGTGAGCTGACAAGATCATTATCGCTGCTGCGCTCAAGGTATTCGCCGGTCAGTTCGAAACGGTGGCGTTCAGAAGGTGTCCACACCATCTTTGCCAGCCAGTTGTTCACATTGTAGCTGCTGGGATCTGGTTGAATACTGCCTCGATTATCAAGTTCGTTGCCATCACGCCGTGTGTAGAGCAGCAGCCACTCTAAATTTCCCGTCCGCTGCGCAGTCGTCAGCGTGTGGCCCCAACTGTCGTCCGCACTATCGTAACGTGTCGTCAGCCGCACCACCCAGTCCTTGTCCACCTCGCCGAAAAGATCGGACGGATCAAGAGTGGTGAATGAAACCACGCCGCCGAGGGCGTCGCTGCCATAAAGTGAGGAAGCCGCGTTTTTGAGCACTTCCACCTGTTTGAGCGAGTCCACATCGAGGTAATCACGGCCCACGTTATAAGCGCCGCCAAAAGTAAAAAGATTTGGCTGACGGATGCCGTCCACGTTCATAAGCACACGATTGCCGTCTAGGCCGCGGATGTTGAAGCCCTGCGTACCGGCCCGCGAATTGCGGCCAGCGCCAAGACCACCCACGCCGAACGGCAGGCTCACCCCGGGTTCGTAGCGCTGGTAGTCACGCATGCTCGTCGCTAGGGAGAACACGCTCGCATCCTGGTTCAGCACGGTTGTGGTGGCCGGAACATCCGCACCGGAACGCGCACTGCGTGTAGCAACGATGACAACCTCAGGTAAAACTTGGCCGCCAGCAGCAGGAAGATCGTCTTTCTTCGACTTCACCGGCTTTTCCGGCACCTGCGCGGTGGCGATGGTTGCGGACAATGCCGCGCAAATGGCAAGATAGTGACAGAATGGTTGCTTCATGGGGCGCGTTCTGTGCCCGAAACTGAAGTCCACCGCTTTGGGCGGTTTGCCGCAGATTGATGATGATTTGGAAACTCCGTCACCAGCTTTGCGCAAACTGGAGCAAGCATGGGAAGCTGCGTCGAGTATGCGTACTGCCCGCATGAAATGCCTCATCTACTCCTTCCTGCACCTGGCAGCGTCACTCGCGTCAGGAGCCACTGATACGCCGCCTGATCTTCCGCTCCCTGTCGCCAGTTTCGGCGCTGCGGGCACGAAGGATGGCTCGCTCTACTTTTATGGCGGCCACAGCGGCAAAAGGCACAAATACAACCGCGACGAAGTCCACGGAGATCTCTTCCGCTGGCAGCCTGGCGCGGAAAAATGGGAGACGCTGCTCAAGGACGAGCCCGCGCAGGGTGCCTCCCTCGTGGTGGCAAAGGACGGCATCATCCGCATTGGCGGCATGGCGGCGCGGAATGCAAAGGGCGCGAAACAAGACCTGTGGTCGAGCGAGACGGCGGCGCTGTATCGCGTGGCCGATGGGAAGTGGCATGCGCTGCCGAAACTGCCGCAGCGCCGCAGCAGCCACGACAGCATCGTGTGCGGTGACACGCTTTACGTCATCGGCGGATGGCGTCTGGAAGGTGAAGGCGATCCCGTGTGGCACGACACCTACCTCACACTCGATCTCAGCAAGTCGGATGCGATTTGGGAAAGTCATGCGCAGCCCTTCAAGCGCCGTGCCCTAGCCGCGCAGGCCATCGGCACGAAGGTGTATGCCATCGGCGGCATGACGGACGATGAAGAGACGACCACTGCGGTGTCCGTGCTCGATGCGGCGGCTGGCACATGGAGCGAGGGGCCGAAGCTGCCTGCGGACAAGATCGGCGGCTTCGGTTTCGCAGCGGTGGCACATGAAGGCCGACTTTTCGCCAGCGGCGTGAGCGGTGAGCTGCTAGAGCTGCGTGGCGAGGCCTGGGTGAGCATCACGAAGCTGGCGCATCCGCGTTACTTCCACCGCCTGCTGAGCGGTGGAGCCGGAAAAATCATCGCCATCGGCGGTGAGAGCCGCGAGGGCACAAAAGCGCCGCCGGAGGTCATTTCATTGCCTGCGAAGGATTCCGCGCCGTTGCCGGAAGAAGCCAAAAAGTCCGCCAGCACGCGAAAAGCCACGCCTGCGCCGGTTTTCACCGCGACGACGAAAAAGACCGAGAGCGACTGGCCGCGCTATCAAGGCCCTCGCGGCGATGGAACGACGCCGGAGGCCGGTTGGAACACCAAATGGCCCGCCGATGGTCCGCCGGTGCTGTGGAAGGCGGAGCTTGGCAAAGGTCTCGCAAGCTTCGCGGTGGTCGGTGATCGCGTTTTCACGAGTGGCAACGACGGCGCGGATCACGACACCGTCTTCTGCCTCGATCTGCAAACCGGCAAACCGGTGTGGAAGCACACTTTGGATGTGCCGACGAAGGCGCACGAGATGAGCATCGTGCCCTACGGCCCCGCCACCACGCCGACGGTGAGCGATGGACGCGTCTTCATCATCAGCCGCGAGGGGGATCTGCTCTGCCTCGACGCGCAAAACGGCGCGGTGAAGTGGCAGAAGAGTTTTTTGAAGGACTTCGGCGGCAAACGCCCCGTGTACGGATGGTCCACGAGTCCTGCGCTGCATGAAGGCCGGCTTTATCTCGATGTCGGCGGCGCGGAAGGCTCGAACGTGTGCCTCGACGCGGCCACCGGCGAAAAAATCTGGCAAACCGGCAGCGGCGAGGCCGGCTACGCCACGCCCTTCGTGTCCGGTAAGCAGCTCGTGCTCTTCAAAGGCGAGGCGCTCGAGCTGCGTGCCGTCACCGATGGCAAACTGCTCGCCCGTCATGCCACGGAGACGCGTGATTTTTGCAACTGCGCCACACCGGTGCGCAGCGGCGACCTCATTTTCATCTCGCACACCGGCACTATGGGCAGCCGCGTGCTCGCGTGGGATGAAACGGCGCTCACCGAACTCTGGAGCGAGCGGGAGGTGGGCCTGCTCTTCCAAAGCGGTGTGCCCGTGCAAGGCCACGTCCTCGCCTTCAACGACGCAAAGCGCGGCGTGAACGATCTGCGCCTCATCGACCTCGCCACCGGGCTCTCTCGTTGGCAGAGCTCCGAGATCGACAAAGGCAGCGCCATGGTGTGCGATGACGGTCACACGCTCATTTTGACGAGCAAAGGCGAGCTCGTGCTGGCGAAGCTGCTCGCCGACAAGATCGACATCCTCAGCCGCGTGCAGGTGCTCGGCGGGAAAAGCTATGTGCAGCCCGTTTTGGCCCACAGCCGCATTTTGTGCCGCAACAACGACGGCAGCGTGGTATGCCTGGATGTGCGGGTAAAGTAGCCTTATTGCCGGGCCAGAAGGCTTCACTGTTCCGCAGAGCCAGCTACTCCCCCCTGCCGCTCAAATGACGCACCCAGCGTGAGGGTTGGACGCCTTTCTCCTCCAAAAAAGCTCGACTGAAGTGCGAAAAGCTCTTGTAACCAACTTCCAACGCGGCCTCTGAAACATTGCACCGACCGCTGGCGATGAGGTCCGCAGCATGCGTGATGCGCGCCTTCCGCGCCCAGAGATAAAGCGGCAGCCCCTCCACACGGGTGAAAACACGGCTCAAATGATATGCGCTGCAACCAGCGGCGAACGCGAGTTCTTCGAGCGTGGGAGGCTCGCCCAGACGGGAAAGGAGGCATGCCTTGGCTTTGTCCACCCGCTCGCGTGCAAGACGTTCTGTCCGTGTCACAGGAGTTTCCTGGGAGACGTGTGTTTGGGTAGAAAAGACTTCGCGCACAAGGAATTCCGCAAGGCGAGCGCTGTCGAGCATCTGCCGAGCCTGCTCGCACATGTGCGGTGCCATAAATCCACGCGCCCAGCCGCGGTCTTCCTCGGTCAAGCGACGCTGATGCGTGGCAAATGACGCATAGGGCGGCACCAGCAAGGACAGAAAATGAGACGGCACCTCGCCCTGTATGTCATGTAGCAATGAGGCGAGCCAAGCTTCAGGAAACACCAGTGTTAGACATTCGTGCCGCTGTCGCCCGGATTGACGGACTGCCTTTTTTAAGCCTATAGACGGAACGCGTAGCCACCAGAGAGTTTCAGGCCGCAGAAGCAGCCGGGAACCGGAGCTCCATCCCAACTCCGCCTCACCTTGAAAATTCAGATGCGCCACGAAAGCATCTGCCACGACTGCATGAGGCCAGCCACCCGCAACTTCACCAGCGGCAGAGTACCACACACGGTAGGGCTGTGGAAGTTTTGACAGAAGCATGCGCGATATTGAGAATTAATCTCATCGGATAAACAAGCGAGTTTCCTTCTCTGCAAACACTACCTAGCCCCAAGATATGAGATTCCATCGCCACCTTGCTCAAAACTGGCGTTTAATTGCCTGTGAACTCCACATGTCATGGAGTGGCGTCTGGTCGTGTGCCAAGCCTTGCGATGATGTCGCCCAGCTTATTGTTGCGGATGACTTCTAGCTTCACCTCGCTGCCCGGCGGCTGTGTCCGGATGATCTGCAACAGATCGCCAGGGGAGCGGAACGCCATGCCTTGAAACTTGGTCACGACATCCCCCGGCTTCAAACCAGCGTCCTCCGCCGGAGACCGTTGGCTGATGTCGGTCACCAGCGCCCCTCGGCGTGCCGTGCCCCACACGGGATCGATCTCCACAGGCTCGCTACTAACCTCCAAGCCAAGGAATCCTTTCCCCGTGCTGATGCCGGCCCGGGCCTGATCTCTAGCGCCGATCTTGAGCTTTTCGCGGATGCCATCCACCACCATTTTCGCGTTGTTGGCCGGAATCGCCAGCCCCACCCCCTGCCAGGCATGCACGTTTGTATCCCCCTGGTAAAGCGCCACATTAATACCGACCATCTCGCCAAGCACGTTCACCAGCGGACCTCCAGAATTACCCGGATTGATGACAGTGTCTGTCTGCAGGTAGTCCATCTGACTGTCGCTCAGATGGCGGTCACGTGCGCTGACGATACCCTGTGTCACCGTGCCGCTCAAACCGAAGGGATTGCCAACGGCGAAAACAATCTGCCCCACGCGGGTCTCGTCAGAGTTCGCGAACTTCAGCGCTGGAAAATCTGTGCGATGGCTCTCGATTTTCAGCAATGCGATGTCCCGATCAACACTCGCCCCCAGGATGCTGGCCGGGTATTTCTTGTTGTCGTTGGTGATGATCTGGATTTCCGCCACATTCTCGATGACATGATAGTTGGTGATCACATGCCCCTCCTTGCTGATAATCGCCCCGGAACCCAGCCCTGGAATGACCTGAGCGCGCTGACCGACAAGCCCGAAAAACGGATCCCAAGCCACACGTCCGGGCCGCACCGTCTTAGTGTTGACACTCACCACAGAGGGTAGCACCGACGCAGAAAGCCTCGCAAATTCTTCGCTCATCCGGCTCATCACCGGCATGTCACGAGGGTCGAGCTTCGGCCTCATCTGCGGCGTGAATGCAGAGCCGCCTGGAGGCTTTTTTCCCCGCAGCATGTCCATCACACCATATTCCTCTCCCCCCCGACGCCAGAGACCGAAAAAGGCGGCGGCCAGCAAAAAAATGCACAGGGCGAACAGGACTCGACGGAGATTCTCCATGCGCATCAATGTGCCAGCGTCGGTTAACTTCCAAGGTCAAACTTCCGTCCGTCACCGACGCCTCACGCGGCCCTCTTCGGGCAAATGATAACCAGCTTCTGCCGTGGCAACGGCGGCTCTGCAGATTCAGTGAGCGCACGGTCCACCACATCCTGGATTTCCTCCGGCTGGAAAGGCTTCGTCACATAATCACACGCGCCGCGCCGTATCGCCGTCACGATGTCACGCGTCTCCGTGCAAGCGGAGACCATCACAAACCGTGTCGCTGGCGACGCGTTGCGGGCTTCACGAACAACTTCGAGTCCGTCAAAGTCACCAAGCCGACGATCCACAAGCGCCACATCAGGACTCATCTCACGGATGGCGTCAATACCAGCCCGGCCATTGTCAAAAGCCATCACCTCATGCCCCTGGGAACGGCACAGAGTGGAAAGAAGCCTGAGAACCGGTGGATGATCATCAATAACAACAATATTAGCCATATTTAACGTTAAATTTAGCACACCCTCAATTCTGGGCAAGCAGTTGTCTGCCCCACACGGCAGATTGTCAGGGCCTACGTATGGAATGAGCCAAAAAATGTTCCAAGTGGGTTGTTCGCGGTTCGTCGGCACAGGCTCCAGCTTTCCGTGTATTCCGTGGTTGAGCATTCAGGGCACCGGTCCATTGGTGAACTCACCCATGCCGATGTCCCCGGCGGGCTGCACGCGCAGCGGCCCTTGGAAGCTGCTCGCGCCGCCTAGGTTGAGCTTGATCGCCGCTGTCGTCGGGTTCGCTGGATCGTAGAGCGCCAGCCCCCAGCCGCTATCCAGCGCCATCACCGGCAGCGTGCCTGCGCCGTTGGCCGTAAATGAGGGTGCAACTGGCTGACAATTTATGCTGAGGTATTGCTTTTTGCTTTTGTCAAGTAGTTGCCTGACCCCGTTTCTCCCGAGTGAAAAAGTGGCGATGGGATGGCATCTCGACGGCAAAGTGTCCGCCGTGGTCGGCACGCACACGCATGTGCCCACCGCCGACGAACGCGTGCTGCCGAAAGGCACCGCATTTCAAAGCGACGCCGGCATGTGCGGACCGATGGACAGTGTGATCGGCAGCCAGATCGAACCGGTGCTGGAACGTTTCCACACCATGAGGCCCGCGCGTTTCGGCGTGGGCACCGGCGCGGTGCGCGTGAACGGCGCCCTCATCACCATCGACCCCGCCACCGGCAGGGCGCTGAAGATCGAGCGCGTGGCGCGGACGTGGCATGAGTGAGGGCAAGATGGCAGCAGCATTTGAGTACCTTTGTCGCTTGCCATGTGGCACGAGGTTTGCTGAAATCCGCCTACATGATCAAACCACGCTATCTCATCGGATTCACCGGCCATCGGTCGGGCTATGACGAAGCCATTATCCGCACCGCTTTGGTCAGGGTGTTGACAGACTTGCAGGAGCGAGCTTTAAAAGTGGGCGGGCAGACCGAGCTGTATGCCAGCGTCGCCGAAGGGTGTGATACGCTTTGCGTGGAAGTCGCAAGGGAACTGGGGATGCCGGTGCATTTGCTGCTGCCGTTGGAGGAGACGGAGTTCGAAAAGGATTTCTCCGCGCCCGCCGCTTGGAAGCGTTCTCAGAAACAGCTCGTGATCGCCCAACAGCGGCCAGGATGTGACTCCGCGCATCTCGTCACAGGCGAGGCCACCCGCCCGGAGTGTTACTTCAACCAGGCGATCCATGTGCTGGATGCTGTGGATGTTCTTGTCGCCGTCTGGGATGGACAGCCCGCACGCGGCCTGGGTGGTACCGCCCAGGTGGTGGCGCAGGCGAAAGCGATTGGAACTCCAGTGGTACAGATCGCCTCGTCCAGCGGAGATGTCACGGGGACAGACGCCTTGGATGCCTGTTTCAAACCGGATGTGATCATGAAGGAGTTGAACCAGATGATTCAGCATGCCGGGACATCGTGCGCTGCCGGAGACGCGGGCCCGGATGGCTTGCAGAAATGCCTGGATCACATCGCCGTGGCGGAGGCGGGACGATTTCGTCCCTCGCTGGTGCTCATCATTCTCCTGCATGGCATCGCAGCCTTATTGGCCGCCGTCGTCACCTACCAGGTGGACAAGGAGCATTGGTTCTACCACAACCGCTGGATGTTCACAGCCACGGAACTCGTGCTCGTCGCCTCCGCGTTGTGGATGACGATCCGTTTGCACCAGAAGCACACCCACGAGTCCTGGGTCCACTGCCGTTTTGCCTGCGAACTGGCGCGTGGCCTCCGTGCCAGTGTCCCGGTGGTGGATCCGTTGCACCCGGCCGTCACCCGTCATGATACGCAGTGGCGGCGCTTTGCCCTCAGTGTCGGGCTGTTGGTGCTCGAGCATCAGCATGGCCATGATCCACGGGCGCTGCGTGATGATTACCTGGCCGTCCGCCTTGGCGACAAGCACACCGAAAGCCAGATTCTTCACTATCAGACCAAGCAGCCTTCAGCCACTCGCTGGTGGAACTTTACAGGATTCGTGGGCACTTGGAGCGCGCGCCTTGCTCCCATCTTTGTGTTGCTCTCCTTGCTGAACAAATTTAGCGAGCGCTGGAATCCCGGACATGGCTGGCATCTGGAGGAGCCTTTCCCGGGCTGGATCATGGTTGTCCTGCTGCCGATCGCCCTGCCGCTGCTGGCGGGCATCGCCAACGGCATCCGTCAGGCGCTGGACGCCGGCAGGCGCAAGGAACGCTACCCGCAGATGATCGCCCGCCTCATGGAGATCAAGAAAGCGCTCCCTGGACTGCAAACCGCCTCCAGCATCCGCCGCACCATCACCCGCAGTGAGGAGATCCTTCTCGATGAACTCATCGAGTGGCAGCTCGCCGTGAAGAACACGGGTGCGCATTGATCGACCCCATCTGCACTTCTCACCTCTCATGCAAACCCTCCGAATCTTCATCAGCAGTCCCGGCGACGTGGCCGAGGAACGGGACCGCGCCAGACAGGTTGTTGAAAGCCTCCGCCGCCGCTATGTGGGAAGCTTCTTCCTCAAGCCGGTGATTTGGGAGGATCTACCGTTGCAGGCCGATATGTCGTTTCAGCAAGGCATTGATCTCGTTTTGTCCAAGGAGCACGGCGTTGACATAGCAGTGTTCATCTTGTGGTCGCGATTGGGCTCGCCGCTCGGGGCATTGATCCGTAAGCCGGACGGCACCGAGTATCGCAGCGGCACCGAGCGGGAGCTTGACCTCATGATCACAGCACGGCAGCAGACGGGAGGCACACGCCCGGCGCTGATGGTCTATACGCGGCGGGATGAAACCAGCTTTGACGAACGCCTGCGTGGCAAGCCCACCCAGGAAAAGGAGGACATCATCGCGCAGAAGAAGCTCGTTGAGCAGTTCATTGCCGAGGAGTTCCGCGATGGCGGCAGCGGGCACAACGTGCGCGCCTACCACAGCTTTGACCGGCCCGTCACCTTCTCACAGCGGCTGCGCACGCATTTGACGGATCTACTGGATGAACTCTCCGGTGGCAGCGTCACGGAGTCGGTCTGGGACATCGAGAAGCAAGGCCCGCCCTTCCTTGGCCTGGAGGCCTTCCAGCCGCAGCACGCGGATGTGTTCTTTGGTCGCGAAACCGAAACGCTGGAGGCCCGCCACGCCCTGCGCGAGCAGGCGCGCAATGGATGCGCCTTCCTCCTGCTCAGTGGCGCGAGCGGCAGCGGTAAGTCCTCGTTCGCCCGTGCTGGCGTGCTGCCTGCCATCGTCGAAAACGAACTTGATGAGCAAGTCACTGCCTGGCGCACCCTCATCGCCTCCCCGTTGGAACTCGGCACCGATCCGCTCGCCGGCCTCATACGCCGCCTTGCAGGCGATGACGGGCTACCTGATTTGCGCGGCGACACTGGCGCGCTGGATGACTTGATCGAGGGCATGCGCCGCGATCCCGTGCTCACATACAGTCTGCGTGTGAAGGACGCCTTTGCCCGTGCAGCCAAACGAGCGGGTGGTGGCGTGCGCATGCTGCTGGTGCTGGATCAATTGGAGGAACTCTTTGCCACCGCCGCCGCCAGCGACACCGCACGTCAGGAGTTCCTCGAAGCCGTGGAAGCCATGGCCCGCAGCGGCCACGTCTGGGTGCTGGCGACCGTGCGCAGCGACTTCTGGACGCAGGTGCAGGCCCAGCCCGCCCTCGTGCGCATGACCGAAGGCCACGGCCTGCTGCCCGTGCTGCCGCCGGAGACCGATTCCCTGCGCCGCCTTATCGAAGAGCCCGCCCGTCTCGCGGGACTGACCTTCGAGCAACGCGAGGGCCAGAGCCTCGCTGACCGCATCCTGCGCGACGCCGCCGCCCACGCCGAGCTGCTGCCATTGCTGGAGTATGTCCTGCGCGAACTCTTCGAACAACGCACCGCCGAGCGTGTGCTCACCTTGGAAACCTATGAGAAACTCGGCGGCGTGGAAGGTGCCCTCGCCAAACGTGCCGAGGATGTCTTCAAGTCTCTGCCTAGTGATGCGCAAGAATCTCTCGGCAGCGTGCTCAAAGCCCTTGTCACCGTCGGCCAGGAAGGCATTGATAGCAGCACCGATCAAATCGTCCGCCAGCGTGTGCCTCACGCCAGCCTCACCATCAAGGTTGGTGCCGCCACGCTCGTGCAAGCCTTTGTCCAAGAGCGCCTGCTAACCACCGCTAATGATCCCGCCACCGGCGAAGCCGTTGTCACCGTCGCGCACGAAAGTTTGATGCGGGTCTGGCCTAGAGCTATCTCTTGGGCCGAGCACAACCGTGACTTTCTCCATACGCGTGCACGCATTGCCGCACGAATGAAAGAGAGAAGTCCGTTGCTGGATGGTGATCCATTGCTGGACGCTGCAAAGGCTCATCTGCTCACGAACGCGGATGGGTTCTCGCAAGAGCAGCGACAGTATGTCGAAAGATCGATCCAGGAGATGGAGAAAACCAAGAACAATCATGAGAAGAAACGTCGGCTGATTGTCTCTGTGCTTGCAGGATTGGCGACGATCTCTTTGCTGGCCGGTATCACTGCTTATCTATTGAAGAATCGTGCGGACGCCGAAGCAGAAAAAACGAGGATGGCTTTGACGGAAAGCCAGCGCCAGTCGGAGCGGGCCGAGCATGAGGCAGAAGTCGCGATGGGCATGCAACGGATTGCCATTCAGGAAATGAAATTGGCCCGGCAGAACAAGGAGTCGGCAGACAAGGCGCTCCGCAACGCGTTGGCCTCGAGCTTGTGGGGAAGGCTTTCTGCGGACCTGCAAAGTGGAAGAGTAAACCCTGGATTAAGCAAAATTCTTTGGTCGCTCCGGTGGGGAAATTCAGAGCACATCAACATCATCCTTCCGTTGCTCTTGTCCTACAACGCCCAGATGGGATACGAGAACCCTGCTGTGAAGCGCCGCAAGTCTGAGCTGCGGGCCGGACGCCTCCTTGTTCACTTGATTGATTCTGTCTGTGTGGTGGACAACTTCCTTCAGCGCAAGGCCTCCTATACCATGCGGGAGTTGGATATTTTGGGGCCCATCGGGCCGTTCTTATGGGACAAGGACACCAAAGTCTTCATGGCCCGTATGCTAGACGCCATGGCGGACCCTTCACCAGCAGACCCCCTGGAGAGGTGGACCTATGGAGACAAGGTTGCCTTTGCGAAGTATCGGGATTTGACGCGATGTGCTTTCGGCGAGGATATCGAAGCCATGGAACGGCTGGTCAAAGCACCCTATTTTTGGCACGACCGTGGGGACAAGGATAAAACCACGCCAGAGGCACCGCTCGGCACCGGAACCTATGATTCGTTCCTCCGCATCTGGGTTGGGCTTGTCGTCTATTTTGGAGAGCACCAGAAGCCTGAAAAGCCCGATGAATTGCTAAGTGAACAAAGCCCCCTGGCTAGGGATCACCTGCCTCCTGCGCTGACGTCGTTCCATTGGTTTGCCCGGAACCTATCAAAGTGGGGCCTGACCGCCAGAAATGCGCCATTGAAGGATCGCGTGAAGGCGCTGGATACGGAAGTGATCTTGGGCCTTCGCAAATTGAACGTTGGGTCAATCGAGTATGCGAAAGTCAACTACCCGACGATTCACCTGAATTTTCCGGCCTATCAATGGGAGTTGATGGACGAAGAACCCCTCAAAGGAAATCCCGCTGAGAGGGAGAAAGTCTATTTGACACTGGAGTCGCAATACCCGGGCGATTTCAGCACTGCCTATGCGCTGCTGAAACTGGCCCGGTCGAGACAAGACAAGGCTCAAAGCTCTGCTCGAGCTGCCAAGCTGACGCATGACTGGGATTTGGATGAATTGGTCCGGGTGCATGCCTCCGCGCTGTGCTCGGGCCTCGTCGAGAATCCTTTCGACTTCGAATACTTCATGGATGCAGCCACCACTAGCCATTCAGCACTGGGGACAGCCAATAAGTGGGGGCAAACATGTGATGCGATCGCCTCGGATGCGGAGGCTCTGCAAGACGGGAGGGCACCGACAAAGGGTGGCTCACTGGCCCTTTTGCGATTGGCGATGGAGTCGCTTAGCGCAGAATATTCTAATAACGCGAATCATCGCGTTGGCGCGGAGCGCTTCGCAAACGCTGAGGAACGGCTCGCGGTTGCGATCAAGGCCGGCTTTCTGAGCGATGCCGAAGATTATTCGTCATACACCGGTCAAATGTCGTGGTATGCGCTTTTCGCCAACCGGCCTGAAAATGCGGTCAAATGGGCTGACGCTTCGCTTGCGAAGAAGGCGGGGAATATGGTTGGACTGACGAATCGAGCGCACGGATTGCTCCTCACGGGGAAGCTGGAAGAAGCCCTGCAGCTTTATGAAAAGCCCGCCAGCATGGATTTGACGGAGTGGGTGTCGGTCCTGGCTGATGACTTCGCCCAGTTGAAGGCTGCGGGCATGGAGAGACCCGAGATGGACCAAGTCCTCACCCGCCTGAAGGCCGGGACTTCACCACAACCCAAATGACGTGATGAAACAACCAAGCTTATTTATTCTCGCCCTCGGAGTCGCTTTTGCGTGCGCTGCTGGAATTTTCGCGCAGCAACAACCCGCTGCACCCGCCGACATCGCGGTCAAGAAGCAGCAATTTGAAGCCATCTTCAGTTCCGTGGAAAAAGCAAAGAGGGAGGCTTCCCAAGCAGGTGATTGGTTCATGACATCTGAGTTCATTTCGAGCGGACTGGCGTTCGCCTTGATGCGGTTGAAGGAGGAGGTTCCAGAGGCTGCATGGCGCGAGAAACTGGGCGCGGGCTTTGACCTGATCCAGTTGAGTGCGCTGCGGAATGGTTCAGCCACAGAGAACTATGCGACCGAGACCAGTGTGAATGCTGTCGGCTTGTTAAATATCCGATCCGTTGGCAAGGACAAGAAGGATGTATTCCTCGCCAGGACACTGGGGAAGTCGCAGTCATTGGTGGTCGTGCCTGGAATAATCGGGACGTGGGCGGCACGCGCTTATGGGTCGGATTCAGCCATCGATCCCAATCTGATAGGCAAGTTTGAGCGCCTGATCACCCAGCGAGTCGGGCTGTCCCGCTCACAACTCGCGTTGAACCCGTCTTTCCAGGCCAATTTGCTCAGTTACATGCGCAGCCAGTTTGTCCTCACGATGGCGCTGCCTAAATTTCAAGACGGGGCTGACAAAGACGGACGTTATCTCGAAAAGCAGTTTGACGATTTGCTGGCGATTTTCGACGAAGCCATCTTCATGGGCAATCTGAATGAAACCTCCACCGCTCCAGTGTCCAGCGCCGCGACAGTTGAGCGAATCTTGAACGCGAGGAACAAACTGAACCGTGGCGACGGTCTCAGGGTGTGGACCCACTCCGAAAAGGCGTTTCAGGCGCTGGGGCAAGGGTGCTATGTCCGGGATTACCCGAAAGACAGATCTCGTTTTCAGATTGTGCATCGTGACCAGTTGGCGGGGGGGGACGATGACTTTGAATGGGTTGATGAGCACTTGGTGTTCCCGCTGGACTGTTCCATTGGAGATGCGCTCCTGTGCATGAAGGTACCACTCCCGAGCAACGCCAACCATGCAATTTACGCAGAGATGTTGAGTAAGGCTGAAAACTAAAGCTGTACCAACTCTAACCATGGCAGCATTTCCTCAAGCGATACTGATCTGCCGTTTTTCCACCAAGGTACACAGGTATATGAGGGGATCTGGATATTGATGAAAAGATTCCTCAACACCACATTCCGCAGCCTGCTGATCGCTTGCCTTGCGGCAGTTCCGTTGATCTTATTAAGCGGCGATTTGACCGTGGGCACTGTCGTGGTCGCCGTTGTCTGCGGCTTGATCTATTTCTTCTGGCATCGTCGTCGGCCAGAGGATTATGAGCCGCGTTCGTGGCCGGCGAAGTTGATTGAGGGCCTGATCCGCTTGGCTCGTGTGCTGGTCATTTCTTTGATCGTCGTTCTCATCGCGCAGCCGCGCGGAGACCTCATCAATCCGCTGATCTCATTGATTGGAGGCTTTGGCGGCTTGTTGTACCTGCCTTGGTTCGTTTTTGTGCGGGAAACGAAAGCAGAGGAACAGGAGCGTAAGCAGCGACAGGAAGAGGAGCGGCGAAACCGAAAGCCGGGATTCTGGGACAAGTTTGGGGCTTTCATCGCCTCTGGCATGGCGAGCAACCAAGGAAGTTCATCAGGCAGTTCCTCCCGCCCCCGTTGCCCGACCTGTGGAGGCAAGGGCACGGTGCGTTGTCCGCTACCGGATGCGGGCATGGGCAGGAACTGTCCGATGTGTCATGGTAAGCAGTACATTCACTGCACGGCCTGTGGGGGCCGTGGCTGGCTCTACTCGTAGGTTCGACCCTAAGGTGTGCTGAACTCCTGCCGAATTTTTTTCATCAGCGCCTTGCTGACTTCTGGGGTGCCGAGAGCTTGAATGCGCTTTTTCTCGCGGGCGATCTGCGAACGAATGACGATTTCACGGTGGGGCGTGTCTTTGATCCGGTCCAGCGCGGTCTCCGCCGAGGCAGGGGCTAGGGTGGTGGTGGTGTTCATGGCAGCAGCCAAAGAGTCGATGCGCTGAGGGGCGAAGCCCGGTTTACCAAGGAGCGTCTTCGCATCCACATCCTCCTCGAGGGCGCGCTCCAGAAGGCGCTGGAGGCGGCGCTTCTGCTCCTCGGTCATTTTGAGCAGTGCAGCCGTAAGCCGCTCGCGATCATCATCGCTCAAGCCGGGGGCGGTGCTGATGAGGTTCACCAGTTCCTTCATTTCGGAATAACGGCTGTCATGCCTGGCCAGCGCCTCAGCATACTTCTGGTCCAGCTCCGCGAGCTTGCGCTTTTCCGTGAGGAGGATGTTCTTGAGTTTTTCGCGCTCGGCAGGCGTCATGCGCGGCAGCAGCGCCAGCCATTCCTGCCGCTCCTTGGCATCCATCGATGCTGTTTTGCCTATGAGTTCGATGAGTTCACGGTCATCGGCGGCGGGGCCGTCGCCGGGGGCCGCGCTGACCTCATCGAGCGGAGACTGGGTGCCGCGAATGAACGGCTGCTTGAGGATGAGGATGCGTTCAAGGGTGGCCTTCACATCGGCCTTGCGAATGGCCTCGGAGATGATGCCGTCCTCCTTGAGGTCGGCCACTTCATCCACCAGCTTTTTGAGCAGATCGAGCGCCAGACCGGCGGCGAAGAAGGGCGGGCTGGGCGAGGAACTGGCCCCTGCTGCCAGGGACTCGAAGCGGCCTCGTTCGTCGAAGTGGAACCGCGTCTTCGTGTAGCAGGAGCCAAAGATGCCCTCAAAGTTGAAGGCGTAGATGAGGATGAAGCCTGCGTCGGCTGCGGCACGGCCCTCATACTCCACGTTGATCAGATTCCCGGTGGGATGCATCACGAAGAAAACGGTCTCGTATTCGGTTTCGACGAGACGCCGTGCTGCTGCAACCGCAGTGCCATCCGCCGCCTGTGCGTCTGGAACAGCGAGACGCATCAAGAACAGCAGCAGGGCGAAAGCCGCCGCTTTTAGAAAGCACCGAGTCCGGGCAGAGTGATCCATGGCAGCAGATAGTGCAGATGCATGGACCGCGCAAGTCATGCAAGCTGGCAGGAAAGGAGCGGTCTGACGGAATCATCCAGAGACAAAGCTGGTGATCTTCGGGGGAGAATCAGCGGCCTTGATTCCTCCCCGTGCATCCGCTACCCCTAGAAACATGAACAGATCGGCAGCTTTTTTTCTGCGGCCCGCACTGTGTGCTTGTCTGGCGGGAGCAGGTCTGGCCCTGCCCTGCCACACTGAAGAACTGTCGACGAAAGCCACCGATTCTGTGCGAGAACTGCTGAACGAGATTGAGCAGCAGGACCCGGAGGTGGTGGCGATGGTGAAGGCGATCGTGTCCTACTCAGGGCTGGAGCTTAACTTCGTTCTCAAGCCCAAGTCCGGTATCAGCAATGCCTATGCGACCATCCTGAATGGTAAGCGCTACCTGTTCTACGATCCTGATTTCTTGCGCGAGCTGGCGGAAGCAGAGAACACGGACTGGGTGCGTCTGGGCATCCTCGCCCATGAAGTGGGACATCATCTCCAAGGGCATACCGTGACGGGTGATGGCTCATCACCGCAGATTGAGCTGGAGGCGGACGGCTATGCGGGATTTGTCATGGGACTGATGGGCGCGAGCGCCAAAGAGGCCGCAGCCTATCTCAACGAACTTGACGCGGAAGCCTCAGCCACTCACCCAGGCCGCAAGGAACGTCAGATTGCCGTGAGCAAAGGGTGGGACAAAGCGCAGCCGCTGGTCGTCAAACGGGACGGAGTGCAGCGCGGGTGCCCGCTCATCCGTTTGGATGTGCCGTCGAGCCGTGTGACCAAGGGGCGGATGATTCTGGCAAGCAGCGCCCAAGGTGATCTCACCCTGCGCTGGGGGCATGACGACATTGTCCAAGGTTTGTGGATGGTCGAAGGCGGCGCTCGAAAAATTACCGGCAGCCTGGGGCCGGACCGAGTGCTCAGACTGGAATTGTTCGAAGCTTGCAAGCCACTGGGAAACATTCATGTGACCCCTGCATCCTCAACCAATCCTAGGCTCGAGCTATGGAAGGGCTTATTCTCCCCACTGGAGGGGCCTGCCAGGGAGGTTGGCCTGACATTTCCCAAGGATTGAATGCCGGGTACAAACTCACACGCGCACCTGACTTGTGGTGTCTTCAGTGTGCTTTGTGGTCGTGTATGACGTGGAACAAATCTTTGAAATGTTGACGCCCATGCACGTCGCATGACAGCATGCGCGCTTTACCCGCATGGACTCTGCGCTCCGTCCCTCCCGCACGCGCTATGGCGTGGTCGTCTTCGCCATGCTGCTCGGCATCATTCATTATATCGACCGCGTGTGCATCTCGAAGGCGCGGCCTTTCATCCAGGAGGATCTCCATCTCGATGACACGCAGATGGGCTATGTGTTCTCCGCCTTCACGCTGGCCTACGCGTTGTTTGAGATTCCCGGCGGCTGGCTGGGGGACAAATGGGGGCCTCGTCGCGTGCTGCTGCGCATCGTGATGTTCTGGAGCTTTTTCACCGCGGCGACGGGCTACGCGTGGAACCAGATGTCCATGACGGTGTGCCGGTTTCTTTTCGGCGCGGGCGAGGCGGGCGGTTTCCCGAACATCGCGAAGATGTTCAGTGTGTGGCTGCCGCAGCGGGAGCATGGCATGGCGCAGGGCATCACCTGGCTCTTCGCGCGCTGGGGCGGGGCCTTCACTCCGTTGCTGGTGGTGTGGGTGCTCGGCGTGGTGAGCTGGCGGACGGCCTTCGTGATTTTCGCCTTTCTCGGCGTGATCTGGGCGGTGTTCTTCGCGTTGTGGTTCCGTGACAATCCGAAGGATAACCCCAAGGTGAACGCGGCGGAGCTGGCGCTGCTGGCGGACGCGCAGAAGAATCTGGGCGGCGGGTACGCGAAGATCCCGTGGCGCAGGCTTTTTGCCACGCGGTCCGTGCTGCTGCTGTGGGTGTATTACTTCTGCATCAGCTACGTCTGGTACTTCTACATCACCTGGATGCCGAAGTTCATGGAGGCCAAGGACGGTCTGGGCATGGACATGGCCGCGACCTCGACTTCGATCCTGAACGGCCTGCCGCTCTTTCTCGGCGGCATCGGCTGCTTCCTGGGCGGCTTCGCGGCAAAAAAGATGGCCGCGGCGAGCGGACGCATCAGCGCGGCACGACGCACCGTCGGCGTGGCGGGCATGCTGGCGGCCGGATTGCTCATCGTGGCCGCCGCGCAGACGAAAAACGCGACGTATGCGATGCTGGCGCTCGGCGTGTCCGGTTTCTTCAACGATCTCTCCATGCCCGGCGCCTGGGGTGCGTGCATGGACATCGGCGGCAGGCTCGCAGGCTCCGTCTCCGGCAGCATGAACATGATCGGCAATCTCGGCGGTGCGCTCGGCGGCGTGGCGGTGCCGTGGCTGATGAAGTCGATGGGCCTCGGCTGGGACGGCGTGCTCTACGTCGCCGCATCGACCTATCTCATCTCTGCTCTCTGCTGGTCGTTCATCGACAGCGACCAGCGGCTGCATGAGTGAGTGCCCGCGTCACGTCACTTCTTCTCCGTGTCGGTTTTGCCGCTCTTGAGTTTGTGCAACGCGTCTTCGATGCGTTTGCGGGCTTTCGCGTCGGGCGTTTTCAAGGCGCTGGCGCGTTCGAGGTATTCGAGCGCCTTCGCCTTGTCGCCCAGCGCCTGGTGCGTGAGGCCGATGTGCTCGAGAATCTCGGCATCCTCGGGCTGGATGGATGTCAGCAACGACTCGGCGCGTTGCAGCTCCTTGAGCGCGCCGGGGTAGTCGCCTTTCTTGTAACGGAACCAGCCGAGGCTGTCGATGTAGGCGGGTTGACCGGGCAGCAACTCGTTGGCTTTGGCGATGAATTCGCCCGCTTTGTCGAGATGACTGCCCTGCTCCAGCCACATGTAGCCGAGGAAGTTCAGCGTGTTCGCCGCTTCCTTGATTTTCTCTCGTGGCGTCAGTGTAATGGACTTTTCCAGCATGCGGGAGGCATCGTCATAGCGCCCTATGCGCTCCAGTGTGGCACCGTATTGATAGTAGAAGAAATGGTCGAGCAGTTCGCGTTGCGTGGACCCAGCGAGTTGCTCCGCCTGGGCGAAGTGCTTCACGGACACGGCCCAGTCCTCCTTCGCCCGGTGCGCGATGGCGAACTGGTAATGCACGAGTGGATGATCCGGGAAAAGCCGGACGCTGCGCTGGCCGATGCGCACCATGTCGTCAAACTTCCGCATCTGAAAGAAATCCCAGCCGAGCCTTACATAATCATTGATCTCGCCGCCGCCGTTCTGGATAGCGGCCTCCAGATGGGGGATGGCTTTCTCTGGCTGCTTGAGCTTGTCGTATTCTGCGGCGAGGAGGCGCTGCTGCCCGTCGTCATCAGGTGCCTGTTTGACGATTTCTTCGAGCGTGGCGAGCGCCTTGTCCTTCTGCTCCGCAGCGGAGTAGAGACGGTAGAGGAGCTTGCGTGCTTCGAGGCTATCGTGTTTAGCGACGAGTTCCTCACAGAGCAGCCGCGCATGGTCCGGATCGTTCGTGAGCAGGCAATGCCGTGCGACTTCGAGGGTAATCTGCTCCACGTCGGCCTTGGTGGTGTGCTTCAGTGCGTTTTCAAAAAATGGCGCGACACGCTGACGATATTCCTGGCCGAACTCTGCCTGTCCGAGCGGCCAAACACGCTCAGCGGTGCGTCCAGTAGCCAACCAGTATTGCGGATCGCGGCTGGGCTGGTTCGCCGCCTGCTCCATGACGGCGACGGCCTTGTCCCGCTCGTTGCGGACGAGATGCAGCATCACGGCGGACGCATAGACCTCGGCATGGGCGGGGAATTTTCGCAGCGCCTCCGCCACTGCCTCTGCAGCACGGTCATCCTTTGCGAAGAGATCCTCCGGGGGGTAGGTGCTGGCAAAGCGCGCCAAGTTCAACAGCGGCGCAGGTGAGCGTGGAACTACCCGCACGGCCTCCTCCAGAATTTTCATTGCCGCCTCGCGTCCTTGAAACTGCATGGCGATGCCCGCCGTGTGCTCCACGAGTTCAGCGTTGCCAGGATCTGCCTTGAAAACCGCCAAGTAATGCGAAAGCGCCTGACGCAGCCTGCCTGATGCCTCGAACTGCAACGCTGCGCTGTAATGCGCCAGAGCCTCGGCGGCGAGCGCGCCGTCGCGACTGAGCCTCAAGTCGGAAGCTTCGGGCGCGACTGTTCCTAGCGACAGGTCGCCGACCACCCCCGTGCTGCCCCAGCCAGTGAGCGGTAAGGTGAGTGCCAACGCCACGGAAACTGAGCCGCGCCAGTGCATGACACTACACATGGCGACTCGATCCCATCGATTCGCACTACGGAGACAAGCCATGCCGTGAGGCTATCTGTTACGCCTTGTAGCGCAAACGCTTCTTGTGGCGGTTCGCGCGCATGCGCTTCTTGCGCTTGTGCTTGTTGATCTTCGTTTTTCTCCGCTTTTTGAGCGATCCCATGGTTCTGTTCTCCTGTTGTGTTGGCTTGGTCTAGTGGACGACTTTGTTCAGCGGGTATTCCACGATGCCCTCCGCGCCCAGCGATTTCAGCCGCGGGATGATGGTGCGCACGGTGGTCTCGTCAATGACCGTTTCCACGGCCACCCATTCCCTGCTGGCAAGTTGTGAGACAGTCGGCGAACGCTGCGAGGGCAGCGTGGCGACGACCTCCTCGAGCTTTGCGGCGGGCACGTTCATCTTGAGGCCCACCTTGTGACGGGCCTCCAGCGCGCCTTTGAGCAGCAGCACGAGTGTCTCCATCTTCCGCCGCTTCCATTCGTCACGGGCGGCAGATTTGCTGGAGACAAATTGCGGGTAGCTTTCCATCAGCGTGTCCACGATGCGTAGCTTGTTCGCACGCAGGGATGAGCCGGTCTCGGTGATGTCCACGATGGCATCCACCATCTCAGGCACCTTCACCTCGGTGGCACCCCAACTGAATTCGACCTCGGCCTTCACGCCGTGTTTTTCAAGGTAACGCTGCGTGAGGCCCACAGCCTCCGTGGCGATGCGCTTGCCCTCCAGATCCTTCACGCTCTGCACCGGGGAGTCATTCGGCACCACCAGCACCCAGCGGGTAGGCCAGGAGGTGGCCTTGCTGTAGCGTAGGTCGGTGATGACCTCGACATCCGCCCCGTTTTCCACGATCCAGTCGCGGCCGGTGATGCCGCAGTCGAGGAAACCGAGATCGACGTAACGACCGATCTCCTGCGCACGCAGCAGGCGGATTTCCAGCTCCTCATCATCCACCGCCGGGCGGTAGGAACGGGAGGAAACGACCACGTTGAACCCGGCGCGCTTGAAGAGCTCAAGCGTCGGCTCCTGTAGGCTGCCTTTGGGCAGGCCGAGGCGGAGGATGTTCTTCGTTTCTGACATGTTCGGGGGAAAGGGGCGCGCATCCTAGCGGCATTCTTCCCGCTGGCTAGGGGAAATTCAGGCCGAATCCGCCTGCGCGGCCCAAACAGTCATTTTGCCTTCTTTTTCGGCGTTTCCGGTGGTGCCGCGTTCGGTCCGAAACTCGTCGGATCGCTCAAAAGACGTGGTTTTTCGAGGACGGACAGCTTGTCGCCCTGTTGTTTGAGCCAGACGTCCAACTCGGCCCGCAAACGCCGAAGCTCATCGCCTCTGGCGGGATTCGCCGCCAGATTGCGCTGCTCGTGCGGGTCGTTTTCGAGATCATAAAGCTCCTCGGCGGGCCTCTCATGGTAGCGCTTCAGAATTGCGGCGGCCTGCGGATTGGTTTGCGCCTGCTTCTCCCAACTGGCGAAAAATTCCCGCTGTCCCAGCCTGACCGGCAGATCGATGTGCGTGGTGAAGGCGAACTCGGGATGCAGGTTGCGGATGTATTTCCAGCGTTCGTCGCGCACGGTGCGCAGCGGGTACACGTTGAAGCGGTTGTCACTGCTGTGCGTGGTGAAAATCAAATCGCGATGCGTGGTCGTTTCGCCGTGTAGCACGCGGAGAAACGACTTCCCGTCGATCTCGGCGGGCGGTTTGCCGCCAGCGGCCTCGATCAGCGTCGGCAGAAAATCCGTCCATTGCACTATGGCGCGGCTGCGGCTGCCGGGTTTCACGATTTCAGGCCAGGAGACGATCAGAGGCACGCACACGCCGCTCTCGTAGCCGTTCCATTTCCCAAACGGCCACTGTGCGCCGTGATCCGCGCTGAACAGGATGATGCCCTCCATCCCGAACGCCGCGATCACCGCGCCGAGGTCATCATCGGCCTTCGTCACCGCCGTGGCATACTTGGCGCGCCATTCCCGCGTCTCCGGCGTGTCGATGCTGCCTGCAGGGAGCGTGAGCTCCGTTCCATCGTAACCGGAATCCGCTTCCGGCCACGGCACATGCGGCCAGTTCGTGCCGACCATGAGGCAAAGCGGCTTCGCGTTGTCCTTCGACCGTTTTTTCAGCCAATCGACCGCATGGCCGATGCTTTGATGCTGATGAAAGCCGTCGTCAGAGAAATGATCGAAGCCATAGTCCTTCGTGTGCTTGTAGTGCGACACCTTGCCGAACGCGACTACCTCGTAGCCGAGTTCCTGAAAATAAGCGGGCCACTTCTTGATCTCCGGTCGCGGCTTGCTGTGATTCGCCTCCGCGCCGTTGCGTGCGGGCATCAAACCTGTCAACAACGCCGCGCGGCTCGGCGCACAGCTCGGTGACGCCGCATAAGCGCGCTCAAACGTCATGCCTGCATCCGCCAGCCGTTGCATATTCGGCGTGCGGATGTTTTTTTCGCCGTAGGCCGAGCAATCGAGCTGGCTTTGGTCATCGGTGAGAAAAACCAAGATGTCAGGCTGCTTCGCAATCAATGGCGAAGCCAGCATGAGGCTGGGTAAGGTGAGAAAAATGAGATGCTTCATGGCAGTGAGTGTCTCCAATCGAGCACGATTTGCTTCAGCTTCGCCGTGATGGCGGGTTCTGCATCGACGCGGTTCGTGGTTTCGGTCGGATCTTTTGCGAGATCGTAAAGCTCGGCTTGTGTGCCATCGGCATTGATGAGGAGTTTCCAATCGCCGTCACGAACAGCGAGGCCAGGGGATCTGGCACCCGGCTCCTTGGGATAAACAAAGGTGCGCATTTTCCCAGATGTCGGTTTGCGGCCATATTCCCACAGCAGCAGCTTGGTGCGGCGGTTTTTTTCGCCTTTGAACACGGAACTGAGGTCTTCACCATCGAAGTCGGCCGCGGGTGGTTTGATTTGAGCGAGAGCGCAGAGCGTGGGCATGAAATCGACGCTACACACGACGGTGGTGTCATTCACGACGCCTGCGGGAACGATTCCTGGCCAGCGCACGATCAACGGCGTGCGGATGCCGCCTTCATAAAGGCTCAGCTTCATGCCGCGTAGCCCGCCCGTGCGTGCGCGGTCAAAGGTCGGCTCCGGGCCGTTGTCACCGCAAAGAAGCGTAAGCGTGTTTTTGGGCAATGAATCAATGAGGCGGCCGATTTGCACGTCCATCGCGATGAGGACGTCGCGATGCTTCGCCTGGATGCCACGATCGTCCTTTCCATCCTGCGGACGATAGGGCGTGTGCATGTCATCGAGCCACAGATTCACGAAACGTGGCCGGCCCTCATGCTCCCGCATGAACTTCAACGTCTGATCGACCATCCAGCGCGTGCGCTCGTGGCGCGGCACCTGTTGCGGCTCGCGCTTGTTCTCCCACGGCGTCGTCTTCAAGCCGAGTTCCGCCGCCGGTTCCGGGCTTTCATAGGTGCCCAGGCCGAGATCATAGCCATACGCGGCGAATTTCGGCGCGTCGGTCACGTCACGTCCGCCGCCGAGATGCCATTTGCCGATGTGCGCGGTCATGTAACCGGCTACCTTGAACGCACGCGGCATCGACGGAGCTTTCGGATCGAGGAAATCCGCCTGCCCGCACTCGCGATTGCCCGCTTTCGTCTGCAAATAGCTCGTGATCCGCCAGCGAGCGGGAAACTGCCCTGTGATCACGCCGCAACGCGACGGCGAACAGATCGGCGACGCCACATAGAATTGCCGGAACTGCGTCCCACCCCGCGCCAGCCTGTCGATGTGCGGTGTCGGCACCTTTCCGCCGAAACAAGCGGCGTCACCCCAGCCGAAATCGTCCACGAAGATGAAGACGACATTCGGCCGGTCTGCGGCGGGCAGACACCCGCAGGCAAAGGCGAGACAGAAGAAAAAGATGAGACGACGCATGACGGTGAATGGCAAACGGCGGACTCGCCAAGCCTTATCGCTGGCATTCCTTCCTCAACTATCCAGTTTGCACTCTTCCGCTGTCCGAAAACCCCGGTTGACGCCCCCGCTTTGGGGAATACTCTGCGCACCTTTCCAGGACGCATCATCAAATCATGATTCGTCCATATAACCCTAACGCCCACCATCATGTCCCGCTCTTACATCTTCTCGTCCGAGTCCGTCGGCGAAGGCCATCCTGACAAAGTTTGCGACACCATTTCCGACGCCATCCTCGACGCCTGCCTCGCCGTGGACAAGACCAGCCGCGTGGCCTGCGAAACCTTCGCGAAGAGCAACATCGTCGTCGTCGGCGGCGAGATCACCATCCCCAAGCTCCAGAACAAGAAGCTCGGCACCACCAAACCCATCGACCAGGTCATCAACGTCGGCCAGGTCATCCGCGACGCCGTGCGCGGCATCGGTTACACGAATGACGACGACGTTTTCCACGCCGACAAGCTCTTCATCAACAACTACCTCACCATCCAGAGCCCCGACATCGCCCAGGGCGTCGATGCCGCCGGAGCGGAAGGCAAAAAGACCCAGGAGCAGGGTGCTGGCGACCAGGGCATCATGTTTGGCTACGCCTGCGATGAAACGCCCGAGCTCATGCCCGCGCCGATCATGTTCGCGCACCGCCTCGGCCGTGAACTGACCCGCATCCGCAAGGCCGGCAAGCTCGCCAAGTGGCTGCGCCCCGACGCGAAGAGCCAGGTCTCCGTCGAATACGTCGATGGCAAGCCCACGCGCATCGTGAACGTCGTCATCTCCACTCAGCACGCCGCTGACGTGAGCCACGCCGAGATCGAGAAGTTCTGCATCGAGCAGGTCATCAAGAAGGTGCTGCCGAAGAACATGCTCACCAAGGACACCGAGTATCTCATCAACCCGACCGGCAAGTTCGTCGTCGGCGGCCCGCAGGGCGACAGCGGCCTCACCGGTCGCAAGATCATCGTGGACAGCTACGGCGGCATGGGCCGTCACGGCGGTGGTGCCTTCTCCGGCAAAGATCCGTCCAAAGTGGACCGCAGCGCCGCCTACATGGGCCGCTGGGTCGCCAAGAACGTCGTCGCCGCCGGCCTCGCCTCGAAGTGCGAAGTGCAGTTCGCTTACGCCATCGGCCATCCGCAGCCCGTCAGCGTCCACATCGACACCTTCGGCACCGGCACCATCAGTGACGACAAGATCCTCGACGCCGTGCTGAAGGTCTTCTCCTTCAAGCCCGCCGACATCGTCAAGCAGCTCAACCTCCTCCGCCCGATCTACAGCAAGAGCACCAACTACGGTCACTTCGGCAAGATCAACGACCCCGACCTCACCTGGGAGCTCACCAACAAGGCAGACGCGCTCAAGAAGGCCGCGAAGTAAAGTTGTCCAGTTCCTGCGGAACTGGCCTCCGGGCCTTTGTTGCGCAGCAACAAAGCTACTTTGCCAGACCGATCACCAAAGCCGCTCGGGGAAACCTGCGCGGCTTCTTGTGTCATGTGAGCATCACTCACAGACAATCCAATAAACACACTCTGCATCATGCGCTTGTCAGACGCTCCTTCTCACGTTTCTCCAGAAACCTGCGTAGCGACGCCGCCATCTCGACGACTAAGTCCTTGGCCTCGTTTCTCTCCTCTAGGCGCACATAGCGCCCGTCAGCGGAACTGAAGCCGGACTGCTCCAGCAGATTCACCAGTTCTGGGTCGAACGGTTTGCCATACCAGCGCAGGAAAATAAGTTTCGCCCTGTCGCCCTCGCGTTCGATGCTCAGCGCCACATCGTCGTAGGGTTGCGACTCCCTCACTACCCAGGCGCAGGAGTTCTCGCCGCGTGCCGTATGGTAGCCCGCTTTTTGAAAAGGACTCAGTTCTTCAATTTTCTTATTGAGTTCGAGGTGAAGAGCGAAAGACCAGATTTCCGCCCAGCGCCCTCGATAATCGCTGCGCTGGAGCAAATAGACCGTGCCGCCCTCCCTGCTGATTCTGCGTTCTTTGCAAAAGCCGATGATTTCCGGCCATTGAATCATCAGCCTCCGCCACTCCTCCAGATCGGATCGTTCCAAGGCCCCCTTGATGATTGCTTCGAGTTGATTCGGCAAAGGACTATCACATGAGATACCCTCGATCAGTTGCTTCAAATAGCCGCTCTGCTGTGCCTCATCTTTCTGACCGCGCAGCAGTCGCTTCCAGTTGAAGTCTTCACTCCGCTTGTTGCGCAACAAATGCGAACCATTGCCCAAAAGATAATCACCCGTCGCCAACAGCGCCCTGTGCCAGCGATGTTCCCCGACGTCCGCGACTCCTTCATCGGCAAAACAGTGGGCCACCTTCAGCCACCATAACTCAAAAAGCGGCAGCAGTGCATCGGCTTCGACACCAGCCGTTTCGATGCCTGCAAAGCGGAAAAGAAAGCCAATCTGGCCACGAAAATATCCATGGGCCTCGGCATCAAGGATAGGCTTTCGCCAAAGCTCCGGATTTCTCAGCAAGAGGCCCGCTTTAAACCGCTCCTCCGACACTTGATAGGCATCAAAGTCGTTTAGCAAAGCTGCGTCACCACTCACGAAACAATTCAAAATGTCATCTGCCTTCGCCAGGAGATTTCGAATCCCTTCCAGGCGCTTCTTGAACGTCGTCGCATCGTTGCGGCTGTTTTCCACCAGATTGAAAACCACCCGCATCCATTCTGAAAACGAGGCTTGATCCAAGTCAGCGCCGCGACGTGTGTCAAGGTAGGCCGCATACGCGTAAAGCATCACGGATTCGCTGTAAGTGAGGGCGTCGTCGTTTCGGATCACCTTCTCGAAGAGCTCATCTTCTTTGAACGGACACTCGGGTGAAAGATGCTTTTGGATGCTGTCACCACCACCGCTCCATCTCTCCAACAACACCGCAAACGTCTGAGCGAACGTTTGATTCCTGAAAGCCGCCTCTTCCAGCTCATGGAGCTTTGGTGTGCCCCGCAGTGTCAGCAGTTGTTTTTCCCAGTCTTCAGGCGCATCAAGTGCCAATGACAAAACCGCCACTTCCCGCACAAGGCGCATGATCATTGCATCTGGAACTTTGATTTTTGCCGCCTTTTGCTGGGCCTGTTTGACAGCGTAATGCCAGAACAAGTCCAGCCAAACCCCGTCCATTTGGGCGCTGAAATAGATCTTGAAGGAACCGAATTGACCATTCGGTAGTGGCACATCTCCTGATTTGACCTTCTCGATCTTATCTTCTAAGCGCGCCTTAAAAGATTCAAACTCCGTCAATGGTTTGCCTCGCGCATTCATCTTCACATAGAGATCATCGGCCAATGAATACCCTTCGAGATCGAAGGCATGAAATCTTACTGGACAGGTGCCTGATGCCAGATTGTCATAGCCTTTAACGATACTTGGATCAGCCGCTTTTATCGCATCCAGCATTGTGAGCGCTGACTGGACTGTCGGGTCACTCAGCCAGCCCGGCATGAACCATCTTTGGTCCTTGATCTGCTCCGAAAGAGCAATGTCAGGAGCCGCGACGAAAGCGATCAGTTCAGTGAAAAAATCCCGCGAGCTCGGCCTGACTTCATAGGTGAATGCTGGGTAACTGTTCTTCATCAGCCTACCCTTGAAATCTGGTTGCTTGCCATCCTTCTGTGCCAGATACCAGTGCAGGAGAAGGAGCGTGGTGAGACGCTGTTGCCCATCCAAAGGGACAAAAGCCCCCTCACGTTCACTTCCATAAATGAAGTCCAATGTGAGTGGCTTGCCATTTTCCTTGAGCGCCTCAAAAAGAGCCGCCAAAAAGAGCTTCCGCACTTCCGATGCCGACTCCCGGCCTTGCACGTAATCCCGCTGCATCATGGGAATGCGGATGACAGGATGTTTTTCGAGCAACTGAAAGAATGTAAGCGTTTGGGCATGCACGGGGCTGATTGCTGGTGTCATGAGAAAAAGGCGTTCAGTGCTTCGATGATCTTTTTGCGATGGTCGTCGCGATTCTTGGCGCTCCATTTCAAAGGAGAGTCCACCACTTTGGAATAGGCTTTCAAAAACAGGCTCCTCGTCACCGGTGGCACAAACTTCCCTTTCTGCTCCAGTTCCAAAATGCGCCCTCGCTTCGCTGGGAAAATGGCGTTTTTGTAGCTGCGGTTGGTTTCACGATCCAACAGGGTCAAGTTGCCGATCATATCTTCGTCCTTGTCTCCTTGGCCCTCTTCATAATCGTTGAGGAGTCTTTTATACAGGACGAGGAAGGCTTCTTCGTTCCATGGCGCGGACTTCAGCATATCATTCAGATCGTCTGATTGAGGGATGAATGGTTTTGCTTTTTCGAGCCAGTCTCGTTGCTCCGATTCACCCTTGGGCATCGGGGAAGTTCGAGAATGCACATGCTCGATGTCCCATTCCTCGCTCTTAAAGGCAGCAAAATCGAAGCGCTGACTGGAGCCGATGTTTTGCAGGACCGCCGCCACATTAAACAGAAGAAGCGTTTTGAAGACGCGCGGATCTTCATACTTCAAGCCACTGACATAAGATTCAATGTCCCTCTCCAAGCCCAGATTCTCACAGATTTTCTGCTTCAGCCGCCTCAAAAAGGCACTCTTGGTTTTTAAGGCTTCTTCTAGGCTGCAAAGATCTCGCGGGTTGGACCCTGTGGCAATAAGATAGCCGATGAGATGATAAAGCGTGCGGTCCTCATACCAGGCCTCGACCTGAAGAAACACCCGCCGCCGTTCCTTCCAAACCGTCACCAACTCATCGACATCCGCGTTGTTCAGTCGTTGGTAAAAAAGCTTGAAGACCCCGTGGTCTTCGCCGGCAACTCGGGGTGCCCCTGCCCATTCGAACAGGATGCTGATGCGGTTTTCTGCTTTGGCCGAAAGGGGATTCAAAAAGAGCCAGAAATCGTCGGATTGCAGTGCCTTTTCCATGGCATCCCATTCCAACGCGATCTCCATCTGCCTCGCGTGACGCGATTTTAAGAACAAAGCGCGAATCAACTCCGCGTCGGTCAGCGGGATCTTCCCCACATTGATGCGGGTAAACATGGTCACGGAGTCTTCTCCGGCATCCACAGGATACCAGATCACTTTCAGTTGATGGAGCAGCTTTTCTTGAAAGAGCCTGATCGCCACGTCACCCTTTCCTGCCAGCCAAGCCTTGATGCTCTCATGCGCCTGGTGCATGAAGTGAGAATCAATGTTTTTATCGGCTTCGGCTTCATTGGGGGATGACAAGTAACCGCCGCTTGTCCCCTGGCGTGTTTCATAGGTGATGGCAATCTTCGAGCTTTCTTTGAGGCAGTCCAGAATCAGTGCAAGCGTGGTCAATCTCTGCTGCCCGTCGATGACTTCCCAGTCCAGTTCCCTGTCACGATGCTTTACCACCAGCGGTTGCAGGCAATAGTATGCACTGGTGTCTGAGGGCTGATACTCCCAAACATCTTCGAGAAGATTCTTTACTTGCGTTTCACCCCAGCGGTAGCCGCGCTGGTAGCCTGGCACCCAGAATTTTATTTCCGTGAGCTGCTGAAGGCTTCGTAATCCTATTTGATGATCATTGGGCGCTGTGATCGAGGAAGATGGGGCAGTCATGGAAAGAATGCTGGTTTGTGAGGGAGGATGGTAAAGTCCACAGGTTGGTCAATTTCCAGTCGTTTCATCATTGCCAGCATCACTTCTCCTGCTGCCACAGCATCGTCTTGTGCGTGGTGATGACGGAATTCGTGGCCGATGTGCGCGGCAACGGTATTCAGGCGGTGATTCGGCAGCTCAGGCCAGACGCGACTTGCCAGCGTGCAGGTGCAGAGATAGCGGAAAGCGGGTCGGGGAAGTTGAAAATGATCGAGCGTCTGCCTCAAGACCTCCATGTCGAAACGGGCGTTGTGAGCAACGACGATGTCCGCGCTTGTCAGCCGGGTCAAAAACTCGTCGGCGATGTGTGAGAACTCCGGGGCATGCCGGACATCCACATGCGAGATGCCGTGAAGGTCTCTCGTCCACTCTGGAAGGAACCAGCCGTGGCCTTGGGGCGGCTTCACCAGCCAGTAAGGCGACTCGACGAGCACTCCATCCTCAAAGACGGCCACGCTGGCGGCGCACATGCTGACGCGGCTGTGGTTGGCGGTTTCAAAGTCGATGCTGGCGATCTTCATGATTCGATGAGCTGGGATGATGGTTCATTTCTACCATTGCTCGTGGAGGCGTTCGTAGTTTCGGTAGATGGCGTCATAAGAACCCCAGTCAGGGAAGTGGGCCGGGTGAGAAACCTTCATGAGCTTCGTGCCATCAGGCATGGAGTGGAGCTGCCACAGCCCAGCCGCGGCGGTTTCCGGTGCCAGCAGTCCCATGTTAAGCAGTGATGCGAAGGCGTCACGTCCACACACCAGCATCAAATTCGGCATCACGGATGCTATCTGCTGCTGCAGGATGGTTTTGTTCCGCAGCGCATGCGCATGAGCCTCTTCCGGGTCCAATTGGGTGCCGCGTGGGTTTGAAGCCTTCTTCACGTTGATCCAAGCGACCTTCGACAAGGTGCTTTGGTGAGTCGCGACAGCTTCCGCAGATGTTCCCAACAGCGATGACATCCGCCATTCATCAAATGACGGCTTCATCCCACCACGCTGCATGGAATGAAACCAAAGACCAAGCATTGCGGCCATGCGACGCGGGGTTTTGACTGCTGGATTGCTCACGCCCATGAGGTCGCTGTGCGGCTGGTCTTCAATGTCCACCATGCCGCATTCATCGTAGCCGTAGGATTCCGCGAGGACACACAGCACACGCAGGGGCTGTGACGCGTAAACCTCCGGGTTGATCACGCCATCGGCAATGAAGCCTTCGGTGTTCTCCCAATCGTGGGAGGCTTTGATGAGGTGGATCACGCGCTCCCTGGAGGCTTTGTAGGCGGTTATGTCGAAGTTCATGGTGGTGAGTGGACGATGATTCAAGTCGCGAAGCCGATTTGCGGGCGCTGGTTTTCACAGGCTTCTGGATCGGCGAAAATCTCCGCGAGCGAGTAGTCCGGCGCATGTGGCAGCGTGCGGCCAAGGTGTGTGGCGAGACGATGGGCGTGTTCGCGGCCCAGCCGCCTGAAAACACGATGCGCGATGAGCCTGCCGGGGCGCAGCAATGCCTGGTCGATGTCGGTGGCGCGGCCATTGATGGTGCAGAGGATTTGCAGGCGGAGAAAATCGGCCAGCATACCGTCGGTGAGGTTCAGGATGGCGCTGACTTGCTCGCGATTGTCCGCGCCTCGCGCCATGAGCGCGGCGTCGCTGTCCTCCAGGATGACGGCGAACTGCTGCTCCGGGTGCCGACGGCGCTGGTCGGCCCAGAAGCCGATGAAGTTCGGATCGGAGAGCACCTGCAACGTGGAGGCGGGGATGAAGTAGAAACGGTGAGATTTGCGCAGCACGCCCATGAGATGCCGCAGGTAGGAGGTCTTGCCGGTGCCGGGCGGTCCTTCGAGGATGGCGAGACCGTTTTTGCGGCTGGTGAGACGCTGCGTGAACTCGCGATGCCAGTCCGTCGTCGCCTCGGTGTAATGCAGGGTGAAAAGCTCGTCTGAAAGCAGGCTTTCAGCGGAAAGCGGCACGGTCACGCGGCCGATGTCCTTGTCCACTCGGATCAGGGAATACGAGCCGCCTTCCGGCTCTGGTGGCCGCACGTAGTGGCTGGCAAACTCACGCACGATGGTCTCCGCCTCGGCCGCGGATTCAGCAAAACCTTCGAGACTATTTTCCGAAGCATAAAGCAAAGTGCGCGGCGCGATCTGGAAGGTCAGGTCGTCCCACAACAGTTTGTCGTTCGTTTCCAGCAGCCGGTCGGAACGCAGCAGCAGTGCGGCTTTCTCCACGGCAGCACGTTCCAAATCCCAGCGTCCATTCATGCAGAATCGATGCATGGCACCGCGCCCAAATGCGGCGAGCACGGGAATGTGCGGCCCGCGATAGGTCGGTGAGAAGGAGGAAGTCTCCAGTTGGCCGCAGACGACGAATGTCTCCGGCGGTGTGCTTTGCGTTTCGTCCATGCCGGAACGAATGCCAGTGAACCCAGGCCGAACGAGGAGGAGTTTTGTCCCCAATCTTTGTCCGCATCACTTCTTCTTTTGTTTCTTTCGGCCAAGCTCCAGCTTTCCGTGTGTTCCGTGGTTCAGCATTCACAGCACTGGCCCATTGGTAAACTCACCCATGCCGATGACCCCGAGAAACAGGAAACCTACACGAAGCTGACGAGTGCCATCAACACGGCGAAGGACAACGGCGATCTGGAGACGCTGCGGCAGATTGCCTCAGATCCTGCTGGCTACGTCATGCGCCAAGGCTGGACCGCGATTGACTTCGGCGACACGGATGAGCTGGAGCAACTGCAAAAGCTCCTCCACAGCCTGGAGGCAGAAATCATCCTGGTGATCGAAGCCACAGACGAACTCAAAATGAGCTCTGGTTACGAACTGTATCAGATCATCGAGGAGGATCCGGAAGCCTTTGATGCACTGATGATGAAGTTCACGGATAAGATCGACAAAGAACTGGCAGAACTCAAAGCTGAGGCGGCACGGTTGCAGCAGGAGATTGTTGAACTGAACGGTGGCGAGGCAGCGGTGATTGGCTGATGCCTGATTCAAATTAACTCAGTCGTTCAAGCTCTTCCTCAACTCCATCACCGTGCTGATGATGTGCTCCTCGGTCTTGTCGCTCCAGCGCGTCGGGTGTGTGCCGTAGATCATCGCGCCGCCGCCTTCGTAACCGCCTTCCTGCCAGATGCGTAGGCTCGGGATGTAGGCCATCACGTCGTTCGTGTAGCCGCTGATCCACACGATGGGATCTTTGATCTCACGTTTCAGGCGTAGCGAGTAATCCACAACGACCTCGCCGCCGAGTGTGACCCAAGTGAGTTCGTTGCCGAGGCGGAGCACCTGTACGGGATACGGATAAGTCGTCGGCAGCGGCCCGTCCTGCTCCAAGCGCTGCAACACACGCGTGGCGTGCGATGCCTGCCACTTGTTCGCGGACTTCTGCTCTTCGAGAAGCTGCTCCTTGGTCGGCAGCGTGTCGTAGGAGAGGGGAATCTCGCGATACGCCGCACGAATCGGCCCCTTGAGCCGCTGCATGTTCGTCGTGAGTGCCGCTTCGACCGAGGTGGCGAGCGACTGGCCGTGCTGTTGCGCCAGTTCCATCGTTTTGCGCGGGTACGGATTCTGATCGCCGCTGCAACCGTTCGCAAACATCGCCACGGCATCGGGATGCGCCTTTTCCAACGCCTGCTGCGCGTAGCCCGCGTAATCGCCGCTGAACTTCTGATGCCCCAGCGTCGTGCAATGACACGCATAACCGAAGATGATCGCGATTTCCTTGCCCTCGGCACTCGACGCCTTCAAAACAGGCACGGTTTGATCCACCGGGCCGTTGGGGTTCGGGAAATTGTTCCAGCCGCCTTTGCCATCCGGCGTGCGGCGGTTCATCGAGACACCGCAGCGTGCCGTGCTGTAGTCGAGATGAGCGGGCGCTGACTTCTGCATCGCCTCGCCCACGAGCTTCACGAGTGTGTTCTCCAACTGCACCGTGTATTCCGCAGCTTCCTTCTCGCGCAGCGCCACATCATCCGCGCCGAAAGTCTTGCTCGTGCGCAGCTCCGGCCCGCTGTGCGTGTGAGAGGCGTTGATGGCGAGGTTCGCCGGTTCGATGCCGTGCTCCTTCTTCACCCGTTCCGCCACCGCGAGTCGCAGATTCCGCGGCACGCCGATCAAATCCATCGTGATGAGCGCAAACTTAGCTCCGCCTTGATCCTCGATCACCAACGCTTTCGCGAACAGATCCAGTTCGACACCTTCAGACGGCTTCGTGCGCGCCGCATAGCCCGCCATCCACATCGATTTCTCCGGCGTGATCTTCGCCGAGGCCGCGCCCACCTTCCAAACAGGCAGTTCAGCCACCGGAGCAGCGGCGATGACAAACACAGCAAGGAAAAGCGGCAGCCAGAGTTTCATGACGATTACCAAAGCCGCCAGGCGACCAGTTCTTTATCGCTGCGGGCAAAAACCTGATTTCCAGCGAAGGCCGGATGCGCCCAGGTTTTGCCGATGATCTGCCAGCGGGCCAGTTCCTGGTGCTTTGCGGGCGTGAGTGTCACATAGACCAGTTCGCCGTCTGCATTGAGCAGAGCCGCGATGTTTCTCGCCTCATCCATCCACACGAGGCTCATCTGCGGATTGTGATCTTTGGGGGTGAGCATGTTGTCGTCGCTCCAGAGAATTTTGCCGGTTTTGAGTTCAAATGCCTGCAAGCCGCGGTTCTTGTCGAGCATGTAAACGACGCCGTCCTTGAATAACGGAGCCGACATCAGCCCGCAGATGTCTTTCTCGTTCTCCCACATCAGTTCAGCACCAGTGCCCAGTCGGAACGCTTTCGCACCGTGCCAGTAGCCGGATACCATCAGGATGCCATCATGGAACATCGGCTGCGCAATGCTGACGCCATATGTGATCTTGTAAGGGTAGATCCAGTTCACCGCGCCGCTGTCCGGATTCAGGCTCTGCACATGTTCCGGCCCCCAGGCGATGAGTTGGCGTGCCCCAGCATGCGAAATGATCTCTGGCGTGCAGTAACCTGCCGGATCAGGCCCACCGCGCCACACCTCACTGCCGGTTTTCTTTTCCAGAGCGACCACGGATCCGTCTTTCGCTCCCACATGCAGCAAGACGCGATCACCATCGATCACTGGCGAAGCCGCGAAACCCCATGTTGGAATCACCGCACCGAATTTCTCCACTGCATCGACCTGCCAGATGACTTTGCCACTGGCGGCATCAAGGCACATCGCCACGCCGGTGGCTCCGAGGGCATACGCCTTGCCATCCGTGATGTTCACTGACGCACGCGGCCCCGTTCCATGGTCCATGCTGCCATAGCTCACATCCCACTCGTGTTTCCACAGAACCTTGCCGCTTTCCGCATCGAGACACAACACGCGCTCGACTTCTTTCGGTGCTTTCTGACGGTCCATGACATAAACGCGGCCATCGCTCATCGTCACACCACCGAATCCCGCACCGATCTCCTTCTTCCAGAGCTGCTGTGGTTCCCGCTTCGCAAAATCCGCCGAAATTCCCTTTGGATTCCATCGCCCGTCACCATTCGCGCCACGCCAACGCGGCCAGTCCTGGGCCTGAAGATGAAGTGACAGTACAAAAAACGCCAGCAGTAGCTTCATGCGTGGTAATCGCAACGAGGGTGATGCTTCAATCATCCGCCGGTGGTGGAAAGCGACCGAACAGCGCTTCTTCAGAACGAATGGTCAGCATCACGAGGCGGTTCAATTTTAGAGCCTCAACGGTGGACCTACCTGTGGCGGTGGTTCCGACCACGCGAAAACCATCAAAGCGGAAGTGGGCGACCCAGTGTTGCTGTCGCGGATGATAGAGCCTGACAAGACGCCGCGAAACTGGATCGATGAATGATCGCCGCGCCCCTTTGCGCAGCGAGCAGGACACACAGGCCAGTGCCAGGTTCTCCAAAGTGGTCAGGCCGCCATCCATCTCTGGAATGATGTGATCCACATGAAATCGGGCTTCCTGACCGGACTGTGACAGACGACAGTATTCGCAACGGTTTCCAGCGCGCTGCGTCACGAGACGGCGAATGGCTGCTGGAACGGTCATGCGGCACCGCGTGAAAGTCGGCGGGCACGAAGCTTCAGCAATGACAGCCATTCCGCCATTTCCACGAGGCCTTCCGCCTCACGACGTTCACGTACAGTCAGCTTGATTCCCTTGTCCTGCCGGTCGAGCAGCTCATCGAGGCGGCGTTGCACACCGGCAGGAAGCCTCAGGCGGCTGATATCCTTGGGGGCTGGCATTTCAAGCTGAATGGTCTTTGGCATGGCGCATCATCGGTCGGTGCCGTGCGAAAGTCGAGGTGGAAAACGGGTGTCAAGCAGAGCGCCGAACAAAAGTTTTTCACAGCACGCTCTCAGCAGTTGCCGCGATGGATGCTTTCGCTAACTCCACACACCCCAACCTGAAACTTTGAACCTGAAACCTGGAACTTTCTGAATGTCCGCCGCCTCCGAACTCAACATCAACATCGCCCACGTCGAACGCATCGCCGGAGAGCTGAAGCTCAAGCCGATCCAGGTCGGCGCGACGGCGAAACTGCTAGCCGACGGTGCCACGGTGCCGTTCATCTCCCGCTATCGTAAGGAGGCCACCGGCGAGCTGGACGAAGTGCAGATTCAGAACATCCAGGAGCGCATGGGGCAGCTCGTGGCGCTCGATGACCGCCGCACGGCCATCGTGAAATCGCTCGAAGAGCGCAAGCTCATGACGGACGTGCTCCGGGCGAAGATCGACAAGGCGGACACGATGAACGCGCTGGAGGACGTCTTCGCGCCGTTCCGTCCGAAACGCCGCACAAAGGCCACCATCGCGAAGGAGAAGGGCCTGGAGCCGCTGGCGGACTTCATCGAGCAAAACGTGCTCACGAACGGCGCCGATCTCGATGGCGAGGCGGCGAAGTTTGTGAAGCTGGAGGCCGAATCGGACGAGTTGAAGGTCAAAGATGCCGCCGAGGCGCTCGCCGGTGCCCGTGACATCATCGCGGAACGCATCAGCGACACCGCGGAGGTGCGCGCGGCTTTGAGAAAGCTCTTCGCGGAGAGCGGCACGGTCACTTCCAAGGTCATGTTTGGCAAAGAAGAGGACCCGGAGGCGCAGAAGTTCCGCGATTACTTCGACTGGACGGAGCCGGTGAAGTCCATCCCGTCCCACCGCATGCTCGCGATCCGTCGCGGTGAAAAAGAAGGCTTCCTGCTCATGCGCATCCAGCCGATGGAGGCGGAGGCCATCGCGCTCGTCGAGCGTCTCACCGTGAAAGGCAGCAACACCTGCTCCGCGCAGGTCAAACTGGCCGCGCAGGATGCCTACAAGCGCCTGCTCAGCTCCAGCATGGAGACGGAGGCACGCCTCGAATCCAAGAAGAAGGCAGATGCCGAGGCGGTGAAGGTTTTCGCCGACAATCTGCGCGAGCTGCTTCTCGCGGCGCCGCTGGGCCAGAAGCGCGTGCTGGGCATCGACCCCGGTTTCCGCACGGGCTGCAAGGTCGTCGTGCTCGATGCGCAGGGCCAGCTCGTCAATAACGACGTCATCTACCTGCTCGGCGATGGCAACAGCCTCCTGCATGCGAAGACGCTGCTCTTGAATCTGATCGAGCGCTTCAAGATCCAGGCCATCGCCATCGGCAATGGCACCGCCAGCCGCGAGACGGAGATGTTTGTGAAAAAGATCGGCGTGCCCACCTCCATCCCCGTGATCATGGTGAATGAAAGCGGCGCGTCCATCTACAGCGCCAGCGAGGTGGCCCGCGAGGAGTTCCCGAACCACGATGTCACCGTGCGCGGCTCCGTTTCCATCGCCCGTCGTCTCATGGACCCGCTCGCAGAGCTGGTGAAGCTCGACCCGAAGTCCATCGGCGTCGGCCAGTATCAGCACGATGTCGATCAGACGATGCTGCAAGGCAGCCTCGACAACGTGGTCATCAGCACCGTGAACGCCGTCGGCGTGGAACTGAACACCGCGTCGAAGCAGCTCCTCAGCTACGTGTCCGGCCTGAACAGCGCCCACGCGGCGAACATCGTGGCCTTCCGCAACGAGCACGGCGCCTTCGCCAGCCGCAAAGACCTTCTCAAGGTGCCGCGGCTCGGTGAAAAGGCCTTCGAGCAGGCTGCGGGCTTCCTGCGCATTCGCAGCGCCGCGAATCCGCTCGATGCGAGCAGTGTGCATCCCGAACGCTACCCGCTCGTCGAGAAAATGGCGGCCGATCTCGGCTGCGGCGTCGCCGATTTGATGCAGAAGCCGGAGCTCCGCGCGAAGATCGATTTGAAGAAGTATGTCAGCGCCGATGTCGGCCTGCCCACCTTGCAGGACATCATGAACGAGCTCGCCAAGCCCGGCCGCGATCCGCGCAAGCAGTTCGAGGTCTTCAGCTTCGCCGAGGGAGTGAACGACATGAAGGACCTCACCGTCGGCATGAAGCTGCCGGGCATCATCACGAACGTCACGGCCTTTGGCGCCTTCGTGGACATCGGCGTGCATCAGGACGGCCTCGTGCATGTCAGCCAGCTCGCCGATCATTTCGTCCGCGATGCCGCGGAGGTCGTCAAAGTGGCCCAAAAGGTCATGGTCACCGTCACCGAGGTGGACATCCCGAGAAAACGCATCGCCCTCAGCATGAAGTCGAAGCCCGACTTTGAGAAAAAAACCGGCCAGGGCAAGCCGATGGGCCAGGGAGGCGGCCAACCGCGCACCTTCAGCAGCGGTGGCGGCCAGCGCAGTTCAGGCGGCGGCGGCATGGGCAATCCCTTTGGCGGAGGCGGTGGCGGCACCGATTGGTTCACCGCCGCGTCGGCGAAGGGGAGGAAGTAAGCATGGACAGTGTCTGACATGCCCTGATAGCCTCGGGGCATGAAAGCGTTCGTTCTTCTCATGAGCGCCTGCGTGTTCGCGGGCGCTGCTTTCGCTGCGGATACGCCGTCGAAGTCATTTGGCGCGATCAAAGCGTATCTCGACAAGGTTCCGGCGATCGATACGCACGATCATCTATGGCGGTGGGATGAGCTGCCGGGATGGCGGGAGGTGGAGGATGGGACGCGGGTGATGAATCTGGCGTCGATCTGGCAGAACAGTTATCTGAGCTGGTTCAATGCGGTGCCGGGATGGAGGCCGCGTGAAAAGTTCGCGGACTGGTGGCAGCGGGCGAAGCCGGGGTTCGCGGATGTGCGGGCGATGAGCGTGTATCGCTACACGCTGCCGGCGTTGCAGGATTTGTATGGCGTGGATTTTGAGGCGGCGGATGACGCGCAGATCACGGCGCTGAATGAGCGCATCGTGGCGAATTATCGTGATCAGCGCTGGCTGTATGAGGTGATCACGGAGCGGGCGAACATCGAGGTGATGCTGAACGATCCGTATTGGGAGCCGTTCGACTTTGAATCGCACTACGGCTTCGTGGGGAACGTGCTGCGGTTGAATCCGCTGTTCCGCGGTTTCCACCCGTCGGAGTTCGCGGTGACGAAGGGCGGGCGGAAGGAGAGTCCGTATGATTTTGCGAAGGCGAAGGGGATCAAGATCGAGAGCTTTGATGATTACCTCGCGTTCGTGGAGCGTGTGTTCGTGCTGGCAAAGGAGGCGGGGTTGGTGGGCCTGAAGCACACGCTGGCGTATCAACGCACGCTGGATTTCGCGAAGGCGGCGAAGGAGCAGGCGGCGGAGGCGTTCGGGAAGGAGCGGAAGGACTTGAAGCCGGAGCAGGTGAAGGCGTTCGAGGATTTCATGATGTGGCATCTGTGCAGGCTGAGCGCGAAGCATGCGCTGCCGTTTCAGATTCACACCGGCCATGCGCGCATCCAGGGCTCGAATCCGATGCTGCTGGCAGACTTGATCGCGGAGAACCCGAAAACGACGTTCGTGCTGTTTCACGGCGGTTTTCCCTGGGTCGGTGAATCGGGCGCGATCGCGGCGCGGATGCCGAATGTGTATCTCGATTCGGTGTGGCTGCCGACGTTGAGCCAGACGATGGCGAAAAGGGCGTTTCACGAGTGGCTGGATGTGATTCCGGCCACGCGCATTCTGTGGGGCGCGGACTGCAATCACGCCGAGGGCATCTACGGGGCCACGGAGTTCACGCGGCGCGTGCTGGCGGAGGTTTTGGCAGAGCGAGTGGATCGTGGTGAGTTGCAAATGGCGGACGCGGAGCACATCGGGCGGCAGATTCTGCGTGAGAATGCGCTGCGGGTGTTTCCGGGGCTTCAATCGAAGCTGTGGCGGCACAAGCAGGCGAAGATGGTGCCGCAGTGAAGAATGCGATGAACAGGATGCTGACTGTAAGCGTCGGATATTGCGCTCTTGCCACACGGCGAGAGCCTTTTACGCTTCGCTGACCTCATTCCATGAAACTCAATCTGTTCTCCGTTTCCGTCCTGCTGCTGCTTCTCACCCAATGCGTGGATCCTTATTACTATGGGCCGGGCGGGGGAGGCCAGTACCCCAGCCAGTATCGGCAGGATATGAATGCACAGGGGGCACAGTTGAACCAGGCGGCGTATGAGCGAGGTATGCAGGATGGGCAGGCGGATGCGCAAAACCGCCAAAGTCAGAACTACAATCGCCATCGCTCGCGCTTCGGTCAGAGCACGGAGATGGCCTATCGCGACGGCTACAACCAGGGTTACGGCCAGGCCCATAGCAGTCTCGGTGGGGGCTATCTGAATCAAGGAGCGGGCTATGGAAATCCGCCGCCGCAACAGCCTGCGAATGACCCGGCTTACAATCAAGGTTATGATTATGGCCTGCGTGATTTGACAGGCAGCCGCCAGCCGGATCCTGCCGCGCATGTGGGGCGCTATGACCCGCGTTATCGCTCCAGTTTTGAACGCGGCTACTATGATGGCTACAACTCACGTTCGAGCCAAGGGGCGGCGACTGGAAGCAACGGTGGGAACAATGGCTTCTGGTTCCGTTGAACGAGGCCGCCGTGAAAAGAAAACACCGTGACAGCCTGCGCAGTCACGGTGTGGGATTTGAAAACAGGATTGGAATTCCGGGTTACTCCTGGGCTGGGGCAGCCGCTACTTCAACAGCAGTGGTTTCAGCCTTTGGCTTTGAAGCGGCCTTCTTTGCAGCCGGTTTTTTGGTGGCCGGTTTTTTGGCGGCCTTGGCTTCAGAACGGGCGGAGCGCGCCTTGCGGGAAACACCGGCTTTGGCGAGCGCCTTCTTGCGTTCGAGGTAATTTTTGCGGCGGCGGCGTTTGATGACTTTGTTGAGTTGTTGACCCATGATGAGTTGCTGTTGCGGATTTGAGGGCGGCAAGAGTTCCACTGATCAAGGTTGAATCAAGGCCAAAATCTGGATGGGGTTTTCACTCCACCAGCGCCTCTAACCATGGAATCATCAACAACGCCCATCAGGGCTTTGGCTCTGAACTGAGTTTGGGAGACTCCAGTTTGGACTCCTGACGCGGCTCCACCTTGTTCTCCGCCTGGGCACCTGCGGGCACTTTGAAGAGTTTGCCGCTGTAGGGGCACTTGACGGTCTGGCCTGGCCCCATGCCGGCAACGTCAACCAGTTGCGTTTTGCCTGCGTAAGGACTGTTCACCATGTTGGGCCGACCAGGAACGGGCGTGCCATAAGGAAGCTCGGCGGCTGGTTTTGGGGACGCAGGTTTTGACGCGACGTTGCTGGCCGGAGGTGGTGCAGGCGGCTCATTACGCACGCTTCGTGGGGTTGGGGCCGACTCTTCTATGGGGGGACTCACTGGGCGAGTAGGGCTGTTGCTGGAACGCTTACGGGGAGGGCTGGGGCGCGGACTTGCTGCGTTCGACGTGGAGCCGAGGTAACGATTGGATGAATTCCGCGGCGAACTGGAATAAGGAACGCGGTTGGGCATGCCCGAGCCCCACAGAGAGTACCAATTCGATGACGGACGGTTGTATTGCGGCAGCCGACTGTGGCTGGAGGCATAATGCTGCGAGCCGCGCAGACTGTTGGTGTGGAAAGGAGGTGAGCGGTGGTATTGCGAAGTGTGTGCCCAGTAATTCACGAGGCCTTTGGTTTGGATGTAATGCCATGCCTCACGGGAGGGCATCGAACACTGGACAAGGAGGGCAGAAGCCAACAACAGGGCGAGAACACGAAGGACTCGGATCGAGGGGCAACTCATGACATTCATAATCGCGGTGATTGAAGGTGAGAGAGACGCATGCGCGGAGAAATCTCCGCATGAAATAGAACACGATGCTGACAGGGGAAAGTCGCGAGAGCAAGACTTCCAACTCATAAAATGTTCGTCGATCAGCTTACGACTCAAATTTCCATAGTGAGTGATGCCAGTAGTTGCTCAAGCGCTCAAAGCTACTTTGTGTTTTGGGGCAACGAAGGTCTTGGCCGTATAGGTGGCGGCATCCGTGATCATACCGTGGAAAGGAGAAGAATAGTCGCCGCCTCGTGCTGCGTGATCATTTCTCGCTCTCCGCAGTGGAGCTGCGGGCAATCACTCTCATGGATTCACAGAGCGCGTGCTGAATGTCCGAAAGAAAGTCTCACAGCTTCGCGAGACTGTCGTCCAGCGCGGCGATGACAGCGCCGATGCTGGCCTCGGTCTCGTCGCCCATGTTCGAGATGCGGAAGGTCTTGCCCTTCAGCTTGCCGT